>NZ_AP024886.1:0-600000 GCF_024346975.1 Vibrio neonatus | reverse complement strand
TTATTTTCCCAACCACCGAAAATGAACGTTGTTAGCACCGTTGGTGCTGGTGACACATTAGTTGCAGGCCTATGTTGGGGCCATATGCAAAACATGGAAAAAGAACCCTTGTTGCAGTTTGCTACAGGTTTATCCGCTCTTGCCGTCGCCCAAGTTGGAGTCGGTATACCCAGTAAAGAACAATTGCACAGCGTCATCAATCAAGTTGATGTACGACACTCTATTACAACTAAATAAAGGTCTTCCCTATGAATATTGCAATTATTACAGCCTGCCCAAGTGGAGTTGCGAACAGCATCATCGCTGCGGGACTTTTAGAAAAAGCCGCTCAATCGCTACAGATCAGTGCGAAAATTGAATGCCAATCTAAAGTCGTAAAAGGAGATACATTAACCCAGCACGATATAGATAACGCCGATGCCATTATCATCGCCGCAGATACCCCAATTGATACCTCTCGCTTTGTTGGGAAAAGTGTCTACCAAGGAAGTATTGGAAATGCCGTAAGCAATGCCAGTGAGTTCTTAAATAAAGCAATTCACAATGCAACGACGCTAACCAATGCCGATGTGACAACAGCAAGTGCGGCAAGTGCGCCAAGTGCTTCTGCTAGCAAAAAGATTGTGGCAATCACCGCCTGCCCTACTGGCGTTGCACATACCTTTATGGCCGCTGAAGCTCTAGAATCAGAAGCGGTACGTCAAGGACACCAAATAAAAGTAGAAACACGTGGTTCGGTTGGTGCTAAAAACCAACTGACTGACCAAGAAATCCAAGACGCGGATTTAGTAATTATTGCCGCTGATATTGATGTGCCACTGGATCGTTTTGATGGCAAATTACTGTATCGCACCAAAACTGGCCCTGCGCTTAAGAAAACCAAGCAAGAAATTGAAAATGCGTTTGCCCAAGCAACTACCTATAAAGCAACAGGCGCAGCAACCTCTAGTGACAGCAACACTGCTAGCAAAGGCGTCTATCAACACTTAATGACCGGTGTATCGCACATGCTACCGGTTGTGGTTGCAGGTGGACTTATCATTGCTCTTAGCTTCGTGTTTGGTATTGAAGCATTTAAAGAAGAAGGCACCCTTGCTGCCTCATTAATGAAGATTGGTGGCGCTTCTGCATTTGCCTTGATGATTCCAGTGCTTGCTGGTTACATCGCCTTTTCCATCGCTGACCGTCCAGGACTTGCACCCGGTCTAGTGGGTGGCATGTTAGCCAGTTCATTAGGCGCAGGCTTCCTTGGTGGCATAGCGGCAGGTTTCATTGCCGGTTACAGCGCAAAATTTATCGCCGAAAAACTCTCTTTACCACAGTCGATGGAAGCACTTAAACCCATCTTAATCATTCCTTTTGTTGCGACTCTGTTTACTGGTTTAGTTATGATTTACGTGGTCGGTAGCCCAGTGGCAGCAACAATGGGTGGCCTTGAGAACTTCCTAAACACTATGGGCGCAGGTAATGCGGTAATGCTAGGTATTTTACTTGGCGCAATGATGTGCTTTGACTTAGGCGGTCCAGTAAACAAAGCAGCGTATGCGTTCGGTGTGGGTCTACTTGCATCACAACAATACGCACCAATGGCGGCAATTATGGCGGCAGGTATGGTACCTGCACTCGGTATGGGTCTAGCGACTTTCTTAGCGAAAAACAAGTTTGAATCCAGTGCTCGTGAAGCAGGTAAAGCCTCTTTTGTACTAGGTTTATGCTTTATCTCAGAAGGTGCGATTCCATTTGCAGCTAAAGATCCAATGCGTGTTATCCCATCATGTATGATTGGCGGAGCAATTACCGGTGCGCTATGTATGTTGTTTGGCGCAGAGTTACTGGCACCACACGGCGGCTTATTCGTACTGTTAATTCCAAACGCAATTACACCAGTGGTGATGTACTTAGTGGCAATTGCCGCAGGTACACTGGTGACTGGCTTCACTTACGCTTTCTTGAAGAAAAGCGACCAGAAAGTATTAGCGCAAGCGTAATACACTAAAAAACAAAAGGTCGGAGTCACATAAGTGATTCCGACCTTTTTTATTGTCTGTATAAATGAGGGCGTTAGCTATAACGCTCTATCAACGTCATTAACGTCCGTAGGTCTCTACGATATAGCGTTCAAAACCTTGGCACATTTGCTCATCGCTAAGCTCATTGTTTGCCAATTCTTTATCGCCATCCACAATACTAATGCGAGCGTCTAAAGCGTGTACACTTGCACGTTCACGATCCGCTAAACCCGCAATTTTTTGTAGTTCGTTGTCCCACGCTTGCTCAGACGTTAAGTTACACTCATCCGCCAGATATTTGGCATTAAAGCCCTCGCCTGTCAGTTGAATAATGGTCTGATTATGATTGACCGCATTACCTTGACGCCAGTAGTGCTGCTCTAGCAACGGACCAATTTCAGGGTTATCGGTAAGGAAGCCAAACTTCTTGGTAAAGTACGCGCGAGTTTGATAAACCGCCATGTGCGCCAATAAATACCCTTGGTACGCACAAGCAGATTCATCCGACAATAAGTGCGGGATCGCCATTAGCGGTCGTGGGCTACAGGCCAAACCTTGGATCTTTTGCTCTGTTTCACGAGCAAGGCGAGTCACGTTTTCAGGCGTCAGCTCTTGCTCAGAAAGTTGGTATAAAGCACGTTCAAAATACGGCACCACTAAGATGCTACGTTCACCATAAGCGCGAAACGGCTGTTTGCTTTCCACCATCGCTTTAATCACGTCATCTGAGATGGCTTCGCCCTTCTCATTCAGCGCGTACAGTTTTAGCCAATCACCGTCCCCTAGTAAGCTGTCACAAAACATCGATTGTGTTTCAGCGTATGCCATTGAAGTTGGTGCAAACTCTTGCGCAAAACACGGCGCGTTCATTTTCACATTCGAGAAGTGCGCGGCATGTCCACCTTCGTGGAACAATGTATTAATTCCGTCATAGCCACTACCGACTTGATCGGGTTTAGCGTTACTAGTGAAATTCACTTTTGCCGCAACCCATTGCGAATTTTCATCGACAAATGATGGAATTGGACCATGACAGAATCCATTAGGGTATTTACCTTTACGATCCAAAAGATCTAAGGTCAATTCCGCATTTGCATAGGTGATGTTAAGGCGACCAAACGACTCAATCCAACGACGAAGCGATTGTGAAAATGGCACGTACTGATCCAAATCACGCATTGCATCGCCAGAGAAAGAGAATACAAAGTTGTGCGCTTCAACGGCGCTATCGCCTTTTTCTGCCGCCAACTCCTGCAAACTGCGTAAATTACTGTCGCGAGTTCGCTGTTCAAAGTCGTCTAAAATGGCAAACAGCTCGTCTGTCGACATTTGCTCTGTTTTTACAATGGAATAGTCAAAGAAGTTATCAAAGCCTAATGAGCGAGCAAACTTATTGCGCAGCTTAACCAGATCTAAAAATCCATTGTGCAGTAGCCATTGCTCCACATCTAGCAAGGCTTGGTGAGACGATTTACGCACCGCTTCATGATCACTGGTACGAATGTTTGCCGCCAATACCGGCAGTGAACCTTGTTGTTCGTTACCATCAGCATCAATAAACACTTGAGTGTAGTTTTGTTTTTTCTCAAACAGATCCGATTCAAACTTAATTAAATCGGCTTTTAGTTGACGAGATTCTTCGGTAGGTAAAGCGTGCGCCTTAAAAGTCGCTAACCAGCCTTGCAAACCTTGTTTCACCAACTGCGTTTCTTCATTGCTGTCTAATTGATTTAATTGCTCAAGCTGTTGCTGAATTTGGCTCAATCTTTCAGGGTCACTTAGAAACTGGTTCCACTTGGTTTCAGCGGCAGCTGAACCCGCCTGATCGTTTGACGTCCCCATATAAGTTGTCCAAAACAGGTCTTCTTTTTGACGATGCACATTCAGATAATCTCTATTTAAAGAGTTAAGGTAGTTTTGCGGGTTCATATGTTTCCTTTTGCTTTCTAGCAACGAATCTAATTGATATTGCTTCACAGTATCATTCTAGTCATTTGACTCAAATAATGAAATGGATTGAGTAATGTCTTTTTCTGCTACTTATTTTCCAAATTTAACAATAACCAAAGTTAAACATTACAATCAATCCACATCTATATGCATCGTATATCACAAACCTATGTAACTAACTATTTATTAACGAGTTACATATTTTATTTAAGGCAATAAATATAAGGTTTTATCCTTATTTAGGGCACTGACAATAGTGACCTATTTCTCAGATAAAGAGGATTTGAAAGTAAATTTGTTGATCAACCTCGCACATACTAGCGCCAAAACTCTTTATGTGACTTAGCAACGAGTTTATTAAGTAATATTTAAGGATAATAAATCCATCGAAAATAATTACTCTTAGGAGAGCATGTATGGAAGTGGTTATATACAACTGCGATCAAGAGTGTGAAATGGAAAGGTTTTGTTTATCTCCGTATAAACTGGACGCTTTTCTAGAAGAAATACGCTATGAAAATCGATGTGAACTGACTGATAACAGTGTGCTAGTAAGACTGTACGATGCAGGGCGACTAACGCTATCAAAGCGATTGAACTTAACGGATCAACTCACTAGACTTCTCAAGTCCAATAAGACTTTACTTGCCTAGTATTGGTAAGCTTTATCCCGCACAATAGAATAGTTAAGTTAAAATAGTTAATCGAAATAGTTATTTAAACAGGTGTCACAAAAGCTGTTAATACGCACCTTTCCTCTATTTTCACACCAAGTTAAATAAATGAACAACTCACAAAAAAATAAAGCGTCAAACTATTAATAGTCTGACGCTTTATTTATGACATTTATATTAATTCTTAGGCTATATTTTTTGACTGAGGTCTAAAAAATAAATACAACATCAATAATACATTCATTGCACCTAGGAAATATAAATCAAGCAAAGTAACAATTAACGCAACGACCACATATTGCCACACTTTATGCCCGCAGTTTTTCCATCTGGCAATAGATAATGCACTAATAAACCATACCAATCCTAGGAAAGTAGGGATTAACAAAAACATTGAGTAATCCATATCGCTTTCGTGTGCGACCATCGCCAGCAGTAATACGCTGACTAAAGCGACAATATAACTGGCTATCGAATATGCCAGATAAGGAAGCCTTTGTAACTTGTTGGTTTTGAAGAAAAAGATACTACCCATTGTCACATCATGGCTGTCTTTAGCCGGTTTATACAGTTTTTTAAATTGACGGATAGCATCACTCTCAGTGCTTGCCTGCACTACTCGACTGAATATTTCATACCCTTGTTCCGTTAAACTGGTTATCTGATCTACAACATTGTTACCGCCAAGATTGACCGCCCAAATAATCTTTTTTTTGTACAAAATCTGATAACTGTTCACTTAGTTTCCTTAAAAATTAACCTCGCTTGTCTCTTGCTCACGATGAAAATTTATTGGTAATAAATTCCACCAGCGTTATCAAGCACTCAGGTCTAACCCCAATCACAGTAATTAAGTGCTTTAACCAGCAAGACTGCTCAGTTACTTACTGCAATTGGTATAAATCTGTCTTTATGGTAAATGATTAAAAAGTCAACAATGGCTATGCAGTATAAGATTGCGAAAATTGCGCTATTACCGCTATCTAAAAAACGTTTATGCAAAAGCGCAACAAATGGTTTCGAAAACTATAGCTTGGTCTAGTTAGGCGCACTTGGGGATGTGCTATATTGAGTCAAATTAACAACTCTATCGCTATAAAGGAGTCAATTTATGGGCATTCTTTCATTTCAAGGCCGCGCCAGTCGCAAAACGTATTGGTTGATGTTCGTCATCTGTTTAGTGATAAGCGTAGGTATGCGTCTCGCACTTGATAGCAATTTATCTCATCAGAGTCCCGACAATGTTTCGCCATTAGCATCGTTTGTGACTTTTATAGTGAGTATCTTGTTGATGTGGTGGTCTATCGCAACACAAGTAAGACGCTTACACGACCTTGATAAAACAGGTTGGTGGGTAGTGGTCAACCTAGTGCCTTTGATTGGTTCACTATTGATGTTGATTTATCTTGGCTTTTTTAAAGGCAGTGATGGACACAATCGTTTTGGTTCAGCGGTCGTTTAGCTGAATGAATTCACCTTATCAGCACTGGAATAACTAGGGCAAATAGCCGACTAGATTTATGACATTTTCGAGCTTACCTAGATACTTAAGGGCATAGGCGTGTTTTGCCCAGCTAGGCAATTTACGATCCCATCAGGTATGAGACAGACTCGTATTGTCTCGCAAAGGTTGTGTCCTCTTTACTTTTGGTCGAGCAAAGAAGTTATACCAATCACACTAAGTAAGTGATCAGAACTAGCGCAGGAAAAATGACCAGTTATTTAGTACGATTGGTATTACATATACCGTTGTCACGGTCAAACCAATGCGAGTCATCCCTGCATAGCTGGGGTTTATCAATGTTTAATTAGTTCAAACTCTACTTATATGACTTCGCTGGCCGGATGCCATTCAATCTCGATCTTTTCTTATAAGTTCAGACCCAAAATAGCCGGCTTTAAACGCTTATAACCAATTGCTTACGAGAGACAAACAGCACCGAAAACAAATTCTATCTTTATTTTTTACTCATATATCCGCCTATAGATTAAGCTGATGTACTGATTTAATAGCGCTTATTGTTACGTAAATTCTCGGATTAATAATCGAAGCATTTATCCAATCATTGTGGAGGTTATTCCCTCAATACCTAAACCGCTTGTGTATAATGAAAGTGTGATTATTTGAGGTGGTTTGTCTTTATTCACCATGCAGTTTAACGGAGAGGTTTACATCATGGACATAGCAACGCGGCTTGATCTTTTTGTCGACGTGGTAAAGCAAGGCTCTTATACCAAGGCTGCCGATTTAAGGCATATGGATAGATCATCGCTGTCCAAGCAGATAAAGACTTTGGAGGATGAGCTGGGTATTCGTCTTCTTAATCGCTCTACCCGCTCCCTATCGCTGACAGAAGCTGGCAAAGAGGTTCTGAAACAAGCCGAATCCGTCCGCCAAACTATCTCTGACACTCATCGGATCGTTGAATCATTTCACAATCAGCCTAAAGGTTTATTACGAATAACCAGCCCTACCTTGTTTGGCAAACGCTACGTTCAACAGGCCGTAAAGATCTTTATGAAAAAGTATCCGGATGCACATATCCAGTTGATTCTAGACAACAAAAAAAGAAGCATCATAGAAGACAGATACGATATCGCGTTTCGAATAGGCCAGGCTCAGGACTCAAATTTAGTCGCTAGAAAACTTGCGGATAATAAGCCCGTAATATTAGCATCGCAAGCGTTTATTGAAGAATATGGCATGCCCAAAACACCAGAGGAATTAGTTAAACTCCCCGCTGTTTTTTATGCTAATGACGGACTGGTAGTAAACCGAATCCCTATCGGGCTCGATCCAAAAACAGGAGCTAGCAAAATATGGGAGTTTCAGGGACGCTATCGGGTAAACGAGCCAGAACTTATCCTAGACACGATTAAATCAGGGTTGGGGTTCGGCATATTAGGGGCGTATATGCTTGACAGAAATCTCGAAGAGCTTGGACTCGTTCCGCTGCTTACCGATCATACGTTACCTGATAGTCTGGGGAGCATCCATGCCGTATACCCCCACCGTAACCCGACACCTTTGGTAAACAAATTTATAGAAACAATTAAAGATGTTATCGGTGAAACACCAGTCTGGGAAAGTTACATTGATGACTTTTCCAATTATTACAAATAGCGCTTTAGTGCACGATATGAATTTCCCCAACCGCTTGTTGAACTATTTATTGATACGGCGATACCAATCATAGATAGCACGACCAATGGCGTATGGCTGATCTTCTTGTACGTAGTGAATGGCCTCACCAATGTAGGAAATTTGAATGTTTTTTGCACGAGTTTCCCAGTAGTCCGCCGCCTCTGGTGGGTTCTGAGAACCCGGAGTCGCATACAAATATAACCAAGGAATTTCTGTTGTTTCAAGCCATGAGTTGTAGTTGCTAACAACTTTAGTCGTTACCGCAGGCTCTCCACCAATGGGTAGCTCACGTGGCCACTGGAAAACCTGAATGCGTGATTTTTCAGTAGGAAATGGCTTCATATACTCTTCATGAGTTTCTTTATCTAGTGGACGAATTATCGCAGCAGGAAATGCTTTTTCCAAAAAGAAATTGTCCTCAATCACAAGCTTACGCCCCTGAACAGGATCTCGAACCATCTTAGAAAACTCAGCCTTTTTCTTTGGGTAAGCATCGTAGCTTTCAGCCGGTAGAAGCGGTGCCATTAGCGCCTCCATCGTGACAATTGCTTTGATTCTTGATTCGTTAAGACGTGCGTAATGCAGACCTAGACCAGACCCCCAATCGTGTACAACCAGGGTAATGTTATTAAGGTCTAGTTTCTTCATTAATGCATCAAAATAGCGGTAATGGTCTTCAAAGGTATACGCTAGATCTGGTTGGTCAGATTTACCAAAACCAATGTTATCCGGTGCAATCAAGCGCCCCTGACCTTCAAGGTGAGGCATGATATTACGCCACAAGTACGACGATGTTGGCTGACCGTGTAGAAAAAGAATTGGGTCACCTTCTCCTACATCGATATAGGCTATTTTAGAACCTAAAACCTCAATGTACTGGTGTGTATACTTTGTTGTTGACGGGATTTCTGTTGATAACGTTGCGCTCATCTTCTTCTCCAATTTGCCTGTAATCTGTAACTGAGGTCTATGATGTCGCATTTTCTCGTTGAGATAATCCGGAATTTTGGCAAAAGATTAGGGGTGATATTGCAACAATGACATTCGCAAGCGTCAAAGCACTGCCGTAATAGAGAGATAAGAAATAGAGCAAAGACAGATTAGCACTAGGCCACTAACCCGTCTCTGGGACAAAAGTCGTTTACAGATAATTCCCTAAACGACTTAGGATAAATAAGAAAACATCAACAACGGTGGCGAAATTCACCACCATTGAAAATGCTAAAATACGCTAAGGCTTATTTATTTCTCAGCAATAATGAGCGCTGTATCAAAGTCTGCTAGAGACTTATCTAATTGCTTAAACTCTGTCTTGCCAAGTAACACTTCGCTCCAGTCCGAGTGAGATAAATTAACGGTAACTCCAGAATTTAATTGAGAGCTAATTTGAATGATGCCATTTCGAAGCTGAATACCAAACGCGTGCTCACTATCGCTCATCTTTAGGTTAAATTGAGAAGACAAACCTTCCGCTTTGCGTGTATCCACCAAATAACGGATGTACTCTACATTATTTTCTATCGGTGATTTCTCTAGCTTTTCCATTGTGATTGCGCCGAGTAACTGGGTTAGCGTTTGATAATTATCCAAATGATGCGCACCAAATGAAAGTTTCCCTTCATGAAGTAATGCTTCGGAAATATAGAATCCACGAGCATTGGCTGAACTAGTACGTTGCCCTAGTGCTCTGGCAGCTTCTGCACGAGAATGTTTGGCGTCGGCACTATCAGGATCAATTTCAAGTATTTGTGAGGTTAAATACAAAGACCACTGCCACCCTTCCAGCGTTTGTTTCTGATTCGACTGTTTCGCCTGTGCATTCGCCAGTTCAACCCCTCCTAAGCTCTCGATAAATTGATGAGCAAAGGTTTTTGTCTTGAGAGGGTTGATGTCGTACACATCCCAACCGTTCCACCCCATAACACCGTTATAGACTTGCTTAACGTGGCTTTCAACTTGCCCATAAGTTTCTTTATCCACTCGCAAGTTAGCGGGCATATACACAAATTCGGCAGCACCTTGAGCGTCATTTCCAAGCTTTATTGCGCGTATTGTTTGGTCATGTATCAGTTGCATCGAGTCACGAAACTCATAAATGGCATTTTCAGCGGCTTCTTTTGTCACATTAGCACCGCCGTGTATGTCAACGTGATGGTCAAAGTCATAAGAAAGAACTAAATCTGCAGCATCAACAAGGCGAATAGGATCACGGTACCTATCTCCGCGCAAAGTATAGAGATTGAAAATTGAACCGGCATTCATGGCATTGGTCACCATAAGGCTCTTTTCGGGAAAATAGTAGGCAACACTGTCTGTCACATCCGTAGGGCTAGGTAAAACAATCACCTCCGTCCCCGCTATTGTGTGAGTTTCTACTTGATTGTGCTTAAAAGTAACAGTCGGAGATTGGTAACCTTTTTCTCCCTCTAGCTTGTCCATTGTAAAACCGAGTTTGTTAGGAAAAGCATCGGGCCCGCTTTCTGGGTGTAACAAACCAAATTGAATAGCGACTCGTGTAGAAAAGGTTCCCGCTAAAGGGCTCACGCCATTGTCGGCTAAAAGGTGTTTCTCCATCCACTCATGAGCATAAATAGTGGTGTTTTCATTACTCCAAGCCTGTGTGCCCCACACATAATGTGAATGGGTATAAAGAACAGCGCGAACATCAATCTCTTTGTTCAGTTTTTCCTCTAACTGTTTGCGTTGCTCTTGCGCTACTTTTACATCGTCTCCCGTATCAACGATAATCCAACCTTCTGGAGCCTCAACGGCAATAACGTTGCCTATTCCCCAGCCAGCAATACGATAGACACCGTCAGTTATCTGAGTGATTGATTGCACGTCTACGTCCCATAAATGATCCACCGTTGCGGCAGGCTTGGTAGTGACAATGCCACTATCCGTAACAATAGGATTATATTGAAGAGAAAGGTTGTATTGGTCGGCAACCGCAACAAATGGAGTAGAGAGTAAAAGCGTACTGCTGAGAATTATCTTTCGCATAATATCGTTCTTCTAGTTAAAGGAATAATTTAGGGTTAGCCCCTTTCGATGACGCCATTACACTCAATATCAGTGATTAAATCGATGAATTAGAGAAAGTCATATTTGGTTAATCAGCACTCAAATTCACCTTTGGATTCTGGCGCATCACAATGACTCATTACCACTACTTGCGCAGCTCATACTACTTTCAATCGGCAAAGCGGATTCAGAAATTCCCTGAAATATGGCTTGTCCGTGATCCGTTTTAATTTCAAAGTCATCAAGCCAAAAGATGTCCGTTAATAACCGAACATCTTCGGTTAACTCGTAGCGATCGTTTTCGCACAGTGTGTCGATTTCTCCGCTCCAACAGGTTGAAATATCAATGACTATCGTTCTTTCTATCTCAAGAAGCGGATGGCTAAAGTGCTCATGCAAAGACTCTATGCCTTCTGCGTAGCTGAGCACTAGAGTGCATCTCCCTTCGCCAATATCGCAAACTCTATACTTGCGGTCGTTTAAATATATTGTGTAATCCATGTAGATTTATCCTCAATCATTAATTCAAATTCCATTGTTTTGAATAAATCAAATCTCTGCGAGGAATTAGAGAAATTCATATCTGAACAGTCGAGCAAACCAAATATGAATTTCTCTAACCCATAGCTCTATTGAATCAAGAAACTAAGATGGCTCGGTAACCAACAGTTAGGTTTATCGATGCAAGCGAAAGTGCCATCGACACTCCTTCAGACCCCTTAGTTTCAACTCATACCTGATTAATACTTGTGTTTATTGAATACATAAACTCTGTGCTACTTACGTATGCGTTAATCAATAAGATGCAACCAAAATGAAGTTAAAGCGCTCAATCGCACCCATAAATTATTCCGCTAAATGGAAGGTCATCGTTCTCGTGCTGTCTGTGGTACTGATGCTACTCAGTGCCCTGCCCTCAACCTTTGGTGAACGTGAAGCTTTGCACATTTCAAACCAAACGCATTCGGCACACGCGGATGATGTATATCGCTATCTTGTAGACAACAACATTGATGTTCACAGTGTTAGCGAAAACAACGATCGGTTAGTTGTGACGTTTGCTTCAAGCGGACAACAGCCCGCCGCACAAGCATTAATGTCCAAATTCGTTCAATCACCGGAGACCGTTGCCCTTGCACTTGAGTCTTCAGCCCCTTCTTGGCTAACCTCGCTAGGCTTTCAACCGATTAAGTTCGGATTAGATCTGCGTGGTGGTGTGCAATTTCTGTTAGACGTAGATCTCGCCCCTGTCTTTGATGCACACGCACAATCTATGGTCGACGACCTACGCCAGACGTTTCGTCTACGCGCTCGTGTAGAGCATGGGGAAGTGGTCATAACTCGATATAACGAAGCATTACTTGGCGATATTCGAACCCACTTAAGAACGCAGTATCCACATTGGACTGTTAGCCAATCTGGTGAACGTTTAACTTTCTCAATGAATGAGGACGAAAAACGCGCAATTCAGACGCTGACGGTGACGCAAAATCTTCAAACAATGCGAGGTCGCATCGAAGAGTTAGGGATCACGGAAGCCGCAGTCCAGCGCCAAGGGGAAAATCGAATTCGCATCGAGCTGCCGGGAGTACAAGACCCGACATCTGCAAAAAACATTCTCGGCGCCACGGCATCGCTGGCGTTTTACCATATGGAGCCCAACGCCAACACCCGAACAAAATCCATTAATGACCAAGATGGTCGACCTGTCATTTTGCATAGAAACAGTATCTTGGGGGGCGAACATATTGTCGATGCACGCGCTAGCCTAGGGGAGATGGGAATACCCGAAGTTAACATCACGCTTGATAACACGGGTGGACGGCTGATAAGCAATCACTCGCGTAGCAATATCGGAAACCTGATGGCAACTGTGTACAGTGAATACAGTCAGACGGAAACCGGGCAATCCATTGAACAAAGCGAAGTGATCAGCGTCGCGACCATTCAATCCACGCTAGGGAACCGTTTTCGCATCACCGGCACAGGGTCAATGGCTGACGCGCAAAACCTTGCACTTCTATTAAGAGCTGGCTCACTCACCGCTCCTGTCACCATTGTAGAAGAACGCACCATCGGACCCACTCTTGGGGCTGAAAACGTCAAAAATGGCTTTGCTGCACTCGCCTTGGGGCTTGGTTTTACACTGGTGTTTATCGCCTGTTGGTATCGACGCCTTGGTTGGGTTGCGAATGCTGCGCTGACGATCAACTTAGTGTGTCTGTTTGGCCTGTTGGCACTCATCCCTGGCGCTGTACTAACACTTCCAGGCATCGCTGGACTCGTACTCACCGTGGGGATGGCTGTTGATACCAACGTACTTATCTTTGAACGTATCAAAGACAAAATGCGAGAAGGCAGAAACTTTTCCCAAGCCATAGATAGAGGCTTCGATAGTGCATTCTCTTCTATTTTCGATGCCAACCTCACCACCATGATCGTTGCCATCGCTTTGTATGCAATAGGTAACGGCCCAATTCAAGGTTTTGCTATCACACTCGGATTAGGACTACTGACTAGCTTATTTACCGGCGTATTTGCGTCTCGAATTCTTATCAATTATTTGTGGGGAAGAAACACCTCACATGAGGTGAAACTGTAATGACCAAATCAATTAACGTCACCAAAATACGTCAATTGATGACGATAATATCTCTGATTCTATTAACACTTTCCATGACATCCATCGTTGCAAAGGGGTTCAATTGGGGGCTCGACTTTACCGGAGGTGTCGTCGCCGATATTCAAACAAAACCAGACGTCACTCAAGTTCTGCTCAAATCTCACCTCGATTCAGCACTAAGCCAAGATGTTCAAGTAACGGCGGCAGGCAACGAGGGAAATTGGCAGCTGCGTTTCAATGATACCGACCTCGATTTGCGAAAAACGCTCAACCAAGCACTGTTGCCAGTAGACAGTAATTTTCAGATTACCAACAGCAGTGTAATTGGTCCTCAGGTTGGGTTAGAAATGGTCGAGCAAGGCGGCTTGGCAATTTTGGCGTGTTTCGTCCTTACCTTGCTGTACTTGAGCTACCGATTTGAATGGCGATTAGCGTTAGGTTCAATTGCGGCGTTGGTTTACGACATTGTCATTGTGCTAGGGCTTTTTGCGGTAACTCAAATTGAATTCAACCTAACTGTGTTGGCCGCTTTACTGGCAGTGATGGGCTACTCCCTAAATGACTCGATCATCATTTCCGATCGCATCCGTGAGGTATTTCGCGCCAAGCCAGATGGAGAAACCGATACTCTTCTCGATCAGTCCATCGTATCAACCTTGTCACGAACGCTAGTCACCTCAGGCACTACCTTGGTCACAGTCTCCGCATTGTGGTTGTTAGGAGGGAGTGCACTAGAAGGTTTCGCCATTGCGCTGTGCGTCGGGATTGTCAGTGGTACATGGTCCTCAATCTCTATTGGCACACTCTTACCCACATGCGTGGGTTTGAAACCCTCCCACTATAAACTGGACAAAGAGGAACCCCTGCAAAGCATGCCTTAGCTTTTGCTTACTGCGCTTATTACTCGTATTTCTTACTGATCTTATTTATTACTGCTCTTATTGCTTACTGCTAGGGCTCACAGCTAGCGGCGTATTTAAGAACGCTATTAGGCGACCGTTGGTCGTCTGATAGCAACAAAGAATTTCTCTAATTCATGGCCTGAATCCTCGGTTCACTTTAAGTTAGCTGCATGGTTAGGCGCGCAGATCGCTTTAAACGTAAAAGCTTAAACACATAATTTGAAACGAACCGTCTGCTGCACAGGAAATTGCAGTATTCACCCGATTTACTCTCGTTAAAGGACATTAGCGAGCCTTCGGTTACTCAATAAAGGCTCAACATGCTCAACGCTCTCAAACAAGAATACAAACTGCCTCTTGGCATTGTTGCCGTGCTGTTTTTTAAACTGTTCGGCGACAACTTACTTACAGGAGAATTATCTCAATTCGCCTACATTTTGGTTACTGCGGTACTGTTTTACGCGGTAATGAGCGCCATTTTTTCTGTTGTTCGTCACTCAGATGCGCTGGCGATAAAACTTGGCGACCCATACGGCACTCTCATATTAACGCTGTCTGTTGTCTTGCTCGAAGTCATTATGGTCTCGTCCGTAATGCTGACAGGAGAATCTAACCCTTTCCTAGCGCGTGACACCATGTTTGCTGTTGTGATGGCGGTGCTCAATGGCTTTGTCGGCATCACCTTGCTAATCGGTGGTATTAAATACCATACCCAAACCTACAACCTTGATGGAATAAAAGCGTACTTGGTGGCCATTATTCCACTCTCATTACTGTGTTTAGTACTGCCTAATTTCACCAGTATGGATTCGCTAGGTAACATGTCGACTAGCCTAACATGGACATTAGTGCTCGCTTCAATCGCATTGTATGCCGTATTCCTGTTCATCCAAACACGTAGCCATACCGACTACTTCATTGATGGTGATAATGAAGATCACCACGAACATCATGGCCCTCTGCACAGCAATATATTCCACACCATTATGCTGGTGAGTTATTTGATGGTGGTGATTTTGTTAGCGAAAAGTCTGGCGATTCCAATTAACGATGGCATCACAGAAATGGGCGCTCCTGCGGCTCTAGGTGGTTTAATTGTTGCCTTGATTATTCTCGCCCCTGAAGCGGTGGGCGCCGTCAAAGCCGCCGTGACCAATCAATTACAGCGCGCGATGAATCTGTTCTTTGGTTCGGTTCTCGCAACGATTGCACTCACCGTTCCGGCCGTGTTGCTGATTTCTGGAGTAATGAACGAACCCATCCAGCTCGGCCTCGCCCCCGCTGAAATGGTGTTATTGGGTGCGACACTATTAATGACTAGCGTGAGCTTTAGCAGTGGAAGAACAAACTTTCTCAACGGTGCTACCCATCTCATTTTGTTCTTTGCCTACATCATCTTGATGTTTGATTAAAAGATAGTGCGGCTCTAGCTATCACCCGCTAGAGCCTAACAATAATCTGGAGTTCCCATGTTAGACATTATTTCTGCTATTTGGCTACAAGACTTTGATGCCCTTCTTGAATTGAATTCACTGCACGTTTTATTGCTATTACTCGGTATTGTACTTTTCCTTGAGTCGAGTTTTGTTTTCTTACCACTGCCCGGAGATGGCCTAGTGTTGTTTGTTGGGGGCATGATTGGTTTAGGATTGATTGAGTTTTCAAGTGCACTATGGCTTCTAACCAGTGCCGCTTTTTTTGGCAGTATTGTGGCGTATGTCCAAGGACGCTGGCTACACAATACCCAATTCATGCGTAAAGCAGAGCGAACGCTGCCCGATGAATCGTTACCCAAAGCAAAAACGCTATTGAATCGATTCGGATTTCTATCCCTGTTCGTATCACGATTTGTGCCATTTGTTCGCGTGCTGACCCCGATGTTAATGGGCATTGCACAACTCAGCGCAATTAGAACGCTTATTGTTAGCTTCACCAGCTCAATTACCTGGGTGTTCAGTTTATTGCTGATAGGAAAGTGGATCATGCGACATCCATTCGTCTCTCAATATCAAGAGTTGATTACAAAGTGGTTCTTAATCAGCAGTTTACTCCTGATGGTCACCGCATTTGTCGCCCTCTTTATTCGGCTTACGACCAAGAAACGACAACCACAAACATCCGAATAAAAATCGCTTCAATCGCATTTTCACTTGTTGTCAAAGGTCTAACATATGACATTAATAACATTAGCTTTTCCATCAGAAGGTGCGCAAAAGCTGTACCTCAAAATACTGGAGAGCCTTACTCTAAGAAAGGCTAAACGACTGAATCAAACACTTCTAAAGGCTGAACCTGTCGAATTGCCTTCAGTATTAAGAAAGCTTTCTGATCCGCAACGTATCGCCACTTGGGCGCTATTAAGCGAAGTAAACCCAAGCCTTGCGGCCAACTTACTTGATCACTTATCCAATCCCGAACTGCTACGATTGATCAGTCAACTACCTGAAAACAGCACCATAGTGCTATTTCAATATTTGCATTCCGCAGACCGCAGACTGCTACTCAATGAACTGCCACGCGATCTACAAAAACGACTCAGGCAAGCCCTACCGTCAGCATGGAAAGACGAAGAGCGTGCTGCCTTGATCTACCCACAAGACTCTGCCGGAGGGATCTGTAAAAGCGAAGTCCTCAAACTCCCCGCAGACGCTACCATAGACAGTTTGAGCGCAATATTAAGCGCACAAGAACACAACCTAGATCGGCTAGAGTGGCGCTATGTTTACTTGCATAACAATGACGGCAGCTATTTAGGCGGGCTGAAAATCCGTGATGTACTCTTGCTACCACGCGGGACGTTATTAAAGGAATACATAGATACCACAGTGCCTACTATTGGCCCTGATACGAATCTAAATACAATTAAAAGTACACTGGATAACACTTTACATCCCGTTGTTCCCATCGTTGATGAACAAGGTTTCCAAATAGGCATCGTCGGTTTTAAACATCTCAATGAAGCGTTATACCAACGCTCGAAACAGCAAATGCTAGAGCAATCTGGTGTATTTGGTGGGGATGAGTCTCGCAGCATGTCAATACTAAAACGCAATCTGCGTCGACTCGCCTTTTTACTGCCTTCTGTCGCCTTAAGTTATGCCGCAATTTCAATCATTGCCCTTTACGAACCCATTATTGAACAGATTGCCGTCTTAGCGGCTGTGTTACCGCTGGTCGCCAACCTTTCTGGCGCTGCAGGGAATCAATCCGTTGCCGTGTCGATACGTGAATTATCCACGGGGCAGATCTCAGCCAAAGATCTGCTGTATGTGGTGGCAAAAGAGATCCCCATCGGCGCGATTAATGGAATGCTAATTGGTGGTGTATTGGCTCTGCTGACGCTGTTCACGCTTGGCGGGGAGCACTCTGGATTGCCATTGGTTATCGCCATCGCTTACACACTTTCTTCCACGCTTGCCGTCGTGATCGGGGGGACATTGCCCTTACTACTAAAGCGGCTCAACTTCGATCCAGCCATGCTATCAAGCCCAATGCTGACCACCTTAACCGACGCGATTTCGTTCTTCAGTATTCTGTATTTAGCGCACACTTTTTTACTTTGATTTAACTTTCTTTGCCACCACAAAATAAGGATTCCTATGCATTTAGAAACATTGTTCACCTATATGACACTCACAGTTCTTGGCCTATTACCCATAATGAACCCGCCCGCAGCCGCAACGGTTTTACTCGGTTTGAGTAAAGGGCGAGATAAGAGCTACATTGTGTCGCAAGCCAAAACGACAGGAGTCTATCTTTTCATTGCCTTGTGCATCACCTTCTTCATTGGTGCATCAGTACTCGAGCTCTTCAGTATTTCAATACCGAGCTTGCGTTTAGGCGGTGGCATCATCATTGTCGCGATTGGCTTCAATATGCTGTTTCCTCGCTCCGATAATGGCGCAGCCCCTTCTGGACAAGATTCAATCGCACTCGTGCCTTTGACCATTCCTTCACTATGTGGCCCCGGCTCTATGGCGATGATCATTAGCTTAGCCGCTCAAATTGCTACCTATGAAAACCACACCAGTATGACTAGCGTCTATGGTGGTGTAGTGGCAGGGCTTGCTCTGGTCGCACTTATTGCCACCTTCACATTAACCATGTCGTACCCTCTGCTCAAAGCACTTGGTCAAAATGGTATCAATGCATTTACCCGCATTATGGGCTTCCTATTGATCTGTATGGGAGTGCAGTTTTTCACTCTAGGGATTCAAGAGATTGTTCTTGAGATCAATGAGCTTTTATAAATTAATACCCCTCCTAAAAAAGAATCGAGCCTCGACTATTAAGTCGGGGCTTTTTTGTCTATATACCTGTCAAATATGAATCACTGTAATTCATAGTCAATAACTAAGTCGATAAATAAAATGGAGGCATAAACAAACACAAGTAGGATTATATTTATGAAACTAACGAAAACTTCACTATTAATTGCATCACTTATTTCTTCGCCTTTAGTCATTGCAGATTCCAATGTTAATTTCTCTGAATCTAAACAACACTACTCAGGTTTTAATATTGGTTACGGAAGCAATGACTTTGATATGGGCATTCAATATGCCAAATCACTCAATAACGACTGGAACTTGTTAAGTTCATATAGCAGTGACGATAATTTCAATCACCACGAATTTGCATTTGATTTTCAAAGAAACAATGGCTTAGGGCTTGTTTTTGAATATGTGCATGATACCAACTACCAATCAGATAATTTACGTGCGAATGACTATAGCTTCAGCCTGTATAAAGCGAATATGGCTAATGAATCGTTTTCTGTGATACCTCAGGTGACACTGGGTAATCTAAAGCACCAACAGATGAGCAGTAGTGTCTACTACACCAGTGCATCACTTGATATGACCTATAGCCTAAACGATAGCCTGTGGATGGGCTTCACACCCGAATACACTTACAGCTTAGGTAAAGTGAAAGAAAAGAATGGCAACCAATCAAAGCTGAGAGATTGGGATTACAAGGCAGAATTGGGTTATCAATTGAATAGTACAAACGCATTCGTGTATAGCTACCAATATGATGATGGTAATAACCTCTCATTATTCTCATTTAAACATTCTTTCTAAATTATTAGAGCTGCCAATTTTTGGCAGCTCATCTTTTAATTCCAATCACACTAAGTAAGTGAGCAAAAACAGCGTAGGCAAAATGTTCTAGAACAAAGCAGAACTTTTCGACAAGTAGTTATTCTACAATCAATTTGTGACGCAATTATCGAGTATTTTAACAAGCTAGAATGCCCCGTAATTTAATACGATTGGTATAACACCTAACCATAGATATTCCCTATTTCAGATAATAAGTGAGCCACTTTGAAAAATAAACTATTATTGCTGAGTTGTGTAATAAGCGCCTATTCAATCGCCAATGAAAATACTCTCGACTTTGAATCCGCTGTAGAAGAATTTACAGAAGCGACCATAGAAACATCCCCTATTGATTTCACCGATCCGACCGCAGCTTATAGTTCTCTTCAGTTAGGCTACAACAGCGAAGGCTTTGATACCGGATTTGGTTATGCGAGAACTATCTCCGACAATTGGGCTGCTCTGATATTTGCTCAGGCTTTGAATAACTTTGACACATATAGAGTTAGAGCTGCGGCACTCAGCACCCATTTTGGTAGCGGCGTGATGGGCGACTACTTATATGATGATCGCAACGACACACACACTGTCGTATTGAACGCGATGCAAGTCTTGCCACTGCATGAACGACTCATTATCGCACCCGTTATTGGCGCGGGCATCATCTCCAGCAATAATCTTGATAAAAATGTCCCTATTGCCATGGCACAATTATACAGTGTGATTACTATTACAGAACAAACCTCAATAATGATCGCACCCATCTATACGATGTCTTTGAGTGACCAGACACTTAAAATCAATACGTTAGACTGGGAAACTAGCTTCTCCTATCGAATCGCAGATAATCAAAATGTTTCCATTAACTATGGCATCTATGATCAGTCAGACAACAAACTTGGCCTTAACTACGCGTATGCGTTTTAACTGTATTTATGCATTTTTAGTGCTTCTGCGTGCTTAAGCTAATTCGATACACTCTAACTTAGGCTCTTGTTATTTCACATCAACTCTTTACCAGCCCTTTGTAACACGGATGTTGCCAGCCCTTACGACATAAAATACCTTTGGTTGAACGCTCATTTTGCTCATAGTACATTCCTGCGAATCGTAGCAAACATTATTCAACACATTTCATTCCTAAGCTATTGAAGAAACGCTAATTTCCCTTATTCTTAAATGATGTATAGAACTTCATTGCCACAAGGGAACCCATGAAAGAACTTCAAGACTTAGACCTAAATCTGCTCAAGTTACTTAAAGCGGTTGTGGAGACTCGTAATACTCACGCGGCAGCAGACAAGCTGGGTATATCGCAAACCAGTGTCAGCAGAGGAATGGCGAAGTTAAGAGAGACTTTTGGCGACCAACTTTTTCTTCGCAAAGCACACGGCGTTGAGCCTTCAGAACTGGCAGAGAAACTCGCCGAAGCGGCCGATGAAATGTACTCTCCTTTGATTAAGGTGGTTGAGTCCTACCACAACTTTGATCCAAAAATGTTTACCGGTGAAGTCACCATCGCTTTGAACATATTTCTAATTGAACAATACGGAGAAGGGATTTTTAAGGTTCTACATGAGGCACTTCCACAAGCGAACTTTAAATTGGTCTACTGGCAAGACAAAAGCTTAGCAGAAGTACTAAATGGACAAGTCGATTACTTGTTGCAACTTTCCGGCATCCCATTACCTCAAGATATCTACCAACATAAACTTACCGAAGTAAAGTTGAGCCTTATTGCGCGCAAAGAGCATCCGGTACTAAGTAGGAGCAGTGAATGGGAAGATATTCATCATCTACCGATCACAAGAATCCTGATTGATGGCATCAACACCAAACGAGCGCCAATCGAAGATCTTTATATATCAAAAGGCTACACCGCAAATGTTGTGTTAGCGACACATAGTCTGACTGTATTACGCAGTAAGCTGAAAAATTCAGATGCTTTCTCTTTTGGTAGCAGCTTTATGACCGCCAATGATCCGGATCTCAGCTGTTACCCATTACCCAACTTGCCAAAAGAAATGCGCCAAATTGTTGTAGAGGGTGGCTATCTTCAATCCAAGCGAGGCTTTCCGCTTCATCAACTGTTGCATCAAACTATGCAGAGTTACTTTGACAGCGTAGTTCAACCAGACAGTTGATAATACGCCCGCTTTCTGGCTTCTGCTCTCAAATAAAAACCACCAGCCAAACTCAAGTCCCTAAAGCGATAATGGATCGCTTTAGGGCATGATACTTGAAGGTATGAAGGAGCTGAGTACGTATTAATTGGCTTCGTTTTAAGTAGAAGACGGACGCACTGCAGACGTTGCTGCTGGGTACATAATTGAGTCTTTAATTTCAAATTTATATTCGTAACTAAAATCAGGAAACGGGAACGCTTGCTCTTCATGCCACTGTGCGACCACTTGCTCCGCTTTGCGTTTCTGTTCTTGGTTATCCGATGATACTTTATTGAACAATTGGTACTGCGTGGAATGCGCAATCTTCGCCCCAACGCTATCGACCTGAGTCAGCATTGAAAACAGAATATCTTCTTGCACCGCCATAAACTCTTCATTATCGCGACAACTAATGTAAGCCATCATATTGATATTAATTGAGTATTCCCCTACTCCCATCAATCGAACCCGCACCGGTTCTTCTTCAATCATAGGATGTTGCAATAACAAGCGACGAATATTGACAATCAGTACCCGCAGCTGATCGAGTGTCGTTTCTGAACGAAGCCGAATAATATGATCCATACGTCGTTTATCACGTCGCTCTAAGTTATCAATCTCCATATTGGCAAACTCAGAGTTGGGGATGGTAATCAAAGAGCGCTCTAGAGTTCGAACACGCGTTGAGCGTAAGCCAATACTCTCTATAGTTCCCAGTTTATCCCCATAACGACAGAACTCGCCCAGCTTAACCCCGCCGTCAGCATAGAGTGTGAGTCCATTGATAACGTTTTCTAGGATAGGTCGAACCGCCAACGCGACCGCTAGACCACCCACACCCAGACCCGCAAGAATAGGTGAGATTGAAAAACCCATGAACTCAATGACATAAACGCCAAGAATGACAATAGTAAGGCCACCAAAGATACGGGCAAGCACGGTAATCAATGATGAATCAACATGTTTTCCGTTGTGCTTTTTAAAGGTATAAATGTTCGCAAAGTAATTAAAAATGGCCATGATGAGCCATGAGACAAAGAAGAACTGAGCCAGTAAAAATAAGGTGGTAAACAGTTGATAGATACTTCCTGTGATCCAGACACCATCATCAATTACCCATCTTGCAACAAGCAATAAGTTCACCACCCCAACTAATGAGAACAACCTGCCTGCCCGCCACTTTATGCCTCTGCTTTCCCAGCGCTGATCCCAACGTGCCCCCAAATGAAAACTGATTTTCATCAATAACCGGCACATGATAAGGACACCACCAAATGCCAACCATTGCCATAAAGGTAATGGGCCAAGAAGCTGATTAAATGATTTAGGCAGAGATAAGATGAACTGCTTAGAAAATAGTGGTCCAGGGCTAATCAGAAACTCTTGATAATAATCATGACGTTGTTCTTTATCATAAGGAGACGCTGACATCGTGCGATACCAACGTGGCAAACTTTGAATGGTACTAGAGCTAAATAAAAACTGGTCGCTACGCTCACCCTCCAATTGACGCGAAATGACAATTTCCGTATTTCCAAATCGCCAATGCTCAATCCCGCGCTCTACAACTTGTTTATGGCTAGGAGCAAGTTGATGAATCTTTGGGTCTATTCGCTCAAGTAACTCTCTTAGTAGAATGACTTTTTCCATCACAACCACAGTTCTACTACGATTTGGCACCATTGAGAGATCCATGGTGCGTTGAACTTGGGAATAGGCGTACTGGGCTTCTTTTAAATACAAGGTTTCTTGCTGCCAGTGCTCAATAACAATACTGGAGTCTCGCATGAAACTGGCTAAGGTTTGACTTGGGCTAGAGGTATCCGATAGCCCAAGGCTTGTGCTTGAAACCGCTACTGAACTGAATATCAATAAATACCAGCCAAGTAGTGTTTTGAATATCACTCGAATCACCGTACTCTCCCGCCCGTTACATGGGGAAATTCCAGCATAGGAGTGGTTGAATATGAATGTTCAAAGATGGATTGATGTTGAGAGTAATGGTAGTTCGCTCGCAATAACGAAGCGCTACATCTAAAAATAGAAGCAAAAATCTTGGTCATAATAGCCTCCTATATAAGAAGCCACATCCCTGTGAACAATTATCTATTAACATCCCTATTTTTATTTATTAATGTGCTGATTAAAGAACATTTTTAGTTCATTAAGTGCGTCTTCTGACTCTGGC
This sequence comes from Vibrio neonatus, assembly GCF_024346975.1. Lineage (NCBI taxonomy): Bacteria > Pseudomonadati > Pseudomonadota > Gammaproteobacteria > Vibrionales > Vibrionaceae > Vibrio > Vibrio neonatus. The sequence goes on along the minus strand of NZ_AP024886.1, from coordinate 576,215 downwards.
ATGTCAAATAAAAGGTTATTCAAATAATCGCCATGAGATTGAGCATCATAGATATGCAGATCCGTATCTACACCTGCACTACGCAAAAGTCGATGCATTCGAACCGTGTCACTGAGTAACAGATCACGAGTTCCCGAAATGAAAACTGTTGGTGGGAATTCATCAATGTCAGCGTATATCGGTGAAATAAGAGGATTATCGCGCGCTTCTCCACCAGCATACACATCAAAAGTACTCTCAATTAACCCTTCGCGCTGACCTAGAGGATCTAAGCCCTGCAGTGTTAACCAAGAATCCGATGTCTCTTTAAGATCGACCGCTGGCGTACCAACAAACAATGCGCCGGGCGCAGGAAGATCGAGTTGTTGCAGTTTAAGAGTTGTCGCTAAGGTTAAGTTACCGCCTGCAGATGTACCAAAAATCGCGGTTGACTCCGGGGATTGTGTTTTTATTAGCTCTTTCCATACTGCCACAGCATCATCAATGGCCGCAGGGAATGGGTGCAGTGGCGGCTGACGATAATCAATAGAAATGACCTGAGCACCAATCCCGTTAGCAACCCAAATAGCTTCTCGCAACGCTGATTCACCACCACCGAAAACAAACGCACCACCATGAATGTGGACTAGCCACTTATCTTTATACTCAGGGGCAATATGCTTTGGCGTGACAAAGAAGGTATCGACCCCTGCAAACTGCTTGGCTTCATAAGTGACTTGCAAACGCTCTAGCGCTTGACGAGTCACTTCGATTCCAGGGGCATCAAACTGAGCTTGTAGCGCTGACCACTCTTCTGTATTCGTCGGCACTGACAATGGAGGTGCAACCGTTCTGTTTTCTATAATTTGAGCAAACTCTGGCGAAACCCCTACCGGAGTAGGAATTGTTCGCTCACCCATAGTCATAGATGCAAAAGCTGTGCTAGTTGATAAGCCAATAAATAAGGTAGAGACAAATGTGCGTAATAGTTTCTTTTTCATCGGTAATCCAGTTTGAGCGTGTAAGCCGTTATTAATTAAGTACGGCTATTATTCGCGCAAAATTGGACACTGACGATGAATTACAGTAATTCAAATTTGTCTATTTCTTATTCAAGAATGAATTTCTCTAATTCCTATTTCATATTCACAACACTACCCATAATCAACCCTCTAACGTGAGGATTGAGCATGAAATATTTACCTGTCTGCATGATATTTGTGGGTTACTTAGCCTTCTTTTTCTTCTTAGTCGTCAGACTAAATGGCTAGCTTAGCAATATACAAAAACAGCAAATTGACCCTCCATAAACTGAGTTTATATCGGGTTATTTCGCCAACGCCCAAACGTTGAACCTAAAGTAAAAATTGAAGTAACTCGCTCTTGCCCATGCTATCAGCATAAAATGAACGGTATTGGCTTCACTCGACCGAAGTAGCGGAAAAAGCAGATTTAATAAGAAAATGATGAAGCTATTGCCTAAAAAGTCTTATTTATGATGTTCTTTGCCACGTAAATACTCGGCATACTTTTTAGAAATTAGTTGAGGTATATGGAGTCCTGTTTTCCGAACAAGATACCAATCTACCCCAGCTAAAATGACCAATCCTATTATAGTTCCCATCTCAAACTCTCCTTGCACATCGAATCATAACTCTATCAAACCGCTGATAAGTTAGATAAGACAGAAGGTAATTTTTGTTGGGTAGCGATGGTTTTCAAAAAAGTTAGAGTCTATTGAGGGATAAAAACCTCATTTCTGCTGTATCGACCTAGCTAAACTACTGACTACAACAGCAAATACGCCACTCGTGTATATGGGTATTGAAACTTGTGGTAGTGCACATTCTTGGGCAAGAGCACTCAACAAACTGAGAAATGATGCCGCGCTATATACAAAGAAGCTCATTGTCATTCAATCCCTAATGTACAGTTTTGTTAACTTGCATTCCGCATGAATCGCACGATTTAATTAAATTGCACATTTCATGCGGTATATTATAATCTAACTGTAAACTCTAATGGGAACTGACCATGCATACATTAACAGCGAATGATGCCAAACGAAATTTCGGCGAGCTACTTCTAAACGCACAACGCGAGCCAATAAAAATCAGCAAAAACAGTAAGGATGCTGTCGTTGTCATGTCCATTCGTGACTTTGAAGAGCTAGAAGCTATGAAAGTTGAATACCTCAAACACTGCTTTAAATCAGCTAAAGAAGACTTGAACAATGGAAACGCAGTTGATGGCGAAAGCTTTCTGAATTCGCTGTAACTAACTTATGCAAAAGAACAAATACAAGCTAAGTAACTTAGCGCAATCTCACTTGCGCAAAGTAAAAAACTACACGGTTGAAAACTTTTCTGAATTACAGTGGAGCAACTACAAAAACACTCTGTTAACTGGGTTTCAAATGTTAGCTGATAACCCCGGTTTAGGAAGAAGCTGTGACGAGATATACCCAAATGGCTTTTATTTCCCGATTGGAAAACACACAGCTTATTTCACCAAAGAAGATGACTTTATCTTAGTCGTGGCTGTCTTAGGTCAATCACAGCTACCCCAGAATCACCTGAAATAACACGACATTCACCCTAGAGTCATAGCTGGGGAGTTAGTTTATTCATGTAAAATAACACCTTGAAAAAAGTGTCAAGGTGAAGTCTGCTTCAAAATCCATCATACAATTTACATACTAAAGTAGCACTGGACTTGCTCAATAACCAGATAAGGTGTCGGCTGAGCGACATCTATCCTTATTTGTTATAACTACTACTTCACATTAGTTAAATAGGAAACCATCAACCTTGTAATCTTAAAAATACGACAACCTTGTTTGTTAAAGTCTAGCTCCAACAGACCTAGTTTGAGGAGTTGGGTTAGATCATCATGAACAAAACGCGGCTCATTGATATTGAGTTTACCTTGCGTATCTAAAAACAAATAGTTAGAGCCTGCCGAAGTCTTAACCTCCAGAAACTGAGAAGCCCCTGATTTATCAAATTGACGCAAAATGTCAATTGCTTGTTCAGATAACTGAACTGAAGGTTCTATTGCGCTTGCGATACCTTTAAAATCATCCAGTTGACTCGCTAGTTGCATGATGAGGCTATCTAAATTATTTAAACCATCCATAAGCTCATCATGATTACGATTTAATAGTTTCTTAACTTGCAACGATAGAATCTGATTATTATTCAACTCTTCGATAAGAGCTTTGTGCCGCTTTTCAGATAACCATTTAATGAGTTCATTGTAATCATCACCATCACGAGCACGTCCTTCCGCTTTATATGCAGAAATTAGACCTAAAATTGTTGCAAAGGAGCTCCAAATTTCCATATAAATCTCTAATTTAATTTTTTCGTTATTTGCGCTGAGTTTGACTTGTAATTATAACAGATTAGTCCGTATTCCTACTTGCTTAAACTTCACTCAATCTACCATAAGTCACTGAAATATAATGCTTAGACTTCACATTTTGCATTCTACCTCTACATAAAAACGCGTGAATAAATGGGGTCAGGTCTTGAATTTTGCAAAGAGAAAATACTTCCTGCATTCCTATCATTACAAATGACAATTCATCCATGATCTTGTGATAGCAAGCTTTGTAGCAACAGTTTTGCATAAGTAATGCACATAATAAGTAGATTAGATTTTGACTACTTAGTAAGTCTAATGCTTTTTCAACCTGCATAACATTACCTCTCAACTGTATCCTGTTCTTCAGGTTTAATAAAATCGTATCGCGTTCCTTTAAAATATACAGATGGTACTATATGTGAATATAAGCTATATATTGATTTATCGAAACAATTACAATTCCATGCTGAATTATCAGTATTTTCCATAAACTGAGTTCTTGGAAAAGTAGATGAATAGTATTTGTAATTTTCTGGAAGTGATGCAGTAAGATCTTTTAAAAATTGCTCGTATCCATCAAGTCCTTTATAACCTTTAACATAGTTTTTATCGAACACCATAAAATTAGCAATCTGTACTCCCCACCAGTTTGTATCACCAGTTATCACATACTGTGTTTTGTCACTATTTAATTCAAAGCCGTTTTTATTATCATAATAATGGTCAATAACCATGCCAAAAATAGCTTTATCGTTTATTTGATACGCTGTTGTTTCTGATACTTTTTTCGTTTTATCTTTTAAGGTTACTTTTTCTATTTTATTACCTTTGCTTTCAAGTAATTCAATAGTTTTAGTTTGAATTATTCTGGTTGCTACCTCTTTTGCTTGTACGCCATCACTTGCTTGTGTTGCATCAACACTGACAATCCAACCAGAGCTCGAGCTTGGATGTTTAGATGATGCTATGTTAGCGGCTGTACCACCTACAACATCGATCACACCCGTAAAGTTGCCTGTTAAGATGGAAACTGCACCAAAAAATACAGATGCGTTTCCGCCATTTGGCTTGTTAAATTCTTTCTCAATAGTTTCGACTTCATCTTGAGAGAAGTCTTTAAGTGGGCTTTGATAAGTCCTTCCACCGAAGCGATACGGTTGCGTCAAGTACGTTCCATATGCCATATTATAAGCATCACTTGCTTGAGTGAGATCTACGGGTTCAGGCTTACTCGAACATCCAGTAACAATTAAACCTAATGAAAAACTAATGATAATATTTTTAATCATATTTTAATTCCCTTAATGATTATCTATTAATATAAGATTAGCATACCTTGTTATATTCCAAACTGTTCATCAATAATTTGTGATGCGTTCCACGCATCTTCATACTCATCACGCCTTATTTGGTCTGCATCTATATTACTTGCTCTTTCTAAGTTGTGTTCAATAACATTTTGACGAATTAAATTTTTTATAATTCAAATTAGAACCACTACACTTAGCGAAATATCACTTGTTCAAAGTAAAAACCACACTATTGAAACTTTTCTAATTACAATGGAGCAACTACAAAGACACTCTGCTAACAGGGTTTCAAATACTAGTAGTAAATGGGGTCAGGTCTTGAATTTTGCAAATAAATGGGGTCAGGTCTTGAATTTTGCAAAGAAAAAATGCGTCCTGTGTTCCTTTTGCTACAAGAGATAAATCATCCATGATCTTGTGATAGCAAGCTTTGAAACAAAAGTCCGCTAAACCAAAAAACGGACTATGAAAAACCCCAAAAAGTTATCAACTTCATCATCACAATTTCCTTTAAACAAGCAGACACTCCCCCTAAGCATCTACCTAGTAGGTTTGCTTTCAATCTGGGCATTTCTTAATAATGAAACGATCTATATACATTGAATCTATTTGTATTATTATATCCGCGACTAAAATTCAAGGCTCAGCGAAATGACCGAACGTAAACCCGATAGACTCACTGCAATGCATAACCTTATAGAGCAAGCCAAAATCGAATTGCCTCTTTATGAAGATGAGACTTTTGTCTGCGGTACGGGAACCAACTGCGTCGGTTGTCCAAAGAAATTAATGGAGCTAGTGGATACTGAGCTTTCGTATTGGGAGCACTACATCTCAGATGGTACACCACCAAACTTTGATGATATTCGACGCTTTGGCAAGCTGTGTAAAAACGTAAAACGTGCCTTAGTGCGTAATAACGTCATCCCCGTGGTCAATACGACGCATTAATCCATTAATCACTTCATCAGGCGCTAGGCTTTTTAGCTCTAGCACACACTGTTTTGCACCCACATCAGCATGTCTAATTTTTAAATCGCACACCGCATACAAATGTTGTGGGTTACGCGAAATGTTGTACGCTTTTTGCAGTGACTGTTGCGCTGCCATAGGGTTAAACACTTCATGCAAAATACCGTTTACATACCAGTAATGCGCATTGGTTTTCGCCAGTGTTGCCGCCTTTTCCATTGCCTGCGCCGCTTGGGGCTTTCTGTCTAAACGCACTAAAGTCAATGCTTTAGAGTAATACAACTGTGGCTGTTGCGGATTGGCTTGCAGGGCATCTTGCAACACATTTAATGCCTGAAAATCATTGTGCTCCAAACGATAAGTTTCTGCGATGCCAATCCAAGCTTCAACGTTGTGCTGTGATTGATCTGTTAATTGAAAATAAACCTGCCTCGCCTGTGAATAGCGCTCAACATGCACATACGCTAGCGCCATGCTAATTAACGACTCTTCACCAGAGGTTTGCTCAAGCCTTGCTATCCATTCGTCAAATACGCTTTCAAACTGCTGTTTTTGTAGTGCATTCATTTCGCTATATTCAACCACTAAATTGTGCGCCACTGAATAAATGGGGTCAGGTCTTGAATTTTGCAAAGAGAAAAATGCTGCATGCATTCCTATCATTACAAATGACGATTCATCCATGATCTTGTGATAGCACGCTTTGTAGCAACAATTTGCTAAACCAAAAAACAAACTACGAAAAAACCCAAAACATTATCAACTTCATCATCACAATTTCCTTTAAACAAGCAGATACTCCCCTAAGTATCTACCTAGTAGGTTTGCTTTTAATCTGGGCGTTTCTTAATAATGAAACGATCTATATACATTGGATCTATTTGTATTATTATATCCCCAACTAGAATTCAAGGCTCAGCGAAATGACCGAACGCAAACCCGATAGACTCACCGCAATGCATAATCTGATAGAGCAAGCCAAAATCGAATTGCCTCTTTATGAAGACGAGACTTTTGTCTGCGGTACGGGAACCAACTGCGTCGGTTGTCCAAAGAAATTAATGGAGCTAGTGGATACTGAGCTTTCGTATTGGGAGCACTACATCTCAGATGGTACGCCGCCAAACTTTGATGATATTCGACGCTTTGGCAAGCTGTGTAAAAACGTAAAACGTGCCTTAGTGCGTAATAATGTCATCCCCGTGGTCAATACGACGCATTAATGCGTTGGTCACTTCATCGGGTGCTAGGCTTTTTAGCTCTAGCACACACTGTTTTGCACCCACATCAGCATGTCTAATTTTTAAATCGCACACCGCATACAAATGTTGTGGATTACGCGAAATGTTGTACGCCTTTTGCAGTGAATGTTGCGCTGCCATAGGGTTAAACACTTCATGCAAAATACCGTTTACATACCAGTAATGCGCATTGGTTTTTGCCAGTGTTGCGGCCTTTTCCATTGCCTTCGCCGCTTGTGGCTTTCTGTCTAAACGCACTAAAGTCAATGCTTTAGAGTAATACAGTTTTGGCTGTTGCGGATTGGCATTCAAGGCATCTTGCAATACATTTAACGCCTGAAAATCATTGTGCTCCAAACGGTAAGTTTCGGCGATGCCAATCCAAGCTTCAACGTTGTGCTGTGATTGATCTGTTAATTGAAAATAAACCTGCCTCGCCTGTGAATAGCGCTCAACATGCACATACGCTAGTGCCATGCTAATTAACGACTCTTCATCAGAGGCGTGCTCAAGCCTTGCTATCCATTCGTCAAATACGCTCGCAAACTGCTGTTTTTGTAGCGCATTCATTTCGCTATATTCAACCACTAAATTGTGCGCAACGGCCATTCGCACATCCACTACCAAATCGTTCATCAGTGGCGCTAATAATCGCCAGCGATGCGCAAACTGATAAGGCTCTGTTGCGCTCACCGATGCCGCTCTTATTTCATAAGAGAGATCTTTTAGCCCTCTTGCCACGGCAATAAGCGCACTTTGGCTTGGGTGCTGCGCCAATTGATGTAGCGCATCAATGCGTGTTGCAATTGAGTTATTTCTGTCTTGCGCAATATACGAAAGCTGCTCAGCTGACGAATGGCTATTCTGGTTATGGCTTGTAACCGCTGTTTCTCCACCAGCACTTAAACGGGCATTGACTGAGAAACTCAGCGCCAGAGTCAGGAACAAAACAATTCGACTCATATTGAGATAGTTACGATTCATCAAAACTTAGCCCCGAATACGTTTTTATTGAACATGTTGTTCTTTATCGGCTTTGGCTGTTGCAGTGCCATAGCCTGACGCATTACCGAATCACTGTATTTACCATGCGCGACTGGGTAACCCATCACGCGCAATATATGTGCTAAAGAGCGATCTGCATGCTTATAAAACTTATGCCAGCCCGCGCACAAATAGTTAAGGCCAGGCTCACCTTGACGAGTGCGAATAAAGCGTTTTTTAGGACACTCACCAAAGCAAGCAAACTGGTAATCGCATTGCTTACACTGCTCGGTTAAATTGCGAGTTTTAGAAAAGCCAAAACGTTGTTGCTGACTCGAAAATGCCATTTCATCTAATTTATCCGTATGCAAGTTACCGATTTTGTATTCAGGGTACACATAGTGATCGCAAGCAAATACGTCGCCATTTGGCTCCATCGCTAAGCCCTTTCCACAAAATTCACTCAAGGTACAAAGCGGGTTCTTGCGCCCCATCCAAGTTTCAATAAAGGCTTCAAAATATTGCACAAACACTGTGCCGATATCGTGAGTGGCCCATTCATCAAATACGGCGATCAAAAAATTGCCCCACGCTTCATCTGATACGCACCATGATTCCATCACCGAGTTTTTTGCACCTGGAATCAAGCGTTTATCACCTTGACGAGGTTGATCATTTGCCGCCCAAGTTTGCGGCGCCGTATCACGAAACGTCTTTTGTTCCACAATCGGAATAAACTGCATTTGCGGCGATTTCACTTCGTCGCGCAAAAAACGGTACACCTCTAACGGATTACGACTGGTTAGGTTGTTGATGCAAGTGAGTGTGGCAAAACGTACTTCATACTCATGCAGCAGTTTTACCGCTTCCATCACTTGTTTATGAGTGCCGCGCCCTGCTCTATTGGTGCGGTAAGCATCGTGGTACATCGCAGGGCCATCGATACTTAGCCCCACTAAAAAGTTGTTCTCTTTTAAAAACTGACACCACTTAGCGTTTAACAAGGTGCCGTTGGTTTGCAGATCGTTGGCAATACTCACGCCTTGTGGCTGATACTTTTTCTGCAACTCAACAATCTTTTCAAAATAGGCTAACCCCAATAACGTTGGCTCGCCCCCTTGCCAAGAGAAAATGATCTCTGGGGTATTTTGCGCCTCAATATAGTGTTTGATATACAACTCAAGATCGTCATCACTCATCTGTGGTGAACAACCTTTTTTGTACTGTAAAAGGTCTTGCTTACTTAGGTAGTAGCAATAATTACAATCAATATTACACGCCGCGCCAATTGGCTTTGCCATGACGTGCATTCTTTTAGAAGGGTGACCATTAAACTGTGGGCCTTGAGTCAACAACATATCGATACCGTTATTTTGGTTGCCAAAAACAGCCTAATTTTAACTTTTGGTTATACAAAAGGCTTGTTATTGCGCTTATAACCATTTGGAAAGTCGCTCCTTGATAAGCTTATGTTTTTATTTCTAAAGAGACTAAGCATGAACCTGCCTTTGAAAAACTCTTACTCCCTCTTAGCATGGACGCTAGTGTTAACAACGACAGGATGTTCTCTTGTAGAACCTCACCCTCTTACCACGAAAATAGAAGCGGATATGGTGCTTGTAGAAGGTGGCACATTTGTCATGGGCTCAGACTCGCCTTCCGCACACGCAGCAGAAAAGCCGGCGCATACCGTGCGAGTGAATAGCTTTTATATCGCCAAATATGAAGTGACTCAGGCTTTGTTTGAAGAAGTGATGGGACACTCTCGAAGCTTTTTCCAAGACCCGCAAGTGCCAGTAAATAACTTGAGTTGGCAACAAGCGTACTTTTTTGTGCAGCGCTTAAACGAAGTCACTGGGCAAAACTATCGCTTGCCTACCGAAGCGGAATGGGAATTTGCCGCCAAGGGAGGTAATTATTCTCAAGGTTACACTTACAGCGGTTCCAACAATATTGATGAGGTAGCGTGGCATGCAGGCAATGCCAACAATCAAGCGCACCGCGTTGGTCAGAAAAAGCCCAACGAGCTCGGACTGTATGATATGACGGGCAATGTTGGCGAATTTACCATCGATGCTTTTGAAGAAACCTATTACCGCAACTCACCACAAGATAACCCAAATAACGCCCAACACACTGACATCAAACTTGCCCATAAATCCGTGCGCGGTGGCAGTTTTGCTTATAGTGCTGAGCAATCGGAGAACTTTCGACGCGACTTCGCCAGTCAGTCCATCACCATGTCGGATATGGGATTACGGTTAGTGCGCAGTGCACATTAGTGTGCGTTTTAAAAATCAGGTCTAAATAGGTCATTTCTATGAAAAAACAATTAATTGCACTGGGCTTAGGCTTTGCCAGTATGGGGCTGTTTAATGCTTTTGCTTTCGCGCAAGACACCCAACCTAAGTTGGTATTGCAAATCACAGTCGATGGACTGCGCGGAGATCTTCTAGAGCGTTATAAGCACAATTTCACCGATGGCGGTTTTCGTTACCTGATGGATAACGGCATCTATTACCGCAATGCTCATTATCAACACGCCAACACCGAAACCATTGTCGGTCACGCCTCACTTGCCACCGGTGCGCCTCCTTCGGTGCACGGCATGGTCGGCAATGTTTGGTATGACCGCGCTCAGCAACGCTTGGTGTATAACGTTGAAGATGGCGACTACCAAATGCTCACTCAACAAGCAGGGGTTGATCAATCTACAGAAATTGATCCGACCCAACGCACCGCCAAGCAAGATGGCCGCTCGCCTGCGCCAATGCTAGTCTCCACTTTTGGTGATGAGCTAACGATTTCAAACAATGGTCGCTCAAAAGTATTTGCCGTATCCACTAAAGATCGCGGCGCCATTGCGCTAGCCGGCCACACAGGCAAAGCTTTTTGGTTTTCCAAAGCCACTGCTGAGTTTGTCACCAGTGATTATTACTACACCCGCTATCCGAACTGGGTCGAGGCGTGGAATAAAAAGAACGTACCCTCACAATATTCAGGTAAGCGTTGGGAGCTTGCTCTGGCAAGGGACAAATACACACTTGAAGAAGTCTCACAGCAGCACAAATTCGATCTAGCCGGCTTTCAAAGAACCTTTCCCCACCCTTATGGGCCAGAAAGTTTCCCGTATTATTCGACCATGCTCACCATCAGCCCAGCAGGCGATGAAATCACCGCAGATTTTGCCAAAACCTTACTCGAAGAAGAGCAACTTGGGCGTCGCAGTGTCACCGATTTTCTAGCGATCAGCTTTTCATCCAATGACTATGTGCTGCATCTTTATGGGCCATCAAGCCTTGAAGCTGAGGATAACTTGATTCGTTTAGATAGAACCTTGCAAGGATTGTTTGCTGAGATAAATAAGCGCATTGGTTTAGACAATACCGTGATGGTATTGTCCGCCGATCATGGCGCGCCTGAGGCCTCCCCTGTGGCCGCTTCACTTGGGTTAAAACAAGCCCAGTATTTTGATAAATCTAATTTACTCACCGACAACCTCAAACAACGACTTGCCACAGAGTTTGCGGTTAATGAAGAGATCATAAGGCTATATGCTCAGCCTTATGTCTATTTGAATCACGAGTTAATCAAACAAAAATCCATCAACCTTGCGCAATTACAAGCGGTTATTGCCGAGGAAGCGATGAAAATAAAAGGCGTTGCGAATGCAGTCACCAGTGACGATATCGCAACAGGGCGATTAGCCGATAGTTATCTCAATACCATGATCAGCAACAATTATCATGCAAACCGCTCCGGTGATGTCTATTTGGTATTCAAGCCAAGAACCTATATTAATGATATGGATGGCCTAACCGTAGCTTCCACTCATGGCTCGCCATGGCGTTATGATACGCATGTGCCTGTCATTTTTGCTGGGCATAACATCAGCGCGCAAAAAGTCACCACTGCAATCACCCCTTATGATATTGCGCCCACTTTATCTAACTTATTAGGCATTACCCTACCCAGCGGCGCGACCGGTAATGTACTCAATGAAGTCACCAATACCGTAAGCAAAAAATAACGCTTTATTCATTTCACGCTGACTGTTTTATCGGGCTAAATCACATCAAACATAGCTTTGATGAGGTTTAGCCCTATTTATTTTAAAATCACCACGCTCTCAACTATCCTTATTCTTTGCTTAGCAAAGACTTAGCACGGTTATTGAAAGCTAATTTACCGATAATATAACCCAAAGCTAAGGCGCAATTTGCTACCGTTTATCTTTTGTCTAGATGGGAATATTTCGTGTTTAAACGCCTGACTCAAACACTTGGCCTGTTAGCGGTTTCTACTTCGGTGGTTATTGCCGCCCCAGTACAGCAAACTGACACTGCCAATTCTGCAAACTGGTATCGCGATGCCGCAGTATCACCCGATGGTTCACAAATTGTCTTTCGCTATGCAGGGCAACTTTGGCTTGTACCAAGCACTGGAGGAGACGCACTTCCACTAACCAGTGAGTCAGTATTTAGCAGTCATCCGGTATGGTCTCCTAATGGCAAATCTATTGCCTTTAGCTCGAACCGTTTCGGCACTGGTGATGTCTTTACCATGGATGTAAATAGCGGACAATCGCAGCGTTTAACTTATCATCCAAGCAAAGACGTTCCTTACTCTTACAGCTCTGATGGCAGCACAGTTTATTTTGCAAGTCGCCGCATTGGTAACGACAAAGCGAACATGGGCAATGGCCTATTTGGCGCTGGCTTCTACTTATATTCTGTCAATGCCAATGGCGGACGAGAACACTTAGAGCTAGGCAATGCGGTCAGCAGTTTTGATAGCGCACACACCGCGCAAGGTTTTTTATACACAGATAAGCCTTCCATCGAGCAAGAATGGCGTAAACATCATACCTCAGCATCGGCGCGTGATATCTGGCTGTACAAAGGTGGCAAACACCTACAGCTAACCTACTTCAAAGGCGAAGACAGGGACGCGCATTGGTCAGCCGATGACAACGCTATGTACTATTTATCTGAACGTTCAGGCTCATTTAACGTATGGCGTAAAGATATTAACGACCCTTCTGCTAAACCAGAACAACAAACGTTTTTTGATACATTCCCACTGCGTTCATTGTCAGTGAGTAATCAAAACGATCTCGTGTTTAGCTATGATGGCGATATCTGGATCAAACCAAACCAAGACGCGAAAAGTCATAAAGTGGCGATTCATATCCGCAAGCAAGATCTGCAAGCGAGTGAGCGTAACGTTAACCTGAAATATCAAGCCACTGAATTTGCCGTGTCTCCATCGGGTAAAGAAGCTGCGATTGTGGCTCGTGGTGATATTTTTGTCGTCTCTATGAGCAGTGGCAGCGTAGTTCGCGTTACGCACACCGGACAACAAGAAAAAGACGTGTCTTTCTCTAATGATGGCAAGTCTCTGTACTACAGTTCTGAGCGCAACGGCAATTGGGATATCTACCGCAGTCAAGTGAATGCGACCGACCAAGGCTTTATTGGTTCAACATCTATCACCGAGACAGCGGTCACGCAAACTCCGCAAGATGAATACCAACCTGTTCTATCACCTGACAACAAAAAAATCGCCTACCGCGTTGATATTAATAACTTAGTTGTTGAAAACCTTGCCGATAAATCGATTATGCCACTGGTTAAATCCACTGAGCTTTATTCGTATGCGAGAGGCGACTGGAGCTACAGTTGGTCACCAGACAGTCAGTATGTGCTATCTCGCACTGGCAGTTTGTTTGGCGCAAACAAAATTTTGATGTTTGATACCACCAAGCAAGATAAACGCATTGTGTTAAGCCAAGGTGGTTTTAGTAAATTATCACCTGTGTTCTCAAACGATGGTCAAGTGGCGTATTGGCTGACAACTAAAGATGGCGTGACTAAGCTAGATGGTTCTCCAACACAGCTTGATGTTTATGGTGTTTCTTTGAATAAATTCACAGAATATAACTGGTTTAAACATCAAGATGCCGTGCCACTCACAGCGGCAAGTGATGAAGACAATTCTAAAGATAAAGATGACAGCAAGGCGAAAAAACAAGCTGAACAACAAGCCTTGGCACCTAAAACAAAAGTCGATGAAAAAGGGCTTGCTCAGCGCATACATCGCTTAACGCCACTGTCACTTAATTTACAGTTTGCGGCGCTATCGCCAGACAACAAAGATGTACTGGTCGCTTACAATCAAAAAGAGAACCTTGTATTTGCTACTTTCTCAGTCGCAACCCAAGAGTTCACACCGTTATTTACGCGCCCAGCGGCAGCGGTATCACAAATTCAGTTAAGTAATGATGGCAGCACTGTGATTATGCTAGGCAATGGCACTATCGAAAATTACAGTCTTGCGACTCATCAATCCAAAACTCAAGCATTTGATCTGCAAGCTGAATTTGATTTCGCACAAGAAAGAGATTACATCTTCAATCACGTATGGCGCTTATCAGAGCAACGTTTTTACAACGCCGAGTTACACAATGTTGATTGGGCTGGACTAAAAGCCAGCTATGCCCGTCATTTACCAGCCATTCACACCTATCAAGACTTTGCGATTCTGCTAAGTGAGATGGTCGGCGAATTAAACGCTTCACATACTGGTGCATCTTATGAAGGGCAAGGCCAAGATTGGGAAAAAGTCGGTGCGTTAGGCGTATTTTATGACGACAGCTATCAAGGCGAAGGGGTACGCGTTGCAACAGTGTTAGACAACGGCCCGTCCGACCTGCCTAACTCTGCCATTGTGGCAGGTAGCATCATCAAAACCGTTAACGGTACTGCTATCCAAAAATCGGATGATATTTACCCGTACTTGCGCAACCTTATCGGCAAACCAACCACCCTTGGTGTTGTTAAGCCCGATTCAGATAAAGTGCAAAATGTGCAGGTGTTCCCTATTGATAACAAACAAGAATTTGAACTCTCTTATCAATATTGGGTCGCTAAAAACGAAAAACTGGCTGACACCCTATCAAAAGGCAAAATTGGTTATGTGCACGTGCCACAAATGGACTCAGACAATTATAAAGAGTTAGTCGACAAACTGTTTGGTGAAAACCGAGATAAAGACGCAGTAGTGATTGATATTCGCTTTAACACCGGCGGTAATCTGCATGACCAAATTATAGACTTACTATCTGCCGTTCAATACGGCACCGCTGTGAGTCGTGACGGTTTCCAAGTAACGAAATTCCCAATCCGACGCTGGACTAAACCTACAGTACTGCTGGTCAACTCTTATTGTTATTCAGATGCTTCAGTGATGGCGCAGCTATATCAAGACAACAAATTAGGTAAAGTTGTCGGGGATACCGTTCCAGGCACAGGGACTTTTGTAAACTGGCAACAACAGCAAAACCCAATGCTAGTCTACGGCGTGCCGCAACTTGGCGTGAAGGATAAACACGGTGACTGGTTGGAAAACCAAGAAATAGTGCCAGATGTGATAGTTCATAACTATCCTGACAGCATTGCTAACCAGCGTGATGTTCAGCTAGAGACCGCCGTCAAACAGCTGCTTTCCAAAAAATAAGCGCTGAATCAACAATTAAATAATCTGCCGCATTGCTTGTACGCTTTGCGGCATTTTTTTATCACTCCAAAAACTCACGCTACAACGAATTCACTTACAACTTGAGACACTAACCTGCATACTGTGGCGCTTGGAGCAAGACTCTTGCCATTTAGGCAATATCGATCAGGAAATATAGACAGGTAAAATATGCACTACATGAACTTACAACTGGACGACAAAGCACAAGCCATTGCCGCAGATCTACTCTCTGGCCTAGAAAATAAAAATGGCTTATTCAAAATGACCGCCCGCTTTGCCGCTCTTATCGATAGCCGACTAAATGAAAATGATTATGTGGGCACAGTAACTTGGTTTAGCGAAGATGATTATATTGAACATGATATAGAATACCCAGCGAGTTCATCTTCTGCGCCATCAGCCTAAATTTGACGCTCGAACACGCCAGATCCACTCTGTTATTTATAATCCCTATGTGGCTGTTACCCTTGAAAAATACAAAGTAAGTAACACCTTGTCTTTTCTATTGCAGATCAGCATATACTGTTATAAGACTCATAAAATTAGGTTGTGACAGGCAAGCCTAAAGTATCAAAAAATTAAGAGGATATTGACGATATGGATCTGAATTTCAAAGGCAAAAACATTGTAATTACCGGTGGCAGCACTGGCATTGGCGCGACTATGGTAAAAACCTTTCTAGAAGAAGGTGCCAACGTGTACTTTTGTGGTCGCAGCCAAGAAAAACTGGACCTAGCCCTAGAAAATCTAAAAGATTTCAGCAATGTTTTCACTAAACAATTAGACGTCACTAAAGAAGCTGATTTTAAAGCATGGATTGCAGAAATTGGTGCTGTTGACGTATTTGTTCCTAACGTCAGCGCATTAAGCGGCAGCTGGGAAGATTCAATCGAAGTTGATCTGCTTGCCACTGTGAAAAATATTGAAGCAGTTATTCCAGCAATGACCAACCCTAATCCAGCCGTTACTTTCATTGGTTCAATTAGCGCCACTATCACAGATTGCACCAGCGCTTACGCGTCAATTAAAGCCGCTCTTACCCAGTATGTTTACTCACTATCAAAAGAGCACGCAGGAAAAATCCGCTTTAATACTATCGCACCCGGTTCAACCCTCTTCCCTGGCGGCGGTTGGGATGGCTACAGAATCTCAGCACCAACAGAATTTAAAGCCAAAGAAGACGCACACCCAATGGGTCGCCTAGCAAGCCCACAAGAAGTAGCGAACGCCGTGGTCTTTATCTCTTCTACAAGAGCCAGCTACATCTCTGGCGAAGTGCTACACATCGACGGTGGCGAAATGGCAACGGCTCGTTTGTAAGCTTTTTGATAGAAATTGCGGTCATGATTGAAAATAAATTTTGGACCGCAATTTCAACCTGCATTATATCAATAAAATATATTCAACTAAGATATGAGATGAAATTCACATACCGTACATCTATTAACATATAAATCATCCTTCAAAATTAAATATTAACTCTATTTCATATAAAGTAATACACATAGATTTCTTTATTTAGGTGGTGCTATAATCACGAAATGACCATTGTTTATTGCTACTATCATGAATATTTTAAATTTGAATGTTTTAATTGATTTCGCCTCAAACACTAAATACGACAAGCAACTTGTTGATACTGAATTGAAGCATGGATGTATAAATACAAGAGATCTAATAAATTCAAAATCTGATATTAGCTTATACAAAGAAAATAGAAACTCAGCGGTTAAATATTTAAATGAAAATGGTATACATAGGTTTTTATTTTCTTTAGACATCAAGAAAAACAATAGAAAAGAACTAATTAATAACGTTATAATAGACTGCCAAGCATTGCATGAGTATAAGCGTTTCAATGAAACTTTACCTCAATGGCTATCTGTTTTTTTAGTTAAAAGTAGTGGGTATTTTGTATATTCTGTCGCTACCATTATTATGGTACTTATGTTCAAGTATAACGATTATAGCTTGTCTTGGTACGACTTTCTTTTAATTACCATGTTTGGTTATATCTTTGTTGATGCGATGTATAAATATGCAATTAAAAAAGATGCCATTATAAATAAAAAGAAAAAACAATCAATATTGGCTATTAAAAATGTTATTGATAGACTACATTCAAAATTAAAATTTAAATTTAGCTACGAAGAATTAAAAAAATATTCAGATTGTTTATTCTCAATAGAATTTGATAAAGCGTTTGAATATATACAACTTAAAGATCTACCTTATAAAGATAATAGTTCACTTTTAGAAACTGCTAATGCTACAATTAGGAAAGCAAATATTCGAGTATCTGAATTAAAGTCAGAAATTGAAAGTCATAAAGAAACCATTAATTATTTAGCTGATAAAATAACCGAATTAGAATTAAGCTCTGTAAAAAAAGAGAAAGAAAAAGGAAAGGAAATCAACGACCTGTTAAATAAAATAACTGAATTAGAACAAGTAATTAACTCCAGCCCTAACAATTCTCCATATGAAATACTTGGATTGAAATTTGGAGAGACTAATAAAAAATTAATAAAAAGCAACTATATAAAACTTTCAAACATATACCACTTTGATAGGTCTGGAAGTAATGAGATGATGAAAAAAATAAATATAGCTTACGACAAACTAAAGTAACCCCAATACCACAAACCTCCTTCGCTGGCAATCAATTTATTCGCAATCTTACATATTCATACGATTTTTGTGGACTAGTTAACATTCTGCGTCTAGGATGCATCATCTTTTTTCGTTGTTCATTATTTAACACCTTTTTTGCATGGCTTATTTGCATAGCTTATGTGCCTAGTTTAGTGCGCGAATAATGAGACACGAATTCATCTTTTATTTTGATTCTGTGGGGGAATACAACAATGGATACTTCTAAGTTAACACTGCTAAAAACGACAATTTCTAACGATATTGCCAACGATGAACTGGGTATGGTGAACAAACATGCTTTACTTCGTGGTGAAGCAGGCATTATCGAAAGCTACTTAATACAAAAAGCGCGTAAAATCGCCAGAGCACAAGGTGCTACAGATACAAATGAAGGTATGCTCTCTACGTACAAATCATTTTTAGCTCAATTTGTATCTCAATCAGAATTACCAAAAGAGTTGTCACAAGTTCCTGCAATTTATCTTGAACAAATGTCATCACTGATCGGCTTTAAAGCAGGAAAAGCTTGGTATAGCCTATAAGCTGCCGCTTAGAAACCTTCTTGGTATTGTAAGGGAAAAACAATACCAAGACGGTTACCGTGCCTTTACTCTAATCATTAAATATCGATTTAGATACGCTCTGAATTTGAGTTCTTAGCCATTTGTGACCGGCTTCTGCGGTTCGGCTTGGATGCCACAACATACATAAATCTTCTGATATATCTAAAAACGACGTCTCCAACACTTGGATGGGATAATTGCCGCCCACTTGCTTTATCAGTGATGACGGAAATAACGAGATATAGTCGGTACTAGATACCACAGGTAACACTTCCAAAATCCCCGGCGAACGATACACAATTTTTCGCTTACTTAGCTCAGGAAAGTGATCATTCGATAAAAATGAGCTTCTGCTTTGCCAGCGCGATACCGCTATGTGCTCTTCCGCTAAAAACTGTTCAATGCTGATACTGTCACTGATCCTTGGATGCCCTTGTCTGACAATCGCCCGTACGCTTTCAGTACCTAACTTTTCTATCTTTAAGCTGGTCTTTTCGACTGGGCGCATATCTAGCACCAAGTCATAGCGTTGCAATCTTAAATCTGATTCATGGTCTTCGGTAAACAGCGGATGAACATCCAGATCTATATTGGGCGCTAAACTTTTGATTTTCAAAAGCAGCTCTGGCATCAATCGATACCCGACTAAAGGAATACAAGCGATAGAAAATATACGCTCGGATACCTTAGGATCAAAATCTCTGGTGGCAGTTAATGTAGACGTAAAGTTTTTAAACGACGCCGACAGCGCAGGGTAAATATCAGAGGCAAAGGTCGTTGGCTTAACCCCAGCAGGGCTGCGATGAAACAAAGGATCGTCGTAAATCTCACGCAGACGTTTTAAGGCTTTACTCACCGCAGGTTGGCTCACCCCTAAACGATTAGCCGCTTTGGACATACTGCTTTCTTCATACACAGCGACAAAGAAAGGAATCAAATTAAGCTCAGTGCTTTTCATAGTTTAAAGTTACTCTTGCGTCACTTGTATACCAACCGCCAAGGTTGTTATTAACCGGAGTTAATAACGGCGATTGATGCTGTCTAATTCTGGCAATGCTTTGTGCATGCCCATTTGCCCTATTGTGCGTCTGCGCATTAACGCTATTTTGCACCACACTAGCCAGCCTTGAACAAATGAAATCGGCTGAGATTGGATCTTGTTGGCGACTATCTGCCATTGGCTTGCGCTAGATAATTTGCTCATTTGTAACTCACTGGAACAGCACCTTAAATGCGCATACAAAACCGCTCTAATTTCGCCTGTGTCACCGCGATACAACACTTGTGAAAATTGCCAAAACAGAGGCAATGGTCTGGTTTTATAAAATCGTCGCATCGCTATGATTAACATAGAAAAACCAATCAAAAATAACAACAAAATAACGACGCTATTCTTATAGTAGTTCATCCACGATGTAAGTGTATGCGCAACTTTAAAAGTGCGTGCTTCCACCCGCAACTTTTCCAATTGTTGCGTGCGAGAATTCCACCACAGTATTGAATGCTCAGGTAGCGTCACCTCTCCACCATGTTGCAATACATACACTTGTTGCTCCGTTCTTTGCGCCTGAAATTGGTGGCGATGTTGCGCGTCCAATAACTTAATTGGCTGTGAATACAGTTGGTAATGATCGCTGGCTAAATCATGCTTACGATTAAATATCGGTGGCAATAGCATAGCCAGAGTATTGTCGGCGGTGACCGTCACTGTGCGAGTAATCGCATCACCAGCTTTTAATTCTGCGCTTGATTGTTGCCACTTTTGCGTAACCTCAACCTGCGGACTGTTGATCCACGCTGAGTTCTGCGTTAACAATCCCGTTGGCAGTTGCGCGTTAAATTTAAGTGGCTTAGTGTACATTTCACGTTGAACATTGCCCCTACTCTGCACCGAGACTTGCGCTTGAACACGTAAAGGCGGCACAACAAAATGCCCCTCTTGCTGCGGATATAAATGAATTTCCCAAAGCTGCACTGACCAAGTACTACCCGCTCGTTTTTCTGCGTAATTTACCGCAAGTTGAGAGGGCTGTCGCACAATGACATTGGCAATTTCCGGCAGGCTCACTTGCGTACCTGCGGTAAACCATCGCGGCGTTGATACTTCGACAAACAGCGTAATGGGCTGATTGACCTGTGCTTGAAGCTCCGTATGTAGCGCATTGGCTGTGTCGCTCTGATTTTGTAGCCAACTTTTTAGCTGAATATTGGGCAGGCTTAGCACACTATTTTCTTCATTACTTTGTGCATCGCCACTTACTGCATAAGTGCTAAACGCCAGTAAACAGACCAACACCAGCAATACGATATTTAAGCATTTATTGGGCATCATTTCGCTCCTGTGCTTGCTGTGTGCTTCGCTGTATTTGAAACTTAGCGCGCAAAAAGAGCTTGGGATCGGACTCTACCCGTCTCAGCCATTTGTCGGCCAACTCTTCACTGCCTAAAATCTCGTTGGCATTGAGTGACTCTTTTAGCATCATCTCCGCAACCGCAGTGTCTTCTGCGCCGTCACCGGTTTGTGGATTGTCTCCCAACTCAATGGAATCCTCCGCCCCATCGGTAGTGCCTGCTTGACTCGCACTCAAACGGTTTACTTCATCGACTATGCCTTGCATCACCATTAAGTTGTGCTCAATTTGCGAGCGCAATTCAGGTGTTAACAGCCAGTGTTTCTCACTTAATAAATAGGCAAACAGGTCACGCGCTTTTAGATATTCCCTTTGCCTTGCGAGCGCAATGCCTGCGTAAAAGGCGCCATTGACAGAGTCTGCATTTAAGAACGCAGAATAAGCTAACGAGTATTCTGCGGCGTAGTAATAGGCAATGCCTTTGCGCATGGGATCTTGAAAATGAGTGGCGGCTTGCAAATAGCGTTGTCGACTAAAGTGCCACTGCCCTTGCTGATCTGCAGTTAGCCAAAGGTTTATCCATGCGCTAGAGACTTTATCCAGCGTAGTCACTTCTTCAAAAGCACTTTTGCTCTCTGCTTGATGAGCGCTAACAGAATAAACCGGTGCGGCGATAACCGATGCTGAATACCAAGGCGCTATCACACAGCCAATAACAACCCATTGCACTAGCCAGCCTTTTCTAAACCACAGTAATAAAAGCAAAGCGATAGGAAACAATAAGTAATAGCCCATATCTTGCCACGGCATTGCCGACTCATTATTAAGCTGCATGTGCCTTTGTATTTTTCTATCTAGCGCCAGCACATCGGTATTATCAATACTGACCACTTCTAAACTTGCGCCACTTTGACGAGCTAAGCGTTGCAACGAGCCAAGATCCATTGGGTTGTTACTTTTTAGCTTTGGATTACCTGTCGCTAAAATCAATAATTGGTGAGGGCTTTGCGTAAAATACTCCGCCAAACGCACTAAGCTATCTGGCGTAACACCATCACTGATTAACAACACGCTAGCAGGCATTTTCTCCGATAGCTGACTATCAATTTGCTCAATAATGCTATCGGCTCTTTTGCCTTTTACAGGCATTATGTCGGGATCAATGGCCGCCAAAAATGGCGCAAATACCTGACGGTCTTTAGTCAGCGGCATCGCCAAATGTGACGTCCCCGCAAACACTACTAAGCCTGTTTGTCCTCCATCTCTTAGCTCTAGTAAGTCATGAATTTTTTGCTTTGCTCGCGTTAAGCGTGTTGGCACTAAATCTTCATTTTTCATCGAAGCACTATTGTCTAACGCAATAAGCAATGAGGCTTTGTCTTCGCCAAATGGTGATGGTGCACGTTGCCAAGTGGGGCCTGCGCAGAGCACGATTGCCAAGCCCATCACCACAGACAAAAATTTAAGAGGTAATTGCTTTCGCCACCCTTGTTGTCCAATAGATAAAGCTTGGATTAAGTGCTTAGGTAAAACCGCTTGCCCTTGGCGTTGGGTGTCTAATTTCCATCGCCAATAAATCACTGCACACAATGGCAACAACGCAAACAGCCATAACGGTCTTATAAAATGGAACTGCGGCAGTATTTGTTGCCAAAACAGTCGCTCAAAAAGGGCAAAATCAAACATACTTTTGCTCCTTCTTATTCAGCGTGCGACGCCACAAGCTAACAGCAAAGGCGCACAGATAAAGCGCAACCACCAGCATGATAGGGTACGCATGTAAGCTAGTTTTCGGTCGATAAGTAGTGCTTTGGTAAAGCTCTGGCTCTAATGCATCAATTTTTTCAGAAGCGAGTGTTAAAGAGTGCCTAT
Source organism: Vibrio neonatus (assembly GCF_024346975.1). NCBI lineage: Bacteria > Pseudomonadati > Pseudomonadota > Gammaproteobacteria > Vibrionales > Vibrionaceae > Vibrio > Vibrio neonatus. The sequence goes on along the minus strand of NZ_AP024886.1, from coordinate 553,380 downwards.
CTAACGCTTGAAATGACTCGCCTCCTGACTCCAAAGCAATACGCTCAATCGTCGACATATCAAGGGCTTTTTCGCCAACCGTTGTTGGGTCGCCAATGGCAATCACATGAATTTTCACCTGTTTGGCTTTAGCCACTTTTGCCGCATCAATGGGTTCGACAAAACTTCCTGTATCGTTACCATCGGTCAATACAATGGCGACTTTCTCGCGCGCTTCATTCGCTTTTGCAGGTGTTGCAGGTGTCGCAGGCGTTTGTTCAAACACTTTTATTGCCAAGCCGATTGCGTCTCCCAGATGTGTGCTTGCCCCTGCCATTCCTACTTGAGTTTGCTCGAGTAATGCCAGCCAAACACTTTGGTCGGCGGTAAATGGGGTTTGCACAAATGCCGCATCACCAAACAAAATCAAGCCAAGGCGGTCGCCTTGTCGAGATTGCACAAAGCTATGTAATACCTCTTTTACCGCCTCTAGCCTTGATATTTTTTTGCCGTCTAATGAGGTAAAATCACGCTCCTCCATTGACTGAGATAAGTCGACTACCACCATCACATCACGCCCTAATTGCTGCTTTGTTTGTGGCGCGCCAAGTACGGTCGGTTTCGACATAGCCAAAACCACAAGTGACCAAGACAATACTAAAATACAGCGTTGCCAAGGTGATGGACGCAACTGACTGGCACCTTGTGTTGGGCTCTCACCTAGCACCTCTAGCAACAAGCCAAAAAACGGCACTTTGATGGCTGATTGTTTGGTGCGATAGGCAGGAATAAAATAGTAAACAAACAAAGGCGTAGGCAATGCCAACAGCCAAAGTGGGTGCGCCAGTTCGAGATCAAAACTAAACATTTTGTACCTCGCTGTTAGCCTCACAGTTACTCTCTGTAAGAAAAGCATGATGTTCACTGACCCATCTTTGGCAATCTTCCAACAACAGCAGTAATTCAATCTCACTCAGCACATATTGGCTGTCCATCAAACCGCGCATCCAGTGCAACCATTTAGCTTCAAACTGACGGCTATTTTCTGGCAGGTGTGCATCTAACGCCTGTAAAAACGATGCGCCGTATAAACTAGCACCCTTTGGATTTACCACGCACAGCGCCGCTTTCATCACCGTAAAGAGATCGCAACTGACCTGACGACGAAAAGCCGCCGAATCGTGAATACTTCCGTGACACGCTTTTGCAATGCGGTTCAGTGTATTCAACGCTTCTCGGCGGTAACGGTTACTGCGCCAAATTTTAAATTGCTTAACCATCCATACACAAAAAGCGCCGAGTAGCACGAATGCTAAAACCTTCCAGCCTATCGTCTGTGGAACCCAACTCACTGAGGGCGCGACCGCAACTTCTACGATGTCACGCAACATATAACTTTGTGGTGGAGTGTGTAGGCTCATCGTCCCGCCCCCATTTCCCGCTTAAATTGCGCAAGATGATCGCCTTTTGTGCCCAAGCTAATTAGAGGTAAACCTTTGTTCGTCATTAAGCGCACTAGTTGGCTTTTTTTCATGGTTTGATGCTGCGCTAGACCACGACTGGCTTTTTGAATTTGATTGGCACCGCCAAGATTGAGCTGATGTTGACCATCGCCCAATACCCACGGTGAAGTGCTAGCAGGTAAGCTCTGCTCAAACTCATCGGAAATCATCACGGTAAGCACATCATTATGAATTTGTAACTGCTTGAGCGCTTCAATATCCATTTGGCTCACGCCATGCCAGTCACTGAGTATGATAACCGTTGAGCCTTTAGTTACACTGCGACGCAAGGCTGTCATAAGATGTGAAAATGAAGCGTTTTCATCATCATGACAACGTACATTTAACGCTTGATTGGCGTCCGCCAGATACTTTAAACGATGTAAAAGATGCGCACGACTGCGCTGAGGCTTGTGCCACTGCGGCCCGCTCGGTGTAGCGATGACAAAGCCCACTCTATCGCCATCTTTTAGCACTCGCCATGCACTCAACGCCGCAATTTCCGCCGCCACTACCGATTTCATCACCTCAACAGAAGAGAAAAATAAACTCGCGCGTTGGTCAACACAGATAATCACATTGCGATCTTTTTCTTCGGTATAAGAACGCACATGGGGCTTGCCAGTGCGCAAGGTCACTTTCCAGTCCAAGTTACGAATGTCGTCGCCACGCTGATAATGACGCAACTCTTCAAAGTTAAGCCCGCGCCCACGAAACAAAGAGTGATGACGCCCAGATAACAAAGTGCCTGCGGTCAATTTTGGTAAAAACGACAATGAGCCCACCAGCCCTTGCAACTGAACTAGACGCTGATATTGGCAATGAATTCGTTCATCATGGGATAGTTGAATCATTTTTGCAGCCTCTCGCTAGCCAATCACGACATGATCAAGTAACTCATCAATGATCTCAGTGGCGCAAATTCCTTCTGCTAGTGCATCAAAACTTGGGGTGTATCTATGGCCTAACACGCTGTGGGCCACCGCACGGATATCATCAGGCTCAACAAAATTGCGCCCTTGTAGCCATGCGTAAGCTCTCGCGCATTTATCTAGGGCGATTGAAGCTCTTGGGCTTGCGCCTACTTGGATCCAGCGCGGTAAATGGCTGTTTGGGTATCGCTGTGGCTGACGAGTTGCCATGATAAGCGCCACAATATAGCGCTCTGCGATGCTTGAGACTTCAACCTTGGCGATTTCTTGGCGAGCCTTAAACACCCATTTAGGATCTATCGCCGGGAGTGGCTCTGCGCGTAAAGAGTCACCCTCATCATCTTGCGTCTCTTCACTACGCACAAGGCGCATGATATTTAGCTCGGCATCATCGTCTGGGTAATCCACTCGCACTTTTAAAAGAAAACGGTCCATTTGCGCTTCTGGCAATGGGTATGTCCCTTCTTGCTCAATCGGGTTTTGTGTGGCCAGCACCATAAATAACTCAGGTAATTGATGCGTTTCATCAGCAACAGTAATTGTTCCCTCCGCCATCGCTTCTAACAATGCCGCTTGCACCTTGGCCGGAGCGCGATTGATTTCATCGGCTAATACAATGCTGTTAAAAATTGGGCCTGCTTGAAAGTGCAACTGGGGCTTGGCATTGCCTGAGTCATTAACAACCTCTTGATACACTTCTGTGCCCGTTACATCTGAGGGTAAAAGATCTGGGGTAAATTGAATTCGGCCAAACGAGGTATTTAACGCATCGACCAAAGCTTTGACTGAGCGCGTTTTCGCAGTGCCGGGTAAGCCTTCTAACAAGACATGCCCGTTGGTTAATAAACCCAGCACCAACGACTCAACCACATGCCTCTGCCCAACCACAGACTGTTCTACTCGCGAAATTAGATTGGCAATAGCCTGTTGTGACTGATTCATAATCGACCCTCATACATTGAATCCATTCATTGTATGTAATTTCGCCATAACAAAAGGTTATACAGGAAAGTCGTTATAGCTTATTTCGAAGTCGAACGTTTTAAATAGCCAACGGTAATAACCGATGCGCCATCTCACATTTTTCACTTATCAAACTCATCTTAATATTCAAATAAAACCTTCAAATCAGATAGTTAGCATTAAATTAACTAAAGGTTATAAGGTCTATAAAGCGACAAAGCATTTGCCCAATATTTACTATGCCCCCACAACGCATCGGGTTTATCGCCCTCTTGTAAGTTATTTAACGCAATAAAATACAAAGAGCGCCTTAATACTTCCCTTAGCAATTCATGGGACTGATTCGTTGAATTCCTTTTCCTTAGAAAAAAGCGATGGAGTCTCAATGACTAATCAATTCAGTAAACTGGCTATGTCAGCAGGAATGTTAGCCGTTTCAGCAACCGCTGTAGCCGCCGACAAACCTAATATTCTTGCCATCTTTGGCGATGATATAGGTATATGGAACGTAGGTGCCTACAACCAAGGCATGATGGGCTACAAAACCCCAAACATTGACCGTATTGCCAATGAAGGCGCCTTATTTACCGACCACTATGGTCAGCAATCTTGTACGGCTGGACGTGCTTCGTTCATTACCGGTCAAGAACCGTTTCGTACCGGTTTGCTTACCATTGGCATGCCAGGTTCAACCCACGGCATTCCTGATTGGGCTCCAACCATTGCCGATCTACTAAAAGATCAAGGCTATATGACTGCACAATTTGGTAAAAACCACTTAGGCGACCAAGATCAGCACTTGCCAACCAAACACGGTTTTGATGAGTTCTTTGGCAACTTGTACCACTTAAATGCCGAAGAAGAGCCAGAGACTTACTACTATCCAAAAGACCCTGAGTTTCGTAAAAACTACGGCCCTCGCGGCGTAATTAAATCTTACGCTGACGGTCGAATTGAAGATACTGGCCCTATGACGCGTAAGCGCATGGAAACCGCCGATGAAGAGTTCTTAGATTCTTCCCTCGCCTTTATGGAAAAAGCAGTAAAAGCCGATAAACCATTCTTTATTTGGCACAACACCACTCGCATGCACGTATGGACACGTCTACAAGAGAAATACCAAGGTAAATCAGGCATCAGCATTTATGCCGATGGCATGTTAGAGCACGACGACCATGTGGGCATCTTACTCGACAAGCTAGATGAACTAGGAATAGCCGACAACACCATCGTCATCTACTCAACAGATAACGGCGCAGAAACCGTTTCTTGGCCTGACGGCGGCGCAACGCCATTTCACGGTGAAAAAGGCACTACTTGGGAAGGCGGCATGCGCGTACCACAACTGGTCCGTTGGCCTGGCGTGATTGAAGCCGGTACTCGCTACAACGATATGATGGCGCACCAAGATTGGCTACCCACCATCATGGCAGCAGCAGGCGTACCAGATGTAAAAGAGAAGCTAGCAAAAGGCTACACAGCGAACGGCAAAGAATGGCGCGTGCACATCGACGGTCACAACTTCATGCCTTACTTTGAAGGAAAAGAAGAAAAAGGCCCTCGTGATTCACTTTTGTACTTTAGTGCCAACGGCGAGCTAAACGCCATTCGCTGGGAAGATTGGAAACTGCACTTCGCTACCCTAGAAGGCAACATCACCGATGCAGTGCGCTTTGAATCTAACTGGCCGAAAATCATCCACCTACGTGCAGACCCATTTGAAAAAGCACCACACGAATCAGGCATGTACCTACGTTGGATGGCGGATAACATGTGGTTATTTGTTCCTGTACAAGACGAGCTAGGCAAATTCTTTGCCACCCTAGATCAATACCCTCGTCAACAAGGACAAGTGCTAAACCCAGCCGCAATCAGTCAAACGTCGCTCGGCGTAAAAGCCAAACTTGACCAAATTGACAGCATGCAACAGCAAATTAATCAGATGAAAAAGTAGTTCTTATCTCTTCCTCTAAAGAGAGCCTTTGCTCAGCCGTCGGGCTGAGCTTTTTTGTGTTTTTGGTTTGGGGTTTGGTTTGTTCTGGAAAATTATCCGAATTACAGATTTTTAAAGAGTTAGCAAAGGTTGCTTGATATTTTAGAGAGTGTCGCACTTCAGAGTTGAATTCGGGAGTAGGTATTGAATTTCAATAACAACTCATGTTTAGAGCAAATTTAGTGAAATACAATGGAGTATTTTTGTTAATAGTAGCGTGACTTAAACACCATGTACAAACTGGTGAACGTTTTTTAAATGTTAAAGGCTCCCAGAGGAGCCTTATTTTCGAACTTTGTTAAGTTCTTTTAAAATCGAAGCAGCTTGACTCGCAACATGACAACTTACGTTTATCAGTATTAGTAAGCTCTGAAAGCTTCCTAAAAAACGCTGAATGCCCTACCACTAAAACGTTAATATCTAATGCACCATATTTATCCAAAAAGGAAACAACTCTTTCAATGAATGTGATATCACATTCTACAGAAGGATGTTCTTCCATTGCGTTTCTATTTTCTGGAGTTTTTAGCTGTCCTTCGAAAACTCCGAAATCTCTCTCTAGTAATAATGGCTCACTCACAACTTCATCAAATATAAAACGTTCAATATATAACTGAGAAGTCTGTTTAGCCCTCAGTAGAGGGCTATGAATCAATATGTTAGGCTTATGACTTTCAATAAGTTTAAGAGAATCATTAAACATTTGCATGTCAAATTCAACAACCGGAATGTCTCTCCTGCCGGCAAATTTGTTTTGCTGACTATACAAGGTGATACCATGTCGAATATAGATATTTCTTATCAAAATAGCATCGCGCCATGGATAGGGTGACTACTAGGGAATTCGTTAAGAAAGCATTTTTCCATTTCCCAGTTAAAGTGTTGAGAAAGATTTTTAAGTTTACGATACTCACTGCATGCGTCTTTATTTTCTCGGGTAATGTCTTCCAACGCGTTTCTTATCTCTGGTTTCGATATTTCAGTAAGGAAGTTGGCATAATGTGCCACCATTTTTTCTGAGATATTCTGACCAACTATTTCTTTAATTCTATCAATCGGTGTATATTCTAGCAGAGTGAGGGTTTGAGAAACTTTCTCATCACGAGTTAAATTACTTGTATAAGCTACAGTAAGTAAGCCAGAAAAATAGAGAAGCTTTCTTGAAAATCTCAATTTTATCTTGCGAACCCCCCAACTTTTCATACCTTCATGCACTTTGTATTCGTAATCAGTACAAATAGTACGGTAATAACGAATTACATCATTAAGCATAAATCTATTTAAGCTAGAATCTGGTACACCTTCTTTTATGTATAGCTTTAGTATTTCCTCTTTAAGAGATGTATACAAGGATATATTATACAATGGTTTGCTTTCCAATAAGTAGAGCATACGTCTTGTAAATTCTTGGTTAGTTTCTTTGTCACCACCAAAATTACTTAGCAACTCAGCTTTAGTTACTACACCACCAAATGTACCAGTATTACCAACATTTTTAGTTACGTGTTCGTTTACAACTTGAGTAACGTCTTTTTGTAACTTCTGCTCTAGTGCTGAATCTAAACTATCTTCAGAGATAATAAACCAGTCCATATCTGATTCTTCAGAAGCTTCGTTTCTACCAAAAGAACCAGTAACAATCACACTGACATTATTCTGACTAAGAGATTCAATACCTTCTAATTTTCCCTTAATACAGTTAACAATTTTTTCTGAATAAGTTTTTCTATCTAATATTTCTTTTGACATATCTAACCAAGTAACTCTATTTGTTCGAAATTAATCGTTGTTGCGTATGGGATTTTTTTTATTTTTTTAATTTTGTTCACTTCATAACGTTCCGCTATGAATGAACCAACATCTGAGAAATTATCAATATTAACATTTGTGTTAGGTTTGTATTCACGCTCTATAACTTTAACTGTAAGAGTTTGAGCATTACATACAGATCTTCCTGATAAATCCGTGATACTATTTAGGTGCTTAGTAAAATTTTTAAATAATGGTTTGCATCCCATTAAAAAAGCAGATTCTGTTTTGAAAAAATAGCTCTCATCAATTTTTTTTAAGTTATCGTTGAAGTATTCTCTAGAAACATGATCAGCTATAGCACCAATACCACTGGATATTACATTTTTGTACACAAAGTCTTTAGCTTTCCAAAAGTTATCAATCTTCTTCACGCAATCAATCGAGTTCTCTGTATTGCTTAAGAATACGTGATTTACAAGGTCATATTTATCATAAAAATCATGTATTTTAACGAATGATAAACTTTTATGAATACCGTCGATTGTATCAACATTAATTTTAGAATTAAATATATCTGAAAACTCTTCGTTAGACCGCTGTTCAATTAAATCTATAACGAGGTTAAGATCTATTTTAGCTTTTAAAGTTTCCGTTAACGAAGATGCCCCTTTACCTTTTGATATGATTTGTGTTGTTGCACAATGGTGATCAATACCAAACTCATCGAAAAAAGAGGGTTCCATACTATGAGACAACGGAGCATGCCCTACATCATGTAAAAGAGCTGCTGCTACTAAGTGATTAGTTACTTCCGTTGAATAGTTTCGTACTTCACTAATATAAAGAGCTAGTTTTGCCACATCTAAAGAGTGAATATACCTAGTGCTTTTGTTTTTTCTGTCCGTATAATCGATAGCTCCTAAAAAGGAGACACTTTTCAAACGTTGAAACTCTTTTGTATAAATTATGCTTTTGAAAAAAGAGTCGTTGAATAGTTTATCGTCCATAGCACGGTCTAAGCTGCTATCTTTAAACAACTGTCGATCATGTGTTTGACGTTTACACTGTGGCATAACTACTTCATTATCTCCAAAAACTGAGCTAGTGATTCTACATTCACCATGGTTCACAGTCTAGCATTCACGCAAAAGTACGCTAGAGCAATACCCAATTCCTTAGATTTTAGTCAAGTTTCTATTAGAAAGCTTACAAAAAACTAGACAAATTGAAAATTGTAAACGTTTAGCTAGATGTCAACTACGCCTTGGTTTTGACGGGCTGTCTCTTTACAATGAAATAAGACAGTTAGCACCTACTAACATCAACAGCGCAAAAAAACATGTAAGCTTGCCACTGTATTCACTATGCCACTACAATTAAGAGCGACTCGTAAAGCGTGCTGAACTCACTTTTCTCAGACATATTTAGCATAAACATAACCCTATCATTACTCTTTACCCAAACGCTGAATATGCCTCACCATAAACCCAAACATCCCGACCGCAAGTAGCAGCGGGATCCCCCACAACAAAGCGTTTTTTAAGCTCATGCTGGGTTGATACAAAACATGCTCTCCGTATCGCGCCACCATGTACTGTTTGACTTCGGCATCGCTGCTGCCGGCTTTAATCAACTCAAACACTCGTAAACGAATGTCTTTGGCGACCACTGAGTTTGACTCAATTAAATTTTGATTTTGGCACATTGGGCAGCGCAGTGTTTTGGCTAGATGAATCGCCTGCTTTTGCTGAGCGACAGAATCAAACTCAAATAAATCGACGGGATGTGAAATGGATTGATACCCCGATGCTATGCTGACGTTGAGCATGGCCGTTATTAACAAAATCCCAAAACCTAACCGCCATTTCATGCTTGATACTCCTTGGCTACTTTGGGTTGAGTGAACCATTGCTTCACTAATACGCCTCGTCCAAGTAGCCCTACTCCTGCGATAATGGTCAATACTGCGCCTAATAATATCCAGCGGATGAAGGCTTTAAACTGCATTCTGACGGCGTAATGCTGAGTATCGAGTTTTTCGCCAAGAGTAAGATACACGTCGCCATCTAAAAATGGGGTTAATGATGGCTCGGTCATATTCATTACTCGCACTGAGTAATAGCGTTTTTCAGGCAATGCGATATGCGTTTGACCATTAGGAGCGGTAATTTCAACCACACCTTGCTCGGCGGTATAGTTGCTGGCGATATACAGCTTGGTGTTTTGATAGTGGATTTGATAGTCACCAAATTGAACGTGGCTGTTTGGGCCCAGTTTTGCGGTGAGCTCATAAGAATAAAAGCTGTTCATGCTAGCGCCAAATGCCAATATAGCGACTCCAATATGCGCCATAGACACCAGGTACACTTTGTATTTATACACCTGTTTTCTTACGCGAAAACAACGCGCAATATGGGTAAAGCTCATCCACATTGCCACCCATGTGGTTAATAAAGCCCAAGCAGACCAAGAGGCAGAGACATGGCTGTTTCTATGGATATACATCTGCAAAAAGAGCACGCTTAATACGCCGCAAAGGATGAGCGAGCCCAACATAAACTTAACGGGGAATGCACCCGATTGTGCTTGCCATTTAACTAGCGGGCTAAAGCCCATTACTATCAGCGCCAGTATGGTTAATGGACCAAACAGTAGATTGAAATAAGGCGCGCCGACTGAGATGTTACCTAAGCCAAACAACTGATAAAGCATGGGATAAAAAGTGCCTAGTAGCACAATTGCTGTGGCTAACACCAATAGATTAATCGACACTAATATCAAAAAGTTTTTACTGGCAAAACGCGTGATGGCATTGGATTTTACGTAATGTACTCGTGCCACCAGCAAGCCATAAGCACTGATAAATACCAGACTTAAAATAGCCAATAGCGCCAGACCTTTACTTGGGTCAACTGCAAAAGCATGCACTGAGGTTAGCACCCCTGAGCGTACAATAAAGGTGCCTAAAATACTCAAACAGAAAGTGACAATAGCCAATACAAAGGTAAACACTTTTAACTGACCTTGCTTGCGACTTACCATCACCGAGTGCAGTAATGCGGTCGCGGTTAACCACGGCAACAATGAAGCGTTTTCGACTGGATCCCAAAACCACCATCCGCCCCAACCGAGCTCATAATACGCCCACGCCGCACCGACTAAGATCCCGGCACTTAAAAAGATCCATGCTAATAACGCATGTCGTGTCAGCCTTTCAAACACATCGCCTAGGTTATCTAGTGCCAATAAATAGCCGCAGGTAAGCGCTAATACCGAAGCAAATCCGACATAGCCAATGTACAGCAGTGGCGGATGAATAATCAGCCCGATGTCTTGCAACATGGGATTAAGATCTCGCCCTTGCAGTGGCAAAACCTCATTTAAAACAAAAGGGTTGGAAGCAATTAAAGTAAACCAACTAAATATGGCCACCAGCAATAGCATCAGCCAGCTGGCATGATAATCGCTCTCTTTAGTGTGTCGCCTAGAGACCAATACCGCCCACCCTGCTAACACCAGTATCCAAAATAACATTGAGCCTTGATGCCCGCCCCAAGTGGCGGCAATTTTAAATGGCAAAGCTAAAGCACTGTTTGAATTGTTGGAGACATAGCTCAGTGAAAAATCATCACTGGCAAAGGCGTAAGCAAGCAAAGAGATAGAAATGGTCGATGCCAAAAAGGAAATCAAGGCAAACGAGCGCACTAAAGAAGGAGCCCACATTAAGCGATGCTGTGGTGAAGAGTTGCCTGACAAGTAATTCGCTTGACCCGTTTTATCGGTTTGAAAGACTCGCCACTGCGCAACAGTATAGAGGCCCACACCAACACCTGCGCTACTGACTATGGCAGTCAGGATCAAACAAAATAAGCCAAGGTTTGCTAGCATGGTCTCACTCATAGAAATAGGCCCAAGCCATTGAAAAAATTCAATTTATACCTATCAGTTATTAGCCGATATTGGGTATTGCTTGGGCATTGATGGTATCGGTTTATATTACCGTCATTTGCCCTGCGTACAGCACAAATGTTCTCAGCATTAAGACACCGATCAAACTCAGGGTTGTCACCACTAAAATGAAGCCACGATTATGCTTGGTCGTTGCCGAACTAAAGTAGTTCATTGCCAGCGGTAAGAGCATTCCTATGCCCACAACCCCAAACCAGAACCAGTTCGACCAAAAGCCGCCACCAATGGCGTTCCATGCGGCCGCCTCATGTTGTCCACCTGCAAAAATAAGCCCAGTAAAAAAGGTCACCAGAACAAATAATTCAAACAACACTACAGGTCGCTCAAAGCTGTGAATCCAAGCCACACTTGGGCTGTAGACACTTTCTTTAAACAGCAAGATGCCAAATAAAAGACAGGCCGCAACACCAGAGGACAAACTAGAGAACAAGAACAAAATCGGCAATACAGGGTTATTTAGCATCGGATAGGTTTTAAGCGCCGATAATAAGAACCCGGTATAAGCGGCTAAGGCAATCGCCAAAAAGCCTAATAACAGCTCTAAGCCATTTTCAAAGCGCTTACACTTGAGTAAAACGCCATCAATAAACTGAAAGCGTCCACCTAAGAAGTTCATGATTTGGCTTCTGAAAATAATGCCAATCCAAACAAACACTACCGCCATATACACTTGGAATAACAACACGCCCATCGACATGACTGACGTTGGGTTGTAGTAAATCATGATTTTCCAAAAATCTAACGGCTTGGTTAGGTGGAATATCAGTATCAATAGTCCAAGGATAATGCCAATCGGCGCAATCCAAGCGATCGCTTTGATGATGCCATTTTGCGCCGCATCGCCTTCTATCACTTTACGTTTTAAATATAATCCGACGATGACAGCGCCCGCCGACATACCCGCTAAAAAGAGATAGATCGCAATGATCCAATCCCACACTAAAGAGTCGAAATGAAATGCACTACTCATGTTACACCTCCCCCTTATCAAACGGCACTTTGTAAAGCTGAGGTTTTGTGCCCAACGTTACTTTGTCACGATATATAGGCTTGCTTTTTATCGCCTGAGAAATCGTGCTGTTTGCATCATTTAAATCACCAAAAACAAGGGCGCTGGTTGGACAGCTTTCAACACAAGCCGGTTGTTTGCCTTGCGCAAGATTAGTGTCTCGACAAAAATTACATTTGTCGGCCGCTTTGTTTTCCGGATGGAAGAAACGCACTTGATAAGGACATGCAGCTAAACAATAGCCGCAGCCTACGCATTTATCTTTGTGTACATCCACAATGCCGGTTTTAGAGTCTTTATAAGCCGCGCCCGTAGGACACACATACACGCAAGGGGCGTTTTCACAATGCTGACAGGAGTTTCGGGTAAAGCGATACTCGACATCAGGAAATTCACCCATCGGTTCAGAACGATGGATATCTAAGCGACTGACACCTTCTGGTACTTTATTCACTTCTCGGCAGGCGTCACTACAAGCGGTGCAACCGATACAGGCATTTTCATCGTGCAGCATGCCGTACTTAATGGCCGCTTCTTCTTCACCGCTGGCAAATGAACGACGGCTTGATAATGCCGCGGTACCCGCTACGCCAGTAGTAAAGATGACGACACCAGCGCCGGTTATGAAGTTTCTTCTAGAACAACTCATATCATCTCCTACTCTTTGGCTTTGTGGTTGAAGTCTGAATGACAGTCCACACACATACCAACGATTGCCTTGTGGTCATGTGACAGCACCTTGGCATCGGTTCCATGAACCGTGTGGCAGTTTGAACAGGTGAGATTCTTAGCGTGTACGTCGTGCGTCCAGTCGGCTTTACGCAAACGTTCTGGCGTATGACAATCAGTACAAGCTGCGTTAGCTTCTAGAATCAGTTCTGGTGGTAGCTGATGCTTATCTGTCCCAGCGCGAGACTGTGCATCAGAATATCTGACGACGGTAGAGGCACCGTCTCTGTGATCCGGTCCTATGTTGCTATGACAATCGGTACAATTTACTTCTTTACCGACTTTATCAATAACGTTTTGCCCATGAGATTCAGCTAAAGTGTGTTTAGAATCCTTGTGACATTGAGTACATTTGTAGTCTTTGTCGCGAGTGAACTCTACTTTAAAGCGTTCGGATGTCGCTGAATGGTTCTGGACACCATCATTGGCCAAAGCATTAATAGAATAACCAAATAGGCACAATGCGATTAGAGCTTTAAGCATAGTGGCTATGGTCAATTTAATATTGCCCATTGTATCCTTTCCTTAAATCGAAATATTTTTCTTATAAATATAATTCGACCATCAATTAACAACTCTCAGCCCAATTCATTTCAGGCTAAGTGCAATCAATTCTTATTTAGGATAAGCCACAACGCTTTATTTAATAATAGCCTTCAATCGCACCCTTCCCTAGTCCAATTGTTCATATTAGTGACCCACCCCTTATTTATTGTTTTTTATATATTTGTGAGAAAACCCAGATAATTCATTAATTTACAAATAGCAATTAATCTCATCTAGAAGCATGAATTCAGAATATTATATAAGTGTGAGTGCGATCTATAGCCATTTTTGATTAGGATCAACTTAGTTATGCTTGGCTAATATGAAATCAATCTTTTCATTTATACTGCGACTGTTGGCCGAATTAATGCATATTTTTTAATAAGGTCACCACCTCCAATTCTTTTTAGGAACCTGCCCCACAACGCAATTCATAAAATGAAAGTTTGGAGACAATATGGCGAACAAAAAATGGAAACTCGGTGTGTTAGCGCCCATAGCTTTGTTGGGGTTAATCACCCTCAATGCTTACGCGTCAACAGAACAAGAGCAGCGCTTTGATCCGCGTAATGCGGCATTTGAACAGGCTCATCCTGATCAATATCAAAGCTGGAAAGCCACCAGTGAAAGTGAAGAAATTGACGATGCTCTAGCAGGAGACCCAAACATGGTGATCTTGTGGGCAGGCTATGGCTTTGCTAAAGATTACAATAAAGCGCGTGGTCACTTTTATGCGGTGGAAGATCTCAGAGAAACCTTGCGTACTGGCGGCCCAACGGACGGAGAGTCTGGCCCTATGCCGATGGCATGTTGGAGCTGTAAAAGCCCTGACGTAGCGCGTTTAATTGATGAAGAAGGTGAAGACGGTTATTTTGCCGGCAAATGGGCTCGTTTAGGCGCAGAAGTGGTTAACCCTATTGGCTGTTCTGACTGTCACAATACCAAAAGTGATAAGTTCAAAAATGGTGAGCCTGAACTGGCCTTAACGCGTCCTTATACAGAACGTGCGTTTAAAGCCATCGGCAAACCTTTTGAAGAGCAATCACGCTTAGATCAGCAAGCCGGTGTGTGCGCGCAATGTCACGTTGAATACTACTTTGATAAAAACGCCAACAATGCAGTTAAGTTCCCATGGGATATGGGCACCACCGTGGGTGAGATGGAAGTGTATTTCGACGCTATCGATTTTGCTGACTGGACGCACGGCGTCTCTAAAGCGCCAATGCTGAAAGCACAGCATCCAGGTTATGAAACGTGGCGAGACGGTATTCACGGTAAAAACAATGTCGTGTGTGTTGACTGTCATATGCCTAAAGTAGAAAACGAAGACGGCACTGTGTATACCGACCATAAGATTGGTAACCCATTTGATCGCTTTGAAGATACGTGTGCAAACTGTCATACCCAGAGCAAAGATCAGCTACAAAACATTGTGTCTACTCGCAAAGCTCAAGTATTAAGCATGAAGCTAACCGCTGAGAAACAAATTGTAGCGGCGCACTTTGAAGCGAAAGCGGCATGGGATGCAGGCGCAACTGAAGAAGAGATGAAGCCTATCTTAATGGATATTCGTCATGCTCAATGGCGTTGGGATTACGCTATCGCATCACACGGCGTTCATATGCATGCTCCTGAAGTGGCGCTAGAAGTGCTTGGTACTGCGGTGGATAAAGCGGCTGATGCTCGAACTAAAGTGATTCGTTTACTAGCGAAGAAAGGCATTACTGACCCAATTCAAATTCCAGACATTTCTACCAAAGAAAAAGCGCAAGCGGTACTTGGTATGGATATGGAAGGAATGAAAGCGGAAAAAGAGCATTTCTTAAAAACGCTTGTGCCACAATGGGACGAAGAAGCGAAAAAACGCGAAGCAACTTACTAAGTTGTTGTATTGATAGACTAGGCTCCGACTCCTCGGAGCCTTTTCATACCTAGCACCGTCATTTGATGCCCTGAAATTAAGAGTTCAGACATCGCTATTAATAGGAGGGATCCAATGCTAATCACATATCTGGCGTTTATCGGTTTGGCATTGCTCACCATCGCTATCCTTTATACTGTATTGCGCACCGCGCGCCCTCAGCAAGCCAATTTGAAGCTGTCTGTTATGAGCAGTGTTTTGTTGTTTGCTTGTACTTTCGCTGTGTGGGCATTGATGAACGATCCTGCGCCAAGCGTGCCAGTCGCCAAACAAATGCCGACTCTTGAGGAATTATTAGCAGAGAAACAACAGCAACTCACTTCATCGCCGAATGATCAACAGGCGTGGTTTGAGCTTGGACAGATGTATATGGCGCAATATGAATTTGATTCCGCTAGCACCTGTTTTGACTATGCCATCAGACTGTCTACAACGCCTTATGCCAGTCAATTTGCAGCCCTTGCTAGCGCACTTTACTATCAGCACTCGCAAACCATCACCCCAAATGTACAGCGTCTGCTCGACATGACCTTAGAAATGGAACCTTTTAACGAAACCGCGTTACAGCTTATTGCATCTGATCACTTCCTTAGCGCTCGCTATTCACAAGCCATTGCTCATTGGACGATGATTTTAGATTCCAATCACTTAGGCGTAGACAGAGCCAAGGTTATCCGCCAAATTCAACAAGCCCAATCCTTTATTCGCTAGTTTTTTGCCAACTTACTCGCACGCACCATAAATGCAATCTAAGATTTAAACCAATAAAGAGATACCTTAGCTTCTATATGCTAACGCCGAAGGTATTGTGGTACGCATTTTTATTTAAATAATTTAGACTGCACGCCTTATAACAATTTTAATTATATTCTCGTCCGAAATGCGTTCGAGTATTTTGCTAGGTATTGATAGAGGTAATTTAAAGTGCACGAAAAGTTACAGCCTAAATACGGTTTAGGCACAGCAGTGTCACTGGTTGTCGGTATAGTAGTAGGTATTGGCATCTTCTTTAAAACAGGCCCTGTTTTAAGTGCGACAGGTGGCAATGGTACTTACGCTGTTATCGCTTGGATTTTGGCGGCATTACTGACCACAATAGCGGCAGTTGTCATCTCCGAAATCGCGTCTATGGGTTCTAAAACCGGTGGATTGATGTCATTTAGTGAAACGGCATGGGGCGAACGCTTCGGCTTTTTCGTTGGATGGGTGCAAACTGTACTTTATATCCCACTGATTCTGTCAGTTATTCTTTACTACTCAACTATCTTTACTTGTGCATTCTTGCAAGTTGAACCGACTACACCACTGTTAGCCGGTCTAGCAGCACTTTATTTTGTCGTTTTTGCGGGTGCGAACCTTTTAGCTGAATCGCTAGGTGGCTTGCTACAACGTATTTCGACCATCATCAAATTGATTCCGCTACTGTCGATTGCTATTTTCGGTCTATTTTATCAAGGTGACGCTGTTACCGCTTCTGCTGACGCGGTTGCTTCTGTTACTGAAGTGGGCTTTGCTGCCGCAATTGCTGCTGCTTTGATTCCTGTACTGTTTGCTTTAGATGGTTGGATATACGTTACGACTATCGCTCACGAAATCAAAAACCCACAACGCAACTTACCGCTGGCTATGGTAGGTGGTTTGGCGATTATCGGTATTGTATACGTTACCTTTACTTTAGGTCTGCTTTCTGTTGGTCAAGGCCCTTCTTATGCAAATGGTGATATGGGCGTGTCGCAAGTGGCTAACCTGCTGTTTGGTGAAAGCCTAGGTCGAACCCTATCGCTATTTATTGTAATTTCTGCGTTAGGTGGCTTTAACGGCTTAATGCTTCTGGGTATGCGTATGCCATATTCTTTGGCTATGCGTCGTAACTTCAAAGGCTCTCAAGCTCTGCTTTCTGTATCACCAAAAACTAACCTGCCGGTACGCTCTGGTGTAACCATGCTGGTGTTACTTGCGGTATATATGACGGTTGGGTTTGTATTTGTTGGCACTGGTGTCAATAAAGACATTTTTGACTTGTATGGTGACTTACCAATCGCCATCGTATGGATCATCTACGCATTGCTATTTATTGGTGTTTGGAGACTGCGTTTCACCCAACCAAAAGCACAGCGACTTGTTCGTGTTCCAGCACTGCCTTTATTTGTACTGCTTGCTATTTGTGGTACAGGTTATGCGTTGTACGGATTTATTCCTAGTCATGCAACGTCGTTCTTGTTGTCATGTGTCATTGCTTGTATTGGTTTCGTGCTTTATGAGAAATCAACTCCACGCGATAACTAGTCTTTAACGACATAGAATAATCTTAGAGGGAATTCGTTTTGGCGGATTCCCTTTTTGTTTACTTATCACCCATCTTATATGCCCACCTTATCCACCCACTCATGCAATCTAAGTTTTCATATACAGTGTTTGCTAATTGGATTCAACACTTTAAAATTCACGGCTAATTTTTACGCACTATTTTGAATAAGGTAATCATATGTCAAACAAATTGGCCAATCCTGCTCCACTTGGACTCATGGGCTTCGGGATGACCACCGTCTTGCTTAATATCCACAATGCAGGTTTCTTTCCTATGGATTCAATGATCCTAGCGATGGGTATCTTCTATGGTGGCTTAGGCCAAGTAATTGTTGGCATTATGTGCTTTAAACGTGGCGATACTTTTGGAACAACTGCATTCACTTCTTACGGTCTTTTCTGGCTGACTCTGGTAGGCCTTGTTGTCATGCCGGGTATGGGTCAAGCGGCAAGCCCTGCAGGTTTCATGGCTTGGTACCTAATTCTTTGGGGCGTATTTACTGGCTTCATGTTCATTGGTTCACTACGTTACCCTGTTGCTAAGCAAGTTATCTTTGGCTCTCTAACGATCCTATTCTTCCTACTTGCAGCACACGAAATGACAGGCAACCACACGCTTGGCTTTATCGCGGGTATTGAAGGCATCTTCTGTGGCGCATCTGCAATCTACTTTGCAATGGCTCAACTGCTAAACGCTGAATACGGCCGTGTTATCTTGCCAGTAGGTCGCCCTACTCTTTCAGCAACTGTTGCTGCTGAAGCACCTGCTAAGCAAGTAGCTGCTTAATATAAAACGCGTGCGGGCAGCGCTTGCCTGCATCATTGACGTTTTATAGCAATAAGATAATAAAAAGCTCTATAGGGTTCCCCTTATAGAGCTTTTTTAGTGTTCTGATTTATCGTTTAACTAAGTGAAATCATAAACGGTTCTTCCCCAAGGATTGTTATTATACCAATCACACTAAGTAAGTGATCAGAACTAGCGCAGGAAAAATGCTCGAGAACAAGGCAGAATTTTTCGATAAGTAGTTATTCTACAATCAAAAATTCTAACGCCGTTATCGAGTATTTTAACAAGCTAGAATGACCAGTTATTTAGTACGATTGGTATTAATCCTTTGGCTCACGCTTATGTTTTGGCACATAGTTAAGAATGGATATTGGCACTTCTTTACGCGGCGCAAACCCTTCAATTTCACGTCTTTCGATTAAATGTCCAAGACGGCTTTCAATCATACATAGATTCTTAAAGTTGTCTTTTGAGACAAACGAGATCGCTTCACCATTTTTATCAGCACGGCCAGTACGACCAATGCGGTGTACATACTCATCGGCAGGGTATGGCAAATCGTAGTTGATCACTCTTGGCAGATCGTGAATATCGATACCACGCGCACCCACACCTGTAGCAATCATGTATTGAATGTTGCCTGCTTTAAAATCTTCTAACAGCTTTGCACGAATATGCTGGCTGCGTCCGCTGTGGAATGCTTCGGCATGAATACCACGTTTTTCCAACTGCGCCGCCAGTTTTGCCGCGCCGTGTTTGGTTTCGATAAAGATTAGCGCTTGTTCCCACTGATATTCGTTAATCATGTGCGCCAATAACGATGATTTTTTGTCTTTGTCGACCGTAACTAACCACTGCTCAATATTAGATTTAGAGGCACTGTGTTTACCGATAGAAATTTCGACCGCGCCATCAATTGCGCTTTTGGCTAAGTCGCGAACAGGGTTCGACAATGTCGCAGAAAAGAGCAAGTTTTGAATATCTTGCGGTAAACGAGCGATTATCTTGTTGATATCTTCGATAAAGCCCATATCCAACATGCGATCGGCTTCATCAAGTACCAGCACTTCAACTTCTTCAAAGTACACCGCTTTTTGACCATAAAGATCAATCAAACGCCCCGGAGTGGAAACCAATACATCCACACCATCAACTAATCCTTGCTTCTGCGGCTGGTAATCCACCCCACCGTACATCGCCATCGAAGTAAGCTTAGTTTCGCCAGCGTACTCTTTTATTTTTTCATCAACTTGAATAGCAAGCTCACGCGTTGGCACCACAATAAGCGCACGAATGCGTTTTTTACGTTGCGTTTCACCTTTACTCAGCATCTCCAAAATAGGCAATACAAAACTGGCTGTTTTACCCGTACCCGTTTGAGCCGCCGCAATAAGGTTTCGACCTTCCAACACAATCGGAATTGCTTTTTGTTGGATATCAGTAGGTTTATCGTAACCCACCTTTTTAATCGCATCGAGAATAGGAGTACTCAAACCAAGCTTGGAAAATGACATAGATGACCTAATAGAAACAATAAATTGAGAGCGATATTACCACACCCCACTTGCGGGGTCAGGTCTTGAAATTTGCACTTAATTTGAGTCAGTCAAAACTAGCGTAAAAATGGAGTGAACTATCACTTAATCAGAATACTTTTAGCGATCTTTTCTAAAAACAACTTATTTAGGTACAAAATCTAGAGGCATGCAAATTTCAAGACCTGACCCCGCTTTTGATATGAATCTCTGTTGTTATACGGGTACTTTGTGATGGTTTTTTGTGCTTATTTTTTAAAATGTTCGCGTGGTGTTTTCAGTTGGGTAATTTGATGCAAGGTATTGATAAAGCGGTAGAAATTAACCATACAACAATTATGGAAATTATTTTTGCATGTCAATGAAGCTGTCAAAATTGAACTTTTTAAAACTTTATTGTGATAATGGTCACAAGGTTATGAAAACCAACGTAATGAATTTACAATAAATCGTAGGAATGACATGAATAAAGTTAAAGCTTTGGTTGCAGCGGGTGTGCTGTTGACGTCGGTTACCGCTTATGCAAATCCAGGTACGCCTGTAAACACTAAACCACGTAGCTATGAGAATCACTCAGACTTCAAACTTGGTGTAGGTTTTGATCAAGGCTTTGGTATCAATGCTGAGCTATACGATACTATCGATGCGTTCATCGGTAACGACGGTGTTTCTGCTGATTACCAAGTTGTAAAAGACAAACGTTTTGCCCCTAACTTGCCTTTCACCTACTACGTAGCGGTAGGCGGTTTCTATGACTTTAACAAAACATGGCATGGTGGCCACGGCCATTTGGTCCACAGCCATACTTGTGATCATTTCGATAATGTAGGTCACTGTGATGGTTACCATGACTCTAACTATTGGACTGAAGATGGAAGCAACCACTTCAACGACTACGGTATTCGCGTACCACTAGGTCTTGATTGGCAGTTTGCTCCGCAGTGGGATGGCTTTGCATCATTGGCACCGCGCGTAAATATCCCTGATAGCTTCCACTTTGGTGTGGATGCGGCGCTGGGTGTACGTTACGCATTCTAATCGAGTCGATCTCAAGCATTAAGCTGAATCGAGTTCATGCTTTAGATTGGGATTAATAGCTAAGATTAAGAGTTATAGATAGAGGCAGTGATGATTTCATCGCTGCCTTTATGTTTATAAACGGCACGAAAAACCACAATCACCCTCCTTAACACCTTTCACAAACACCATATCGACCAACAGAATTAAGTCATTGGTATTATTTCCGCTAAACCGGCATAAATGCTATGATCATGCCATTAAAGTGACCACGGCTAGGGCTATTGTGTTTTGTACGCATCAGTACCTCACCTACTACCCTCCTGCCAAGCATCAAATCAAAAGGTATATTTTTCAAATGGTTAATAACACTATTCAGTGGTTCCCTGGGCACATGCATAAGGCGAGCAAAGAAATTGAGGAAGTAATTCCGCAAATCGATGTCATTATTGAAGTCTTAGATGCACGTATCCCGTATTCTTCAGAGAACCCTGTTATCTCTAAATTACGAGGTGATAAGCCATGTGTGAAAGTACTAAATAAAAGAGATTTATCCGATCCTGAATTAACTCAGCGTTGGATTGACCATTTTGAACTGCAAGATGGCGTTAAAGCGATGGCGGTTACCACGGAAAATCCGCAAGAAATCCATAAAATCATGGAAATCTGTCGCAAGCTAGCTCCGCATCGCGAAGCTATGGGTAAAAATATTCGCACTATGATTATGGGGATCCCTAACGTAGGTAAATCTACAATAATCAATACCTTAGCAGGCCGTACCATTGCTCAAACGGGTAACCAACCTGCGGTCACTCGTCGCCAGCAACGCATTAACTTGCAAAATGGCGTCATTCTTTCTGATACTCCTGGAATTTTATGGCCGAAAGTGGAAAACCCGCACAGTGGTTTCCGCTTAGCCGCAACCGGCGCAATTAAAGATACGGCGATGGAATATGACGAAGTGGCTTTTTATACGGTTGAGTATTTAGCACAGCAATATCCTGAGCGTCTTAAAGAGCGTTACCAACTTGACGAGTTGCCAGAAACCGAAATCGAACTTATGGAAGCCATCGGTCGCAAACGTGGTGCATTGCGCTCTGGTGGCCGAGTGGATCTGCATAAAGCATCAGAAATATTACTGCACGAACTGCGCCAAGGTATCTTGGGTCAAGTAACTCTAGAGTTGCCAGAAATGATCAGTGAAGAGTTGGTTGAAGTTGAAATCGAAACTGCTCGTAAAGAAGAAGCGAAAGCGAAGAAAAAAGAAGAGCGACGCAAGCGTTACTTACGCAACAAACGTTAATTTCGCCCAAAACATCACTGTCGCTCATAACCTTACTTTCGCCCAAAATAGGTAGATTGCGTCTAATCGACTATATTTCATACAACAATGAAACGGTTTCCTCAACGGAGGAAGAAACATGATTAGACGCTACGTAATCCCTGCTTTGGTACTGGCTTTGTTAATTTCGGCGGTATTTGGTGAAGAAGTGTGGCAATTTATCAGTACTGACCCCATCGGCAATTTGCAAGATGGGGCTCAAGATATCATTAAAGCATTTAACGACTTTATATCAGGGTAATCATACGTTTGCTGGTAGACCTGCGATAGAGAGCAGAATACTTTCTAACTGATCCCATGCAATTAGCTGGCTATCAATCACTTCAAGGCGCGACTCAAAGCCATCTAATGTCATTTCATTCACTGACACCACACCGTTAGCAACATTAAACGCAAAACAGCCTTTATCGGTATTGATCACCGCTTTAACACGCTCTGCAGTAATATCTGAAAATAATGAGAACACATCATCAAAAGGAAATTCAACTTCTGGGCCAAACAGCCAACCACAGCTGAAATAACCCTGCCCTTTGTTCTCTTTTCTAACAAAGGTTTTATTTGGTGGGATCGCAAACTGAGGCTCCATAGCCGCATGATGATGGTGATGCTGCTCAATATCCACCGCAACGCTTGGTTTAAGCACTTCATCTAGCAACTCAATATCAAACTCGCCATTTGAAGTGGCTTCGACACGATAAGTAAACCCTTGTTCAGCAAGCCATACATGCATTGCTTCATTTTGCGCTTTGCTAGCTAACTCATTCTTGTTGGCCACAATCACATCAGCCACAGCCAGCTGCTGCTTAAAGTTATCATTTGACGTGTATTTCTCATCTTCAAAATAACGCGCGTCGGTCATAGTAACGGTGGTATGAAGCGCAATATAAGGTTGGTATTGCTCTGAGGTTAACGTTGCCATCACCTGTTTTGGGTGACCTAAACCTGTAGGTTCGATGAGTAGGCGGTCAGGTTTTTGACGAAGCAACAAGTTAATACCAACACTCATTGGCACGCCAGCGGCGCAACACATGCATCCACCCGGAACTTCTTTGATTAACGCACCTTGTTCAGACAGCAATGCGCCATCGATTCCTATCTCGCCAAATTCATTCACCAGCACAGCCCAGTTTTCATTTTCTGGTTTGTTCTTTAATAAATTTAAAATTGCCGTGGTTTTTCCGGTGCCTAAGAAGCCGGTAATAATATTGGTTGGAGTTTTAGTCGACATAATGCAAAGCCTGAACGAACGAATAGTACAGGAAGTTTACAAGATTCATTTACACCTAGAAAGGTAAAATAGAGGCAGAGAACACAGATGAGAGGAGAATAAACAGTAAGAGAGGTTGTCCTTAACCCAACGCGTCCGCTTACTTAGTAAAGTAGTAATTTAAGGGTGACTATTTTATCGCCAGAACTGTTCCCCAAATATCACCAGCATGCGCGGTAAAAGTACCAAACAACGCGCATAAAATGCCAATTACCAAGCCCGACATCAAAACATACTCGACCACTTTCATCACAAACCTCACTCACGACCAAAACATATCACTAAAAAGGCCATCAAAATACTCAACAGAACGCCTTAAATTGAGTGCGAATTATACATTTACTGCATAAAAAACAAACAGTTTATTAGTATGATTTATCGGAAAGCAAGTTTACGTTTTTGGAATAAATAATCGGAAAATTAATGAGGCAGACGGTGATATTATGACTACACTAAATAACACAAAGGCGCACTTTGCATGCGCCTTATGGTCTCGTTACTCAATCGTGAGTTCGCGAATCTCGCGGATAATAAACCGGAGAACATTTAACGAGCTTTAAAGTATTTTAAGCTCTTCAGCTTTGTTGCGATTACACTATGTATTATCTATACGCTATTACTAATGTGTTAATCAAAGTGAGGCAATCCTGTTCTCCCTGTAAGATTTAATCCTTACCTCACCCTTTAACTATGGCTAAGTTTATAAAAACTGCAAGTTTACAATGACAAAATAGCTAGATTTTTTGTCATATAAACCATGTACACTAAATGAAAATATACGCTCTATTCTTCAAACGTTATTCATTTGTAGACGTATAATTTAAATAGATATCTCACTTAACAATTGGCGCGAAAGGCTCACAACAATGACAAAAAGAGAAAAAATTACACGGTCCCTATTAGCAAAAGTGCCAAAGGATACCATTAGTCAATTTCTCTCTCGCGACAATACTTCCATCTCGATACTATTTATGTCTGTTATCGTTGGCGTTCTCGCAGGCTTGGTTTCGACCTCATTTGAATTCGCAGTCCATTTTGTATCGGACACTCGTACCGATTGGCTAAAGAACTCTATAGGCGGATTGCCTCTATGGTTAGCCGCGTTTCTTATCAGTGCCGCGTTAGCCTTTATCGGTTACTACCTAGTACACAGATTTGCTCCAGAAGCTTCCGGCTCTGGTATTCCAGAAATCGAAGGGGCAATGGACGGGGTTCGACCTGTTCGCTGGTGGCGCGTACTACCTGTTAAATTCTTCGGCGGTACGGGTACACTTGGTTCAGGTATGGTGCTCGGTCAAGAAGGTCCAACCGTGCAAATGGGTGGCGCGATTGGTCGCATGATCAGTGATATCTTCCGCGTTAAAGACGATGATACTCGTCACTCTTTACTGGCATCAGGTTCAGCGGCAGGTTTGGCCGCTGCGTTTAACGCTCCGCTAGCCGCTATTATGTTTGTTGTTGAGGAAATGCGTCCTCAATTTCGTTACTCCCTAATTTCTATTAGAGCCGTTATTATTGCCTCTATTTCAGCAACGATTGTTTTCCGCGCTCTGAATGGACAATATGCCGTTATTCAAACGCCACAATATGCCTCTCCTGAGCTATCAACGTTATGGCTATTTTTATTACTTGGAGTCATGTTTGGTATATTCGGCGTCGTATTCAACCGTCTGGTGACATTTTCTCAAGACTCATTTGTGAAGCTTCATCAAAATAAACGCGGCCGTTATTTGCTAACGGGCAGTTTAATTGGCGGTAGTTTTGGTTTAATTCTGTTATATCTTCCAGAAGTCACTGGTGGCGGTATTGAATTAATCCCAACAATTACTACTGGTGGTTTTAGTGTAAAACTTCTACTGTTTTTATTTGCAGCGCGAATTATCACGACTATGCTTTGTTTTGGTTCTGGTGCACCAGGGGGTATTTTTGCGCCAATGCTCGCGCTAGGTACTCTATTTGGTTACGCTTTTGGTCTTATTGCACAAGCGACGTTCCCAGAACTACCTATTACTCCAGGAATGTTTGCCATCGCCGGAATGGGCGCACTATTTGCGGCAACGGTTCGTGCTCCGATCACCGGCATTCTATTGGTTATCGAAATGACCAATAACTATTACTTGATTCTTCCATTAATCATTACCAGCTTAGGTGCGGTTATTTTTGCTCAGTTACTCGGTGGTCAACCTATTTACAGCCAACTGCTTAACAGAACGTTGAAGAAAACGAAGTTGCGCCAAGACGACCTTCCGACCGAATAGCAAACATATTTGCAATACAAGCTGTGATCTTGCTATGATCTTTCACTTTTTCCTGTATAAATGCAGGAAAAAGTGAAGTAGCTCAGTATCATCTTTAAATAGGAAAGCTTGTTGGACTGGAAACGTTTTACACAATATCAAAATGTACCACCTTCTCAGGCCGCTCTGGCACTGGGCGTTATTGGTTTAGGCCAAGCATGGGCTCTATACATCCCGCAAATTGGCGAGGTTATTCGCCCTTTTCTCGCTTGCTTTGGCGCTCTGCTATTAACACCCGTATTAATGAAATACTTAACCAGTGTTTCCACCTTCAAAGCTGATATCAAACACCCGCTTAGAGGCAGTTTAATGGCGCCTATGAGCATGGCGCTGTTGATCCTTTGTGACTATCTCGCGGTTATATCACCGTATATTGCCTACCCTTTGTGGGTTATGTCAGTCCTGCTGCATGTCACTATGATGATTTTATTTTTTGGCTATCAAATTGCCAATTTCAAGATGTCTAACATAGTGCCCAGTTGGTTTTTATACCCAGTGGGAGTGATCAGTAGCTCGCTCGCCGCTACTCAGTTTGGGCATACGGTTTTTTCAGAAACTATAGTGATGACCTGCGTGGGGATTTACTTCTTTATGTTGCCACTGGTGCTGTATCGCTTGGTATTCTTTGGTAAATTACCGCGAAATGCGCGTCCAACACTGGCAATTATGGCCGCCCCTATCAACTTAACGCTAGCGGCTTATTTGGTGAACTTTCCAGACCCAGATCCTATCTTAACAGGCGCACTGGCTGGCATTGCCATCACCATGACCTTACTCATCTATCTTTGCTACATTAATTTGCTCAGGCTTAAATTTCAGCCCTCAATCGCGGCGGTGACTTTTCCATCGGTGATCAGTGCAATTGCTATGTCAAAGCTCACTACGTGGTTTGAATATCATCATGACAACTGGTATTGGCTACATACGTTTGGTTTCTTTGAGCTAACGATTGCAACGCTATTAGTGGTGTGGGTATCAGCGGGATATGTAGTGATGTATTGGCCAGAGCGGTTTAAGCCTCAAAAGAAGAAGATTAAACCGCAATAAGCCATTGTTGCGATTAGCTTAGGCCGTGCAGAAATTCATGGCGTGTGGCTGGGTTTGATTTGAAAATACCGCCCAACGCTGTGGTAGTGGTTTCACTGGTCGCATCCATAACACCGCGAGATTTAACGCAGTAATGAGTCGCGTCAATTTTTACCGCTACGTCGTCACTTTCTAGTAGCGTTTGTAGCGCGACTAAAATTTGCTGAGTCATACGCTCTTGCACCTGCGGACGCTGGGCAAAAAAGCGCACAATGCGGTTTATTTTCGATAGGCCAATGATCTTAGTACGTGGAATATACGCCACTGCCACTCGACCATCGATTGTCACCAAGTGATGTTCACAAGTGCTAGTTAAAGTAATGTCTTTAACGCGTACCATTTCGCTGACGTCCATTTTATTCTCAATGACCGTAATCTTAGGAAAGCGAGCATAATCTAGACCAGAGAACACCTCATCAACATACATCTTGGCAATACGCTTAGGGGTATCTTGCAAAGAATCATCGGTTAAATCCAACTGCAATATTTCCAACACTTCGCGCATATGATGTTCAATCTTGCGCTTTTTATCTTCTGCGGTAAGCTCGTTTGCCACCATAGGGGTTTCTAAACCTCTATCGGCAAGTGCTTGTTTGACTAGCAGTGCTGATTCGCTTAATGCTGACATATGTCTCTCCATTTCTACATCTTCTCATCGCACGATCAAAATTTATGCGATGGCGAAAGAGAATACTTGGATTTGGTCAAAATTACACTATCTAATTTAATCACTTAAGTGTCTCTATGCAGGCATCGTGTTACAGTGCTTTTTTTCAGTGCACAAACAAGGAACTACGATGGATTGTTGCGACGCCCCAGGTCTAATGCCAATCGAACAAGCAATGGCCAAAATTCTCGAAAGTACATTTACGGTCAATGAAACTGAAACGTTACCTTTAGATAAAGCCATTGGTCGTGTTCTTTGTAGTGACATCACCTCCCCTATTCATGTGCCGCCTTTTGACAACTCGGCAATGGACGGTTATGCGGTGCGTATTGCCGATTTTGAACAGCAATCGACGCTTCCGTTAGCAGGACAATCTTTTGCTGGTGCGCCACTGCAAGGTGAATGGCCACCGCTTACTTGTATCCGCATTATGACGGGCGCTAAAATCCCAGCTGGTTGTGATGCGGTGATCATGCAAGAGTTAGCGACAGTTACCGATGCAGGAATTAAATTTGATAGCGCAACGCCTAAGCATAACCAGAACGTTCGTCCCCTTGGTGATGACATTCAGGTTGGGCAACTGGTGCTAAGTAAAGGCAAACGACTGACCGCGCGCGATCTCCCTATGCTGGCTTCACTTGGCGTGGCGCAAGTCTCTGTATATCGTAAACCGATTGTTGCCACCTTCTCAACTGGCGATGAACTAAAACCAGTTGGCGCCGCCTTAGGTGAAGGCGAAATTTATGACAGCAACCGCTATGGCACCATTCCTCTGTTTAAAAAATTTGGTTGTGAGGTTATTGACCTTGGCGTGATCCCTGATGACGTTGAATTGCTCGCCAAAGCCTTTGATGAAGCGAAACAGCAAGCCGATGTTGTTGTCACCTCTGGCGGCGTAAGTGTCGGTGAAGCTGATTACACTAAAGACATCTTAGAGCAAAAAGGACAAATCGGATTTTGGAAACTGGCCATCAAACCGGGTAAACCTTTCGCTTTTGGTAACATAGGCGATGCACTGTTCTGTGGTCTGCCAGGCAACCCAGTATCTGCCTTTATGACCACTTATATATTGGTTCAGCCACTGCTGGCAAAACTCAGCGGTGAAAGCGAATGGAAGTGTCCACCGACGCTGCCAGCAACCACCCATTCAGCCTTTAAGAAAACACCGGGACGTGCTGATTATCAGCGCGGCATCTATACCATCAATGAACAAGGCCAATTTGAAGTGCAAAGTACTGGCAACCAAAGCTCGGGCGCATTTCGCTCAATGAGCCTTGCCAACTGCTTTGTGATTCTAGAGCGAGAGCGTGGCCGCGTTGAAGTGGGCGAAACGGTCAATATCCAGTTGTTTAACTCAACATTGTACTAGAGGTTGTGTGATGGAGATTTTGAGTGACAAAGAGATGCTTCGCTACAATCGGCAGATCATCCTACGTTCGTTCGATTTTGAAGGCCAAGAGGCGCTAAAACAAGCCTCAATACTGGTGATTGGCGCAGGTGGCCTTGGCTGTGCGGCAACGCCGTATTTGGTGTCAGCGGGCGTTGGCGCGCTGACTATTGTGGATGATGATGTGGTGGAACTGTCGAATCTACAGCGTCAGATTTTACACACTGAATCGGATATTAATGCTTTTAAAGTGGACTCCGCAAAAGCAAGTTTGGCTCAATTAAACTCTCATTGTCAGCTCACCTCCATTGCTCATCGTTTAGACGAGCAACAGCTTGCTGAGGCAGTACGCAGCCACTCATTAGTCATTGATGCCAGCGATAACCTCACCACCCGCAATCAGCTCAACCGCCTTTGTCACCAATATAAAACTCCACTCGTTTCAGGCGCGGCAATCCGCCTTGAGGGGCAAGTCATTAGCTTTACCTACCAAGATGACGAGCCATGCTATCAGTGCCTAAGCACCCTATTTGGTGCTAATGAGCTAAGCTGTGTTGAAGCTGGAATATTAGCGCCTGTGGTCGGCGTGATCGGTAGCATGCAGGCATTAGAAGCCGTGCGCATACTGTCGAATTTGGGTGAGCATAAACTGGGTAAATTAATGATGTTTGATGCGCTAAGCATGAAATGGCAAGAGTTTACTTTGCCTAAGCAGGCGCAATGTGAAGTTTGCGGAGATAAGTAGTGTGCTTTGGTGGTGACTAATGTTTAGCACCACCTTACGCTTACCATTTCTACTTCTACTTCTACTTCACAAAGTAACCCACCACTTTCCAATCACCATTCTCTTTAAGTAAAGTGACTGTTTCTATAAATTCACCTTGGCTAAACGTAGATTTATATTGGCACTGGCTATATTCGCCTTCTGGAGCATCAGATAAAGGTGTCACTGGTTTTGACATAGTAATGTCACGTGATACTAGCTCACCGATTGAAGATCGCACCGCCGACACCGCATCAACCCAGTCGCTTTTAGAGATTTGTGATTGAAAATAGTCGCTCGCCTTTTCCCAACTCTGCTGGTAGTGCTGTAAATCAACAATCTTTAACCATTGCAGTGATTCATTCTGTTGCACATCAAGTCGAGTAGCAGTTTGTTCATTTAGCATTTTGAAACCTCTTGATTGTGGAAAGTGTGTGGTTTTGATATTACTTTTTAGCGGTACATGTGTTTGGGATATGCAAAAACATTACTATCCTCAATGTAACAAAAACATTAAGAAAAAAATACTCTCAGACATTAATTTCTTGTTAAATATCAATAAGAAAGCTTGATGACTCTGTGCCGTTAGATAACCACTATCCCTATAGAGAAAACAATCGCTAACGCCTTGCTATAGCCGAGTTCGCAGTCTAGTTTTTAAACAGTGATGACGGTGTAACTCAAGGAGCTATCGGATGCCAAATCATACTTACAAGAAAATGGAAATTGTCGGTACATCTTCTATTGGAATTGATGATGCGATTAATAATGCGGTGGCGCGAGCCAGTGAAAGTGTGCACAACATGCGTTGGTTTGAAATGCAGGAAGTCAGAGGTCATATTGACGATGGTAAAGTGGCTCACTGGCAAGTGACGGTGAAGATTGGTTTTACTTTGGATTAGCCGAGCATTTAGCTCAAATAAGTTCAAGTTGCGATATGAAGCATCTGGGATTATGAAGTATCTGAGATGACACTTCATATCGCAGCTTGAATAAATACCTATCAATACGGCGTTAGCTATAGTGCTCTAAGTACAAAATAGTGGCTGCTGTGCGAGATTTTACCTGCAGTTTTCTTAATAAACTTTTCATGTGCACTTTGACGGTGGATTCCGAGATAAATAACACATCGGCAATCTGTTTGTTGCGATGCCCTAGTGCCACTTTCGATAAAATCTCTAGCTCTCTTTCCGTTAAGCTATCTAACAAGCTTGGGTTTTCTGCGCGGTCGCGAATTTGTTGAGCGACAACGTCACTGTACACTTTGTCGCCGTTGAGCGCTTGACGTAAATGGTCAATCAGCTCATCAGGTTCGCTGTCTTTTAAGAGATAACCATCAGCGCCGGCTTTTACAATAGCATCAATATCTGCAGGGGAATCCGATACCGTGAGTATGACCACTTTGGTTAAAATATCTTCATCACGCAATGCTTGTAAGGTATTAAGCCCCGATAACCCTTTCATGTTCAGATCGAGCAAAATCAAATCTAAATCATGTTGATGGGCGAGCGCAAGCGCCTCAGTGCCACTGGTTGCCTCACAAACAATGTCGAAGTCATCTTCGAATGAAAGCAATTGGGTGATGCCTCGTCTAATTAATGGATGGTCATCCACAATCATAATGCGATGGGTATTACTCACTGTCCGATTCATCCTTACAGTTAAAGGTAATTCTTATTGTGCTCCCTTTATTGGGCTCACTATTTATCGTTAATTTGCCATTAAGGTACTGACTTCGCTCATTTAAAATGGATAAGCCGTAGTGACCTGTTTTCTCAAGGCTGGTATCGAATCCGCATCCGTTATCTGTAATAGAAACGGTGATCTGTTCTTCATTCTGCAGGCACTCTACACGAATTAATGTCGAATTCGCATGTTTAATTGCATTATTAGTCGCTTCACGGATAATTTGCAATAAATGCACTTGCTGATGTGCTTCTAACAAAATCGAAGATAGTTTGTTTTCCACTTCAATCTCCGCCTCTGTGGTGGTTTGAAGCTTCTCTAACAGTACATTTAACGCATCACCAAAATTGGCTTCATCAATACTAAATCTAAAGGTACTTAACAGAATTCTTAGTTGAGTATAGGCTTCGCGTAATCCATCATCGATCTCTTGCACAATAATCGAAGATTTGGGCATTTTCTCTGCCGGCCCTTCTTGCTTCATAGCGCGCTTGAGCAAGCTGGTTTGAATTTTTAAAAATGACAGGGATTGCGCCAGTGAGTCATGCAGCTCTCGGGCAATTGCGCTGCGCTCGCCGTAAATGAGCAACTGCTCAAATTTCTTTTGTGCCTGATTATAGTAAATACCCCGCGCCAAAATATACGACATATTGTCGATAAGCTCTTGCTCTGAAAATTGCGGCGTAATCTGTAAGCGTAGGCTACCTAGCCTTACCTCATCTAAAATTAACGCTTTATCTATCCAAGTGCCTGCCGACACTTCACCAGACACAAGCTCTGTAGACTGCCCTGCACTGTCGTCAATAATCAACTTCACCGCTTCGATATTGTCGATGGAAGACATGTTATCGATGATCTGCTGAAAGTGTGCCGGACTCAATCTTGATGCGGACAATTGCTGAGTGCTTTTATACAGCACAGTCAGCGAACTATTGGCGTGTCTTAGTTCTTCAGTTTTATGTTCAACCATAGCCTCCAGACGTTCGTAATGATCTTTAAGCTTTCGGGTCATACCATTAAATGTAGCGGCTACTGCGCCCAGTTCATTGTCCACTGAATCGTTCAGCACTACGTCAAAATCTTGAGATTCCACTTTACGACTGGCGCGCACTAATGCTTGTAGTGGATGCAGCACTTTAAAGCGCACAAAACGCATAATCACAAATGAAATCAATATGATGCAAGTTAAACCAAAGCCACAGAACACCACCATATCTAACAGCTTTTTCTCGGTATTTAACTGCAACTTCAATACAAATTTATCAATGCGAGACACAAAAATGGGCACGTGTTTTTGGTACTCAACATACTGCTGAGTGAGCAGCAAATTTTTCATGATTTGCCAGCGTTTAATGATCGATTGGTAATCTTGTTGGATGTCAGTGGGTACATTCCATTGCATTAAATTTTGCATCGAAGAGGAATACAAAGACACTTCAAATCGGTCGATATGCTTGGCGATTTCTTCAGAGTGTGTCTCGGTATCATAGGCAAGTCGATAGCTTTGCATCCGCATAGAACCTGATACGTTCACCGCTTCGGCATCATCAAAACTTGAGTAGACCGTTGCCACAGCAACCATAATGGTGAGTGCAGACAGAATCACCATCAAAAACACTGCTCCCCCTATGGTAAATGACACAGACTGTGCTGAATTCTTTCTCACTTTTCTTCCCATCAATGAATCTGTGAACTTGGTCATAATAACTATTTGATCTAAAACAAGTTAAGCACAAGTTTAACCCTTTCGAGTTATATCGAATAGATTTTATTCACCTAGACTTAGTAGGTGTTTAGATGTGTATGCATCTTATGGCTTACTCTTTTCTTTGCTCAAGGACGAAATTGGTCGATTTATCTAAGCGTAAATTATTCACGCGACGCACCGCTCAAACAAGCCTAGTTTACGAGACTGGGCAACGTTTACCGTGGGCTAAAATCGATGCCGAATTTATTGATGGTTGCACCCAATGTGGCAAATGTCTGCAAGCCTGTGAAAGCAACATCATCATAAATGGGAGTGGCGGATTTCCGATAATCGACTTTAATAAAGGGGAATGTACCTTTTGTAAACAGTGTGTTCAAGCTTGCCCAGAGAGCATTTTTCGTTCCACTGCAGAGGTAGCTTGGGAGATTACAGCTAAAATTAATGATACTTGCCTAGCACTAAAGAATGTCGAGTGTCGCACTTGTACCGATGAGTGCGAACAGGCCGCCATACAATTTACGTTTTCGGTTGGGCATGTCCCCCAGCCAAAATTAGACTCTCAGTTGTGTAACGGATGCGGAGCTTGTTTGAGTGTTTGCCCTGTCACAGCTATATCGATGACTGACTGCAATGAGGAACCACATGCCAGCCAGTGAAGTTCATATTTCAAGTTTTGTTATCTACTGCGCTCCAAATGCTATGGATAGTATTCGAGACAAGATAAACAGCTTTTCTACTACGGAAATTTACGCCGAATCTGACGGTAAATTTGTTGTGGTTATGGAAACGCAAGACCAAGGTTTTATCACCTCAACTATTGATGAAATAAACGATCAACCGGAAGTCATTAATACGGCTTTAGTTTATCACCAAATCGAAACAGATATTGACGCCCTAGACACCGACATACATGCAACGGCTACGACCGATGCCAGCATCGGTACACCGACCCCGCAAGAGGACACATTATGAAAATGACACGACGCGAGTTTGTGAAAGCAAATGCGGCTGCTTCAGCTGCTGCTGTAGCCGGAATTTCACTTCCCGCTTCTGCGACCAATCTCATCGCAAGTTCAGACCAAACAAAAATAAAATGGGATAAAGCCCCTTGTCGTTTTTGTGGTACTGGTTGTTCTGTGCTGGTCGGTACGCAAAACGGCAAAGTCGTCGCCACTCAAGGTGACCCTGAAGCGCCAGTGAATAAAGGCCTTAATTGTATTAAGGGTTATTTCCTGTCGAAGATCATGTACGGTCAAGACCGTCTTACCCAACCATTACTCAGAATGACCGATGGTAAGTACGACAAAAATGGTGATTTTACGCCTGTTTCTTGGGACGTTGCATTAGATACCATGGCTGACAAATTTAAAGCGGCGTTGAAGAAAAGTGGCCCAACTAGCGTAGGTATGTTCGGTTCAGGTCAATGGACGGTAATGGAAGGTTACGCGGCTTCTAAATTAATGAAAGCGGGTTTCCGTTCGAATAACATCGATCCTAACGCACGTCACTGTATGGCGTCTGCGGTAGGTGGCTTTATGCGTAGCTTCGGCATTGACGAACCTATGGGCTGTTACGATGATTTCGAAAATGCCGATGTATTTGTCCTTTGGGGATCAAATATGGCAGAGATGCACCCAGTATTATGGACACGTATTGCTGACCGCCGATTAAGTCACCCACACGTTAAAGTTAATGTTCTGTCGACCTATTATCACCGTTCTTTTGAATTGGCAGACCATGGCTATATCTTCCATCCGCAAAGTGACTTAGCGATTGCCAACTTTATTGCTAACTACATCATTCAAAATGACAAAGTAAACACTGAGTTTGTGAATAAGCACACTCACTTTAAGCAAGCTGAAACCGATATCGGTTACGGTCTGCGCGATGATGATCCGCTGCAAAAAGCAGCTGCCCATCCAAACTCAGGCAAAATGTCTGGAATCAGCTTTGAAGAATACGCGAAGTCTGTTGCCCCTTATACGGCGGCTAAAGCCAGTGAAATTTCTGGCGTATCAGAAGAGCATTTGATTCAGTTAGCTGAGCAATATGTCGATCCAAACACCAAAGTAATGTCCCTATGGACTATGGGGGTTAACCAACATACTCGTGGCGTATGGATGAACAGCCTGATTTACAACATTCACTTGTTGTTAGGTAAAATCTCGACTCCGGGTAACTCACCATTCTCACTTACCGGTCAACCATCCGCTTGTGGTACGGCGCGTGAAGTGGGTACATTCTCACACCGTCTTCCCGCTGACATGGTCGTTGCAAACCCTAAACACCGTGCGAAAGCTGAAAAAATCTGGAAACTTCCAGAAGGCACTATTCCTGCAAAACCGGGCTACCACGCAGTTGTTCAAGACCGTATGCTCCATGATGGCAAGCTCAATGCTTACTGGGTCATGTGTAATAACAACCTGCAAGCCGGTCCAAACATCAATACGGAGCGTCTACCGGGATACCGTAATCCTGAAAACTTCATTGTTTGTTCAGACCCGTACCCTACAGCAACAGCTCAAGCATCCGACCTTATTCTGCCTACCGCGATGTGGGTAGAAAAAGAAGGTGCCTATGGTAATGCCGAGCGTCGTACTCAAGCGTGGTATCAGCAAGTAGAAACGGTTGGCGAAGCTAAATCGGATCTTTGGCAAATCATGGAATTTTCTAAACGCTTTAAGATTGAAGATGTCTGGTCTGAAGATCTGCTTGCCAAAGCACCTGAGTTTCGTGGCAAAACCATGTACGACATCCTATTTAAAAACGGACATGTCGATAAATACCCTATCACTGAAGCAAAAGATCTTAACGACGATGCGCATGCGCAAGGCTTCTATGTGCAAAAAGGTCTCTTTGAAGAGTACGCCTCATTTGGTCGTGGACATGGACACGATTTAGCCCCTTACGAGACTTACCATGCTGTTCGCGGCTTACGCTGGCCGGTTGTCGATGGCAAAGAAACTCTATGGCGCTTTAAAGAAGGCTCAGATCCTTACGCGAAAAAAGGTTCTGATTGGGACTTCTACGGTAAACCTGATGGCAAAGCGTGGATTATCTCCGCGCCGTATGAAGCGCCACCAGAAATGCCAGATCAAGAGTTTGATATGTGGCTTTGTACCGGTCGCGTACTCGAACATTGGCACACAGGTACTATGACTCGTCGCGTACCAGAGCTTTACAAAGCGGTGCCGGATGCTGTGTGTTACATGCACCCTGCTGATGCTAAGGCGAAAGATCTACGTCGTGGTGAAGAAGTGCTGATTTCAAACAAACGAGGTGAAATTCGTGTCCGCGTAGAAACTCGCGGTCGTAACCGTCCACCTAAAGGCTTGGTGTTTATCCCATTCTTTGATGCGAAGATACTCATCAATAAACTGATTTTGGACGCAACGGATCCACTGTCGAAGCAGACCGACTTTAAGAAGTGTCCAGTTAAAATCACTAAAGTGGCCTAAGGCCTTGACCGTTATTTGGGGCTAGTTCCATAGCCCCTGCTAATTAGCCAATAGGCGGAGAAATAATAATGAAAAAGCTATTGATTGCTCTGTTATCAATTAGTGCCATAGGTGTAGCAATTGCACAGACTGAGGTTGAAGGCGTCAGCCATCAATCCCACGAAATTGACGATGGCATGCTTGAACAAACAGATTTAGAAAAAGCTGAAAATGCAGGTGTGGCTCAAGCTGAACTGCATAACCCTGGTGGCATTGGGGGTGTTCACTCTTTACGTGGCGCAAGTGAACTTGAAGCAACGCGCGCTGCCGACGATTTTAAAAAATACCCAAGAGAGCAAGTGCTAAGCAGTGATTATGTTTATCAGCCACCGCTTATTCCCCACAATATCCGTGGTTATGAAGTGTCGCTCAATGCTAACAAGTGTCTGGCGTGTCATAGCTGGAAAAACGCCAAAGAGATGGGCGCAACAAAAGTCAGCGTGACTCACTACGTGAGTCGTGAAGATGCGGTGCTTGCGGATGTATCGCCAAGACGTTATTTCTGTTTGCAGTGTCACGTCCCTCAAGCCAATGCTAAACCGCTGGTAGAGAACGAATTCAAACGTGTTGATTCACTTCAATAAGCTTTGCTAGTTGTTACCATAAGAGGCTATTTATGAAATTTTTAAAAGCGTTTTGGAAAAGACTCTCAACACCTAGTAAGGCGGCCGCAGGCATCGTTCTTTTCATGGGGTTTGCAGGCGGTCTTCTCTTCTGGGGCGCATTCAATACAGGAATGGAGTACACCAACAGCGAAGAGTTTTGTGCTGGATGTCATGAGCCAATTGTCAGAGAGATCCGAGAAACAATACACTACTCTAACCGCTCAGGTGTAAGAGCCATCTGTTCTGATTGCCACGTTCCACATAAATGGACAGATAAAATTGTCCGCAAGGTTCAGGCATCTAAAGAGGTATTTGGGCATATCATAGGTATCATTGATACTGACGAAAAGTTCCAAGCTCGTCGTGGTCATCTTGCTGAACGTGAGTGGGCGCGCTTAAAAGCCAATGATTCTCTTGAGTGCCGTAACTGTCACGAGTTCGATTATATGGACTTTTCTGAGCAAGGCGAACGCAGTGTCAAACAACACTCGACGGCACTGGCTTCAGGTGATAAAACCTGCGTAGATTGCCACAAAGGTATTGCACACAAATTACCCGACATGCATGGCGTAGAAGGTTGGTAAGGGAGAATTATGAGTCAATTAGAATCCATCATTTGGCACGTACTAGGTTACAGTGCCATGCCTGTGATTATCTTAGGCGGTTTTACTGCTGTGGCAGTAATTTGTATCTGGCTACTGTCTATCACAGCCGATAAAGAAGAAACCAACTAATAACCGTTGTTAACAGACTTAGTTAATCGGCTGAGCTAATAGATATCGTTAGCAGAAAAAATAAACCCAACGCAATGCGTTGGGTTTATCATTTTTAATCGGTTATTTTTTGGTTCTGCGCTTTAATGCGCGCATTAAACGAACTCGACCTTCAGCGCTACTTTGGCTTTCAGCGCTACTCTCGTTGGCGTTATTAGTACGGCCTTGACGATTTTTGTAAGCCGGCTTGCTGTGCATCTTCACTAGCAGCGCATCACGACTTTCTGGCTCATAACCTTCTAATACCACGCGGCGAATGCGATGCTGAATCAGTTTTTCAACTTGAACCAGTGTCAGCTCTTCTTTGCGACTGACAAACGAAACCGCATGTCCTTGTTGCCCTGCACGCCCTGTACGACCAATTCGGTGTACATAGTCTTCAGCTAAGAATGGCATATCGTAGTTCACAACATGTGGCAGACCTTGAATGTCTAGACCTCGCGCAGCAACGTCTGTTGCCACTAACACTCTCGCTTTGCCGGTTTTAAATTCATCAAGGGCGCGACGACGAGCACTTTGCGCTTTATCACCGTGACACAACACCGCTTTAATGCCGTCTAACTTGAGCTCTTTAACCACTTCATTCGCGGTTTCTTTATAGTTCACAAAGACCAGCACTTGCTTCCAGTTCTTTTTGCCGATTAGCTCAGAAAGCAATTCACGCTTGCGCTCTTCTTCAATTGGGTAAACAACATGCGCCACCGTAGACGCGGTCGAGTTTTCCGCATTTACAATAATACGTTTCGGTTTACGTAGGTATTCTTGAGCAAGCGCG
The DNA here is from genome assembly GCF_024346975.1 of Vibrio neonatus. Lineage (NCBI taxonomy): Bacteria > Pseudomonadati > Pseudomonadota > Gammaproteobacteria > Vibrionales > Vibrionaceae > Vibrio > Vibrio neonatus. The sequence continues at coordinate 514,583 of NZ_AP024886.1, read as the reverse complement.
TTCATTTGCGCTGATGATGTTGCAGAGAACAACATTGTTTGTGGGTGCGTTTGTGGATGCGTAGATAGACCGTTCATAATGGTGCGGATTGCGCCAATAAAGCCCATATCTAACATTCGGTCAGCTTCATCAAATACCAACACTTCTAAATTGGCTAGGCTGACATTACCGAGCTCTAGATGCTCAATTAAACGACCCGGTGTGGCTACTAAAATGTCCACGCCACCTTGCAATTTACGCTCTTGAGAGGACATTTTTGCCCCGCCGTAAACAGCGGCCACAGACACCTCGGTATATTTAGCAAAGCTCTGGATATTATTGGCAATTTGGTCAGCCAGTTCACGAGCAGGCGCTAAAATAAGTGCACGTACGTTAGCTCGGCTGTGCGGCTTAGGATTGTCCACAAATTTCTGAATGATCGGCAAAGAAAACGCGGCAGTTTTACCTGTACCCGTTTGTGCATGCGCAAGGATATCATCACCACGACGAATGTGCGGAATAGCTTGTTGTTGGATCGGAGTGAGTTTCTCATAACTACACTCAGTTAGTGCGCGCACAATATCAGATGAAAAACCTTGTGACGAAAATGACATTCTTTGTTCCTAATAGCAGTTGGCTATTGTGCACACTTTCACAAACGAAAGAACACAAACAGCGGCTGACCAAAAATATGGTCGATGATTATAGATGAATATTAGTCGCTATGGTGACAAATTTACGCTCAATTAAGTATTTTGCGGCGATAATACCAATCGTACTAAATAACTGGTCATTCTAGCTTGTTAAAATGCTCGATAACGGCGTTACAATTTTTGATTGTAGAATAAGTATAAGTTCAATCAATACATCCCTATAGCGCATTTCTAAGTAAAGTCATCATCCTTATATGCGGATTTTACGTGCTTAAATCACAACAAAATAACAGCACAGATATGAAACCTCACCCATAATGTATTATCACGCACGTTTTTCCATAGTGTGGTTGGCATCATAAAACCATACATAGTCGTAGACCTAGCTCATACTTTTGCCCTACTGTTCTTTTTATAATCACAATAGCGAGTAAGTTGAATACATATCCATTAACTCCTGAGGTGTTATCATGATATATAGCCAACATGCAGAAGAGATCAACAAAGCTGCCACGCATAATATTTGGCGATTTGTTGGAATCATCATAGCCGTAAAATTAGGCTTGGTTGCATTACCTAGCATCATATCTTCACTACATGGTTTGGGACATTTCTTTTAATTCCATTTTTTCTCAAACCTAAACAAGCAATGGTTCATGCTACTGGCATGAACCATTTTTTTATGCCTAATTTCTAGCCGTTTGTTTATCGCTGATTATCACATAAAAACTCATCTTATCTGCCCTCTCGTTTTCACTGGACTTTCTGTTGCAGGCTCGTTTATGCTGTTTTTATGCAATGCACTCTTGTGCATATTAAATGTTTTTTAGAAACGCTTAGAGGTGTTCATGAAGTGGTTTTTTGCAATTGTTTTTGCCCTGTTTTTATCTGCCTGTACCACAACCCCACAGCATAATAATAACTTTGCCATTGGCATTGTTAGCAGTGGCGATTTTCAATTTATTCAGTCTGGTGCAAAAACCTATGCATGGCATCCTAAATCTGGGCAAGCGTATATCGATGAAGATGCCGATAAAAGCTCAGTGCAAAATATGTTTAATGAAGCCATAGGCAAAAGCCTTGCCGAGAAAGGCTATATTCGAGTGCCAATGTCGCAACAACCGCACTTTATTGTTGGCTATGGCGTTGCCATTGAATCTGAGCTTAGCGACGATGAAATTTTCAATAAAACCCATCTTGCAACAGGCATACCCGCAGAAGATTTTGGCAATAGTGAACAAAAAGGCACGATTGTCATCGCCATGTACAGTTACCCGTTAATGGAACTGCGTTGGCGCTCTCTTGCTCAAGCAGGCGCTGAGCAAGAAAGAGACACTCACCAAATAAAAGGCTACGTAGATTCAATGCTTAAAGAGATGCCTCAAGCTCAATAATCACCAGATGAGCAAGGCTAATGTTCGTTAGCCTTGCTTTGTTTTTCTTAGCCAGCTTGTAAACTGCCATATAAGGTTTGATATAAACCATCCGTTTCAATCAAATCTAAGTGCGTACCCGACTGAATGACTTTGCCATCTTCTAATACATAGATAAGGTCGGCCTGTTTTACAGCCGATAAACGATGCGCCACAATCAAAGTAGTTCGATTTTTCAAAAAACGATTTAATGCCGTGTGTAATTGCGCTTCTGTTGACGTATCCAGCGCTGAGGTCGCTTCATCTAAAATAACCAATTCAGGGTTACTCAATACCATCCTTGCAATGGCAAGCCTTTGTCGCTGACCGCCGGATAAACGCACCCCTTGTCGACCTATATGCGAATCTAATCCATTGGGTAATGTATGTCGTAAATCGCTAAGTTGCGCTACCTCAAGAGCACTCCAAAGTTCATCTTCATGGTAGTCCTTACCTAAAGTGAGGTTTTGACGTAAGGTATCGTTGAAAATCATCGGTTGCTGTAACACGACCGCTAACTCTTGACGCAACGCTTCGTAACTGACCGTTTCAATACTGTGTCCATTGACCAATATTTGCCCGCTATCTTTTTGGTAAATCCCCAATAAAAGCTGAATTAAGGTGGATTTCCCTCCGCCTGAAGCGCCCACTAATGCCACCCGTTTTCCTTTGGGAATGATCAGCGAAAAATCATCCAAAATATTGCGCTCAGAATCATAAGCAAAGCTGACATTTTTAAACTCGATCTCTATCGGGTCGCCTTGAGTAAACGGATTGACGCTGGCTTTTGGTCGGTACTCTTCAGGCATTTCAAGGATGCCATTTAAGCGTTTCATGGCCGCTGATGCGCTATACCATGAATATTGGATACTGAGCAGTTCTTGCACTGGCGACAACATAAACCATAGATAGCCAAATACAGCAAAAATTTGCCCTATGCTTAAATCACTAAACAGCACCATTAACATAGCGGCCGCTCGGAAGATCTCAAAGCCGATTAAAAACATTAAAAACGACAAGCGATTGGCCGCATCAGATTGCCATGCGTATTTGTCTGCATCCACACGAATCGATTCTGCGTCTTGCTTTAATCGCCCTAGATATTCTTGCTCTCTATTTGCCGCTCGCAACTGATAGATGCCATCTAAGGTTTCAACTAAACGTTGCTGGAAACGTTCAAATGCTTGGTTTTCTTTCTTTTTAAGATGTTTAACTCGTTGTCCAAGGTGGCGAGACAAATAAATAACCACTGGGTTCATCAAAATAATGAACAAGCCCAGCTGCCAATTGAGCCACAATAAAATTCCGCCCGTACCGATAACCGTTAATACACTAATGACAAATCGGCTCAGTGTTGAGCCAATGAATTTGTCTATGGTTTCAATATCGGTGACTAAGTGCGATGTGAGCCCGCCACTGCCTTTTTCTTCGTATTGTTGCATCGACACGCGACCCAACTTGTCCAAAATCCACTGCCTAAGCTGACAAGTGAGACGCTTTGAGACCAAAGTAAATTGGCGAGTTTGCAAGATATTCAGTGCTTGGCTCACAATCCTCATCACGATGATCATCAGCAGAACAGTCACTATATAGCCTGATGCGGTTTGTATGCTTTGCGGTAAAAAGCGATTTAGAAACTCTAACCCTTGTGCGGGTTTATTCAGCAGCACTTCATCAACCATAAGCGGCAACAAAAGCGGAATAGGCACACTGATTAACGTAGCTAGAAAGGCGATTACATTGGCGTAGATGAGCATTTTTTTGTGTTTCAATGCTTGTTGATATAACCACTGCTTATTGAGTGTCGGCGCAGTGCCAACGTCTTGTTTTATCACGCAAGATCCTTCTTATTTGAGGTAGTAAATCGATGACAAATTGCATTCATTGTATGCCTTGCTGTATACATTGCAGTATGTATTGAAATGAAGTTTAGTCATAGAAAGGATAGTTCAATCTAGATGAGGCATTAATACCAATCGTACCAAATAACTGGTCATTCTAGCTTGTTAAAATGCTCGATAACGGCGTTAGAATTTTTGATTGTAGAATAACTACTTATCGAAAAATTCTGCCTTGTTCTCGAGCATTTTTCCTGCGCTAGCTCTGATCACTTACTTAGTGTGATTGGTATAAGATTGGTATGAGAGGCGCAGATAAAAATCATCATCAATATAAACAACAAACACTCTACTAAGCTAGACGCCCAGTAGAGTGTTAATAGATTAAATCAAGTTAGAAGAAATATTCTAAGCTCACACCCCAGTTACGACCGGCTTGTGTTTCAAAGTCAGTTTTCTCGGTGTTGCCTCGTAAATCTTCATACAACCAGTACTTTTCGTCCATTACGTTAAATAGACCAGCACGCAGTGTCAGATCGTTCATTGGACGGTAGTAAGCGGTGATATCAAGTAGGTTATATGCTGGCGCTTCAACGTTATCTTCTTCTGTCCACTCGTCTTTACTTGCGACCATAGTGAAGTTAATCAAACCACCAAACATGTTGTTTTCGCTGTCATAACCTAAGCCAATCACACCCGTTAGCGGTGCAACAGAATCCAGTTCACGACCAGTATTCACATCTTCACCATACGCGTAAGCCACACTTAACTTAGTGTAAGTACCCATTGGTCCAAGCACCGTACCAGACGCTTCTGCACCATAGATTCGCGCTTCATCGATGTTAACTGAAGTGAAAATATCACGTCCGGTTGCAGGATCAGTACCCACTTTTTCTGTGGTAATGAAATCATCGTATTCATTGTAGAAACCACTGACTTCATACTGATAAATATTACCTTTCCCACGGAAACCTAGCTCATAAGAAAGACTCTTTTCTGCTTTCAGATCTGGGTTACCATAGAAGATAGCGCCTTGGTTGTAGAAGTAATAAAGGTCATAAACCGTTGGCGCTTTAAAGCCTTGGCTCACTTGAACATAAGGGCTAAATGCATCCGCAACGTGGTACACAGCACCTACACGGCCAGTAAAGGCATCATCAGAGTTACTTGCATGAGTATCAGCGTAACCATCGTTTGCTTCAGGGTCTGTTTTAAACGAGTCGTAACGAACGCCTGCCGTTAACACCAATTTTTCATCCATCAAGAAGGCTTGATCTTGGAAGAATACGCCCCACTGCTGAACCGTTGCATCAGGTAAGCCAGTGCTACCCGGAGCTGAGCTTGGCGGAGCACCTGTGCCACTTTGAATAAAGTGATCGGTGTTCTCTAAGCTAAAGTCGTTGTGTAAGAAACTCGCACCGTAGGTCAGTTCATGATAATGCGTATCTGCAACAATCACTTTATTAAACTGCATATCAAACTGGATGGAGTCATCGCTTGCCACTCTTTGGCGGTTACGAATACGATCTTGGAAAATTGGGAAGCCATTCGCCGTGTAATTTGTCGTATCGTAGTTATCTGAGTGTGATTCAGAAAGCTGGTATGACACCGTCCATTTCAAATCATCCGCTATCACGCTATCTAGCGCCCACTCATGATCTAAACCAATACGAGTTCGAGTGGTATTGTCTTTAGCGCTAACGTCTGAATACTGGAAGCCTGGGAATATTTCCCACCCTTCTTGAGAAAGTACTGTCTCATCGTAAGTTCGGTCAAAGTATTCAAACGTCAAACCCACTCGGTGCGCATCATTTACTTGATAAAATGCTTTAACCAAACCGTTGTATAGTTCTGTATCAGCAGGATCCGCAGCCCCGCGATCTTCGCCTTCAATATCAGCGCCGTCACCGTGTGTTTGATGCTCATTACCATCCGCGTAAGTAAACATGGTCAATGTTTCCCACTTACCTTGGCGCATTGCCCAAGTAGCGGTGTTTTTAAACTCATTATTTACTGATGAATAGCCAGATTTAATGCCAAAACGATTTTCATCGCCATCGGTGATTAATACGTCATCCGGATTTTTGGTACGCATTAGTACCACGCCACCAATCGCATCTGAACCATACAGGCTAGACGACGAACCTTTACTCACTTCAATACCCGCTAAAGTGTCGGTTTCAATGGTGTTTGGGTATTTACGTTGTTGGGTTGAACCTGGGTTGTATGAGAATGGCTGTTGTACCGAGTCCACCATCACTTTTACGCGGCTATTATCCATACCACGAATATTGAAATCTGAAACACCAAAGCGACCACTGCCTTGCGCTTGAACGCCTGGGGTATATTTCAGGGTATCTTTTAAATTATTGTTCATCTGCGAATCTAAGTCATCGCGACTTACCGTTGCGACAGATGAAGATACATCACTTTTATTTTGCTCTGTTTTTGTCGCTGAAACGACCACTTCATCAAACGTATATGTTTCCTCAGCAAACACTGCTGACGAGGCCACAATTGCACTGATGGCAACGGCTAAAGTTGTTTTTTTATACATGATTAGACCAAAAATCCATTTATAAAGTTGTAAAAACCCTACCGACTAAGAATGCTCAAAGTCAGCATGAAGAGTGCTTATCGTTTTTGCTCTCTATATGTGAGAGCTAGAGATTAGTTTTGTTCAGGTATTGGCTCAGCTATGCTTTTATGATCAACGCCCTGTTGTGCAATGCTTTGGCTCTCAGTGCTTTGTTTCTCAGCGCTTTGTTTCTCATGCTGTCCATGCCCATGCCCTTCAGATAAGTGCAGAAAATCCACTAGATCATTACCTGATACATTAAACGCTTGCCCAAACCCTTTTACGTAACGCCCGTTACTTGGCGTTAATTTGTAGAGGTTAAAGTCACCTAACTTAGCTAAGTTTTGCGCCATTTCACCAAAACGTTGTTGTAATGCTTGCACCCCTTCAATACCTTGCTGAGAGGTTTTATCTAGGTGCTCAGCGGTAGTATCAAATGTCAGGCGCTTTCTGGCGTGCACATTGTTGGCAGAGGCTTCATCCTCTACCATCATAATCGACACATTCTTATTCGATTTTAGATTCTTACCATGTGCCGCAAGATCACTGACCAAAATGTAATAACCGGCATTATTAAACGCAAAAGGCGCGTAGCTTACGTGCGGTAAGCCATCTTTGGTGATAGTTGCTAGCTGTAAACTCTTGCAAGCATCACGAAATTCTTGAACTTCAGGTCCTAAACGACCCTGTAGGCGCTCCTGCTTTATTTCTGCGCGACTCTTTCCATCTTGATCATGGGCACTCATTGTGCGAATTCCTTTTTAAGTTGAGCTAGTTTTTCTAGTTGTTCTGGGAATAATTGACGCTTTTGGTCACGGCCTAAATAGACCTTGAACACACACTCGCCACTCTCATCAAAAAAGCCAATATAGTGGCTTTCCATCTTATGAAATGGTTTTGAAACGACGGCAATATGTTTAACCAATTCCAGTTTCAGATGCCCATGTAATTCACCTTCACGCCCCATTAGGTTGTAATAGCCGTGCGCCACCTTACCTTTAGGAAAAGGCGCTTTGTACTCAAATATCGAACCACATGAATGCACAATAGTCGTTACTTTGCCCCATGCAGGTAGAGCTTCTAAAATAGCCTGTGCATGCTCACCGGAAATAGCCGTCATCATGCTAGAAGGCAGTACAAAAGAGATCTCACCTTCGGTTAGACCTAGCTGCGTCGACATTTCAGAGACAGGCACCGAGTCATCCTTCTCCATCAAAGTAGCGACAGCTTCTAATACTTGTTGTTTGCTTAATTTGCTATACATCTTTTCCCCTAAAATCAATTATGCAGCTTGTGTTATTTTCTTGTTATGTGGTTGTGGTTGGTTGCTTGAGACAACCTGAATAAGGTTTTGCGCTAGCGTGACAGACCAAAACTGCCCCGCTAAAGTTAATGATAAATAGCCGTTAGCCAGCTCAACTAAACCGTTCTTTTTCCACGCTTGGAAAAGAGGCTGAAGGCGTTCAAACATCCCATTTGGCAGGGCATTCGCACTTAATACACCGCGATCAAAGGCCGCTTTAATGATGGCTTCAATGTTCGCGTTCGGGGAGCGATGAAACGCCATTGCCGCGGCAAATTCATTCGCTTCACCAGCGGCTATATATTTGTCCATATCACGATATTGCATTGAGCTAATGCCATTTACTGTGCCACCAGCGCCTGCACCTAAAGGCATTACTTGTGCGGAGGTTTTCGCTAAGCTGTTATAAATTGAACGCTCGCGGTTGCCCGAACTCCAGTGATTGACACTTAGACGCGTTTGGTGATGCTGAGCCATAAACTCAACACCCATTTGGAACATGCTGGCTTTGGTTTGTGTATTGGCTGGCTGGGGTAATTTACCTTGTGCGACCAAACGTCCCATCGGCAGATTCTGCATTTCGATTAATTGATACAGATCGACCCCATTGGCACCACTTTCTAGGTAAAGTTCTAGATCTTTCGCCCATGTATCTAAGGTTTGATGTGGCAATCCATATAAAAGATCAATCACAATCGGTGCACTGTTGTAACTTACAAAATGTTGTAAACGTTCTAGCACCTCATCGCCGTCATTAAGACGTTTAGCACTGCGGCGCACCTTAGTATCAAAGCTTTGCACGCCAAAAGAGAAACGATTGATACCGCCTTCAAGTGCCGACTCAAATTTGTGGTCGTCAAAACGATTAATACGACCTTCTAGGGTGAACTCGCAATCTGGAGTTAATGGAAAGTGACGATGCACCAGCTGAGCCAGTTCTTTAATTTGCGCTGCGCTGAGATCGGTAGGCGTGCCACCACCAATGTAAACCGCTTGGAATGGGTAGTCTTGACTCCAAGGCATACTCGCCTTCCACATCAGCTCTTTTTTTAGAGCAGCAAAATAGCGATCAATTAACTGAGTGCTAGACGCGTATTGGAAAAAGTTGCAGTAAGTGCAACGCACACGACAAAAAGGGATATGGATATACAAACAACGTGGCGTCTTTTCCCCAGATTTTGAGAAGGCGTTGGTTAATGTAGACTGCACCAGATCTGGAGATACCGGCTTAGCCACTCCTCCAGCGTGCGCGCCCTTTTTCTTCTCAAAGGCAAATCGCAACGGATCAGGTGTATGCCTGCCTATGATATCTAAATTGTCCAATTCAAGATTCATATCTACTTCTTACTTTCCATATTCTAAATAACGATTTGGCGGATTATTGTCATACTTTTTAATGATAATAAATCTCATTCACACCGATTCGTGACTAAGATCACGAACTTAAATCGAAATATAAATGATTATTGTTCTTGTTTCGGCGTTATGTATACTCGCATTTATTCAGGCTTAATTTATGACAATTTTGACGACAGTGAAGAAGTATAGATATCTAATAGCAAGTGCTATTTCCCTTTTAACTCATGGAGTTGCACTCTCATTCCCTGCACCAAAGCCAGAGATAACCCTTGCCAATGATCTGCAAGGTCAAGCACTTAACATTCAATTTATCTCTATAGCACAAGTTAAAAAAGAAGCCACTCGTCAAGAGACTGAAAGCAAACCTGCGCCTGTGGAAGAAGCTCCACAGGCAATAGAAAAGCCACTGCCGCAAGAAGTAAAAAAAGAGGTTCAACCGCCAAAACCTAAACCCGTAACTAAACCTAAGCCCGTAGAAAAGCCTAAGAAAGTTGTACAGAAGAAACCTGAACCGAAGAAGGTAACCCCAAAACCAGTTGTGCCTAAACCTGTTCAAAAGCCAGTTACCACAGCTAAGAAAACCGCTGAACCTGTAGCGCCTAAACCGCCAAAGAAAGTACAGCCAGTTAAGCCTGAGCCGAAAGAAGTGGCCAAAGTTGCGCCAAAGAAAACAACAGAGGTAGTAAAAGAAAACTTAGATGACAAGGTAAAAATAGATGACGTCGCGGTTACTAAAGCGACTGAAACTACAACAGCCAGTGAAAGCGCAAAACCGAAAATGATCAGCAAGCCAACGTTCTCTGCCAAACCAACAGCGGTGAATTATCCCAAACTGGCACAGCGACGTGGTTGGCAAGGTAACACCTTGGTAGAGATTTGGATAAATGAAGAGGGCCAGCAAATGAAACAGCTAATTGTGCACTCTTCAGGTCATGAAATTTTAGATATTGCGGCGGTCAAGGCAGTCACCAAATGGAAATTCCAACGCCGTAATGAACAAGGGCAACGCATGGCTTATCGCGTGCAAGTGCCTATTAACTTTCAACTCAACTAGATTTAACACGAGCTCACTATGAACACCTTGATTACGCTTCACAGCCAATTAGGAATGATGACCATACCACTGACCGTTTTGTCAGCTCTCACGCTTATGCTCATCATCGAACGCACTATTTATATGCTTTTTAATGGCAGAACCCACACCTCACAAATATTGTCCAAAGTGCACCGCATTGATTTTTCAAATTCTGAGCAAGTTGAAAAGTTCATTGAACGCGATCTGCAAGGTAAAACCATTATGTTTCAAGCGATGCGCATGTTACTTGGTCATCGCTCTTTTACTAAAGATCTCCGAGAAGAAGCCGTTAGCATCTGGTTATTTAAAAAGCGTCAGCAATATAAATCAGGCATACGTACTCTTTCTATCATAGGTGTTATCAGCCCTTTGATTGGTTTGCTTGGCACAGTATTGGGCCTAATTGAAATGTTTAAAGGCTTAGCACTGACCTCAGGTTCTATTTCTCCATCGGTTTTGGCCGATGGCTTAGGCTTGGCAATGTCGACCACTGCGGTCGGGCTATTAATTGCTTTGCCTGCCATTACCGGCGCGCAACTGCTTAGCATGTGGATTGAAAAAACCTTAGCGACTATCGAATACACCTTAAATCACAGCAATTTACACATTGAAGGCATCTCTATTGAGTGTCCGGACAATGCCAAGTCATGTGAAGAGGTCGTTGCATGATCAAGTCTCAGTCTTCTCTGTTTGATGAAGAATTTAAACCTGATTTGACCCCCCTACTCGATATTATTTTTATCGTGATGGTGTTTCTTCTATTAACGGCCAATATCACCATTAAAACAATGGAGGTCGCCATTCCGCAAACAGAAGATGCGCAGGTGCTCAGTGATCAGGATAAAACGGTGATTACCGTGAATATTTTAACCTCCGATCCTAAGTGGGCCATTGATGGGGAGAGCTTTGCCAATTGGAATGCTTTTACCCGTACCTTATTAGAAAAAGTGACAATGTCACCAGAAAGAGATTTGATTATCTCGCCCGATAAATCTGCCGATGTGGAGTCGATGCTAAAACTGCTCGCTTGGCTACAAACCAACAATATTGATGCGACAAACATTGTCATGGAAGAGAGTACCCAATGAAACAAACACTTTTATTCATCACCCTAGCGTTTTTCTCCTCGTTCACTTTGGCTAACACGCAAAGCGAACCTAACAGAATCATCAGCGTCGGTTCTAGCGTTACCGAACTTCTATACGCGCTAGATGCTAAAGATCAATTGGTAGCGATTGATATCACCAGTAAACATTTTGATCCTGCCGGCGAATTGCCGCAGGTGGGTTATCATCGTCAACTGTCAGCAGAAGGATTAATGGCGCAAAACCCAACTCATATTATCGGCTCGAACGAGATGGGCCCTGACACTGCTCTTGCCTTACTAAAATCTGCGGGCATAAAGGTAATTACTGTTCCTGCGGGCAACAGTGAAGCTGATTTAGATGCACGTATTGATACGGTAGCCAATGTCACAGGCAAAGAAGTGCAAGCTATTGAGCTAAAAGATAAACTTCACCAACAAATGGAAAATCTAGCCAAGCTTGATCCTAAGCATCACCCTAAAGCTATTTTTGCTATGTTAAGTGAAGGTCGCCCTGCCACGATTGCGGGCTCTGAAACGACTGTAGACAAAATCATTCAACTTGCCGGTGGTAAAAACCCAGCAAATCAAGACTTTAACTCTTATAAATCCATGTCTTTTGAAGCCATTATCAATATCCAACCCGACTACATTTTAGTGCCACAACGCACCTGGGATGCGATGGGCGGCCAGCAAGGTATTCTGCAAAAATTCCCTCTGCTAGCAGCCACTTCCGCCGCTTCCAACAATCAAATTATTCCAGTACCGGGCAGCGCTCTTATTGGCGGATTTGGTATTGAAAGCATTGAGTTGAGCCGAACTCTTTATCACACCTTCCAGCGCGACTAATTATGAACTTTGCACCCTCAATTAAACTATCAACGCCAACCTTACTCAGTATTGCGCTGATTTGTGTTTGCTTCACTAGCGTGCTTTCCATCAGTGTTGGGCCTATGGAGATCAGCTTTAGTCAAAGCATGAGAGCCTTAGCCTCCAATGTTGAGTTTTTGGATCTGCATGATGGGGCACTGCCTGCGCATATTCATATGATAGTGCAGCAAGTGCGCTTGCCTCGAACCCTACTGGCCATCGCCATAGGTGGCATATTGGCGATTTGTGGTGCGGTAATGCAAGGGCTATTTAGAAACCCTCTTGCCGATCCTGGCATTATTGGCGTTTCTGCAGGCGCAGCACTAGGCGCGGCGCTGGCAATTGTGGTATTTGGCTCGTTGGCGCAAAGCTATCCGCAACTGTTGATGTTTGGCACTGTGCCTATGTTCTCGTTTTTAGGTGGCGCAATCACCACTTTATTGGTCTATCAGCTTGGCACCTCACCCACGGGAACCTCAGTCACTATGATGCTACTTGCGGGGGTGGCGATTGGCGCACTTTCAGGGGCTATGTTGGGGCTTTTAAACTACTTTGCCGATGACCAAGCCCTTAGAGACTTGTCTCTTTGGACCATGGGCTCGCTTGCGGGTGCCAATTTCTCGGGCGTAATATTTGCCTTTAGCGTGCTCGTTATTCTTGGCCTTTTATTTTACCGCGACGCCGAGAATTTAAATGCCTTATTGTTAGGCGAAGCTGAGGCAAATCATCTGGGCATTAACGTACAAAAACTGAAAGGTCGATTGATTCTACTTACCGCCGCAGGCGTTGGGGTAACCGTTTCTCTGGCGGGAATGATAGGTTTTATCGGCCTAATAGTGCCGCACATTGGGCGCATGATTTCAGGCCCAAATCATAAAACTTTGTTGCCTCTGGCTATGGTATTAGGCGCTCTGCTGCTGCTTATCTCTGATATGTTATCGCGCATTTTAATTGCTCCCTTAGAAATCCCAGTGGGGATCATTACCGCGGTATTAGGCGCCCCTTTCTTTATTTGGTTACTTATCTCGCAAAAGGGACGAATTTAATGCGTATTCCAGTAGTAAAATGCAGCGATATTTCAGTCAATATCGGTAAAAAGTCCATTTTAGATAAGGTCAATATCGAATTTCATTCTCATGAATTTACCGTGTTACTTGGCCCGAATGGCACAGGCAAAAGCACTTTATTAAAAACGCTCAGCAATGAAATGCCCTACTCAGGCGAGCACCTGATCATGGGTAAACCTTTACGAGATTGGGATAAAAAAGTGCTGGCTAAGCGGTTCGGAATTCTGCCTCAATCGAGCTCACTAACCTTTAATTTTACCGCGCAAGAAGTGGTTGAATTAGGCGGGTTAACTTTATCGGGCGGGCAGAAGAACATCACTCGCGTAGCAACAAGAAAAATGGAAGAAACCGGGGTATTACACCTAGCCGAGCGCCTGTATCCTAGCTTATCTGGCGGTGAAAAACAGCGCGTGCACCTAGCGCGAGTGCTGACCCAACTAGACTCCATTGAGCACAGCAAAATACTGTTTTTGGATGAACCCACCTCGGCGCTAGATTTAAGCCACCAGCACAACACTTTGCAACTTACTCAGCAACAGGCTAAACAAGGCGCTTGTGTGGTCGCCGTACTGCACGACCTAAACCTGGCTGCGCAATACGCTGATAGAATTGTGGTCCTCAACCAAGGCAACATAGTCGCAGACGGCACGCCTTGGGAAGTGCTGACCTCTGAAACCATTAAAGAGGTGTATAGTTGGCAAACACAAGTTATGCCACACCCTACTCAGCAGCATCCGGTCATATTGTCGGCTCACTAGATATTCATTTCACTAAATCTAGAGAGCGTTCAATCCGTAAAACCTGTCATCCATTTCACTAACCGTTCCTTAAACAATAGGTAGGAATCACGGACAAGATCACCTTGTTGCTCCTTTTAGCAGGAGCAACAAAAACATAAGTTTCATCAACTACCCACTTAAAGTACGCGGCGTCGTAAACCCGTTCGCTCCAAGATGCGTGTCGAAATTTCTTCAACCGATAGTGAAGAGGTATTGATGTAAGGTATCGCTTCTCTGCGGAACATCGCCTCTACCGTTTGTAATTCATACAAACATTGTGAGTCACTGGCGTATTCGCTGCCTGCTAAGCGGTTCTCTCGAATCTCCATCAACCTTTCTGCTTCAATCGTTAAACCAAACAGCTTGTGTCGGTAGATTTCAAATTCTGGCAACAGCTTTAAGCGCGCTAAGTCATCATGGATAAATGGGTAGTTTGCTACGCGTAAACCAAACTGCATCGCCATATACAAACTTGTTGGTGTTTTGCCACTTCGAGAAACACCCAACAAGATGACGTCGGCTTCTTCCAGCCCTTTTAGCGTGATGCCATCATCGTGTGCGAGCGTATACTCTATCGCGGCAATACGATCGAAATACTTAGCCGAATCCTTGTTTACACTGCGAGAGCGCTGCAATTTAGGAACAGGAGCCATCTGAATGTCATCCTGTACTTTCTGCACGATGCTCTCTAACACGTCATAACAGTGCGCAGGCGCTCCTAGCAACTTTGCCTTGATATCAGGTATCACAATCGAAAAGAACACCAACGGTTCTAACCCGGTATCACGATACGAAATTTCAATCTCTTTTAATAAATCAGCAAGCTTGTCCTCACTTTCCACAAACGGAAAGGTTTTCTCATTGGCTTTGAAAGGGAATTGACCTAGAACAACATGCCCTAAAGTCTCACATGTTATGGCCGTTCCATCAGAAACATAGAATACATCACGACTTTGAATATCAATTTGCATTTTTTGTTTAATATTTAAAATTATTTTGAGTAGGATGGGATCATAATATATATAAAAAACCCCTGCTGACTATTACGTCCCCCACAGCTTTAAAAAATAATTTACATTTTTTTAAACTGATACGTAATCGTTTGCCTTTAAATCCCTACAATGCTTGCTATGTTTCTGGAGAAATAAATGCAAAATAATACTCTATGGTTCAATGGCCTATCCATGGAAGATGTCGACAAAGTCGGCGGTAAGAACGCTTCACTGGGCGAGATGGTTTCTAACCTGTCCAATGCCGGAGTTTCTGTTCCTAATGGTTTTGCTACCACTTCGTATGCGTTTAACGACTTTCTTGACTACAAAGGTCTCGATGAGCGCATTCATCAACTACTTGATGAACTTGATGTTGAAGACGTTGACGCACTGCGTAAGACAGGTGCAACGATTCGACAATGGGTTCTAGATGCACCTTTCCCAGAATCACTAGAACAAGACATCCGTGATAACTACCGCGAGCTAATTGAAGGCAACCAAGAATTGTCTGTAGCTGTGCGTTCATCTGCAACCGCAGAAGACCTTCCAGATGCTTCATTCGCCGGCCAGCAAGAGACCTTCCTTAACGTGAAAGGCATCGACGCGGTGCTAGAAGCAACCAAGCACGTTTACGCGTCACTGTTTAACGACCGTGCTATCTCTTACCGCGTACACCAAGGCTTTGACCACCGTGGCATTTCACTGTCTGCGGGTATTCAACGCATGGTTCGTTCAGACAAAGCCTCTTCAGGCGTGATGTTTACGCTAGATACTGAGTCTGGCTTCGACCAAGTCGTGTTCATCACTTCTTCTTGGGGTCTCGGCGAAATGGTTGTACAAGGCGCGGTGAACCCAGATGAATTCTACGTTCACAAACCTATGCTAGAAGCCGGTCACTACCCAATCGTTAAGAAAACGTTTGGTTCTAAGCTGATCAAGATGATCTACTCAAGCAACCAAGAGATTGGCAAGCAAGTTGATATCATCGATACCGACACGCAAGAGCGTAACGAGTTCTCACTGAACGATGAAGAGATCAAAGAACTGGCAAAACAAGCGATGATCATTGAGAAGCACTACCAACGTCCGATGGACATTGAGTGGGCTAAAGATGGTATCGACGGTAAGCTATACATTGTTCAAGCTCGACCAGAGACGGTATGTTCTCAAAGCGACCAAAACGTTATCGAGCGTTACGAGCTAAACAACAAGGCGGATGTCTTAGTTGAAGGCCGTGCTATCGGTCAACGTATCGGCTCAGGCCCAGTTCGTTTGGTTGACTCTCTAGAGCAAATGTCACTGGTACAAGAAGGCGACGTACTGGTTACAGACATGACAGACCCAGACTGGGAACCTGTGATGAAAAAAGCGTCTGCTATTGTCACTAACCGTGGCGGCCGTACTTGTCACGCTGCAATCATTGCTCGCGAGCTTGGTATCCCTGCGATTGTTGGTTGTGGTACCGCAACAAGCAGCCTAAACAATGGCGATACCGTAACAGTGTCATGTTCAGAAGGCGAAACAGGCTACGTTTACAACGGCGAACTTGACTTTGAAATCAAACGTTCTGAGGTTGATGAGCTACCCATGCTACCCGCCAAGGTAATGATGAACGTGGGTAACCCAGATCGCGCTTTCGATTTCGCACAAATCCCCAACGAAGGTGTTGGCCTAGCTCGCCTTGAATTCATCATCAACAAGATGATCGGTATTCACCCGAAAGCCCTATTGAACTTCGATGCCCAAACTGACGAGCTAAAAGCAGAAATCAGCGAACGTATCCGCGGCTACAAAGATCCAATCGATTTTTACGTAAGCAAACTGACAGAAGGCATCGCGACTATCGCATCTGCGTTCTGGCCTAAGCGTGTAATCGTACGTATGTCTGACTTTAAGTCGAACGAGTATAGCAACCTAGTCGGCGGTAAAACGTTTGAACCGCATGAAGAGAACCCAATGCTGGGCTTCCGTGGCGCATCTCGTTACATCTCACCGGTATTCGAAGACTGCTTCGAGCTAGAGACTCAAGCGATCAAACGCGTTCGTAACGAAATGGGGCTTAAAAACGTTGAAATCATGATTCCATTCGTTCGCACTCCAAGCGAAGCAGCGTCGGTTATTGACATTCTGGCTAAGTATGACCTTCGCCGTGGCGAGCAAGGTCTAAAAGTTATCATGATGTGTGAGCTACCATCGAATGCAATCTTGGCTGACGAGTTCTTGAAGTACTTTGATGGCTTCTCTATCGGTTCAAACGACATGACACAACTGACACTTGGCCTAGACCGAGATTCCGGTGATGTGGCACACCTATTCGATGAGCGTGACCCTGCTGTGAAAGCGATGCTGAAAATGGCGATCGATGCAGCAACCAAAGCAGGTAAATACGTAGGTATTTGTGGCCAAGGCCCATCTGATCATGACGACCTAGCGAAGTGGTTAATGGAACAAGGCATCAGCTCTGTTTCACTAAACCCAGATACGGTTATCGATACATGGTTGAAGCTTGGTAACGTCGTAAATAAGTAGATAAATAAATAAGAACGCTTCATGCAATACCTAACAAAGCCCCGCTTCAATAAGAAACGGGGCTTTGAATTCACAAACACTCCGATTTATAGACTAATGATGTAAAACTAGTGCTTTTTTTCTACTTAGTTAACCGCTTTAACTAAAGGCAATACTCGGAAGCCATCGCGCATCTTTTGGCTTGGCATATAGTGACGGAACGCTAGGTTAAATACGCCAGAGTCGTTCTTAGTCGCGATATTGTTTGGCGCATCATCGCCACAACCGAAGCTCACAGTATAAGTACCATCGGCATTTTTAGTCGCCGTATTCGAGCTGACATTTGCCACATCGTTAAACATAAAGCCTTGTTTGTTATATACAGTTACTGACCAAAACGCCTGATTTTCTGGGTCTTCAAAAGTCGCTTGGTGACAAGTATCTGCTGGGAAGTTACCTGATACTTCATAAATATTATCTTGCAGTTGCGCCCCGCCCCAACCAATTGCAGCACCTACCGCATACTTCTCTTCTGTAAATAGTTCTTTGGATTCATCTTGCGGATCGGTAAACATACCTGCAGTTGCCTGAGCACCATCTCGTTTTAATATGGTTGGCATCTCTGCTTTCAGCTCTTTTTCTACCTTTTCAAAAGGGCCTTTTTGTACTTGTGGCGCCTTAAATTCTGCGCTCGCTTTTGCGTCAATGGTCATTTTATCTTGAATCGCATGCACTTCATCTTCGGTGAATGTCGCATCGGTACGAACAATCACATACACATGGTCGCCAGCATGAGTAGAAAGATCAAAAGTACCCGAACCGTATTGCATTGCTTGAATGCGGTGATCTTCTGTAATCACTTCCATAGACATGTATTTGCCTTCTGGAATTTCTGGAAGCGTAATCGTTGCCCCCTGTGAAACGTTAACAACGGCCATCGAATAGTATGTATCTCGGTTCATTCGCACTACGGGTTGTTGATCGGTCGGAGTGAGAACGCGCTTATGTTCAAAGTTATTCACGCCCACCTTTTCTTGAACTTTCAGATACTGTCGCGCTGTTTCGTAGATTGCATAGTTCTTTTCAGTGGTCACTTCGCCTTTATCACTAAAGAAGTCAGTAAGGGTCGCTACTTCAGTAGCCGCAAACGTTGGTAGTGCAACAATGTTAAGACCTAGAGCAATACTTAGAGCCAGTTTTTTCATGATGGGTTTCCTATATTTGTCATTTAAATTGAACACTTCAAACCAACGAATGCTTCCCTTAGAAATTGACTTGATTTGTGCCTTTCACGTTTCACAGTTTAATGATTGGTCCCTGCAAAGCTATTGACTTTGATTCATATGTGATATCCGCCAAAAGCATATTACATAACAAATAATAGTCTCTATATTTATAAGCGTTGAAATAAAGACACACTTTTTAAAATAAAAATGTTCCGCTATTTCCTCAATTACAAACTATCTTTAACTAATTGTATTTATTCACGTTATAACAGCTAGAGAGTGACGACATGAATTCTAATTTAGAATCAGTAATGCAACTTAAGAAGCAGATGGAGCAATCGGTCATCGGACAACAACATATGGTCGATACCTTGTTGGTCGCGCTACTGACCAACGGCAACGTTTTGCTTGAGGGGCTACCTGGAACGGCTAAGACTCGTTCGATAAAAGCATTGGCTTCTGCTTTATCCGTTGACCTAGGTCGAGTTCAATTTACACCTGATCTGCTTCCATCTGACGTGACCGGCACAGAGGTGTATCAGGATGTCGATGGTAAACCTACCCTCACCTTTCAACCTGGCCCAGTGTTTAATAATTTACTGCTTGCCGATGAAATCAACCGCTCTCCCGCTAAGGTGCAAGCGGCGTTACTAGAGGCAATGGAAGAGCGTCAAATCACCGTAGCCGGCAAAACTTACCAGTTGCCTGATTTGTTTATGGTCCTTGCCACCCAAAACCCAGTAGAGCAAGAAGGGACTTACCCGCTTCCAGAAGCACAGATGGATCGCTTCATAATGAAAATCAATTTGGACTATCCAGACGCGGATGCAGAAGAACAAATTATCAAGATGGTGCGCGGAGAAGAAAAGCCTTCGTCATATAAGCCAGAGCCGATTGATCCCGCTTGCATTTTTGCCGCGCGAGAAGAAATTCAACAGATCTATTGCAGTGATGCGGTATTGAAATACTTAGTGTCGATCATTATCGCTACCCGTCAGCCCGAGAAATACCCAGATTCTGGACTGGCAAACTGGATTGCAGTAGGTTCAAGCCCAAGGGCAACCATAGCGCTAGACAAATGCGCGCGCGCTATGGCGTGGTTAAAAGGTAAAGACTTTGTTGACCCTGATGACGTCAGGCAAGTGGTACACGGCGTACTTCGACATCGTCTTATCCTTTCCTATGATGCATTGGCCGAAGGCGTAAGTTCAGATCGAGTGATTGACGAAATCTTATCTCAAGTCGCAGTCGCGTAAGAGAGCACGGTATGGCGAACTCCAATCCTATCAAGCAAAAAACATCGCAACTCGACCCACAAATCTATACCGATTTAAAGTCGTTGCGCCTCATGAAATACAAAGCCACAGGCTTTGATTTTTTACCACCGCAACCTGTCAACAGTCTATTAACTGGGCGTCACGTATCCAAGCTGCGTGGCCGAGGTTTAAACTTTGAAGAGATGCGTCATTACCAGATTGGGGATGATATCCGCACTATGGATTGGAAGGTCACCATGCGTACCGGCAAGCCACATGTAAAGATTTTCTCGGAAGAACGTGAGCGTAATGTTTACCTACTTGTTGACCAAAGAACCAATATGTTTTTTGGAAGTACCGGAAAGATGAAATCGGTTATCGCCGCCGAAATTGCAGCTCTTATTGCATGGAAAGTGACGGACTCAACCGATCGCGTGGGTGCCATCATTTATAACGACACCACCGCAGTGCCAATAGCTCCGCAACGCAGTGCCAATCACGTATTAAAGATCTTAAATGAGATAGTGATTAAAAATCAGCAGCTCAGCGTAGGTAAAGCAAAAGATTCTCAAGGCAATTCATTTGCTCAATTATTTCATCAAGCCAAACGCTTGGTTAAACACGATGCGTTAATCATCTTAATTACCGATGGTTACGGCTATCGTGAGCAAAGCGAAGAGCAAATCAAAACGCTCTGTAAGCACAACGATGTAGTGCTGTGCCATGTCACCGACCCGTTAGAACATAACCTAGCAAAGCTGGACAAAATGGTGCTCACTGACGGCAACCTGCAACTGGCCGTCACCCATAACCAAGCCCAAACAAAAGAACGCTTTGCTAATGACGTCACTCAAGCGCTAGAAAATTTTGCACATATGGCGAAGAAATACCGCATTCCGGTGATTGAAATTAATACGCTTCAGCCAGCGGATCAACAGCTGCGAAAAGCCCTTGGAGCCTAGTATGAATGGCACAACCGAAACATTAAAACCCGCCAGCATGAATGCGATGCTATCAGGGCTTGGCGAGCCAAGCCTCCCTACGCCTATTTCATGGATACCGAATGCGCCGGGTTGGTATCTTGTACTGCTCATCATTGCCATCTGGCTTATCTATCGTGGGTTTAAGGCATATCGTCAATACCAAGCTAATGCGTATCGTCGTATGGCATTGCTTGAGCTGCAATCTTTAGATAAAGACAGACTGCGCCTGATTCCGCAACTGCTACGCAGAACAGCGCTTAATGCGTATCCACGCCATCAAGTCTCACCTTTGCTGGGCAATGAATGGGAAAAATGGCTCGATGAGCAATGCAAAGATAGCCAATTTTCGTCGCAATTAAGCGGCTTATTAGCCACGCTTTCGTATGCGCCTAACGCCTCTATCAATGAGAACACCGCGCACAATCTGATTGCCCAAACAGCGCATTGGATCAAACATCACGAGGTGAGTCATGATTGAATTTGAATATCCATTGGCATTGCTGCTTGTAGTATTGCCATTGCTGGTTTATCGCTTTTTGCCGGCGTACAAAGAATCTAAAAGTGCACTGCAAGTGCCTTTCTTTGAACGCTTAGTTTCAGTATCTGACGACAAGCCTTCACACAGCGCCACCTTATTGCATCGTAACAAGGTGCAGTGGACGCTGGTTATTATCAGCTACCTGAGTTTGATAATCGCAATAGCCAAACCTATGTGGGTGGGCGAGCCAATAGAGCAAAAGAAATCGGCGCGAGAAATTATGGTCGCTTTAGATTTATCCGGTTCGATGTCAGAAAAAGACTTTACCGATGAACAAGGCACAACACATGACCGTTTATACGTTGCTAAGCAAGTGCTTGCCGATTTTGCCAAGCGTCGTGAACACGACCGATTGGGCCTTATTTTGTTTGCCGACGCCGCCTACGTTCAAGCGCCGTTTACTGAAGATATCGATACTTGGTTGGCACTATTAAACAGTGTCGAGCTTGGCTACGCGGGATTTCAGACCGCCTTTGGCGATGCTATCGGACTCTCCATTGCGGTATTCGAACAAGAGAACAGTCGCCAAAGAGTGATGATTCTATTAACCGACGGGGACGATACCAGTTCTAAAATGCCTCCCGTTAAAGCTGCAGAAATAGCGGCCAAATATGGCGTGAAGATTTACACCATCGCCATTGGCGACCCTAGCACTGAAGGGCGTTACAAAATGGATCTCCCTACCCTAGAAAAAGTCTCTGCGGTAACCGGTGGTCAAATGTTCCATGCCATGAATCGCGCCGAGCTTGATCAAGCATACCAAGCCATTGACGAGCTAGAACAACAAGAGTTTGAGTTGTTAACACACCGACCTCGTCACAGCCTGCATCATTGGGCATTTGGCGTCAGCTTTTTATTTAATTTACTGGCCGCGCTATGGGTGTTTAGTAAAAAACTCCACACTAACCAGCGCCAAAAAGCGCTTCTTAGCCAAGTAAAAGAGGGGCCAAATGAATAGTTTATTTGACTGGGGACTTTTCGAGAATCTCAGCAATTTCCATTTTATTCGACCATGGTGGTTACTGGCGTTAATTCCCTTAGTGGCGATACAACGCTCAATGGCAAAACAAGACGATTTAGTGACTCAGTGGCAATCGGTGATGTCGAAAAACATCATTGAGCAGCTGACCCTAAACAAGCAAAGCCGCACTTGGATGACGCCAATTAAGCTGTTCTTACTCTTTTCCATATTATCAACATTGGTGATGGCGGGCCCGACATGGAAAACACAAGCGTCACCCTTTTTTGAAGATAATGCGGAATTGATTGTGGCCCTTGATGTGTCGGAGTCTATGTCTAACACCGACATTCAGCCCTCTCGACTGGAACGCGCTAAACAAAAGATCTCTCAGTTAGCAGATCTAAGAGGTGATGCTAAAACTGGCTTAGTGGTTTACGGCGGCAGTGCGCATATTGCTATGCCCGTCACTAAGGACAGAGAGCTCTTTCGTTATTTTTTAGACGCACTTGATCCTAGCTTATTGCCTGATAATCAAAGTAAACCCGAATCGGTTATTAAGCCTATCGTGGCTTTGCTTAAAGAATCCAAAGTGCCGTCGACTGTGCTAATTGTCACCGATAAAACCGACCCACAAGCGATAGAAAAAATGCAGCAAGAATTTGCATCACTATCGCATCAAGTCTTGATATGGGCGATGGGAGAAAATCCAGAAAGTGGACGCGAGGGTGCTCAAGGTTTATCTGACACTCAAATCCAAAACTTAGATGCGTTAGCTAAGTCGGGGCACGGTTCAATGACCCTATTTACCCACGACTCAACAGACGTTGAGCAAGTGTATCAAGATATTCAAAGTAACCTGTTTGCGGTGAATGACAAAGCACAGCCTTGGGTAGATTCAGGTTATCCGCTGTTATTTTTACTGTTACCTATCCAACTAATGTGGTTTAGAAAAGGGTGGACTTTGCAATGGTAAGTGTAGTGACAACTAAAACAACAAGCATGAGTCTAGGCTGGCTAAAAAGCAGAGCATACTGGCAATACTTACTGCTACTCGCCCTTTGTGTAACAGCGTGGGGAGTGCTATCGCCCAATCAATTTATGAACTTTTGGCTGACTAAAGATCAGCAAGGTTATGTGCATTTTAAACAAGGTGATTACGCGCAGGCTCAAGCCTCGTTTGAATCCCCTGCTTGGAAAGCTCATAGCGCTTATCTTGCGGGAGATTTTCAAAGTGTCCTGACCCTATTACAAGAGACTAATGATGATAGAGCTCGATACTTAATGGCCAACGCATTGGCCTATTCAAATCAGTTTGAGCAAGCAAAAGCGCTCTACACTGCGCTATATATGGCAAAAAGTACCGAACCTTCACTGCAAGCTGAAATGAAGCAGAATATCGAAATCATAAACGCAGCCATCGACAAGCAAAAAAACGCCCCTTTAGAGAAGCAAGAAGGAGACAAGAAAATTGATGACAGGAGCATAGCCACCAGCGATGAAGAAGCCACGCTAGGTAAGCCCACTGAGCTTTCCAATCAAGTTTGGTTAAAGCAGGTTCGTCAAGATCCATCAAAATTCTTACGCCAAAAGTTTCAACAGGAATTTGCCAATGAAAACGAATAATCTCACTTTTCAAAGCTCCATGAGCAAATGGCGATTATGGGTATTGGCACTAACGCTTCTAATCGCAACTGGCTCGTCATACGCCAATGATGTTCAAGCATTTATCGACGACAACACTTTGACCTTGTCGGTGGAAATCGCTCATGAAAATGACAATCTTGCCCCTAAACAACAAGTATTGGCAAACGTCATACTCAGCAGTCGTCAGCCGTTTGAAAATGAAATGGTGGTGCCCTATTTTGATATTGCGAACGCGGTTGTAATAAAAGACGAACAGAAAATCGCTCGCTCAGTAAAAACCATAGCTGGTGAAAAATGGTACACACAAACGGCCAAGCTCTATATTTATCCTCTCACTAAGGGGCAATTCACCATACCAAGCTTTAAGGTCGATGTGTCGCTTAAAAATGGCGAGAGTAGTGATGCCCAATTAACCGGTAGCATCACATCAAAAGAAGCCACTTTTAACGTTGCAATGCCTGCTGCACTAAAAGGTGTTACTGACTTTATAACAGGCACAGCCGCCACTTTTCGCTTATCCACCGATACGCCTAACAGTGATTCGGACCCATACGCGGTAGGCGATGCGGTCGTGTTAACCTATCAATTAAAAGTAAAAAATTCACACATGATGCTACTGCCTGATTTGGTAATGCCCGATATTTCAGGCGTAGAGGCATATAGCAAGCCGCCCGCAAAAGAGAATGTGTTTGATCGTTTAAGTAAACGAAATACCGCCGTATTAACCCAAGATGTCACTGTGGTGTTTCAACAAGCCGGTAAACTTGTCATACCGCCGCAAACAATAAAATGGTGGGATACCAAGTCCAATCAACTGCAAAGCCTGACTACAGAGCCTATGCAGCTACAAATTGGTGATAGCAGTGCCGTGCTTACGCAAAATAACAGCAGTGAAGTACTTGCTCAGTTTTTCTCTGAATACGGCAAACTTATCCTTGTGCTTGTCATTATCGCTATCATTAGCGCCGCGATAATCGCTCGATACACACGTCGCTCGACAGCAGAGCCTTTAGCAAAATCACCGGTAAAAACTGACATTCAATCAGAGATTAAACACTATCACTGCGCCATTGAAAAACAGCACTTTACCGAGGCTGTAGACCATCTTTATAAGATCGCAGGTAACCGCACATTTAATGAAAAGTTGGATAAAGAAGCGACCAAACTCTGGCAACAATTGCTCAGTGATTCGTTTAGTGATGCGACAAAAACGTCACCGTTAAGCGCACAGCAAGCAAAAACGCTACTCAATGCTGTGCTCAGTAACCAATCCAAACCTCATAGTGACGCTTTTAATTGGCAGCTCAATCCTTAAGCCAAACCTGACTGTTAAACAGGCAGATTAAACACAAAATAACCGAGCACCTGTGAGCTCGGTTATTTTTTACAACCAAGACTCTGCAGAGCGAATGTTATTAAAACTCCGACATATTCATTTTAGTTATAAGTATGTTCTTTTTATGCTTTAAACCTATGGGTATTTAAAAGATTATTTCTACGACAACAAATAACACATAAACCATTGATAAATATAAATATTACCAACACAATCACATCAGAGGATTTTCCCTTAGTCCTTCTCTGCCTATCTTAGATAGCTTAGTTATGAGCCAAAGCTATAGATTGTTGTTAGCTTGCTATCACATCTTAATAACAGGGATAGACATCTATTATGGATACCGCTCGACTTACCCACTTAAAAGCCCTTGAAGCTGAATCAATTCAGATCATCCGCGAGGTGACTGCTGAGTTTGAAAACCCAGTAATGCTTTACTCTATTGGTAAAGATTCTTCTGTATTACTTCATCTTGCACGAAAAGCCTTTTATCCAGCTCGAGTGCCATTCCCGCTTTTACATGTCGATACCAACTGGAAATTCAAGCAGATGATTGAATTTCGTGATGAGCTTGCAGAAAAATACGAGCTTGATCTGATTGTGCATAAAAACCAACGTGGTTTAGATATGGACATTAGCCCTTTCACTCATGGCAGTGCTAAGCACACTGACATCATGAAAACAGAAGGTCTAAAGCAAGCACTTAATGAACATGGCTTTGACGCTGCTTTCGGTGGTGCTCGTCGTGATGAAGAGAAATCTCGCGCTAAAGAGCGTGTGTATTCTTTCCGAGATCAAAATCATCGTTGGGACCCTAAAAACCAACGTCCTGAACTTTGGCAAATCTATAACGCTCGCGTAGATAAAGGCGAAAGCATCCGTGTATTCCCACTATCAAACTGGACTGAACTGGATATCTGGCAATACATCTACTTAGAAAACATCGACATGGTTCCGCTGTATTTTGCTAAAGAGCGTCCTGTTGTGGAACGTGACGGCACACTGATCATGGTTGATGACGAACGTATGCCGTTAGAACCGGGCGAAACTCCGCAAATGAAAAAAGTCCGTTTCCGTACCTTAGGCTGTTACCCGCTTACTGGTGCTATCGAATCAAAAGCTGAAACACTTCCTGAAATTATCCAAGAAATGTTGCTCACGGCGACTTCCGAACGACAAGGGCGCGTAATTGATAACGACTCCTCCGGTTCGATGGAGAAGAAGAAGATGGAAGGCTATTTCTAAGCCCCATTTCGATAACACGTAAGCCAGCTACATAGCGTAAGCCAAAAACGGAAATATTTGACAAGGATTACCGATGAACACAATTTCAAATCTACTTTCATACGATGTGGAAGAGTACCTAAAACAACACGAAAACAAAGATCTGTTGCGCTTTATCACCTGTGGCAGTGTCGATGATGGTAAATCAACCTTGATCGGTCGCTTGCTATACGACAATCAGCTGATTTTTGAAGACCAGTTATCTGCGATTCAAAAAGACTCAAAAAAATACAACACCACTGACCAAGAATTCGATTTAGCCTTACTGGTTGATGGTTTGCAGTCTGAACGTGAACAAGGCATCACCATTGATGTCGCGTACCGTTACTTCACTACAGACCAACGTAAATTCATCATTGCGGATACTCCTGGACATGAGCAGTACACGCGCAACATGGCGACCGGTGCTTCTACCTCTGATTTGGCGATTATCCTAATTGATGCACGTCACGGCGTACAAACTCAAACTCGCCGTCACTCATTCATTTGTTCACTGCTGGGCATTAAACACGCCATTATTGCGGTAAACAAAATGGATACCGTTGAATACAGCCAGCAACGTTATCAAGAGATCAAAAAAGAATATCGTGAGTTTGCCAAGGCGCTAAATTTTGACAGCATCCAGTTTGTGCCTGTCTCTGCACTGCATGGCGATAACGTGGTATTCCCAAGTAAAAATATGGGTTGGTATCCAGGTTCTACCTTGATGCGTCTACTTAACTCTGCGCAAACCAACAAAGGTAAAATTGAAGGCGAATTCCGCTTCCCTGTGCAATACGTTAACCGCCCTAACCTCGATTTCCGTGGTTTTTGTGGCACGGTGGTGTCCGGTGAGATTCGCGTAGGCGATCGCATTCAAGTATTGCCATCGGGCAAAGAAAGCAAAGTGAAGTCGATTGTTACCTTTGATGGCGATCTGACTTCTTCATTTGCAGGGCAAGCCATTACCCTAACCCTAGAAGATGAAGTGGATATCAGTCGCGGCGACGTATTAGTGCGCCCTGATCAACAGCCTCATCACAGTAATGCGCTAGATTGTAATATCGTTTGGATGAACGAAGATGCGTTGCAGTTAAATCGCGAATATCTGATCAAAATCGGTACTAAAACCGTGACAGGGCAAGTATCAAAAATTGCTCACCGTGTTGACGTAAACAGCATGCAAAAACTGCCGGCGACTCAGCTAAATCTGAATGAGATTGGTCAGTGTCACTTAGACTTTAACGAAAAAGTGATTTTTGATTCTTACGACAATAACCGTATTACGGGTGCGTTCATCATCATTGACCGCTTTACCAACGCAACAGTTGGTGCCGGTATGGTGCAAGGCGCACTAGAGAATCAACAAAAAGCCACTCATGCTTATTCTGAGTTTGAACTTGAGCTAAACCAGTTAGTTCGTAAGCACTTCCCGCATTGGGATGCAAAAGACCTACTCGGTAAGGCATAACCCATGAGCACGAGCCTTCAAAGCGGCGTTGTATTGCTGGTTTTTGTGACCACAATTGTTGCTTTAATTCGTTTTCAGAAACACCCAGCACGGGTGTTTGGTCTGGCATTATTGACCTTGTTTTCATTGAATCTTGTCACCAATGAACAAGTCATTAATGCTGGCTCCAATGAAGGGTTATTAACCCTGATTCTGCTAATGCTGTGCTCTATTGCTCTGGAAAAAACGCGCGTATTACGAATTATGGCACAGTTCGTAATACGCCCAAGCTATGGCGAGACATTCGCTCGCCTATTTGGCTTTACTGTTGTTTTCTCAGCGTTTCTTAATAACACAGCCGTAGTTTCAAGCCTATTATCGCCAATACGCAACAACCCTCACCACAGCGCGACTAAGCTGTTATTACCTCTTTCTTATGCCGCCATATTAGGCGGAACATTGACCTTAATTGGCACCTCCACCAATTTGATCGTCAATAGCTTATTACTCGATACCGATTTACCCCCGCTCTCCTTCTTTGACTTCACTGCGGTCGGGTTATGTGTGGTGGTCGCTTGTGGCTTAATGCTCACGCTATTGCTGCGCTTTTTACCCAACAATGAAACTGATACCCCAGTTAGCGACAGCTATTTTATTGAAGCGAGCGTCTCTAATGGTTCAAGCTTAATTGGCAAAGACATCAATCAAAACGGTCTGCGTCATATGGAGTCTTTGTTTTTAATTGAGATGGAGCGACAAGGCAGTATTATCAGCCCTGTCTCCCCTACCGAAGTGCTAGAAGCGAACGATCGTCTATTTTTTAACGGCGATGTATCCAAAGTCTCGCAGTTGACCCATTACAATGGGTTGGAAATTTTTGCCGAAAAAGAAGGATTGGCTTCAAAAAGCTTTGTTGAAGCTATTTTATTACCACAGAGTAACTTGGTGAACCGCTCTCTAAAAGAGTGTAATTTCCGCCAACAATTTAACGCAGGCGTGGTCGCGATTAAGCGCAACGGCGTGCGATTATCCGGCAAGTTAGGTGAAGTCAAACTGAAAGCCGGAGACTATCTGGTGCTTACCGCCGGTGAGCCGCCTTCGCTTGCGCCCGCTTTTGAAAAACACTTTATTTTGCTTAGCGATATTGAAGTGGAAAATAAACTTAAAGGGCTAGGCGAAAAAGCCACCTTATGTAGCTTCGTGATTGCGTTAGTGTGCGCATCAATCGGCATTGTCTCTCTGTTCAAAGCCATGTTGCTGCTGTTTGGCGCTCTATTATGCTTTGGCGTGCTCACTTTAAATGATGTCACTCAGCGCTTTCCTTATCATATTTGGCTTATCATCACCTCAGCGATTGTGATGTCATTTGCGATACAAAACAGTGGCTTATTTCAGTATTTAGACACCATATTAGTCAGTAATAACCTGACATTAAGCCCGCATGTGGCGCTAATTATTGTATTTATTTCAACGCTGCTACTGACTGAATTGGTGACTAATAATGCGGCGGCGGCGGTGACCTTCCCTATCGCTTATTCGCTGGCGCTGAGCTTAAATGCCAACCCGATTGCGTTTGTCATGGCGGTGGCTTTTGGCGCCAGTGCTAGCTTTATTAGCCCGTATGGATACCAAACCAACTTAATGGTGTTTAACGCAGGTCAATATAAGCTCTCAGATTTTGTAAAAATAGGCGCGCCAATCAGCATTATTTACAGCTTTACCGCTATTTTTGCTATCGAACATTTTTTTGGCTTGTAAGATGGTTCTTGTGAACCATCTGCACCACGACAAGGAGTAACTTTTTACTATGACAACGGAAAATATTGTGTGGCATCAAGCCTCAGTATCGGCAAGTCAGCGACAAGCGCTAAAAAAGCATAAGTCGGCAGTGCTTTGGTTTACTGGGTTAAGTGGCTCGGGTAAATCCACTATTGCCAATGCCGTAGAAGTGAAACTCAATCAACTGGCAATGCACAGCTATCTTCTTGATGGTGATAATGTTCGACATGGTTTAAACCGCGATCTGGGCTTTTCCGATCACGATAGAGTTGAAAATATCCGACGCATTGGCGAGGTGGCGAAGCTGTTTGTCGATTCTGGCACTCTGGTACTGACCGCATTTATTTCTCCGTTTATTCAAGATAGAGAACAGGTTCGCGCACTATTACCAGAAGGGGATTTTATCGAGGTGTTCGTGGATACGCCCTTAGCCGTATGTGAAGCGCGCGATCCAAAAGGCTTGTACAAAAAAGCGCGCAGTGGCGAAATAAAACACTTTACTGGGATCACATCAGATTACGAAGCGCCTATCGCGCCAGAAGTGCACCTTAAAACCGACCAATTCTCTATAGAGCAAACTGCCGAGCAAGTCGTTCAATATTTACGAGATCACGGTTATGTCTAGCTCAGTAGCACATTTTGACGTTTTTAATGGCGATGCCGATGGTATTTGCGCCCTGCTACAATTGCGTAAAACAACGCCAATGGATGGACAACTGATCACTGGCGTAAAGCGCGATATTCAATTATTGCAAAGCATCATCCACTCGGAAAACATCGATTCTGTGTGTGTACTGGATATCTCGATGGAGAAAAACCAAGCCGCCCTACAATCGCTACTCGAACGCGATATTGCAACTTTTTACTGCGATCACCACAGGACGGGCGCTATACCAGAGTCGACGTATTTAACCACGCAAATAGATACCTCTCCCGAGACTTGCACTAGCCTTCTGATCAATCAATACCTGAGCGGCGCTCAATATTTATGGGCCTGTACCGGCGCTTTTGGTGATAATCTGATTACTCAAGCGACCGCACTAGGCCAGCAGCATGGACTGACCGATGATGAGATTGAGTTTTTAAATCAGCTTGGCACTTTAATTAATTACAATGGTTACGGTCACAGCATCCAAGATTTGCACTTTCATCCGCAAACCTTGTATCAAAAGCTCTATTCTTATCCCTCTCCTTTAGCCCTGCAAAACGATAAAAGCAGCGTCTTCTATCAACTAAAAGAAGGCTTTGATTCAGATTGGGCGCAAGTACAAAGCATCGAGCATTACCATAGCAGCTCGCACATTGCGGTGTATCTATTGCCAAACCAAGCATGGGCAAGACGCATCAGCGGCACCTTTGGCAACTGGCTTGCCAATCAATACCCAGACCAAGCCATCGCGGTAATTACAGCAAACCCAGAGCAAGAAACTTATACCGTAAGCGTACGAAGCCCGTTGAATCGTCGTGAAGGGGCAGATGAGCTTTGCAGTCAATTTCCAAGCGGTGGTGGCAGAAAGGCTGCGGCGGGCATTAACGCACTACAGGAAAGCCAGCTAGATGATTTTATAGAAAAGATGCAGCAGCAGTTTGCTATCTAATAGATTGAAATAATTAAGGTTCCTACTTTTTCTCTACTCATGTTGGAGCCTTAGCTAAACTATTCACCACTAAGCCACTCAGCAATTACACTCAAAAACGAATAATTACTTCTCAGCAAGTTTCCTATAAATCATACCATTGTGTTGTTACATTTAATGCCACTGATTGCAGTCTATTGTGATACACACCCATCGCAACAACTGCTCACGCAAAAATCTTTATCTCTTACGCTAAGACATAAATTCGCATCACAGTTAACATGGAGCTGGCATCCTTGCATTCTTCTTCAGATAAAAAACTCAAACACATTTGGCTTCAAGCTCGATTTTACGTACTAAGTAAGATGTATCACGCCACTTACACTCGTATCGAATCACTATCAAATAACAACGATGTGTTCCGTAGTGCGATTGAACAAAAGCCGCGATTAATTGAAAAGGCATTAAAGCCGTATCTGTTTGTTGATTTACCGGTTAATGAACGAATGAAGTTGATTGAGCAGCACTTTGATTTGCTTAACTCCACGTTCAATACTGAGATTAATCAAGTCTTCGGTAAAGGTTTACCTCTGGTTGACCTAACCGATTCTAAAGGCAATCAATTTACTCTGATTTTGTTTGATGGTGAGATGCGTGAAGGTTCATTGGGCTTGCGCTTAATCAACGATTTAAACCAAACCATTTATTCTATTACGTTCAATCTATCAACTGATCCTGAACCAACTTTACATGTTGGGGCGCTAAAAGGACCAAGTGAGAAAATTGAAGATAGAAACCAAGTCATCAAAACCTTAACTCGCTCATTCCACGGTCTACGACCAAAAGCGTTAATGGTTGAAGTGGCGTTAATGTTTGGTAAGTCTTTGGGCATCAACAAATTTGTGGGCGTATCAAATCGCGGACACATTTACCAAGCCTTACGTTATAAAGGCTCTAAAAGTAAATCTGTGACATTTGATTATGATGAGTTGTGGGCAGAATACGGCGCAGAAAAAGCCGATAAATATCGCTACCTGATCCCAGCTAATCCAGAGCGTAAAGATCCGTCTGAACTCAAGAAAACTAAACGTCGTCTATACACAAAACGCTATGCTTGGTTGGACGAGCTAGAGACGAATCTAAGCGAGAAAATCAAAAGCTTATCTGTTAATCACGACTAGCTAGATCGTGATTAACAACGCCTCATTTAAAACGAACATTCAATATTCGATTTAAATGAGGCGAATAATACCAATCACACTAAGTAAGTGAAGTGATCAGAACTAGCCTACAAAGCTCAAATCTACGGCTTGATAGTATTTGTTTTTCAATATCTTACCTTCTTTAATAACGATTCCGTCATTGGCAACAGAGTCTTTATTACAAAACACGATATATTTACCATTTTTTAACTGATAATCCGCACTTACGCCCTTATCCGCATACACAGCTACCGTCTCTTTCGCTTGTTGCTCATTTAACGCCGCTTTACTCATATTGCTGGCATGCACAGCATCCCAACATTGCTCAAAAGGAATTTGTAACGTTTTTGCCACGTTTAGCAATACATCAACTTGGCGAGCAATCGTAGTATCGCGCAACGCTTGATGTCCGGCATGCACCGCACGACCCACCGCAACGTACACGGTATCGGTGATGGCATCCGCTTGATCTTCTTTATTCGTGGCTCGCGCTAATTCCGTTAGCTCTTCAATCATCAAGTTTGAATGCAGATGACACAGTTTTTCACTTTCTATACCAGTATTGATTGGCAAATTGAATAACTGACGAAATTCACTGATATCGTTATACAGCTTGGCCCAAAGCTCAGGGGTGAGTTGTGAAAAGCTTGCAAAAAATTCTTTATGTACTGTCACAGAAATATCCAATATAATTAATATGTTTCAAAATGCTACAAAGTAGAATTCACTGCATCTTGAAACGGTAGTAGACGATAAATAGAAGAATACCATAGAGCAATGCACGTGACCCTTGCGACAACACCAATGAATACTCAAATAGAATTAGGCGAACCTTTTGATAAGGCCAATGTTTCTCATTTTTCACAATATAGTTAATTTTTTCCTTTAAAACTAAGCTATTACACTAGATGCCAAATATGCAATCTAAATGACCATAAAAACAATTGGTTATGGAAAATTATAGGATCACCTATTACATTTATTAAATGTACTTCATATAGGTTTCGTTAAAATTGCCTAAACAGGACAAAAACTCGTAATGAACAATGTATTAAATAGTCAGACGTCCAAGCGGACTACTATACTTCGTGTTCTTCCCTCTTCGTTACTCATTAATCTCTTATCACTGGTTATCCCTCTTGTGATTCTGCAGATCTATGACCGAATTTTGCCCAACCAAAGTTACGGTACGGCTTTCCTTTTACTAGGGGGCTCTGCCATTGCTATCGGTTTAGACGCCTTTTTACGTTATGTCCGAACTTGGATGTTAGGGGCTGCTGCTGTCAACACCGAACACTCAACCTACCAAGTAATCATTCAGCACTTAAATAGAGCAACCTCTGCGCAATTGAAACACCTAAAACCTGGCATTCTGCAAGAGAGTTTGAAGGGCATTAGCTTAATTAAAGACTTTTATTCTGGCGGTTTCATTAGCGGGCTTATCGACGTCCCATTCGCTATTATTTTCTTAGCGCTTATTTACTATGTGGGTGGGGAATTGGTCTTCATCCCTATTGTGGTTTGGGCGATAACTTTTGCTTTTGTTTGGCTTTTTACTCAAAAATCCAGTAGCCACTCCAAAGAAGCGTCTTTGTTTGAACAGAGCCGTATGAACTTCCTCATTCTGGTATTTTCTTTCTTTTGCGGAGTTAAGAAGCACGCCTTCGAATCAAAAGCTTATGCTTACTTTCGTCATCTTAACGAAAAACGTTATTTATCCATGGCAGAATCTGAACGCAAAGTCGCCATTGCGCAAGAGTTGATTCAAATCGCCGCAATGGGCACATCCGTTGCTGTGGTATTGATCGGCAGTTTAAGCGTGTTAGCTGGCGACCTCACCTCTGGTGGCCTCGCCGCTTGTTCAATCTTGTCAGGTCGAGCCGTAGCACCTTTGAGCGCATTGATGGGCCTGCGTCTGCGTTACAGCTCATTTTTAATTGCCAATGAATCGGTTACTGACTTATTGAAAGAGCTGAAAAACCCGACCGATGATCATCTTGCATTTGATGAATTTGAACGCCTTGATGCCACTCAGGTCGTTTTTAAACGTTTCAACGAACAATTTCGCTATTCATTACAGCTAAGCAAAGGCGAAGCCGTAACCCTACACCATGAAGATTACGATCTCAGCAGTAACGCAATTTCAGTATTTGCAGGCTTAGAGCCAACCGTATCTGGTGATTTCACTTGGAACGATACGCCTTTTAGTAGTGACCAATTTTCTTGGCGTCATCAAGTAAGTTTCGTACCCATTAATCCACAACTTATTTCTGGCTCTTTAATAGATAATATTTGTGGGTTTAATAATGACCGATTAGAAGAAGCCAATTTACTGGTCGGCGCGCTTGGCTTAAACCGCGTTATCTCTGATTTAGCCGATGGCATGGAAACTAAGGTTGGCTATAACATTGGCGCAAGCCTTAGCCGAGGCGCAACCAAACTTGTGGCTCTTGTTGCTCAACTGGCTAAAGAGACCCCGATTGTGGTGTTAGATCAGCCAGAAAGAGATCTTGATATTGAATCTCTAAACAGACTCAGTGATGTCATTAAGTACTATTTGTCTCAAGGTCGTGCTTTTGTGATAAACACCGAAAGCGAAGTACTGGTTAATCTGACTTCACAACAAATTAAAATTCAGGCAATTGGGGACGCACAATGAATCAAAGCTATTCAGATTCCGTATTAGATGTTCTCTCTATTATCAAAGTCGAATCAGGCGTACAGAACTTTGCTAACCAGTGGATACAAAGTAATCCAATGTACGATGCCGAGGATATTTTTACCCTGCTCGACCGTTTAATGGTTCCTTACAGTGTTCATCCGGCAAATCGCAAACTGAAATCTATCGATCATTTAGTGGCTATCCGAGTCAACGCAGACTCTGGCACAGTGTGTCGCTATGGCTTAACTGGATATACAGAATATCAAGATGGTGAGCTTGTCCCTGCCACAGTCAATCATTCAATAAACGACGTTGTTATTCTTATTCATGGTCAGCCCCAAGAAAGAAACGAAGTCGATTGGCTTGCCAGTAAGTTAAGCAATTTTAAACCGCTCATTCCAAAACTGTTGCTGGTTAGCTTTATTGCTAACCTGTTTGCACTGTCCATACCATTTATCACCATGTCGGTTTATGACCATGTCATCGGTGGTGATGCAGGGCACGAAGTGGTCGGCATTTCAGTTGGCGCTATCTTGCTCTTTTCCATGATGCTGTTATTGAAGGTGATTCGTAGCCAACTACTGACTACCATTTCCAATCGTATCAGTCGTGAAGTTTCCGAATCAGTATTACGTAAAATTCTATTTAGTCAGCTAAATCTGACTCGAATGGCAGGCTCTTCAACCTTAATGAGCCGTATCACTACCGCAGAAAGCCTTAAAAGCGTTGCGCAAGGCCCATTAGGCGGCGCTTTATTTGACCTTCCGTTCGTGATTATTTTTATTGTGGCTATTGGCATGCTCGGAGGTTGGCTAGTGATTGTGCCAATCATAACGCTGGCACTGTACTGGTTACTGGCAAAACGCAGTCAAAGACAACAGCGATTACTGAGCAATCAAGTGACTATATCGGGTACATCGCGCTTTTCTCTTTTGTACGAGCTAAATGGCAAGCTGAACTATCTGCGTTCAAGCGATATTCTGCCGCATTGGATGTCTCGTTTTGAAAAGGCCAATACCCTAGCCTCTAAAAATAGTTTTAGTCATCTTAACCATCAGGCTAAGTACACTTCTATCTATTACGCCATCAGTCTACTAAGTACGTTGGCGGTCATTGGTTTAGGTATTGGGCTGATATTTGGGCATGTATTAACCGCCGGTGGCCTAATCGCCACTATGATGTTAATTTCTCGAGTCACAAGCCCGGCACAAATGCTCGCCAATAGTTACTCGCGTCTGCATCACATGGAGCAAGCCAAACAGCAAATTAACCAATCCATTAATCATAAAGCAGAAGGTGACTTTTCTTATCAACATCATCAGCTTACTGACAAAGCGCCGAGTGTTGAACTCGAATTGGTTACGTTACGTTTTGCCAATCAGTTAAAACCAGCCTTATCGGGCGTTAGCTTCAAAGCAGAAGCAGGACAAGTAATTGCGATCACAGGCCCTATGGCTTCGGGGAAAACCTCTTTGTTAGAGGTTATTGCTGGATTAATTCCTGCTCAAAATGGTGTAATCAAGCTCAACGGCATTAATTTATCGCAATACGACCCACAACTGCTTAGACAGTGGTTTGGCTATTATTCCGATCTGCCTGAGATGGTGCCAATTACGATTCAAGAATTTATCTCCGATGGACATGAAGTTCCGGTAGAAACTATTGAAGCGATACTGAAGCAAAAAGGGGCTTTAAGCTGGGTGAACAGTTTACCTGACGGGTTACAAACTCACTTAAACCAAATTGAGTCTATGTCACATCCATTTTCTGACTATGAAGCCACCTTGCTCACGCAAACAAAATTGCTGTGTAACCAGTATCCGCTCGTTCTATTGGATAATCCGGTAACTAGCAACAAAGCGAAACAAAAGTTCATTCAGTGGCTCACAGCGAATAGAGGTAAAAGCACCATTATATTTACTTCTCATGATACAGAGCTGATTAAACTCTCGGATCAGGTGGTTGTGCTAAATGCAGGGAATGTCAGCTATGCAGGGCCTATTCCAGATGAAACTGAACAACAAATTCAACCCGATCAACCTACTCAAGTCATCGAGGGATAAGCATGAATAATTCATCAGTGGAAGTGATTGAGTCTCGTATTACCCGTCGCCTACTCACCACAAGTAGCTTACTTATTGGTGCGTGTATCATTCTTTTTATTGGCTGGACGGTGTTTACTAAAGTCGATGAAATAGCAAAAGCCAAGGGTGCAGTCATTCCAGAAGGTGAGCGCCAGGTAATACAAAGTGAGTTGGGTGGTAAGCTAAAACATATTTTCGTTAAACGTGGACAGTTAGTGAATGTTGGCGACCCTATCGTTGAATTCGACGCAACCTTCCAGACCACGGCTCTAGAAGAGTTACATTCAAAAGAAGCGACTTTGCGTTTGAGAATTGAACGTAAAACCGCATTTATTGAAGAGCGAGAACCTGATTTTTCTCAATATGAAAAAGACTATCCGGATGTTGTGGCAGAGCAGCGTGCACAATTAAAAGCGGCGAGATCGCTATTTTTGAAAAAACGCATCGTTTTACAAAAAGAAAGTGAGCGAATTGATGAAGAGCTTAAAGGGGTAATTAGTCAGTTACCTGCTGAAGTGCGACAACTTGAATCTTCACAAAAAGAATTAGACATCCTGCTAAAAGGGCAGAAAACTGGTAATATTTCTCAGGTTCGTGTTTTAGAAATGCGCCAAAAAATTGCCGCATTAGAAAGTGAATAC
This sequence comes from Vibrio neonatus, assembly GCF_024346975.1. Lineage (NCBI taxonomy): Bacteria > Pseudomonadati > Pseudomonadota > Gammaproteobacteria > Vibrionales > Vibrionaceae > Vibrio > Vibrio neonatus. The sequence continues at coordinate 476,484 of NZ_AP024886.1, read as the reverse complement.
GAGCAATCAAAATCCAAAAAAGCGGTACTGATCAAACAAGCTGAGTCGAACAAAAGTAAAGAAGAACAGCTAAAAGCCACTGGAAAACTTGAAGTCAGTAAAGAGCGTGCCAAAGCCGTGTCTGAGTTATCAGCACTTTATGCACGTTTACGTTCAGGAAGAGCCAAAGTCGAAAATACGCTGGTGACCTCGCCGGTAAAAGGGTTAGTTCAAAGCCTACCTACAACTCGTAATGGTGGCGTAATCAAACCTGGCGGTACTGTGGTTGAAATTGTTCCGATAGACGGTACCTCTTCTTTCAAAGCGAAGCTATCACCTCGTGATGTCGGTTTTGTCTCAGTAGGACAGGCGGCGCGAGTCAAAGTAGATGCATTTGACTACAGCCGTTTTGGCGCGCTACAGGGCAAAGTCTCTGAAATATCCCCTACCACCAGCCAAACTCAACGTGGCGAAATCTATTACGATGTCATTGTAGAACTGGATAAAGGCTACTTTGGCGACGACCCTGCTCGCTTTAGAATCATCCCAGGTATGACAGGTGAAGCAAATATCACAACCGGTGAAAAAACAGTCTTCCAATACTTATGGAAACCAATTTACACCAACGTGAGTCATGCGTTTGGTGAGAGATAGATCTAGAGCAATGGCAAGCGCCTAAATCTGATATCCAGAGAAACAAGCAAATAAAAACCGCAATAGCACCGACGCTATTGCGGTTTTTTTGTTTAGGTACTTAGCTATATAGGCTTTCCTACCATGCTAATCACTGTCATCACGTCAGCATGAAAAGCTAACAATATAAACATCGTAGATACTCCTACCTACGATGTTTATTCAAAGCCATTTCGCTCTATAGTGTGTGATCAACCATGATGATCATCCCATTGATAATTCGGGTCTTGATGATGCAATTCATCATGAAGTATATGCTCATCATCACTAAGACTATCCGCCGCGTCTGTACTCACCGGTTCAATGACATGTCCGTGCTCATCTAATACAGGAAGCGACGCTTCCGTTAACACTAGGTCTAAATCTGCTGCTGGTTGATGAGCCGCAACAGATTGCTCAGAGGCACTATCATCATTGACACCTAACTGATCTAAGTATGCTTGTGCTCCGCCAACATGACTACTTTCATCATTGGATGCCAGTGCCTCTAAAGATACGGTTTCAACCGGCGTATCCAACACAGGCTCATCAGATGCCCCGGTCAAAGATGCTGTGCTAGATGCAGCAATATGACTTGTCGAGTGAGGCGTCAATGACTGAGAAGTTGGCTGAGCAACAGATATTGTCATACTCACCTCAGCCGAATCGCTTCTACCATCATTAGCAGTAAAATCAAATGTGACAGGACCACTATCATGGCTATCGGCGGTAAAGGACAATTTGTCTATATCGTCTGCACTAATAGATTGATCGACCTGAACATGATGACCCTCTAAGGTCAGTTCTCCATGAGTCGGCAATTGAGTAATGGTAATATGATCCAGTGAATCACCATCTGTATCACTAAACAAAAAGTCTGCAGTAGAGAACTGATGATGCTCATTGGTTTGTAAAACAATTGGGGTATGTTGACTCACTGTAGGGGCGTGATTAGTGTGCCCTCCGATATGAATTTGCACATCATATGCTGTGCCATCAACAGAGTGTACAGTTACAGTATCTGTTTTAGTGTCCCCATCCATCATTTGTTGGATGACTGGCAAATGTGAATTCAGAACGTATTTGAACTGTCCATCTTCAGAGATTTCTAGCTCGCCAAACTGCCCTTGCAAGCCCGTTTCCGCAATGAATTTTTCTTCAGCGCGCCCATCCACATCAGAGATAGACAAGGTATCTATGATAAATGAATTGTGTCCATTATCCACATACATAACAGCTGGAGCATCAATATGCGCTGCGTCATTTTCAGGAGTGACTGTCATCAACGCCTGTTGCTGAACATGCCCACCGTGCCCATCGTTCACTTGATAATTAAGTATCACTTTTCCATTGTAGTTATGATCTGGCGTATAGCTCCAAGTGCCATTGTGATGATGAACTAACTTGCCATGATTCACTTTTAGGTCACTGATACTTAGTGAATCACCATCATCATCTTGAGCATGTGTAAGCAGTTGCGCCGAGGTGATGGTCACTGTGCTGTCTTCTGCATGATCAGGTAAAGACACCGGCGCTGTGACTGTTGGCGCGTCGTTCACACTAGCAACATCTATTGTTGCTGTTTGCACAACCTGCCCTCCGTGTCCATCTGACACTTTGTAATGCAGCGTATCTTGACCATTAAAATTATGATCTGGATAGTATAAGTACGTATGGCTATGCGAATCATAACGTATCTGTCCATGTTCAGCGGTGACCGAGTTAGCCAAGATCGAAAGGCGATCACGGTCAACATCACTTGCACCTGCCAATAACGCCGAAGCATCAATACTGCTATGAGTGTCTTCGTTAATGCCTGTCAAAGTCACGCTATGAGCCACAGTTGGCGCATCGTTTACCGAATTAACTTGCATGCTAGCTTGGGTATGCACTGTGGCACCTTGGCTATCTTGCACATCATAAGTAAAGGTCTCAGAGCCATGATAATTTGCGTTTGGCGTGTAAAGTATTTTCCCGTGCTGGTCTACTTTTATCGTGCCGTGCTGCGCCTGAACATTCACCACCGTTAAATGATCAGCATTATCAACATCGACAGCATGTGACAATAGTTGGCTTTGGTTTAAGGTAATGGTTCTATCTTCAGTGCCACGTTGCTGCATCGCCACAGCGCCTGAGACCGTTGGCGCATCATTGCTACCCATCAAAGTAATTACAATATTATGATGAGTGCCATCTTTGGCTGCTATGGCAAAGGTTTCGATCACCTTTTGGCCGTCAGCAATCGAATTGAACGCCGCAGTATCGTCAATGTGATACGCCCAATGCCCATGACTATCGACAGAAAGGTGCCCGTAAGCATCAGTTGAAAGCCCGGTATGGTGCTGAATATCAGTTTTCGATGGTGCCAAATGACTCTGCGCTTTGGTAAGCCCCGCTTGGCCGTAATCGACATCGGCTACCTGTACTGTACCTGTAACGGATGCACTTTGCCCGTCAGTGACTTCACCAGAGAAATCTCCTTTAAATGTTGCTGCTTCATTTCTACCGTCTAAGGTCACGGTCACCGTATGTGGCGTTCCATCAGTAGAATGGACCGTAAATGTTTCTGTCACATGTTGACCGTTTGGAATGGCTTTTACTCTATCCGCATGATCAACATGATATTGCCACTGCCCATTGTCGGTAATTGACAAATGACCGTAAGCACTTGTAGGTAAACCACTTTGTGAAGGATGGCTACGGTCTGGAAGTATGGAGTTCTCCGCGATGAAGTGACTCTCACCATGATCAACATCGGTGACATGCAATTGTCTATGCGCGGAAGCGGCATTATTGTGCAGACTTGGTGAATCTTGTACATGCACTGTACTTGAACCGCTGAATGTCGCGGCATCATTAGTACCTGTAATGACAAATTCAATATCTTTAGCTTCACTCACACCATTGTGTGAATCTGTTGCCACCACATGCGCAACGACCGTTGTTGTTTCTCCCGCTGATAACGCATTGTAAGCTTTATTTGTTGGGTCAAAGCTGTAGTGACCATTTGCCTGCAATACGAATCCATCTGGAGCACTTGTACCCTGCTGCAGACTGTAAGTCACCGTTGCATGATCATTATCGATATCACTACTGTGTAGCTGACCTGTGAGCTTAGCCCCTGCTTCTATGGCCGGTTTACTTGTCACGTGCGCAATGACAGGAGCATTATTTTTACCGACTAGAGTAACAGTAATATCCTGTGTCGCAGTGCCATCAATAGAGGTCGCAGTAAAGTGCTCTTGTATCTGCTCACCCTCATGAAGTGCTTGTACGTCTCGATTATTATTATCAACCACATAGGTCCATGCACCTGACTGTTGAATAGTTAAAGTGCCATAGTGGTGTCCCGTGTTTGTTGGATTTAGTGTTTCGGCTTTAAAGCCAGCCTCACCTTTATCAACATCCTGTACGGTCAATGTTCCTGTAGTCGTAATCTCATCTGGAGTCGCGGTGGCAGTAGCCGAACTGCCGAGTTGTTCGGTCACGCTTGGCGTAACTTCAGTATTCATTGTGCCAGTGTCAGTACCAGTGATGACAGCATCATCATTAGTACCCAAAATATTCACGCGCACCTCGTATGCAGTGCCATCTTGTGAGGTAACAGCGAAACGTTCGGTAAATTTATCACCATCGCCCAGTTGCTGCACACCCCTTCGGCTTCCGCGAGTTAAGACATATTTCCATTCGCCTTTGTCATCCAATTGTAGATAACCAAACCTACCGCCTATATGGCTATTCGCATGGAACACTTCTTCACTAGGACCATCAACATCACTAATCGTTAACTGACCCGTGACTTGCGCATTGTGCGCTTGATCTTCTACTGCATGACCTGGGTTCGGGTTTTTGATTTCAGCTGCATCGTTAGTTGGTGTTACAGTAATAGTGGCTGTAGCTGTGGCTTCTTCTCCGGCTAAATCCTTAACTGTGTAATGAACTGATACCGAACCATACCAGTTTGGATCCGATGGTTTAAACTCATATCCACCGTTCACTTTAATCAAACGACCATGAGCTTTACTTGCGCTATCCAATTCTGGCTCACCGACAAACTGCAGTGCATCATGGTTGGTTGTAATATCTACATCCGAAGCGTGAGCTAAGAAATCTTGTTTGGTAAAGACATGGGTTGGCGTCGGGTTGCTCGTTGTAGACTCTGCAACACTGGTTAACGCAAAACTACTCGCGACAGGTTTATCATTAACAGGCGTAATATCCATACTCGCAGTAATTTGCTGCGCCGCAGACATACCATCAGTCACTTCAAAACTTAAATGCACTTGGCCGTTTAAATCTTGCGCCGAAGTAAACACAAAATTACCGTGACCATCATCATGAATACTGACAGCTTTGCCTTGGTTATCCGTGACTTTAAAGTTAATGATGTGCAACGTATCACCATCAGGATCCGTTGCTCCTGCTTGTTTCAGTAATTGATCGGTGGTCAGCGTCAGAGTACCAAAATCTTCTTTAGCATTGGCTAAATGTAAGTCGGTGTGCGCAACCTCTGGCGGACGGTTATGACCTTGTACCGCCAGACTAATCACTTGATGGGCTGTAGCACCGTGCTCATCGGTAACTTCGACAGATACCTTAAATTTCTTAATGGTGCCAGGGGGAATATCACCAAAATGTGCACTATCAGGTTTAAACTCATAGCTACCATCAGGGTTAACATGCAAGCCAGCCAAATGACCATTTTCGAGATATCTGGCATCAATATTCTGTGCAGAGTCGCTTGGCAATGAATACGTTAGCTTGGCATTATGATCGACATCGGTTGCAGTAATTAAGCCATGAACCTCGGTCATATCAACTTCAGCTGCCGCTTTAGAACCTAGGTTTTCATGTCCGCTCTTACTATCAAAGATATGCTGAGTGGTGCCAGTAATCACCGGCTTATCATTACTGCCTTTAATAGTCACGCTGATCGTCGTCTTACCGTGCGGGCCATTCACCTCGATTGAATCAACCAATTGCTCATTTTCATTCAGTTGATTCACCACATCACTATCTGAGGTGTGTGGGTCTAATGTATAGGTCCATTTACCATCAGAAGTCATGGTTATATAACCGTATGAACCCGTAGCATGATTCAAACCATAAGCATGAGCATTATGATGTTGGCTGCCAGTATCAGAGTGAGTCTCATGCAACTGACCCGACACTGAAGTGCCACTTTCATCGATAGTAGCGTGTGTATCAGCAGGCGTAACTGTTATCGGTTGTGGATGAGAGTTATCTGGATTTTGATTCCCAGTATGTGTTGAGTGTTGATCGCCTCCTGTCGGCGTACTCGCAGGTGCTGGAGTTACATGGATTATCGTAGTAAGACCATCTACCACTGCAATGCCATCGGTAACACTATATTGAACTTCTACATCCCCAGAAATTCCTTTATTTGGAGTAAAGTCATACCCGCCTTTACCATCTTGAGTCAGATGTCCAAGGGTTTTATCAGTCAAATGTACTTCGGTCAGTGTATGCTGACCATGTGTGGCGCTGAGTTTTAATATATGTACATCATCACCTGAGTCGGGATCCATTACACCAGCAAGTAAACTCGCATCGGTAAAATGTAAAGTTTCGCCAGCTTGCACAGATGGCAAACTGGTTGCTACAGCATGAGGCTCATCATTGGTACCAGTAAGCTCAATTGCCACAGTGTCTTTGACCGTACCACCATGTCCATCACTAATAAGAACAACGGCTTGAAGGTTGACAACCTCACCTTCACTGAGGTGATTATATTCTTGGACAGATGAATCGAAGGTATATTTACCCGTTTTTTGATCCAAGTGGAATCCAGCTATTGGTTGCTCAAGTTGATAACTTAATGTATCTGTCGAATCGCTATCAGTTACGTGCACCTGCCCAGAAATAACACTGACGGTATGAGTCGCATCGGCATTAAATTCTTTGGCATGAATATCGCTGGTCTGTGTGACCACAGGAGCTTCATTTTTACCCGTAATAGATATTGTAATATCGTGCGCTGTACCATCTTGTGCATGCACAGTAATAGTGTCAGTTGTCGATTCTCCATCACCTAATGCCAACACTACAGGATCTTTAGTGTTCAATGTGTACTGCCAATGCCCATTAGCGTCAATGCTCAAGAAGCCATGCTGACCGCCAATGGAACTTGATACTTGGAATGAATCTTGCCCCAAATCCGGATCTTCAATGTGCAAATAACCTTGCGCATGAATATCAGCATGACTTCCCTCTCCATCATGTACCGCATGATCTTGTTGTTTGCTGCTATCTTCTGTTATTACAGCGGCATCAGGAGTTGGGTTCACAGGTAATGTGGATCCACCAGCACTTGATAAACCTTGCGGATCGGTGACCTTAAATACAACTTGAATGTCATGATTAAAGTCATTTTTATTCCAGTTGCTGTTCCAGTTTTGTGATGGCGTAAATGTCCAGCCATGCTGCTCATCACCGCTCAACGTACCCGCTTTGGCATCTGACAATACTACATCACTTAAAGCTAATTCCGCTTTGGTATTATCAATATCATTGGTATGAGCTAACAAATCAGCTCGAGTGAAATGAATAGAACCACTGTCCTCATCAATTCCAGCTAAAGTCACTACACCTGCAGTTGGCGCATCATTAACTGGGTTTACATGAATATAAGCCGTGCGAGTCGCCTTAGCATAATGGTTATCATCAACCTCAAAAGTGACAGGGACTAAACCATAAGTCTCCACGTTTTGATTGGCTACAGGAGTGAAGGTAAATCGTCCCATCCCGTGATCGACAATGGTTCCGTATTTAGGATCAACACTCGGATTAGAAATATCCAGTTTATCTGATTCAGGGTCAATAAGCGTCGTTAGACTCTCCCCCCAATTGGTATCGTCATGCCCTAACGTAAATTGCAGGGTATGGTCTTCATCAATATTGATTGGAGTCACACGGGTAGCCGTTGGCGCATCGTTTTCACCATGCACCACAAAATGAACTTCTTGTACGCCCTGTGCCTGATGATTATCCTCTACCGTGACTTGAATACGGACATCGGCATCTTGTCCAGCTTGTAGCATTTGATAAAGTTCAGAATGTGCATCAAAAACAAAGTGCCCATCGTTATCAATACTAAAGCCTGAGTCTTTAATCGACACCGCTTTCCCATCAACCGTTGCGGTGGCAGAGAAGGTATAGGTGTCACCATGTGAATGCGAAGCATCTTTATGATCGTCGATATCTTTGAATTTAATATCGCCTTCAACAATACGATCTTCTTGTACATTCAGCACATCTTGCAAGTTGGTATGTGTTTTAATCAGTGCCGAAGAGTGCTCAACTTGATCGGTTGACGTACCTGTAGATTTACCGGTATCAGCGGAAATATCATCCACTCTATGTTTTAAGGATGTGACATCTATTTCTGTAATCGTCGGCGCATCATTAGTACCCGCAATGGTAAGGTGTAGGGTTTGCTGGGTAGTACCGCCTTGAGCATCTTTTACTGTGACTACAACATCTTCAGTATGTGAGGCGCCCACCGACAAATGCTGTAAATCTTTTGCATCAGTGTGAACCGAAATTACCCCGGTATGGCTGTCTATCGTAATCCATTGGTGATTATGATTGCCATGATCAGGGTGTGAATCAATGCTATAAGTGAAAGCTGAATCATCCACATCAGTTACCTTAGGTAAGGCAACAGTCTGAATGTGGCTATGCCCATGAACGGGCGTTGAATCTTCAGCAAATGTTGTTGGTGTATATGCCGATAGCACTGGATTATCGTTACGACCATGCACGGTAATTTCTACGGATTGTTTAATTGCCTTGCCTGAGGAATCCGTCACTAGGAAAGTGAAGTGCTCTTTCGGGCTCTGTCTTCCGGTCAGTGCTTGAGTCGCATCTTTACTATCATCAATCGTATAAACCCAATGTCCATGCTGATCAATGCTAATGGAACCATAAGTGCCTTCTTTGACCGTCGTACCAGAGGTTGCACTCTGCACTGACCAAACTAATGTCGCATCATTATTGTCAGGATCAGTAGCAATTAATGTTCCGTCAATGCTTGCAACTCCAGCGCGGGCATTTGATGTACCTCCTGCCTCCGTTACCGCTCCAACATGACTTCCAGTGATCACAGGAACATCATTACTACCTGTGATAGTAATGACTATTTCCGTTGATACAGGGTTTTTTGAGGAATCTGTATCTGTATCTGTAATAGCAAAAGTCTCTGTTACCGTTTCTTTGGCATGTAAACTGTCTGCTTTGGCATTATCTAGCGTATAAACCCAGTGGCCTGTTTGGGCATTTAGGGATAAATGACCATAGGTACCATCAGGATGTGCTGCTTGCCAGTGAGCAGGATCACCTGCATCACGGTCGGTGGCTGAGAGAGTACCGCTAGTCGAACTATGACCGTGATCAACAACCTTATTATGGTAATTATTGGCATGAGAACCTGCCTCAGTGACAGCTCCTGTATCGCCCGTTCCTTTGGCTATCTCAGGTAAATCATTGGTACCATTAATCGTTACTGTGATGGTGTGTTCTGTGCCATCAGCACCTAAAACCGTAAACACATCATCGATATGATCCGACTCTTTTAACTGTTGAACTGCGTGTAACGAATTATCTACTACATAATCCCAGTGACCTGTTTCATCAATACTTAAGCTGCCAAGATGCCCATCCTGCCCTGCAACCATAGTACTGGCTTGGAAATGAGCCTCACCACTATCTACATCTGAGATGGTTAATTGACCATCGGTATGTAATTGATGTTTGCTACCGACTACATTGGTATCTTCTTTCACAGATCTTGCATCAGTGCCAGCTATTTGGGCTTGGTCATTACTACCAGTAACCTTGATCACCACTTTCTGATCAGCGGTTAAACCTGTGCTATCCGTGACTCTGACGGTAAAACTTTCCGTCACGTGTTGATCTTGCGTTAGGCCTTGAGTGGCGGCGCGAGCGTTATCTAGTGTATAAGTCCATTCGCCATTCGCATCCACACTAATATGTCCATAGCTACCATCGGACGAACCCACAATAGTCCACGCTTGAGTATCCGCAGTATCTACATCATGAGCCACTAAGTGACCTGTGGCCGTTTGTTGCCCTGCAATAGCGTGTCCACTGCTAGTGGAGCCTTGCTCTACCACAGCACCATGATCAGCGCCTGCTTTCACCTCTATGCTTGGGGCATCTTTAGTACCTGTAATAGTGACCGATATTGTATGAGCTGTACCATCAATAGAGTGCACGATAAACTGATCGACATGCGTGTCTTGCTCTTGTAGCGCTTGAACATGTTGATTGTCATTACGCACTTGATAATGCCAGTGACCGTCTTTATCAATGCTCAAGCTGCCTAAGTTATGCGCATTTGCAGCTGGCGTGACTTTGGATACAAACTGCTCTTCACCACCAGCGGTAAGAGTATTGGTATCAATATCATCAATGGTAAGTTGACCATCGGTTTTCAGAAGTGAATGTTCGGTTGCTGACACTTTGTCTTCAATCACATCACCACTATCCACACCCGCAATAATCGCCTGATCATTGGTACCAGTAATGGTCACAGTTAAGTGCGATTCTTTTTCATTTCCTGCAGGATCTGTGGTTTTGTAAGTAACAATATCTTGCAGTGTGGCACCCTCACCTAACGCTTGAACCTTAGGGTTTGCGTTGTGTAAATCATAGGTATAAGTACCGTCTCTATTGAGATGCAACGTGCCATAAGTACCGTCAATATCTCCCGACAATGAGCTACTACCAAAAGCGTAACTAGAACCACCATGCGCGTCTGGCTCCATGTTGACATGACCCGATACACTTGTTTTCGATTCTTCTTTAACTGACGCGGTAACATCTGTCGCTTCATTGAGCGTATCTTTGAAAATCGTCGAGCTTTGAGTATCAGTATTACCGGCCGTATCTTTCGAGGTTGCTGTAACCGTTAATGTGCCGTCATCAAGGCTGGATAAATCTGTGTGTGAAATATCAAAGCTGCTATAGGTACCATGGTTGTGCAGGTTAACCTTACTCAGATCCACAGTCACCTCATGATTGCCATCGGAAATGACCAGTTTGGTTAAATCCCCAGAAAGTTCGATTTTCCCTGTGATTTCATTTTCGTTATGTACAATTTCATAATCATTTAAGAAATGATTTCCATGCACAGCTCCTGTTGAAATATCGGCAATCGCCACATCCACATGGGTTTGAGTATCTAAGGTATAACTGATTGTTGCACTACCTGACACATTACCTGCCACATCGGTTTGACGTACTAATACTGTGTAATCACCATCAATTTGATGACCAACACTGTCTAGCCAATGCTGACCACCATCGACGGAATACTCAACATGAGCGCCAGACTCAACGTCTGTAACGTCTAATTCAGCGGTATTGGTGATGTGATCGATAGCACTTGAACCGCTATCTAGTTTCAATTTGACCTGAGGCGCCGCTACTTTGGTGTCCAAAGTAAAAGCTAAGCTCGATGTCGGCGATTCGTTTCCAGCTTGATCAACTTGTTTTACAGTAACCGTGTTATCGCCTTCGACAGGGGTAAAGCTGCTGCTCCAAGTAGTGCCGTGGTCTATTGAATACAAGATGTGAGAGCCCGCTTCTTGGTTCTCAATATGTAGCGTGCCTGTTTGCGTGATCAAATCTGAATCTGACTTCCCTGTATCTGTGGTCAAACTCACGTCTAACTGCGCTGGAGGCGTTGTATCTATTGTTGTGTGTACTGCCGCGCTTAATGTTGATGGATTACCTGCATGGTCTGTCGCTTTTGCGGTAAAGCTGTGCGGGCCAACTGGCAAAGCCGGCGGCGTATACGTAAACGAACCACTCGGATTTGCATTAACGGTACCAACTAAAGTGTTATCAATGAAGATATCAACCACAGCGCCTGGTTCGGTAATACCCGTAATTGGTGGCGTATTATCATTATTGTGATCGGCATTAGGGATCGGTGATAACACCGGCACTAATGGCGGTGCTAAATCAGCATCTGCTGCCGTATTGGAAATATCTTGGGAGGTATTGCCAGCTTGATCGGTGATTGATGCCGTCACTTTGGTATTTGGAGAAACCTCAGAGGTGACATAATTTTGTGCAATATCTTGATCGGTTAACGTATGAGCTGACCCATTAATGGTTAAGATATCACCGGCTTTCACATCATCAGGCAAGCCAATCGTCGCGGTCACCGTATGATCAGGGCCAAGTTCATCAATGTTGTAAAGATTATCTTGACCGGTGCTTTCAAATGTAATCGCCGTTGGCGCTTTAACCTTAGTATCAACTGACAGTTGATTTGACGTAATGTCGGTGCTGTTACCGGCTAAATCGTGTACGGTTGCCTGCATGATTACATCGCCATCAGGCAGTTTTGCCACGTCTGTTTGTGGCATGACCGCAGCCCAGTGACCTGATGCATCGACAGTGGCATGATAAGTCGTACCTGCAATCGTTACATCTACAATTTGCCCTGCTTCAATGTCAGTCGTCGTACCCGAAATCGTCAGTGGTGACTGGCTCTCTTTCGCATTGACGATATTGTCGCCCGACAATAGGTTATCAAAGAATAATTCTCCAGACTCAATATCTAAGGTTGCCGTGCCATGTCCGAGACTAATGTTGCCAGCGCTATCTTGAGCAGTGGCCTCTACGGTTAATTCCCCTGATACAAAATGATTTCCACTAAGATCAAGGCCTTTGATGCTGAACTTGCCAGTACTTGAATCGAAAGTAGCCAACTTAATATCAAGATTAACCTGAGTTCCAGCACTGTCTGTCACCGTCAATGTAGTCAGTTTTTCAGTGCCATCGGTGCGATCAATGCTGCCTGTAATAAGTACAGAGTGCAGTTCATCAGCGCTGATTTGATGATTAGGGTGCTGCGTGCTACCCACTGTGCCATCAGTAATATCGGCTGTAGTTGGCGCAATATGTGTATCGATATTGGTTTGAATCGTCGTTGACGTTGACGTATTACCATGAATATCGGTTAACGTGGCGCTTATCGTGCCGCCATCGGGTAAATCTGTGCTCGGCGTGTAAGTAAACGAGCCGGTCTTACCCACGACAATACTACCAATAGTATTGCCGTGACCATCAATGAAAGTGACGGTACTGCCCGGCTCACCCGTGCCTGAAAGAGGCGGCGTTTTATCATGACCGACAGGAATTGGGGTTAACTGCGGCGCGTTTGGCGGCGCAGTATCTAATAATGCACTGCCTGTATTTGACGACTCATTACCTGCTAGGTCGACTGCGGTTGCAGTAACCGTTAGCGTGCCATCAGACAGGGAAGAGACATCCACACCTGTCGCTGTAAAATGTCCATCTTGGCTGACTAATACCGAGGCCAGCGGTACTGGGATAGTATCTGTTCCGTCACTGATCGTTAGCAGTGTTAATTTCGCAGTTGGATCTATAGTGCCAGTAATAACCGCGTGAGTTTGCTCCGCAGCGTTAATAACACCGTCAAAGTTTGCACCTACTCCACCATCATTAAGTGCCACTGTGGTGGTATCAATATGCGTATCCACCTGCATATCATGTGTGGCAGGTGTTGCAACGTTGCCCGCTTTATCATCCACCGAAGCGGTAATTACAGGTGTCGTACCATTAGTTAGTTTAGCCAGATCCGATACAGGTATATCAGTGCTCCACGTGCCATCTTTACCGACAATAGCGCTATATGATTGACCATTAAACTTAATGGTTACCACTTGCCCTTCTTCGATTCCAGTTGTGGTACCCGACACGGTTAATGGTGACTGAGTTTCAACGGCATTGATGACATTGTCACCACCCAAAGTTCCGTCAATGGCAATAGTGCCCGGCTGTGTGTCTAAAGTGAAAGTTAGGCTAGTTGTCGGCGATTCGTTTCCTGCTTGATCAACTTGTTTTACAGTAACCGTATTATCGCCTTCTACAGGGGTAAAGCTGCTACTCCAAGTAGTGCCGTGATCTATTGAATACAAGATATGAGAGCCCGCTTCTTGGTTCTCAATATGTAGCGTGCCTGTTTGCGTGATCAAATCTGAATCTGACTTACCTGTATCTGTGGTCAAACTCACGTCTAACTGCGCTGGAGGCGTTGTATCTATTGTTGTGTGTACTGCCGCGCTTAATGTTGACGGATTACCTGCATGGTCTGTCGCTTTTGCGGTAAAGCTATGTGGGCCATCCGGAAGAGCCGGCGGCGTATACGTAAACGAACCACTCGGATTTGCATTAACGGTACCAACTGATGTGCCATCAATAAAGATTTCAACCACAGCGCCTGGTTCGGTGATCCCCGTAATTGGTGGCGTATTATCATTGTTGTGATCGGCATTAGGGATCGGTGATAGCACCGGCACTAATGGCGGTGTTAAATCAGCATCTGCTGCCGTATTGGAAATATCTTGAGAGGTATTGCCAGCTTGATCGGTGATTGATGCCGTCACCTTGGTATTTGGATAAACCTCAGAGGTGACATAGTTATGTGCAATATCTTGATCGGTTAGCGTATGAGCTGTCCCATTAATGGTTAAGATATCACCGGCTTTCACATCGTCTGGCAAGCCAATCGTTGCGGTCACCGTATGATCAGGGCCAAGTTCATCAATATTGTAAAGATTATCTTGACCGGTGCTTTCAAATGTAATCGCTGTTGGCGCTTTAACCTTAGTATCAACTGACAGTTGATTTGACGTAATGTCGGTGCTGTTACCGGCTAAATCGTGTACGGTTGCCTGCATGATTACATCGCCATCAGGCAGTTTTGCCACGTCAGTTTGTGGCATGATCGCAGCCCAGTGACCTGATGCATCGACAGTGGCATGATAAGTCGTACCTGCAATCGTTACATCTACAATTTGCCCTGCTTCAATGTCAGTAGTCGTACCTGAAATCGTCAGTGGTGACTGGCTCTCTTTCGCATTAACGATATTGTCACCCGACAATACGTTGTCAAAGAATAACTCCCCAGACTCAATATCTAAAGTTGCCGTGCCATGTCCGAGACTAATGTTGCCAGCGCTATCTTGAGCAGTGGCCTCTACGGTTAATGCCCCTGATACAAAATGATTTCCACTCAGATCAAGGCCTTTGATGCTGAACTTGCCGGTACTTGAATCGAAAGTAGCCAACTTAATATCAAGATTAACCTGAGTTCCAGCACTGTCTGTTACCGTCAATGAGGTCAGTTTTTCAGTGCCATCGGTGCGATCAATGCTGCCTGTAATAAGTACAGAGTGCAGTTCATCAGCGCTGATTTGATGGTTCGGGTGCTGCGTACTACCCACTGTGCCATCAGTAATATCGGCTGTGGTTGGCGCAATATGTGTATCGATATTGGTTTGAATCGTCGTTGACGCTGACGTATTACCATGAATATCGGTTAACGTGGCGCTTATCGTGCCGCCATCGGGTAAATCTGTGCTCGGCGTGTAAGTAAACGAACCGGTTGAACCCACAACAGTACTACCAATAATATTGCCGTGACCATCAATGAAAGTGACGGTACTGCCCGGCTCACCAGTGCCTGAAAGAGGCGGCGTTTTATCATGACCCACTGGAATTGGCGTCAACTGCGGCGCATTTGGCGGCGCAGTATCCAATAATGCACTACCTGTATTTGACGACTCATTTCCTGCTGGGTCGACCGCGGTTGCAGTAACCGTTAGTTGGCCATCAGAGAGTGAAGATACATCCACACCTGTCGCTGTAAAATGTCCATCTTGGCTGACTAATACCGAAGCCAGCGGTACTGGGATCGTGTCTGTTCCGTCACTGATCGTTAGCAGTGTTAACGTCGCAGTTGGATCTATGGTGCCAGTAATGACCGCATGAGTTTGCTCCGCAGCGTTAATAACACCGTCAAAGTTTGCACCTACTCCACCGTCATTGAGCGCCACCGTAGTGGTATCGATATGCGTATCCACCTGCATGTCATGTGTGGTAGGTGTCGCAACGTTACCCGCTTTATCATCCACCGAAGCGGTAATTACAGGTGTCGTACCATCGGTTAATTTACCCAGATCCGATACAGGTATATCAGTGCTCCACGTGCCATCCTTACCGACAACAGCGCTATATGATTGACCATTAAACTTAATGGCCACCACTTGTCCTTCTTCGATACCAGTTGTGGTACCCGACACGGTTAATGGTGACTGAGTTTCAACGGCATTAATGACATTGTCACCACCCAAAGTTCCATCAATGGCAATAGTGCCCGGCTGTGTGTCTAAAGTTGCAGTGAATGTCCCTTCTTTAGTATTTCCTGCGAGATCGGTGGCGATGGCATGAACTGTAAGAGTGCCGTCAACAAGTCCAAATTTAGATAGATCGACATTGTTAAGTGTAAACACACCCGTTGCAGGATCGACTGTCGCTTGACTTGGATCTAAAGGAGCCACATTTCCTTGGGTATCCGTCACCGTCAACCCAGTTAAATCAGTTTCAACCCCTTGGTGATCAATGACCCCAGAGATATCTACATGGCTTAGTTCTGTACCTGAGATAATATGATTTGGATGTAATGCTGTCTGAGTCTTTCCATCCGTAATATCGACTGTTGGTTGATTAATGTCGGTATCAATCGTCAATTGTAATGGCGTTGGCGTCGATACAGAGACTGTGGCTGATGGCGCAACCGCTGTGCCAGAAATCTGATGTACATCACCACTAACACTACCGGACAGTTGAGCTAATGCGACAGTAAAATCACCATGTTCATTTGAAGTAGTAAGTGCTACCACATTGCCATTTTCATCAGTCAAAGTGACCACTGAGAATGGGATATCGGTATGACCTGTCACACTAGGAGTTACGACGCTTGTAATACCATCCGTTTGACTAGCACCAGTGTCACTTGACGGATCTATAGTAAGCGGATTCAATTGATTAGTCGGTGGAACGATTGGCGCAATCACAGGTTGCTGATCTAGCAACTCAGGGGATTGAGTAAGCTCTGGAGTCAATATAGGCGGTTGACCGTCTGTGCTTGGCGCATTAACAGCAACACTTGGTTCAAATGTGAGGTATTTTGTTGACGTACCACCATGGTTATCAGAGGTACTAACCTCAAAGAATTCTTTACCATGATAAACACCGTTTGCATCGATGCTCATTCCAGCAACAGATTGGTGTTGGGTATAAGTGTACTCTCCTGTTTTCGTATCTAAAACAAGATCACCAAACTGACCGACAATCGTTTGCGTATCACCAGAGTCAGTACCTCCGCTAACCGCATAACTGTGCGTATCTAATGTATCTACGTCGGTGAATGAAAGCGTACCTTGAGTGTGATCACTAGCTTGGTCTGTAAAAGTAAGTACTGGCAGATCATTGGTACCCGTTACTACAACTTCAACTGTTTCAACAACCTTAGCACCTTTGTCGTCTGTCACGGTTACCGACATCAACTCTTTATGTGTTTCACCTTCGGAGAGGTCTTGATGTTGGTCATTGGCTAACTTATACGTCCATTCGCCTGAATCTGCATCAAGAGTAAACTCACCATAGGTACCATGCAGCTCATTTGCGCTAAAGGTTAATTTCGCATGATTGTCTACATCTGTCGCAATTACTTGTCCATTTGTAGATAACGTGCCGTCTTCTTCCACACTACCTGTGTGAGTATCAGCATGAAGAACAGGCACATCATTGGTACCTTCAACTGTCACGCGCACTTGTTGAGTAGTGGTAGCACCGTGATCATCAGTCACCGTGACCAACATGGTTTCAACGTGAGATTCACCTTCCGCAAGCGCTTGATGAGCTTTGTTATCTAGTTGGTAATTCCATTCGCCTGAGCTTGGATTTAAAACAAATGTGCCATATGTACCTTGCAAGTTATCTGGCGAATAAGTTAATAGTGCATTGTGATCGACATCGGTTGTGGTTACTTGGCCTTCAACAAACGTTACACCATCTTCCTTCACGGCTTCAGCTTGAGCTTGACTGGTAATGACCGGCTTATCGTTGGTGCCCGTAATGGTAATTTCTACGGTTTCTGTGACTTTTGCGCCTTTATCATCGGTAACCGTCACTAGCATAGATTCAGTTTGGGTTTCACCTGCCGCTAAATCCTGATGATGCTTATTATCTAGTTTATAAGTCCAAGTTCCTGAGTCAGCATTTAGTGTAAAATCACCATAAATGCCATGTTGACTACCTGCGGTGTAAGTCAGTTTCGAGTTGTGGTCGACATCACTGGCAAGCACTTGTCCTCGCACTAATAATGTACCGTCTTCATTCACACTACCTGTGTGCGTATCAGCCTGCAGTTCTGGTACATCATTAGTACCTTCAACAGTTACCCTCACTTGTTGAGTAGTGGTGGCACCTTGATCGTCAGTCACTGTCACCAACATGGTTTCAACGTGAGATTCGCCTTCCGCAAGCGCTTGATGAGCGTCGTTATCTAGGGTGTAGTTCCATTTACCTGAGCTTGGATTTAAAACAAATGTGCCATATGTACCTTGCAAGTTATCTGGCGTATAAGTTAATACTGCATTGTGATCTACATCGGTTGCGGTCACTTGGCCTTCAACAAACGCTACACCATCTTCCTTCACGGCTTCAGCTTGAGCTTGACTGGTAATAACCGGCCTATCGTTGGTGCCGGTGATGGTGATTTCTACCGTTTCTGTGACTTTTGCGCCTTTATCATCGGTAACCGTCACTAGCATAGATTCAGTTTGGGTTTCACCTGCCGCTAAATCTTGATGGCCTTGATTATCAAGTTGATAAGTCCAAGTACCGGAATCAGCATTTAAGGTGAAATCACCATAAGCACCGTGCTCACTGTCTGCGGTATAAGTCAGTTTAGAATTATGATCCACATCGGTTGCCAACACCTGACCACGAACGAATAATGTTCCGTCCTCATTCACGCTACCTATGTGTGTATCTGCATGTAAAACAGGCTTATCATTGGTGCCCGTAATAGTAATTTCTACGGTCTCGGTAACTTTAGCGCCTTTGTCATCAGTGACGGTCACTAACATAGATTCAGTGTGGGTTTCGCCCGCGGCTAAATCTTGGTGGCCTTGATTATCAAGTTTATAAGTCCAAGTACCAGAGTCAGCATTTAAGGTGAAATCACCATAAGTACCGTGCTCACTGTCTGCTGTGTAGGTCAGTTTGGCGTTGTTGTCGACGTCAGTGGCAAGCACTTGCCCGCGTACCAATAATGTACCATCTTCATTGACACTGCCTATGTGTGTATCGGCGCTCAATACTGGCTTATCGTTAGTACCTTCAACAGTCACCCTCACTTGTTGAGTAGTGGTGGCACCTTGATCGTCTGTCACTGTGACCAACATAGTTTCAACGTGAGACTCACCTTCAGCAAGCGCTTGGTGGGCGTCATTATCTAAGGTGTAATGCCATTTCCCTGAGCTTGGGTTTAAAACAAAACTGCCGTACGTACCTTGCAAACTATCTGGCGTGTACGTCAGTACTGCGTTGTGGTCTGCGTCCGTTGCCGTCACTTGACCGTCAACAAACAACACACCGTCTTCATTCACAGTTTCGGCTTGAACCTGACTGGTGATAACGGGTTTATCGTTAGTACCGGTGATGGTGACTTGTACCGTTTCAGTGACTTTCGCACCTTTGTCATCAGTGACAGTCACTAACATAGATTCAGTATGGGTTTCACCTGCGGCTAAATCTTGATGGTGCTCATTATCTAGTTTATAAGTCCAAGTACCTGAGTCGGCATTTAAGGTGAAATCACCATAAGTGCCCTGCTCACTGTCTGCGGTGTAGATCAGTTTGGAGTTATTATCGACATCACTGGCAAGCACTTGCCCACGTACGAATAATGTACCGTCTTCATTCACGCTACCCGTGTGTGTATCGTCATGCAGAACAGGTTTATCATTCGTACCTTCAACCGTTACGCTCACTTGCTGAGTAGTGGTCGCACCTTTATCGTCAGTTACCGTGACCAACATGGTTTCAGTGTGCGACTCACCTTCTGCAAGTGCTTGATGTGCATCGTTATCTAGAGTGTAGTGCCATTTGCCTGAACTTGGATTTAAGACAAAACTACCGTATGTACCTTGCAAACTATCTGGCGTGTAAGCCAGCACGGCGTTGTGGTCAACATCCGTTGCGGTCACTTGACCGTCCACAAACAATATGCCGTCTTCATTCACGGTTTCTATTTGTGCATGACTGGTAATGACTGGCTTATCATTGGTACCTTCAACTGTCACGCTAACTTGCTGGGTGGTGGTGGCACCTTGATCGTCTGTCACCGTGACCAACATGGTTTCAGTATGCGACTCACCTTCAGCAAGCGCTTGGTGTGCATCGTTATCTAGGGTGTAGTGCCATTTGCCTGAACTTGAGTTTAAGACAAAGGTGCCGTATGTCCCCTGTAAGTTATCTGGCGTGTACGTCAGCACGGCATTGTGGTCTGCATCTGTTGCCGTCACTTGACCATTCACAAACAGTACACCATCTTCATTTACGGTTTCCGCTTGAGCATGACTGGTGATAACGGGTTTATCGTTAGTACCGGTGATGGTGATTTGTACCGTTTCAGTAACTTTCGCACCTTTGTCATCGGTGACAGTCACTAACATAGATTCAGTATGGGTTTCACCTGCGGCTAAATCTTGATGGTGCTCATTATCTAATGTGTAAGTCCACGTGCCCGCATCGGCATTTAAGGTGAACTCACCGTACGTACCATGCTCGCTGTCTGCGGTATAAGTCAGTTTAGAGTTGTGATCTACATCGGTAGCTAATACCTGACCACGAGCAAACAACGTGCCGTCTTCATTGATGCTCCCCATGTGCGTATCGGCGCTCAAGACTGGCTTATCGTTTGTACCTTCAACCGTCACACTTACTTGCTGAGTGGTGGTGGCACCTTGATCGTCTGTCACCGTAACCAACATAGTTTCAGTATGGGACTCGCCTTCGGCAAGTGCTTGGTGTGCATCGTTATCTAGGGTGTAGTGCCATTTGCCTGAGCTTGGGTTTAAGACAAAAGTGCCGTAAGTACCTTGTAAGTTATCTGGCGTGTAAGTCAGTACGGCATTGTGGTCTGCATCAGTAGCAGTCACTTGACCGTCCACAAACAATATGCCGTCTTCATTCACGGTTTCAGCTTGAGCATGACTGGTAATGACCGGCTTATCGTTAGTACCGGTAATAGTGATTTGTACGGTTTCTGTGACTTTTGCGCCTTTATCATCGGTGACGGTTACTAGCATAGATTCGGTATGCGTTTCACCTGCCGCTAAATCCTGATGATGCTCATTATCTAATGCATAGGTCCACGTGCCCGCATCGGCATTTAAGGTAAACTCGCCATAAGTACCGTGCTCGCTGTCTGCGGTATAGGTCAGTTTAGAATTATGATCGACGTCAGTTGCTAAGATCTGTCCACGAGCAAACATTGTACCGTCTTCATTGACACTACCCGTGTGTGTATCGTCATGCAGAACAGGTTTATCATTCGTACCTTCAACGGTCACGCTCACTTGTTGAGTCGTTGTCGCACCTTGGTCATCCGTCACTGTGACCAACATAGTTTCAGTATGCGACTCACCTTCTGCAAGCGCTTGGTGCGCATCGTTATCTAGGGTGTAATGCCATTTCCCCGAACTTGGGTTTAAAACGAAGGTGCCGTACGTCCCTTGCAAGTTATCCGGTGTGTAGGTCAGTACTGCGTTGTGGTCTGCATCCGTTGCCGTTACTTGACCGTCCACAAACAACACACCGTCTTCATTCACCGTTTCCGCTTGAACTTGACTGGTAATGACTGGCTTATCGTTAGTACCTGTAATAGTGATTTGTACTGTTTCTGTGACTTTAGCGCCTTTATCATCAGTCACTGTCACTAACATAGATTCGGTGTGCGTTTCACCTGCGGCTAAATCTTGATGGCCTTGATTATCTAGGGTATAGGTCCACGTGCCCGCATCGGCATTTAAAGTGAACTCACCGTAAGTACCGTGCTCGCTGTCTGCGGTATAAGTCAGTTTAGAGTTATGATCCACATCCGTCGCCAATACCTGACCACGAACGAATAGTGTGCCGTCCTCATTCACACTACCTGCGTGCGTATCTGCATGTAAAACAGGCTTATCGTTAGTGCCCTCAACCGTCACACTCACTTGTTGAGTGGTAGTCGCACCTTGAGCGTCTGTCACCGTGACCAACATGGTTTCAGTATGCGACTCGCCTTCAGCAAGCGCTTGGTGCGCATCGTTATCTAGCGTGTAGTGCCATTTTCCTGAGCTTGGGTTTAGGACAAAACTGCCGTACGTCCCTTGTAAATTATCCGGCGTGTACGTCAATACAGCATTGTGGTCAACATCCGTTGCCGTCACTTGACCGTCAACAAACAGCACACCGTCTTCATTCACGGTTTCAGTTTGAGCATGGCTGGTAATGACCGGCTTATCGTTAGTACCAGTAAGAGTGATTTGTACCGTCTCAGTGACTTTTGCGCCTTTATCATCGGTCACCGTCACTAGCATAGATTCGGTGTGCGTTTCACCTGCGGCTAAATCTTGATGGTGCTCATTATCTAATGTGTAAGTCCACGTGCCCGCATCGGCATTTAAAGTGAACTCACCGTACGTACCGTGCTCGCTGTCTGCGGTATAGGTCAGTTTAGAATTATGATCGACGTCAGTTGCTAAGATCTGTCCACGAGCAAACAATGTACCGTCTTCATTGACACTACCCGTGTGTGTATCGTCATGCAGAACAGGTTTATCATTCGTACCTTCAACCGTTACGCTAACTTGTTGAGTGGTGGTCGCACCTTTATCGTCAGTTACCGTGACCAACATGGTTTCAGTGTGCGATTCACCTTCGGCAAGTGATTGATGTGCATCGTTATCTAGAGTGTAATACCATTTCCCCGAACTTGGATTTAGGACAAAACTACCGTATGTACCTTGCAAACTATCTGGCGTGTACGTCAGCACAGCATTGTGGTCGACATCCGTTGCCGTCACTTGCCCGTCAACAAATAATACGCCGTCTTCATTCACGGTTTCGGCTTGAACCTGACTAGTGATAACGGGTTTATCGTTAGTACCGGTGATGGTGATTTGTACCGTTTCAGTGACTTTCGCACCTTTATCATCGGTCACCGTGACTAGCATAGATTCTGTGTGTATCTCACCTGCCGCTAAATCTTGGTGGTGCTCATTATCGAATGTATACGTCCAAGTACCAGAGTCGGCATTTAAGGTGAAATCACCATAAGTACCGTGCTCGCTGTCTGCGGTATAGGTCAGTTTAGAGTTATGATCGACGTCAGTTGCTAAGATCTGTCCACGAGTAAACAACGTGCCGTCTTCATTGACGCTCCCCATGTGCGTATCGGCGCTCAATACTGGCTTATCGTTTGTACCTTCAACCGTCACACTCACTTGTTGAGTCGTGGTGGCACCTTGATCGTCTGTCACTGTGATCAACATGGTTTCAGTATGCGACTCGCCTTCAGCAAGTGCTTGGTGTGCATCGTTATCTAGGGTGTAGTGCCATTTGCCTGAGCTTGGGTTTAAGACAAAAGTGCCGTAAGTACCTTGTAAGTTATCTGGCGTGTAAGTCAGTACGGCATTGTGGTCTGCATCAGTAGCAGTCACTTGACCGTCCACAAACAATATGCCGTCTTCATTCACGGTTTCAGCTTGAGCATGACTGGTAATGACCGGCTTATCGTTAGTACCGGTAATAGTGATTTGTACGGTTTCTGTGACTTTTGCGCCTTTATCATCGGTGACGGTTACTAGCATAGATTCGGTATGCGTTTCACCTGCCGCTAAATCCTGATGATGCTCATTATCTAATGCATAGGTCCACGTGCCCGCATCTGCATTTAAAGTGAACTCACCGTAAGTACCGTGCTCGCTGTCTGCGGTATAAGTCAGTTTAGAGTTATGATCCACATCCGTCGCCAATACCTGACCACGAACGAATTGTGTGCCGTCCTCATTCACACTACCTGCGTGCGTATCTGCATGTAAAACAGGCTTATCGTTAGTGCCCTCAACCGTCACGCTCACTTGTTGAGTCGTCGTCGCACCTTGATCGTCTGTCACCGTCACCAACATGGTTTCAGTATGCGACTCGCCTTCGGCAAGCGCTTGGTGCGCATCGTTATCTAGGGTGTAATGCCATTTCCCCGAACTTGGGTTTAAAACGAAGGTGCCGTACGTCCCTTGCAAGTTATCCGGTGTGTAGGTCAGTACTGCGTTGTGGTCTGCATCCGTTGCCGTTACTTGACCATCAACAAACAACACACCATCTTCATTTACGGTTTCCGCTTGAGCATGACTGGTGATAACGGGTTTATCGTTAGTACCGGTGATAGTGATTTGTACTGTTTCTGTGACTTTAGCGCCTTTATCATCAGTCACTGTCACTAACATAGATTCAGTGTGAGTTTCACCTGCCGCTAAATCTTGATGGTACTCATTATCTAATGTATACGTCCAAGTACCAGAGTCAGCATTTAAGGTGAAATCACCATATGTGCCATGCTCGCTGTCGGCGGTATAAATTAGTTTAGAGTTGTGATCTACATCGGTAGCTAATACCTGACCACGAGCAAACAACGTGCCGTCTTCATTGACGCTCCCCATGTGCGTATCGGCGCTCAAGACTGGCTTATCGTTTGTACCTTCAACCGTCACACTCACTTGCTGAGTGGTGGTGGCACCTTGATCGTCTGTCACTGTAACCAACATAGTTTCAGTATGGGACTCGCCTTCGGCAAGTGCTTGGTGTGCATCGTTATCTAGGGTGTAGTGCCATTTGCCTGAGCTTGGGTTTAAGACAAAAGTGCCGTAAGTACCTTGTAAGTTATATGGCGTGTAGGTCAGCACGGCGTTGTGGTCAACATCCGTTGCGGTCACTTGACTGTCAACAAACAGTACATCATCTTCCGTCACCGTTTCAGCTTGAGCATGACTGGTAATGACCGGCTTATCGTTAGTACCGGTAATAGTGATTTGTATGGTTTCTGTGACTTTTGCACCTTTATCATCGGTCACCGTCACTAGCATAGATTCGGTATGTGTTTCACCTGCCGCTAAATCTTGATGGTGCTTATTATCTAATGTGTAAGTCCACGTGCCCGCGTCAGCATTTAAGGTGAAATCACCATAGATACCGTGCTCGCTGTCTGCGGTGTAAGTCAGTTTGGCGTTGTGGTCAACATCAGTGGCAAGCACTTGCCCACGTACGAATAACGTACCGTCTTCATTCACACTACCTACGTGTGTATCAGCATGTAAAACAGGCTTATCATTGGTGCCCGTAATCGTGATTTGTACCGTTTCAGTGACTTTTGCACCTTTATCATCAGTAACCGTTACTAGCATAGATTCAGTGTGAGTTTCGCCAGCGGCTAAATCTTGATGATGCTCATTATCTAATGTGTAAGTCCACGTGCCCGCATCGGCATTTAAAGTGAAATCACCATAGATACCGTGCTCGCTGTCTGCGGTGTAAGTCAGTTTGGCGTTGTGGTCGACATCAGTGGCAAGCACTTGCCCACGTACAAACAAAGTACCGTCTTCATTGACACTTCCTATATGAGTGTCCGGATGCAAAACAGGCTTATCATTAGTACCTTCAACGGTCACATTCACTTGCTGAGTGGTGGTGGCTCCTTGATCATCCGTTACCGTGACTAACATAGTTTCAGTATGTGATTCGCCTTCGGCAAGAACTTGATGCGCGTCATTATCTAGGGTGTAGTGCCACTTCCCTGAACTTGAGTTCAAAGTAAAGGTGCCATAAGTACCTTTCAAATTATCAGGTGTATAAGTCAATACAGCATTATGGTCGACATCTGTTGCGGTCACTTGTCCATCAGCTACCAGTACATCATCTTCTTTAACAGCTTCTAATTGTGCATGACTGGTAATAACAGGCTTATCATTGGTACCTTCAACGGTAACCGTAATTTGTTGTGTGTTTGTACCACCAACATCATCTGTGACTGTGATGAGTAATGTTTCAGTATGTAACTCACCTTCAGCAAGATCTTGATGAGCATCATCATCTAAGGTGTAATGCCAGTTTCCTGAATTTTTATTTACACTAAATACACCATAATCACCTTCTAGATTATCTGGCGTATAAGTTAGTACAGCACCACTATCTACATCTGACGCTGTTACTTGTCCCTGAACAAATAACGTTCCACCTTCTTTAGTCGCGTCGTGTTGCGCCTGACTAGTAATTACCGGAATATCATTGGTACCCTGCACAGTAACTGTAATATTTTGATGTACAGAAACACCCGAATTGCTGGTAATCGTAACGTGCAGAATTTCGGTATGTGTCTCACCTAAAGTGAGATTTTGATGATGCTTATTATCTAAGGTATAGCTCCATTCACCACTATTTTTATCTAAAGAAAAATCGCCATATTGTCCATGCACATTGTCAGGCGCAAAAGTAAGTCCTGTACCTTTCTGCGCACTATGAGCATCAATTTGTCCACTAGTGACCAATGTGGTGTCTTCTTTAACAATACCCGATTCTGGAACGCCAATGACAGGAGGCGTCAAGTAAGAAGTGTTGGGTATGAGCTCAGAATTATCCGTTACTGTATGAGAACCAGTAGTGGTAACAGTGGCAGCGGTGAAATGTCCAGCAGTTAACGCCGCCGTTAATGGGGTAATTTGGTTTCCGTAATGGCTAGTATGCTGGTAATGATGGCTTCCGGTATTTTCAGTATGTTGCTGAGGTTGGAATTCATCCGTTACCGTTTCCGGTTGAGCTGTTGGTTGAGGGTTGACTGACTGCTTACCCTTCGTTTCTGTTTGTGCATAATCTTGCTGTTGAATGGGTTCTGCATACTCAGCATGATGGATGCTGTCTGCCACGCCCTCTGCACCAGTATTCCCTGCATCAACCACATGATATGACGGCAAAATAAGAGCCATAGTATTACTACGTGAGACGTAGGTTTGTGGAATGACAAGACGACGTGTTTTCCTTACACGCTTAATCTTGCTCTCACTCTTTGATACTTCTGTCGCTTTCTTGTTCTTACCTGAATCTGTCATTAATTTTACCGTCACTTTTTGCACATAGTTAAAGTATGGTTCATTACTACTAATTTGAGGAATATTCGCTCAAAAATCATAAGACTATGATTGCTGCTAGTAATAAACCCTGCCCTATCTTGTTAAAAATGCCTGATGAAGTTCATCAGGCATTTTGAGAGTTCAATGATGTTAAGTGTTGTCCACTATCTGTTATCGATATTCACACTTTGTAACAGATCATTTTAATTGCCTATGGCACTAGTTTCAGTTTTACAAAATTAGATTTACCTATAGATATGCAACAAAAATAATGTTCGCTGTTTGTTATATGAGTAACAGCCCCACGTCTTACATCATTCTGGTGTCTCTACTAAATTTAAATAAATCGCAGTAAATAATTCACACACCATTTTCTTCCGTTCATTTGATGACGGCATCTGGTATTAGATATAAAAAATGCCAGTTACCTATGTAAAACCTAATGTAAAATAAGGAGTTACATAAATAACTGGCATTTCAGTCAGTGTTGTAAACCGAGCCATAAAGACTCGGTATTCTATTGATTATTAATGGTGGCTAGATCCCCAATCAACAGTATCAGTATGGTGATGATGCTTCGTTGGGTCGTCATCGTCTTGATGCTGAGTATGATCAGGCTGAATTGAATGATCCACCACCGGTACGCCATGGTCATCAACACTAGTTGCTGGATCATGGCCTAAAACAACATCAATATCACTCGGTTGATCATGAGCTTGCGCATGATGCTGAGCATCAATTCCTAGCTGTTCTAAATAAGCACTAGCTCCAGCACTATGGTGATCTGATGAACTGTCGGCTAAGGCATTTAGATCAATTTCTGGGATGTCTTGAGCAGGTTCGTCGGAACTTGAACTTGATGATGAATGATATTCAAATTCTTCAATTCTCCCAACATGACCATCCTTAGCAACAACAAAATGCCAACCTAAAGTATCACCAATTTGCTGACCATTCTGTTCAATGTGTCCCTCAAAATGCAAGTTGATTTTTCCACCTTTTGGAATTTCAATATGCAGACCTTTAAGTTGATTTTCATGAATGACAATATTATCGCCTTGATCAAGGTTTTCATTTGTTGCTATCACAGTCCCATCACCAGCAATTATCTTAAACTCTGTAGAACAATGATTAGATTCTTCTTCATTTCCTGTTAAGACAACCACTCTATGACTATCTGCAACATCTGATGTTGTATGCAAAAATGTATCAGTATTCATGTGGAATGTTTCAGTTGTTACCGATTGTGACAAAGAGCCTTGTGATAACTTTTGCTCAGAACTTGCTAAAAGTGTCTCCCCGTTACTGAAAATAATCCCTCTCACACCATTCATACTAGTGATATCTATACCATGCCCATGCAAACCACCACTAATATTATATTTACTACCGCTACCGGTAATTTCACTGTTTAATGTGTAGTCCGATGATTTACCAGGAAGGTATAAATAATACCCATCACCATTAACTGATTGCACACCCTTTTGTAGGTTCGTATTCGAAGTATGGGCTAAAATATCATCCACTCCGGTAAATGAAACTATATGATTATCACCACCATTTACATTCCCTGAATTGGGGTGGTCAATTAAAAATTGATGCGCATCGTCAATCGTTAAGCCAGGAGCAACAATCGTACCATCTTGTTTAATAGTTACCTCATGCTTATCAATCGTCAGGTGAATATCATGATCAACAGGGGCACTTGTTTGGTGGGTATCTAATGTCCCATAAATTAAATGCGTACCACCCTGAGCATTTGTATTTTCTCCAGGACCTGCATAAACTAATTTAGGCTCTGGTTTAATTGTTGTACTCACACTATCAGAATCATGAGCGTTGCCAGCTTCATCTATCGCCTCCGCAACTAACTCATGTGTCCCCTCTCCTAATGTATGAGCATGCGCTTTGCTAGACATATCATATTCATAATTGCCATTTTTATCCGCCAATACAGAACCGATCTCACCTTTACCATCTTTAATAACTACTATAGAGCCCGCTTCCGCAGTCCCTGTTAGTATTGGACTAGCATTGTCGTTATTAGCATTGTGTACAGATAGTGTTGGCTTGGGATTTTCAGTATAAATTGTCACATCACATACTATTGACGATGCATGGTTACCAGCCTTATCAGTAACCGCTGCCGTAATATGATGAATACCTTTTGTCAGCTCAACACCTTTTGGCGGAGTAAAACTCCAATGTTCAAGCCCTTTCCCATCCCTTTGAGCAAACCCAAGCGAAGTTTTTCCATCAAATATCTCAACGGACTTAGCATCAACATCTACTCCTGTAATAGAGAACGTAGGAGTCACATCTTTCGTAATATTATCTGAGTCACTGCCAATATGAATAGCACTTGATGCAGGATCTTGCCCATATGTATCTGAAGCTGGATCTAAAGAAATTACTGGTGTACGCAGTGTTGTATCAACGAAATAAGAGTGTATTGTCGTATTGGAGCCTTGGTTGCCAGCCTTATCTGTTGCTACAACTTTAGCCTCGATACTGGTATCGTCTTTCAGATCTGCTCCTGAAACTTTTATTTTATAAATACCTTGAGCATCTGTAGTTCCATGGAATTCTTTTCCATGCACAGTCAGAGTTACAGCAGCACCACTATGAGATGATCCCGTTACTTTTCCAGTTACAAGTACATCCCCTTTTGACTCCGAGCTATTTATATAATTATCCGTAGTAATATCATCCACGTAGATTTGTGGCGTTGGCGCAGTAGTATCAACGTCAACTTGCTCAGATGTTTTCCCTACATTACCGGCTACATCTGTTACGGTTGCAATAATATCAGTTTGACCATCAGGTAAATCTTGTTGTAATGCCCCTTTTGCTAATACAAAATCACCATGAGCATCTGTTGTTACTTTGTATGTATGTGAATCACCTACTATCTGAATTTCTACTTCTGTACCCACAGGAATAAGTACCGACGACTTAACATCAACATGACCAGAAATAGCCGGACGCGGATCATTACCGAAAGCAATTGAGCCTAACGTGACTATAGGTATATCTGTCGCAACAGTATAAGTATGGGTATCTGTGTCTGAGCCTGTATTTCCAGCCGCATCAGTAGTAGCAATTTTAGCTTCAAGACTGGTGTGACCTATCAAGTCATTACTTGGTACGTCAATACTAAAGTGACCAGAGCTATCTACAGCACCTGAATATGAATTCTTAGCAAAAGATACTGTAACCGTGTCACCCGAGTTAAATTCGCCTGTTACTTCCCCTGTAATAGGTACAGTTACTTGCTGAGATTCACTGTTATTGATGATATCGTCTGTTGCTACACTATCTACATGAATATGAACTGAAGGTGGCTTTATATCCGCATCAGGAGCAGTCTCTGTTACAACATTAGAAACATTTCCAGCTTGATCTGTATATGTCGCACTCAAAGCAGTACCTGGTTTAACTCGAGTAGTTATACATTTTGCTTGGATATCAGCAATACTCAAAACATGATCTGAACTGTCGAAAGTTAAAATATCTCCAGACGTTGCACTATGTGGTAGATCTATTGTGGCTGCAACCTTTCCATCAGAGTCCACATCGTTTTTGTTGTAGATATTGCTTGCGCTCGGTTTTTGAAAATGAATTGTTGGTTCATCAACTTTAGTGTCTAACACAAACTGAAAGTAATTTGACTTAGATACGTTGCCAGTTGCGTCTGTTTGGCGAACATATACATTATTTAATTTTTCAGTTGCAGTAAAACTATTGGTCCAATGAGTACCATCAACTGAATATTCAACTGTGGCACCTACTTCGATACCTGTCACATCCAACGTACCGTCATTAGTTAACCTGTCACCATCAAAACCAGTGTCGTTTTTCAAAGCTACAATCGGTGTTGCTGGTGTAAGATCAACAATCGGCGCTATTTCATGGGCTGTCGCAGAAACATTTCCCGCATTGTCTGTAATACTAGCTTCGACCCTTTCTCCAGGCTGAACCTCAATAACAACTTCCCCTGACTTAACAATATCTTGAGTAAGAGGCACAGGTTTGCCATTTACAGTTAGGGTATCCTGGATAGTTGTATCTGGAGACAACATTATCGTCGCCTTAATTGTTCCATCAGGACCAACTTCATTTGCATTATATATGTGAGGATTACCCTGTTGCCCTTCAAAGGTAATAATTGGAGAGCCAACTTGTGTATCTACGCTGTAGTCATGTACCGCCGTTCCATGACCAGGATTTCCGGCAGCATTTTGAGTATCCATATGAAGATGAAGACTGGTCTGTCCTAGCAACTCTTTAGTAGGAACTGGAATACTAAATTTACCCGATGAATCAACGATGCCAGTGGCTGAAGGAATATTATCAATAACTACAATATCGCCGCTATTAAAGTCCCCCTGAACTGTACCTGTAATTAATTGAGTCGAGGTTCCTGCATTTATATCAGCCAAAGAACCAGCTTCAATTTGATTAATAATATTGTCGCTAGTAATGCTATCTACATTTATCGTTACTTTAGGTGTTTCCAGATTCTCAGATGCTACCTGCACTGTGGCAAGCTCAGATACATTCCCTACTTTATCTGTAATACTCGCCGTCACTGTTGAACCTGGTTTAACTTCTGTCATCACCTGACGAGTAGAAATATCAGTTGCAGTTAACATGCGGTGCGCATTATTAATCGTTAATACGTCACCAACAACGGCATCATGCGGAATATCAATCGTTGCAGTTACAGTCCCGTCAGAACCTACTTCTTGGATATTATAAGTATGATCAGAACCTGCAGATTCGAGACTAATAGACGGCTTACCAGTTTGTGTGTCGACACTGTAATCATGCGTAGTTGTTGCATGAGCTTTATTGCCGGCAAGATCAGTCGTATCTATACGCGCTTCAAAGCTAGTGTGGTCTTTAAGAACACTTCCCGGAACTTTTACATTAAAGTTCCCTTTATCTTCGAGTGTACCTGTGTATGTTTGTTTATCTATAGTAACAGTGACCGTATCACCTTGTTTAAAATCACCAGTCACATGCCCCACAACAGAAACATCCTGACGAGATTCGAAACTATTAATGGTATTGTCAACAGTAAGTGCTTCTACATGAATTGCCGCTGATGGTAACGTAATATCAGCTGTCGCTGCTGTCGCAGTAGCTTCATTTGATGTATTCCCAACATTATCAGTAATACTCGCCCTCACTTTTGAACCAGGCTGCACTTCAAAATCAACATGACCTGCTGAAATATCTTGCGCTGTCAGAGCATAATGCCCATCGACAGTAGCTTGCGATCCCAGAACAATAGATAATTTTAATGTATCCCCTACTGTCGCATCTTTTGGCAAGTCGATTGTCGCTGTTGCCGTTCCATCTGGATTCAGTTCTGCGGCGTTGTAAATACCGTCAGCACCACTATCACTAAAGTTAATAGAAGGGGCGCCAGCGAAAATATCCACATCTACATTATGCGTCGCCGGAGTTGCTGGATTACCTGCATGATCGCTCACATTCGCAGTGATTGTCTGTACATTACCGTCATGTAATAGCGCCAGGTCATCAATTGGAACGTTCAAAGTCCATGAATGATCTGCTTTAACATCTGCTGTGTAATGATGGTTATTAAACTCAACATCAACTACTTGGCCTACTTCAATTCCGCTTGTACTACCGCTAATTTTTAATTCGGAAGACAAGTCAGCATGATTAATAATATTATCAATTGATACATTCGGAGTAATCGAAATACTACCTGCATCCGTATCAGCGGTAGGAGCAGTTTCACTAGTTGAACTTGAAACGTTGCCTGCTACATCTGTAACTGTCGCAGTCACGTCATCCCCAGGATGAACTTCCACTGTGACCCCATCGGTCAAATCATTCTGAGTTAGTGTGTGTTCAACAGGCGAATTACCTTTTATGGTGTAATGCAGCACATCACCAACCTTCGCATCACTGTCCGGTTGGATAGTTGCGGTAATTGTATTAGCGTTGCCTTTTGCCACTTCCAACGCATTATAAATACCGTCTGAACCAGGATCTTCAAAGTGAATACTTGGTGCGTTCGCGTTCGTATCGACTAACAACGAATGTGTAGCTTGTGCCGCCGGGTTGCCCGCCGCATCCGTTACGTCCGCGGTAATGTCTACAGCTTGAGCGTCAGTCAGTTGCGCCAGTGCCGAAGTCGGAATGGTCACACTCCACGCGCCGGCGTGCACATTGCTGGCACCTTGCGTCGTATAATCCTGACCAGCAAAGTGCACTGTCACCACTTGGCCGTCTTCAATATCTTGGGTAGTCCCTGAAATGACTAAATCCTGGCCTTGTTCGGCATGGTTTAGCACATCATCACCGGAAACTTTGTCTTCTATTGCTATGCTGCCCGCCGTTGTATCGGCCTTGGCAACCGTTATCTGAGTTGGCGCTGACACATTACCCGCTTGGTCTGTCAGCGTCACACTGACGCTTGTGCCAGGTTTCAATTCTGTGCTGGTTTGCTGCTGATCAATCTCTGATTGCTTGAGCACGCGATCCGTACCGTCAATGGTTAACGTATCGCCCGCTACCGCATCCGTCGGTAAATCAATGGTCGCCGTTATGGTGCCATTTGCACCCACGTCAACAGCGTTGTACTCACCGCTGGCACTTGTCGGCGTCGGAACATGCCCCACTGGCGAGCCAACCGTCAGATCAACATCTAAATGATGCGTCGCTTGCAGTGCTGGGTTGCCCGCCGCATCCGTTACATCTGCGGTAATGTCTGCAGCTTGAGCGTCCGTCAGTTGCGCCAGTGCCGAAGTCGGAATGGTCACACTCCACGCGCCGCCGTGTACATTGCCGGCACCTTGCGTCGTATAATCCTGACCAGCAAAGTGCACTGTCACCACTTGGCCGTCTTCAATGTCTTGGGTAGTCCCTGAAATGACTAAATCTTTGCCTTGCTCAGCATGGTTTAGTACATCATCACCGGAAACTTTGTCTTCTATTGCTATGCTGCCCGCCGTTGTATCGGCCTTGGCAACCGTTATCTGAGTTGGCGCTGACACATTACCCGCTTGGTCTGTCAGCGTCACACTGACGCTTGTGCCAGGTTTCAATTCTGTGCTGGTTTGCTGCTGATCAATCTCTGATTGCTTGAGCACGCGATCCGTACCGTCAATGGTTAACGTATCGCCCGCTACCGCATCCGTCGGTAAATCAATGGTCGCCGTTATGGTGCCATTTGCACCCACGTCAACAGCGTTATACTCACCGCTGGCACTTGTCGGCGTCGGAACATGCACCACTGGCGAGCCAACCGTCAGATCAACGTCTAAATGATGCGTCGCTTGCGGTGCTGGGTTGCCCGCCGCATCCGTTACGTCCGCGGTAATGTCTACAGCTTGAGCGTCAGTAAGTTGTGCCAGTGCCGAAGTCGGAATGGTCACACTCCACGCGCCGCCGTGCACATTGCCGGCACCTTGCGTCGTATAATCCTGGCCGGCAAAGTGCACTGTCACCACTTGACCGTCTTCAATGTCTTGGGTAGTCCCTGAAATGACTAAATCTTTGCCTTGCTCGGCATGGTTTAGTACATCATCACCGGAAACTTTGTCTTCTATTGCTATGCTGCCCGCCGTTGTATCAGCCTTGGCAACCGTTATCTGACTTGGTGCAGACACGTTACCCGCTTGGTCTGTCAGCGTCACGCTGACACTTGCGCCAGGTTTCAATTCTGTACTGGTTTGCTGCTGATCAATCTCTGATTGCTTGAGCACGCGATCCGTACCGTCAATGGTTAACGTATCGCCCGCTACCGCATCCGTCGGTAAATCAATGGTCGCCGTTATGGTGCCATTTGCACCCACGTCAACAGCGTTGTACTCACCGCTGGCACTTGTCGGCGTCGGAACATGCCCCACTGGCGAGCCAACCGTCAGATCAACGTCTAAATGATGCGTCGCTTGCAGTGCTGGGTTGCCCGCCGCATCCGTTACATCTGCGGTAATGTCTACAGCTTGAGCGTCAGTCAGTTGCGCCAGTGCCGAAGTCGGAATGGTCACACTCCACGCGCCGGCGTGCACATTGCCGGCACCTTGCGTCGTATAATCCTGACCAGCAAAGTGCACTGTCACCACTTGGCCGTCTTCAATATCTTGGGTAGTCCCTGAAATGACTAAATCTTTGCCTTGTTCGGCAAGGTTTAGCACATCATCACCGGAAACTTTGTCTTCTATTGCTATGCTGCCCGCCGTTGTATCGGCCTTGGCAACCGTTATCTGAGTTGGCGCTGACACATTACCCGCTTGGTCTGTCAGCGTCACACTGACGCTTGTGCCAGGTTTCAATTCTGTGCTGGTTTGCTGCTGATCAATCTCTGATTGCTTGAGCACGCGATCCGTACCGTCAATGGTTAACGTATCGCCCGCTACCGCATCCGTCGGTAAATCAATGGTCGCCGTTATGGTGCCATTTGCACTCACGTCAACAGCATTGTATTCACCGCTGGCACTTGTTGGCGTCGGAACATGCCCCACTGGCGAGCCAACCGTCAGATCAACGTCTAAATGATGCGTCGCTTGCGGTGCTGGGTTGCCCGCCGCATCCGTTACGTCTGCGGTAATGTCCACAGCTTGAGCGTCAGTCAGTTGCGCCAGTGCCGAAGTCGGAATGGTCACACTCCACGCGCCACCGTGCACATTGCCGGCACCTTGCGTCGTATAATCCTGACCGGCAAAGTGCACTGTCACTACTTGATCGTCTTCGATACCCGATGTGGTGCCGGAAATAGTCAAAGCTTGACCTTGTTCAAGCTTATTAAGAACATCATCAACAGCAATTTTTGAATCAATGGCAATAGTGCCAGCGAGAACATCCGCACTGGCCGCCGTCTCGGTGGTCAACGCCGATACGTTCCCCGCTTGGTCTGTGATGCTGGCAGTAACTGGTGCGCCTGGCGACACCTCTTTAGTGATATGTTGAGCAGTAATGTCCGTTGCAGTTAATACATGTGCGGTGCGGTCAATGGTGACAGTATCTCCTGCCACCGCATCCGTTGGTAAATCAATGGTCGCTGTAATCGTGTTATCCACACCCACTTCGGCTTGGTTGTACACGCTGTCGGTGCCCGTACTTTCAAAGTGAATAGTCGGGGCATTCACACTAGTATCGACTGCTAATGAATGTGTTGCTTGCTGGGCCACATTACCTGCCGCGTCTTTCACATCCGCAGTAATAGAAAGAGATTCACCATCTTTGAAGCCGGTTAATTCAGTTTTATCTACCGTCACACTCCACTTACCGTCGGTTACCGTACTTTGATAATCCTGACCACTAAAGTGCACTGTAACAACTTGCGCATTTTCGATACCCGTTGTTGTGCCAGAAATCACCAAGTCTTGACCCTGCTCAACATGATTAAGCACGTTGTCACCAGAGATATTCTTGTCAAAAGAAATTGAACCTGGTGTGGTATCAATGTTGGTCGCAACCTTAACTTCAGGCGACGTATTTCCCGCTTTATCCGTAGACGTCACCGTAATGTGATCAGCTTCCTTCAAATCCGTAGAAGGCGTAAAGGAGAACGTACCTTGGCTTCCCACCACCACATGACCCAACTCATTCGTACCGTCGGTAAAGGTGATCGTACTGCCTACCTCACCTGTACCCGTAATGGTTGGCGTTAAATCATTGCCCGGTAAAATCGCGTCTACCGTCGGCGCTATTGGCGCTGAGGTATCTAATGTGACAGTGGCAGATGCTGGACTGGTGTTGCCTGCCGCATCAGTAGCAATCGCTGTCACGGTGAGCGTGCCGTCAGTAAACGAATGACCGGTTAAATCCACCTTATCTAACGTAAATTGACCCGTTTGTGGATCGACTGTGATTGGCTTAGGATCGAGGGTCATGACATGTGTTCCGTCACTGATGCTCAGTGAGGTCAACTGCTCTGTACCATCTGTGTGGTCAATGGTGCCACTGATACTGACTGAACTCATTTCAGTAGCGTCAATGTCATGGTTAGGATGATCTACACTACCCACAGTGCCATCGGTCATATCAACAGTGGTCTGTGCGATAGTAGTATCAATGTTGGTCGCAACCGTTGTCGCTGGAGACTTGTTTCCCGCATTATCAATAGCTGTCGCTGTGATATGGCTGCCTTCGTGCAAGTCAGTGTGTGGTGTGAAACTGAACGTACTGTCTGTACCTACCACGGTTTGACCTAACATGTTCGTTCCATCAGTGAAGGTAATGGTTGTGCCTGGCTCACCCGTACCGTGCACTGTTGGCGTTAAATCATTGCTTGGCGAAGGTGCGGTCAATACTGGCGCATCTGGCACATCGGCATCTAGCGTCGCGTGCCCTGTGCCTGTACTGATGTTGCCTGCGCCATCGGTCGCTGTGGCTGTCACGGTCAATGGACCGTCCTTCAAGCCTTTACCCGATAAATCCACGCCACTTAATGTAAAGTCGCCTGTCGTTGAATTGACGTTAGCGTGCGTTATAGCTACAGGAACGGTGGTTGTGCCATCGCTTACTGTCACTGTCGTTAACTGACCCGTGCCATCAGTGCGGTCAATGGTGCCGCTGATGGTCACCGAGCTGAGCTCTGAAGCACTGATCGCATGATTAGGTTGCTCTGGCGTATCTGGCTTACCATCCGTCATGTCAACGGTGGTCTGTGCAATGGTGGTATCAATGTTGGTCGCAACCGTTGTCGCCGGAGACTTGTTTCCTGCGTTATCAATAGCAGTCGCTGTGATGTGACTGCCTTCGTGCAAATCAGTGTGTGGTGTGAAACTGAACGTACCATCTGTACCCATCACTGTTTGGCCTAACGTGTTCGTCCCATCGGTGAAGGTAATGGTAGAACCTGGCTCACCCGTACCGTGCAAAGCTGGCGTTAAATCATTACTTGGTGCGATTGGTGAAATCACTGGTGTATCAATACTATTATCAATGGTCACCAACAACGGCGTTGGCGTCTCGGTTGCACCCGTCGACGATGGCGCCGTAGCATGTCCTGTTATGTGGTATTGAGTACCATCAATACTGCCTGTAAGACTATGAAGCGGCGCATTAAAATGACCATGCTGATCGGAAGTAGTACGACCGACTTCATTGCCGTGCTCATCGGTAAAAGTTACCACTGAGAACGGTACATGCGTACTGCCTTCTATCACTGGACTCACGATATTGGTAATGCCATCAGTATGGTCTGTACCGCTATCGGTTGCATCAGTCAGCTGCATACCCGTAATACTGTTAGTTTCAGGTGTCACAGGCGTTGCAACCGGTGGCTGAGTATCTAGCAGTTGTGGCGGTGTTGGTACGCTTGGCGTTAGCACCGCAGGATCGCCATCCTTACTCGGTGCAGTCACTGTGACTTGTGGATCGAATTCTAAATATTTGGTCGATATTGCGCCGTGATTATCAATGGTGCTGACCGTAAAGACGTCGTGTCCATGATACACGCCGGTCTTATCTACCGTCATACCCGCAACGGAAGCCGCTGGCGTGTAAGTGTACTCACCCGTTGCCGTGTTAAGTACCAACTCACCAAAGTGACCCTGCTCGGTATCAGTTGGGTTGGTAGACGCTATATCCCCTATGGCGTAAGTGTGCGTATCGTCTTTATCGATATCGATAAACTCTAACGAGCCGTGACTATTATCCGTCGGGTTCACCGTCAGCTCAGGCAGATCGTTGGTTCCTGCAATGGTCGCGGTTAAGCTGCCTGTTTGGGTGTTACCGGCTTGGTCGGTCACGCTATAGCTGATCGTATCGGTCAGCGGTTGACCGCCTTCACTTAACTCTTGAATGCCCGGTTTGGTGCTGTCGAGTGAGTACGTGTAACTGCCGTCTTGATGCAGATTAAAGGTGCCGTATTGACCTTGAATATCCCCAACAGTGGTAACGATTGCAGAAGCTTCGTTATGGATATCAAGCAAGACATTGCCTGTGCTTAATACTGTTTGGTCTTCGTGTGCGTCGACATTCGCATCCGGCGCGGCAACACTACTATCAATAGTCACCAATAACGGTGTTGGCGTATCGGTTGCACCCGTCGACGATGGGGCGATGGCATGTCCTGTTATGTGGTATTGAGTGCCATCAACACTACCCGTGAGATTATGTAGTGACGCATTAAAATGACCGTCTTTATCAGAAGTGGTACGACCGACTTCATTACCGTGCTCATCAGTAAAGGTTACCACTGAGAATGGCACATGCGTGCTGCCTTCTATCACTGGACTCGCGATATTGGTAATACCATCGGTTTGGTCAGGACCGCTATCGGTTGCATCAGTCAGCTGCATGCCCGTGATACTGTTGGTTTCAGGTGTCACAGGCGTTGCAACCGGTGGCTGAGTATCGAGCAGTTGTGGCGGTGTTGGTACGCTTGGCGTTAGTACCGCTGGATCGCCATCTGTACTTGGTGCAGTCACCGTGACTTGTGGATCGAACTCTAAATATTTGGTTGATATTGCGCCATGATTATCAATGGTGCTGACAGTAAAGACGTCGTGTCCATGATACACACCATTGCTATCTACCGTCATACCCGCAACCGAAGCCGCTGGCGTGTAGGTGTATTTACCCGTCGCGGTATCGAGTACTAACTCACCAAACTGACCCTGCATGGTATCGGTTGGGTTTGCTGATGCTTTATCTCCAATAGCGTAAGTGTGCGTATCATTAATATCTACATCTGTATTATCCAAAGTACCTTGAGAATGAGACGCCTTACTTTCAGAGAAAGTTAACACCGGTGCGTCATTAGTACCCATTACCTTAATAATCAAGTTCTGAGGCAGACTCTGACCATTGTGCTTATCGGTCGCAACGATTGGCACCATTAACGTTTCGTGCTCACCTGCCGCTAGGTAGTCAAAGCTCGCATCTGTTGGATCAAGGTGATATGTACCATCAATGTCTAGACTAAATCCATCGTGCTTGAATGTCGTACTGTATTGAGCTTTATCACCGTGATCTTTATCCGTTGAGGTGATTTGACCTGAAATGGCAGCATCACCTTCATTCACTGTTTGTGAAGTAATGTGAGTCACTACTGGTTTATCGTTAGTACCATCAACACGAATGATTAGGTTCTGTGGTTGACTTTGACCTTTATTATTGTCGGTCGCTACCACTGGCACGATTAACGTCTCATGCTCACCTACCGCAAGATGGTCAAAACTCGCATCGGTTGGATCGAGATGATATGTACCATCATTATCTAAAGTAAACCCAGCATGTTTAAAGGTGGTGCTGTACGTTGCTGTATCACCATGATCTAAATCGCTTGAAGTAATTTGACCTGAAATCGCTTTGTCACCTTCGTTCACAGTTTGTGAAGCAATGTGAGTCACTACTGGTTTGTCGTTGGTGCCATCAACACGAATAATCAAGTTCTGTGGCTGACTTTGACCATTCTGCTTATCAGTCGCAATAACTGGCACGATTAAAGTTTCGTGCTCACCTACCGCTAGGTGGTCAAAACTCGCGTCGGTTGGATCAAGATGATACGTACCATCATTATCTAGCGTAAACCCTGCGTGTTTAAACGTTGTACTGTAAGTTGCACTGTCGCCATGGTCTAAATCACTTGAAGTAATATGACCTGAAATGGCTGCATCACTTTCTTTCACAACTTGTGAAGTAATGTGAGTGACCACTGGATTATCGTTAGTACCATCAACACGTATGATCAGGTTCTGAGGTTGACTTAGACCACCATTGTTATCAGTGGCAATAACAGGAATAACTAAGGTCGCGTGCTCGCCTACCGCAAGGTGGTCAAAACTCGCATCCGTTGGATCAAGATGATATGTACCATCGTTGTCTAGCGTAAATCCAGCGTGTTTAAAGGTGGTGCTGTAAGTTGCTGTATCACCATGGTCTAAATCGGTTGAGGTAATTTGACCAGAGATAGCTGTATCACCTTCATTCACAGTTTGTGAAGTAATGTGAGTGACTACTGGTTTATCGTTTGTACCATCAACACGTATGATCAAGTTCTGAGGTTGACTTAGACTACCATTGTTATCAGTGGCAATAACAGGAATAACTAAGGTCGCGTGCTCGCCTACCGCAAGGTGGTCAAAACTCGCATCCGTTGGATCAAGATGATATGTACCATCGTTGTCTAACGTAAACCCAGCATGCTTAAACGTGGTGCTGTAGGTCGCTGTATCATCATGGTCTAAATCGATTGAAGTAATGTGACCCGAAACAGCTGCATCACCTTCGTTCACAGTTTGTGAAGTAATGTGAGTCACTACTGGTTTGTCGTTGGTGCCATCAACACGAATAATCAAGTTCTGTGGCTGACTTTGACCATTCTGCTTATCAGTCGCAATAACTGGCACGATTAACGTTTCGTGCTCACCTACTGCAAGATGGTCGAAGCTCGCATCGGTTGGATCGAGATGATACGTACCATCATTATCTAAAGTAAACCCTGCGTGTTTAAACGTTGTACTGTAAGTTGCACTGTCGCCATGGTCTAAATCACTTGAGGTAATTTGACCTGAAATAGCCGTATCACCTTCTTTCACAACTTGTGAAGTAATGTGAGTGACCACTGGTTTATCGTTTGTACCGTCAACACGGATCACTAGATTCTGTGGCTGACTCTGACCCTTGTTATTGTCGGTCGCAATAACTGGCACGATTAACGTCTCATGCTCACCTACCGCAAGATGCTCAAAACTCGCATCTGTTGGATCAAGATGATATGTACCATCATTATCTAAAGTAAACCCAGCATGCTTAAACGTTGTGCTGTAAGTTGCTGTATCACCATGATCTAGATCGGTTGAGGTAATTTGACCTGAAATAGCCGTATCACCCTCGTTCACAATTTGTGAAGTAATGTGAGTGACCACTGGTTTATCATTCGTACCATCAACGCGGATAATTAAGTTCTGTGGCTGACTTTGAGCACTCTGCTTATCTGTAGCAACTACAGGCACGATCAACGTTTCATGCTCACCTACCGCAAGATGGTCGAAGCTCGCATCTGTAGGATCAAGGTGGTACGTACCATCGTTGTCTAGCGTAAACCCAGCGTGTTTAAAGGTGGTGCTGTAAGTTGCTGTATCACCATGGTCTAGATCGGTTGAGGTAATTTGACCAGAGATAGCCGTATCGCCTTCATTCACAGTTTGTGAAGTAATGTGGCTAACCACTGGCTTATCGTTAGCACCATCAACACGTATGATCAGGTTCTGAGGTTGACTTAGACCGCCATTGTTATCAGTTGCAATAACAGGAATAACTAAGGTCGCGTGCTCGCCTACCGCTAGGTGATCGAAACTCGCATCTGTTGGATCAAGATGATATGTACCATCGTTATCTAGCGTAAACCCAGCATGCTTAAACGTTGTGCTGTACGTTGCACTATCACCATGGTCTAGATCGCTTGAAGTGATTTGACCAGAAATGGCTGCATCACCTTCTTTCACTACTTGTGAAGCAATGTGGGTGACCACTGGTTTATCGTTGGTACCATCAACGCGGATGATCAAGTTCTGAGGTTGACTTTGACCATTCTGCTTATCGGTCGCTACCACTGGCACGATCAACGTTTCGTGCTCACCTACTGCAAGATGGTTGAAGCTCGCATCCGTTGGATCGAGATGATACGTACCATCGTTGTCTAGCGTAAATCCAGCATGTTTAAATGTTGTGCTGTACGTTGCACTATCACCATGGTCTAAATCACTTGAAGTAATTTGACCCGAAATAGCCGTATCACCTTCGTTCACAGTTTGTGAAGCAATGTGAGTGACCACTGGTTTATCATTGGTCCCATCAACACGGATAATCAAGTTCTGTGGTTGGCTTTGACCTTTATTATTGTCGGTCGCTACCACTGGCACGATTAACGTCTCATGCTCACCTACCGCAAGATGGTCAAAACTCGCATCGGTTGGATCGAGATGATATGTACCATCATTATCTAAAGTAAACCCTGCGTGTTTAAACGTGGTGCTGTAAGTTGCACTGTCGCCATGATCTAAATCGCTTGAAGTAATTTGACCTGAAATCGCTTTGTCACCTTCGTTCACAGTTTGTGAAGCAATGTGAGTCACTACTGGTTTGTCGTTGGTGCCATCAACACGAATAATCAAGTTCTGTGGCTGACTTTGACCATTCTGCTTATCAGTCGCAATAACTGGCACGATTAACGTTTCGTGCTCACCTACCGCTAGGTGGTCAAAACTCGCGTCGGTTGGATCAAGATGATACGTACCATCATTATCTAGCGTAAACCCTGCGTGTTTAAACGTTGTACTGTAAGTTGCACTGTCGCCATGGTCTAAATCACTTGAAGTAATATGACCTGAAATGGCTGCATCACTTTCTTTCACAACTTGTGAAGTAATGTGAGTGACCACTGGATTATCGTTAGTACCATCAACACGTATAATCAGGTTCTGAGGTTGACTTAGACCACCATTGTTATCAGTGGCAATAACAGGAATAACTAAGGTCGCGTGCTCGCCTACCGCAAGGTGGTCAAAACTCGCATCCGTTGGATCAAGATGATATGTACCATCGTTGTCTAGCGTAAATCCAGCGTGTTTAAAGGTGGTGCTGTAAGTTGCTGTATCACCATGGTCTAAATCGGTTGAGGTAATTTGACCAGAGATAGCTGTATCACCTTCATTCACAGTTTGTGAAGTAATGTGAGTGACCACTGGTTTATCGTTGGTGCCATCAACACGAATAACCAAGTTCTGTGGCTGACTTTGACCATTCTGCTTATCAGTCGCAATAACTGGCACGATCAACGTTTCGTGCTCACCTACTGCAAGATGGTCGAAGCTCGCATCCGTTGGATCGAGATGATACGTACCATCATTGTCTAAAGTAAATCCGTCGTGCTTGAATGTCGTGCTGTATTGAGCTTTATCATCATGGTCTAAATCCGTTGAAGCGATTTGACCAGAGATAGCCGCATCACCTTCCTTCACCACTTGTGAAGCAATATGACTCACAACCGGCTTATCATTAGTGCCATCAACACGAATAATCAAGTTCTGAGGCTGGCTTTGACCTTTATTATTATCGGTCGCTACCACTGGCACGATTAACGTCTCGTGCTCACCTACCGCAAGATGGTCAAAACTTGCATCCGTTGGATCGAGATGATACGTACCATCGTTATCTAAAGTAAACCCAGCATGCTTAAACGTGGTGCTGTAGGTCGCTGTATCACCATGGTCTAGATCGGTTGAGGTAATTTGACCAGAGATAGCCGCATCACCTTCTTTCACAACTTGTGAAGCAATGTGAGTCACTACTGGTTTATCGTTTGTACCGTCAACACGAATAATTAGGTTCTGAGGTTGGCTTTGACCTTTGTTATTGTCGGTCGCTACCACTGGCACGATTAACGTCTCATGCTCACCTACCGCAAGATGCTCAAAACTCGCATCGGTTGGATCGAGATGATATGTACCATCATTATCTAAAGTAAACCCTGCGTGTTTAAACGTGGTGCTATAGGTTGCTGTATCACCATGGTCTAAATCACTTGAAGTAATATGACCTGAAATGGCTGCATCACCTTCCTTCACTGTTTGTGAACTGATGTGGCTTACCACTGGTTTATCGTTTGTACCGTCAACACGGATCACTAGATTCTGTGGCTGACTCTGACCCTTGTTATTATCCGTCGCAATAACTGGCACGATCAACGTTTCATGCTCACCTACCGCAAGATGGTCAAAACTTGCATCGGTTGGATCGAGATGATATGTACCATCATTATCTAAAGTAAATCCGTCGTGCTTGAATGTCGTGCTGTATTGAGCTTTATCATCATGGTCTAAATCCGTTGAAGCGATTTGACCAGAGATAGCCGCATCACCTTCCTTCACCACTTGTGAAGCAATATGACTCACAACCGGCTTATCATTAGTGCCATCAACACGAATAATCAAGTTCTGAGGCTGGCTTTGACCTTTATTATTATCGGTCGCAATAACTGGCACGATTAACGTTTCATGCTCACCTACCGCAAGATGGTCAAAACTCGCATCGGTTGGATCGAGATGGTAAGTACCATCGTTGTCTAGCGTAAACCCAGCGTGTTTAAACGTCGTGCTGTAAGTTGCACTGTCGCCATGGTCTAAATCCGTTGAAGTAATTTGACCCGAAATCGCTTTATCACCTTCGTTCACTGTCTGTGAAGTAATGTGAGTCACTACTGGTTTATCATTGGTGCC
This sequence comes from Vibrio neonatus, assembly GCF_024346975.1. Classification (NCBI taxonomy): domain Bacteria; kingdom Pseudomonadati; phylum Pseudomonadota; class Gammaproteobacteria; order Vibrionales; family Vibrionaceae; genus Vibrio; species Vibrio neonatus. The sequence continues at coordinate 431,522 of NZ_AP024886.1, read as the reverse complement.
ATCAACACGGATAACCAAGTTCTGTGGTTGGCTTTGACCTTTATTATTGTCGGTCGCAATAACAGGCACGATCAATGTTTCGTGCTCACCTACCGCTAAGTGGTCGAAGCTCGCATCCGTTGGATCAAGGTGATACGTACCATCATTATCTAAAGTAAACCCAGCATGCTTAAACGTGGTGCTGTAGGTTGCTGTATCGCCATGATCTAAATCACTTGAAGTAATTTGACCTGAAATAGCCGTATCACCTTCTTTCACAACTTGTGAAGTAATGTGAGTGACCACTGGTTTATCGTTTGTACCGTCAACACGGATCACTAGATTCTGTGGCTGACTCTGACCCTTGTTATTGTCGGTAGCAATAACTGGCACGATTAACGTCTCATGCTCACCTACCGCTAAGTGGTTGAAGCTCACATCCGTTGGATCAAGGTGATACGTACCATCATTATCTAAAGTAAACCCAGCATGTTTAAACGTGGTGCTGTAGGTCGCTGTATCGCCATGATCTAAATCACTTGAAGTAATTTGACCTGAAATAGCCGTATCACCTTCATTCACTGTTTGTGAAGTAATGTGAGTCACTACTGGTTTATCGTTGGTACCGTCAACACGGATGATCAGGTTCTGAGGTTGACTTTGACCGCCGTTGTTATCAGTTGCAATAACAGGAATAACTAAGGTCGCGTGCTCGCCTACCGCTAGGTGATCGAAACTCGCATCCGTTGGATCAAGATGATATGTACCATCGTTGTCTAGCGTAAATCCAGCGTGTTTAAAGGTGGTGCTGTAAGTTGCTGTATCACCATGGTCTAAATCGGTTGAGGTAATTTGACCAGAGATAGCTGTATCACCTTCATTCACAGTTTGTGAAGTAATGTGAGTGACCACTGGTTTATCGTTGGTACCATCAACACGTATGATCAGGTTCTGAGGTTGACTTAGACCGCCATTGTTATCAGTGGCAATAACAGGAATAACTAAGGTCGCGTGCTCGCCTACCGCAAGGTGGTCAAAACTCGCATCCGTTGGATCAAGATGATATGTACCATCGTTGTCTAGCGTAAATCCAGCGTGTTTAAACGTAGTGCTATAGGTTGCTGTATCACCATGGTCTAAATCACTTGAAGTAATATGACCTGAAATAGCCGTATCACCTTCTTTCACAACTTGTGAAGTAATGTGAGTGACCACTGGTTTATCGTTTGTACCGTCAACACGGATCACTAGACTCTGTGGCTGACTCTGACCCTTGTTATTATCCGTCGCAATAACTGGCACGATCAACGTTTCATGCTCACCTACCGCTAAGTGGTTAAAGCTCGCGTCTGTTGGATCAAGGTGATATGTACCATCACTGTCTAGACTAAATCCGTCGTGCTTGAATGTCGTGCTGTACTGAGCTTTATCATCGTGGTCTAGATCGGTTGAAGTAATTTGACCAGAGATAGCCGTATCACCTTCATTCACAGTTTGTGAAGTGATGTGAGTAACCACTGGATTATCGTTAGTACCATCAACACAGATGATCAGGTTCTGAGGTTGGCTTTGACCTTTATTATTATCGGTCGCTACCACTGGCACGATTAACGTTTCGTGCTCACCTGCCGCAAGGTGGTCGAAGCTCGCATCGGTTGGATCGAGATGATACGTACCATCATTATCTAAAGTAAACCCTGCGTGTTTAAACGTTGTACTGTAAGTTGCACTGTCGCCATGGTCTAAATCACTTGAGGTAATTTGACCAGAAATGGCTGCATCACCTTCTTTCACAACTTGTGAAGTAATGTGAGTCACTACTGGTTTATCGTTGGTACCGTCAACACGGATGATCAGGTTCTGAGGTTGACTTTGACCGCCGTTGTTATCAGTTGCAATAACAGGAATAACTAAGGTCGCGTGCTCGCCTACCGCTAGGTGATCGAAACTCGCATCCGTTGGATCAAGATGATATGTACCATCGTTGTCTAGCGTAAATCCAGCGTGTTTAAAGGTGGTGCTGTAAGTTGCTGTATCACCATGATCTAAATCGGTTGAGGTAATTTGAACAGAGATAGCTGTATCACCTTCATTCACAGTTTGTGAAGTAATGTGAGTGACCACTGGTTTATCGTTTGTACCATCAACACGTATGATCAGGTTCTGAGGTTGACTTAGACCGCCATTGTTATCAGTGGCAATAACAGGAATAACTAAGGTCGCGTGCTCGCCTACCGCAAGGTGGTCAAAACTCGCATCCGTTGGATCAAGATGATATGTACCATCGTTGTCTAGCGTAAATCCAGCGTGTTTAAAGGTGGTGCTGTAAGTTGCTGTATCACCATGGTCTAAATCGGTTGAGGTAATTTGACCAGAGATAGCTGTATCACCTTCATTCACAGTTTGTGAAGTAATGTGAGTGACCACTGGTTTATCGTTTGTACCATCAACACGGATGATCAGGTTCTGAGGTTGACTTTGACCGCCGTTGTTATCAGTTGCAATAACAGGAATAACTAAGGTCGCGTGCTCGCCTACCGCAAGGTGGTCAAAACTCGCGTCCGCTGGATCGAGATGATAAGTGCCATCGTTATCTAAGGTGAACCCTGCGTGCTTAAACGTGGTACTGTAAGTCGCTGTATCACCATGGTCTAGATCGGTTGAAGTAATTTGACCAGAAATAGCCGCATCACCTTCATTCACCACTTGTGAAGCAATATGGCTCACAACCGGCTTATCATTGGTGCCGTCAATACGAATAATCAAGTTCTGTGGTTGGCTTTGCCCGCCATGATTATCAGTTGCAACCACAGGAATAATTAGCGTTTCGTGCTCGCCTACCGCAAGGTGGTCAAATGCTTTATCCGCAGGATCTATCGTGTATGAGCCATCGTTATGAAGAGTAAAGCCAGCATGCTGATAATGGGTACCATAAGTGACGGTATCGCCATGATCGATGTCTGTCGCTATCACATTGCCATGGACAATCGGCTGGCCTTCATTTGTGGTCATTGACGTGATGTGATTGATCACAGGTGCGTCGTTAGTACCTAGCACTGTGATTTTTACTGTTTCTGATGTGCTAGCCCCTTTTTCGTCGGTGACTGTGACTAACATGCTGTCGGTGTGAGTTTCGCCTTCAGCCAGATCTTGATGGTGCGCATTGTCTAAAGTGTACTGCCACTCACCTGAATTAGGATCTATGGTAAATGAGCCGTAGTGACCTTGAGTATTGTCTGGTGTATAGGTTAAGACAGCGCCATGATCGACATCGGTTGCGGTCACTTGTCCCTGTGCAGAAAGCTTGCCGTCTTCTTGGGTAATGGCGTTTTGCGCTTGGCTAGTAATGACAGGCGCATCGTCAGTACCTTGAACGGTTACGGTAATATCTTGATGCGCAGAGGCACCTGCAGCGCTCGTCACTGTGACATGTAAAACTTCGGTATGAGTTTCACCTTGAGCTAGGTCTTGGTGGTGGCTATTGTCTAATTTATAGCTCCATTCACCTGTGTCTTTATTGAGGCTAAAGTCACCATACTTACCGTGTAAGTTATCTGGCGAAAATGTTAGTGAAGTGCCCTTTTGCGCACTATGGCTGTCTAAAGTGCCGCTTGTGACTAATGTTGTATCTTCGACCACAGTACCTGCAGAAGGAAGCCCTACCACTGGAGGCGTTAAACCTGAACTGTCTTGATTTCCAGCTACGGTATGCGAGGTGACGGTTGGTGTTGATGTATCGGTATGCTGTCCATAGGTGTGGTTAAACGCACCAACGACGGCGACAATAGGCGTCACCTGATTGCCAAATTGGCTAGTATGATGGTAGTGATGGCTGCCGTTGTTTTCTGTTTGATGTTTAGGCTCAAACTCATCACTTACAGTTTTTACTGCGGCATGTGTGACCGGAGTGGGATTAACAACTTGATGCCCTTTGGTTTCAACCGGCACATAAGGTGATTCGTCACCAGCTGTTACAGGCGACACATGATGAGTAATTTCAGAATTAATACCCTTCTCATGCTCTGTGGTAGCGGTGTAATGATAAGAAGGAAGAATTAATGCGTTAGCATCATTACGAGCAATATAACTTTGTGATAAAACAAAGCGGCGCACTTTCTTTGTGCGCGTTGGTTTGCTTTGATTATTTGATACTTCCGTAACTTTGTTACTCTTACCTAAATCAGCCATTTACTTTTCCGTCACTAATCGCACCCAGAGGGTCTGCGATAAAATTCATTGCCATGTCACAAAACTACATCTAGAAATAACTTTCGAATGAAAGTTCATGTAGTCTCGCCTCATAAAATTCTTTAATTCAGTCAGCTAAAAGTATGCGCATTATTTTGAATGCTCGCATTACAATTAGTTACATTTAGTTGATGATCCTCCTACTATATAGAAAACATTGCCCATATACAGCCCTCGTTTTTACAAACTAACTTTCAGTTGCTCAACCGCTTCTCTATTCATGTTAATAGCTCATGTTAATAACAACGCATTAAACCTAGGAATCATTGAGTGCTACACTTGCATTCCAATAGAGATGCTCACTTTCATGAAAAACCATAATACTTTTATTTTTCAGTATCTTAGATAAATGAGAGCAAATAAAAAAATGTAAAAATGAGAAATATAGAACGATGTATTGGTGAGGATGTGCTCTTGCCTCTTTAAATATGAGGCTAGAGCACCGTTAAGAAATGTACAAGTTTCAACCCGCCAAAGAGTATGGGTTGTGAAGGTTAAATGAGAGCAAAAATGTCTTAGCGCAGGAAAGTATTATTTATCGGCTTTTCCTGCTGGCCCCGCTAATTTTGCAAGCCATCGGTTAACAATAAGTGGTGAGCGGTCGTCATCTTCAGCTCCTTCTTTACGTCGAACCGCATCTCGCACCATCATAGCGCCCATCCAGCGTATTGGCTCAGGTGGAAAATGACCTCTAGGGCCGCCCGTCAAAGCACAATTTGCGTACTCATCTTCCATCCCTAATGCCATGGCAGACAAGATTTTGCCGCCGATACGAGTCTGAGCGACGCCATTGCCGGAGTAACCTAAACCATAGAAAATATTCGACTGATTTTTGATATTGCCAAAGAATGGGAAACCCGTTGTTGAGCGATCAGAGCCTCCTGTCCAGTTAAACTCAATCTGTTCACGACCTAAGTTAGGAAACAGTCGATCAAAAGCGCCTTGTAACAGCTCAAAATAATGACTTTGGCAATTAAACATAGGTTCAACTTGGTTATTAAAAGAGAAACGGTTGCCCCCTTTGCCAAGCATCAAACGTCCATCTACTGTATCTCGGTAGTAATGCACAAAAATTCTAGAATCAACAACCGTAACCCCGTCCGAAAGTCCCGACTGCGCAAGCTTATCGCCCAAAGGTTTCGTGATCACCATGTCTGATGACACCACCACTATGCTGTTTTTGAACTGCTTAAATTTGTCCACCATCCAAGCGTTTAGCGCTAACACAACTTTACCTGCTTTTACTGAGCCTTCATGGGTATACACAGTTGCAGGTTCACCATATTCGATGCGTGTCATTTCGCTATTTTCATAGATTTCGACGCCTAACGACAGTGCCACGCGGCGAAGCCCTCTTGCCAATAATGCAGGCTGAACACTGCCGGCAGCTTGCGAGAAGTGCCCTTCTATATTACGAGCAGAGCCCGTATTTTGATTGAGCTGCTCGGTGGATACTTTCCGCCAGCTATTTAGGTCTTCTTTATCGAGTTTCTCTAATGTCGAATCTAGCGCGCCACATTGCGCTGAATTTGTGGCAGTGTAATAAGTGCCGTGTCTTCTAAGACCTGCGTCTATGCCATGCTCTTTACAAAACGCTTCAATCTCAAAAATCACCTGCTCGGATTCTAAGACCAAAAACTTTGCTTGCTCTTCACCAAACATCTTACACATTGAAGAGTATTTAGCCGCCCAAGTCAGCATACAACCGCCATTGACGCCAGATGCACCTGCGCCACAAAAACTCTTCTCTAGTACCACAACTTTGGTTTGTGGTGACTGTTGCTTAATAAGAATCGATGTCCAAAGTCCGGTGTATCCGCCGCCAACAATACAAACATCTGCGTCAATATCTTGATGCAGAGATTCAGATTCTTGCCAATCAGGTTGTTGCTTTGCTTCAGTAATCCAAAAACATGGGTGTGTTTCTACAGACATGTTGTACCTACATTTGAGTAAAACCAATCGTACTAAATAACTGATCATTCTAGCTTGTTAAAATACTTGATAACGGCGTTAGAATTTTTGATTGTAGAATAACTACTTATCAAAAAATTCTGCCTTGTTCTCGAGCATTTTTCCTGCGCTAGCTCTGTTCACTTACTTAGCGTGATTGGTATGATTTTTAGTCGAATCGCCTTGGTATAGGCGTAAAAAAGGCTTCCGTGTGGAAGCCTACGGGTCTTTAAAAGCCAGCGATTATTTCAACAATATTAATCCACTAGCTTAGATGCCGACTCAATGCAGATAGCATCATGTCGCCAATATTCTAAATCGCAATCAATCAAACCAGCGTGCTTATCATAGTTAAGACGTTGCACTAACATCGCAGGCGTTCCCGCTGTGGCTCTGAGTTTTTGTGCCACGTTGCCAAACAATGAGGTTGTACTCACCCGATAACGGATCTCTGCGTAACGTACGCCAAACTGCTCACGATAAATATCAGTCAAAGACGATGATAAATCGCAGTCGAGTAAGGTTGGTGTTAGTGCTGGTATCACATAGTTCTTCACAAACATAACCGGACGCTGCTCTAAATAACGCACACGCTCTACTTGAAATACATCAGAAAATGCCGGTAAACCTAGCAATGCCGACACATGTTTATCTGCCAGCACACTTTTGGCACTGATCAATTCGGTCAATGGCTCACGGTTTTGTAATTTCGCCATATCGGCAAAATTGAGCGCAAGCGTTGGGTCATAGCGCAATGGCGCAGGTGAAATAAACCAACCTCGACGATCTTCTCTGTATATTCTGCCCTCAGCTTCAAGCAGAGATAAAGCCTCGCGCAACGTCACGCGAGTCGTATCAAAAAGCTCAGCAAGCTTTCGCTCAGCGGGCAATTTTTGTCTTGGGCTAAGTTGTCCTGACTCAATTTGTTCTACGATAACGTCTTTAATTTTTACGTACTGCACTGATTTTCCTTTTATCGTTTTCGCCAGGCTTGTGTTTTCTTTCCTAGTAACTTATCCAAGCCAATATGTACTAGCTTTGCCACTGCGGCTGAAATCATGATCATTACTGCCATTGCCGCCGCTGCGCCAGTTTGGCCGGTATCGTCCATATTTAACACTGAAACAGACGCTGGGATGGTGTCGGTAGAGTATAAGAATACTACCGCCGAGGTCGTGGTTAAAGCGTTGATAAATAAGTATATCGCAATATCTAATACCGCAGGTAAACAAACTGGAAGTGTCACCTTAAAAAACAATTTATATTGCGGTAATTTAACCGATGCTGCGGTTGATTCAATTTCAGCAGGAATTTGTTTCAATGCTGTAATCGCGGTCATATGCCCAACGGTATAATAGTGAACCACCGTATTCACCACCAAAAATGCCATGGTGCCATACAAAAAGTTTAACGGGTTATTCGCATCATTAAAGTAAAAGATGTAGCCCAAGCCCAGCACCATTCCTGGTACAGCCATAGGAATAACACTGACCATTTGCATTGCTTGGCGTAAAGGCGCAAAACCGCGTCCTTTTTCAATGCAATAAGCACCAATGAAGATAATCACCGTACCAATAATTGCAGCCCAACCTGCCAAAGTAAGGGAGTTGTAATAAGGACTCCAGCCATAAGTGCTCAGTTCGCTAAAGTTATAATTACTTAAAGTCAGCGCCTTATTCCACGGCCAGAAAGTAACTAAAGAGCCGTACACTGCCATTCCCAAAACGGCCAACACAGCAATACTGATGGTGATGCAATACAGCAAACACAGTCCGTCACGTAGCGCATGAGGTTTTGGTTCATAGGCGACAGAACGTGTATCAAATAAGTTCTTTTGTTTCTTTTGCACCCAGCGATCCACCGCGAACGCAAATACCGCAGGCAGTAGTAGCAAAATACTAGTTACGGCACCCATGGCAAAATTTTGCTGGCCAACAACTTGTTTGAAGATATCGGTTGCCAATACGTTGTAGCTACCGCCAATCACTTTCGGCACACCAAAATCACACACCACCAGTGTAAAGACCACAATTAAGGTACTAATGACGCCATATTTCGCTGCAGGCAACGTGACGATAAAAAAAGTTTTTAATGGTGAGGTTTTTAACGCTCGGCTTGCTTCATATAAACGTGCATCCGAGGTGCGCAAAGAGGTAATTAATATCATCAAGGCGTGCGGGAAAGTCCAAAACACTAACCCCATGGTAATACCAATCAAACCGTAAACGGACGAGCCACCTAACCACTCTTTCAACACACCTTGGTTGCCAAACAAGAAGATAAGACTAATTGCAGGCAATAGTGATGGCGCTAAAATAGGCGCCATACCCAGCACTTGGAAAAAGGTCTTAAACGGCAAGCAAGAGCGAGTGATGGCAAAGGCATAACCAAACGCTAACACGCCAACAATCACAGTCACCAACAGCCCAACGGTTAAAGTGTTGGTCAGTGAATACCACAAGCTAGGTGATGAAAAGTAAGTGATAAAGTTGGATAACCCAACAAAGTCACCATTCGAGTTTTGTACACTTTTGGTCAGCATTGCCCACAATGGCATAGCGACAAATAGCATCATGAACAATGACAGCAATGCCAAAATAACTAACAGCATTACGTTGTCACGGCTCATTTTACTCAGCCAAAACGTCCATATATTCGGACTAGGAACAGAGTTCTGATTCAAAATCGTCTCCTCGTTGACACTTGCCACTGCGGTTTTCATATTATGCGACCTCTCGGATAACTGCGCTTGGTAGCGGGTAAGCATGCATATGCTTGGTCACGAGTTCGATGCGACGCTCTTGATCCAGTTGTAAATTCAGCTTGCGAGCTTCACGAACCGGAACATCTACAGCAATTAATGGCAATTCTGGATGCCCTTTTAAGCGGCAATCAACGCGAACGTAAGCACCTTGAAACTCAATGATTTCAATCGTGACTGCTAATGTGTTGTATTCAGATTCTGTAAAGAACAGGCTTTCAGGACGCAGAGCGAGTTCAAATTCCTGCCCTAAGTCTTGCTGCATGTATCGTGCACATTCCACATTGATAGTGTGCTCATGTACCTTAATTTGCGTGTCATTTAATCGCTGTGCGTGCAAAAAGTTCATGCTTCCCACAAACTGCGCCACAAAGCGAGTTTCTGGGTTTTCATAAATGTCTTGCGGCGTCCCTACTTGCTCAATCACGCCGTGGTTCATGACCACAATTCTGTCGGCCATAGACAGAGCTTCTTCTTGGTCGTGAGTCACCATGATAGTAGTGATGCCTAGCTTGCGTTGCAGCTGACAAATCTCTTCACGTAGGTGAGTACGTACTTTCGCATCGAGCGCAGATAAAGGCTCATCAAGTAGTAGCATTCCTGGAGATAACGCCAATGCGCGAGCCAGAGCAACACGCTGCTGCTGACCACCAGAAAGTTGATTTGGGTATTTGGTATTTGAAGTTGGCAGTGCAATGGTCTCAAGCCATTGTGAAACCGTTTCTTTAGCTTGTGCCTTTGAAGCACCTTGGTTTCTAAGCCCAATCGCAATGTTCTCTTCCACCGTTAAGTTTGGAAACAGAGCATAAGACTGAAACACGATCCCAAAGTCACGTTTTTCTGGGGGTAAAAAAGTAATGTCTTTGCTGGCTTGTTCTATTTGACCGTAAGTCGGCAAATCCAATCCTGCAATAGCGCGTAGCAGCGTTGTTTTGCCACAGCCTGAAGGGCCCAAAAAGCAAACAAACTCGCCTTTATCGATCGTTAGCGATATATCATTTAAAGCCGTGAACTGGCCAAACTGTTTCACTACGTTATTGATTTTCAAATAGTTTTGGTTGGTTTTCATAACACCCTCCAAATGGTATATACCAATAATAGAGTGAGACTATGACAATGAGATTACACCTGTGTTAGAGAATAATGACAAACATAAGTAGTGTTGAAATTTGCAAGACAGATGAAGAGAGATTAGGAAATTTACAATGTAAATTGATCGTCACAACTAGCAGATAACGGTAAATTGATAAACAAAAACACCCAGATTCAATTAGCGGTTTGAGCCTGAGTGTTTCATTTACAGTCTTTCTAAAATGATTGCACTTGGCGCCATTTATTCAGCGAAAAGCCCAACTAAAAAGTCTTACTTCGCTTCTGATTTACCATCAAACTTGTCAGACCAAGTTTTTAGGACATCTGCGCGCTCACTGCCCATGCGAGCAAAGTCCATTTTCGCCATTTTCTGTTGTACGTTAGGGAAGTTAGCAACTACAGCTTTCACGTCTTTGTGTCCTACCACTGGGTACATTTCAACGTACAGCTCATTCGCTTCTTTTGAAATAGACCAATCCACTACGCGCTGCGCCGCTTTTGAGTCTTTTACTAGACCAACTGCTTCAGATTCCCAACCGATGCCAGCAGGAGTAATCACATCCAATGGTGCGCCTTGAGTCTTTAATTTAGCGCCGCGACTTGCCATGGAAATACCGATAGCCACTTCACCCATACCCGCTTGCACACAAGGCTTAGAACCTGAGTGCGTGTAATGTGCGATGTTGCTGTGTAGGTTTTGCATGTAAGCCCAACCTTTGTCATCACCCATGTTTTGTAGCCATGCTGATACTTGCATGTAGCCAGTACCTGAAGAAGCAGGGTTAGGCATGGCAATGTGGCCTTGGTAAACAGGTTTAGTCAAATCTTCCCATGAAGTTGGCTTAGGCAGGTTTTGTTGTTTCGCTACGATTTCATTGAAGCAAATCGCGTTGAAGAATGCGTCGTTGCCATACCAAGCTTGAGACGATTGAGGGTCATTAAGTTCAGCGTGCAACTTATCTAAGCCCTGTGGCGTGTACGACTTTAAAATGCCTTCTTCTTTAAGCAGTGCCATAGATGAACCTGCGAGGCCCCACACTACTTCCGCTTGCGGGTTCTTCTTTTCTGCCAATAGCTTAGCCGTCATGATGCCCGTAGAGTCACGAACCCAATTAATTTTGATATCAGGGTTAGACTTTTCAAATGCATTCTTATACTTCGCCAGAATATCTGTTTCAAATGCAGTGTAAACCGTCACTTCAGTTGCGGCCAATACGTTGGTTGACAACATCGCGATCATTGTTGCCAATGAGCCTTTAATAAAACGCTTATTCATCTCTTTTCCCTTGTTAAAATACAATTTGGTCTGCACCAGTTAATTTAAGCGTAGATTAAGCATCAAAGATGACGAATCAATGAACAAACAATGGCACTTTTACGATAATTAGTCGTAATAACGAGCAAATCACGGCTTAACATGAAACTTTTATGAATTACTCGAAACAAACTTGCGAGTAAGTTTTGACGTGTTAAAGTAAAAACAAAGCAATGGTATAGTCCAAAATGAAATGAAAAACGAATATCTACTACTTACTCCAGGTCCACTATCAACCTCAGAATCAGTACGTTCAGCAATGCTCAAAGATTGGTGTACGTGGGATGATGACTACAATAAAGACGTTGTAGAAGTGATCCGCCGCAAACTGGTTAAATTAGCCACCTCGCGCATTGGTTATACGAGTGTATTAATGCAAGGGAGCGGCACAGCATCGGTTGAAGCGACTATCGGTTCCGCGATTCCGAAAAACGGAAAGCTATTTGTTATTGATAACGGCGCATATGGCGCACGCATCTCACAAATTGCCGAATATTTGCATATTGATCAGCATGTAATGAGCTCAAGTGAGACCACTTTTCCCTCTATTGAGCAAGTAGAACAAATTTTCATTAACGACCCTAATATCACTCACTTTGCTATCGTGCATTGTGAAACCACCACTGGGATGTTAAATCCGGTACAAGAGCTTGTGGCACTGGCAAAACGTTACAACAAAGTGGTCATTATGGACGCTATGTCGAGTTTTGGCGGAATTGAAATGGATATTGGCGACATGGATATCGATTTTATGATCAGCTCTGCTAATAAATGCATTCAAGGCGTACCCGGCTTTGGCTTTGTCATTGCTAAACAATCCCAATTAGAACTGTGCCAAGGTCAAGCTCGCTCGCTGAGCTTAGACTTATATGATCAGTGGCAATGCATGCAAGAGAACCATGGTAAATGGCGCTTTACCTCTCCGACGCACACTGTCCGAGCATTCTATCAAGCTCTGCTTGAGCTAGAAGAAGAAGGCGGAATTTCCGCTAGAGCCCATCGCTACGCCACCAATCAACAAATTTTGGTGCAAGGTATGCGTCAATTAGGGTTCCAGCCTTTGCTCGATGAGCCTTTGCATTCGCCGATTATTACTTCATTTTACTCACCTTCGCACAGTGAGTATCAATTTAAAGAATTCTACGACCGCCTTAAAGCGCAAGGGTTTGTAATTTACCCAGGCAAAGTGTCAAATGCAGATTGTTTCCGCATTGGTAATATTGGTGACGTCTTTCCTGATGATATTCATCGGCTCATTAATGCTGTAGAAAAAGCAATGTATTGGAACTGATCATGACGACGTTTACTGATGCCCCATCCTCGCATTTTAGAAGTGAGGGAGATATCAATACCACAGATGCCCGTGAGCAGTGGAATAGAGGTTTACAACACGCACGTACCGATGAGTTACTGGCACGTGACAGCCAAGTATTTCTGCATCAGGCAATGTCGACGCCTTGTCTTGATGCGTTAGTTGGCGCGAAAGGCATCTATATTGAAGATGCGCAAGGCAAGCAATATATGGACTTTCATGGCAATAATGTTCATCAATTAGGCCATGGTCATCCAGCGGTGATTGATGCTATTCAAACACAATTACAACAACTACCTTTTGCTCCGCGACGCTTCACCCACTCTACGGCTATTGAGTGCGCGGAAAAACTGACCCAAATCTGTGGTGGAAACCTAGACCGAGTGCTGTTTGCTCCCGGTGGCACCTCCGTCATTGGTATGGCGTTGAAACTGGCCCGTCACGTAACTAAAAACTACAAAGTGGTTTCGTTATGGGATTCTTTTCATGGCGCTTCATTAGACGCAATTTCGGTTGGCGGAGAAGCCTGCTTTAGAGAAGGCATGGGGCCTTTAATGGCGGGCGTTGAACGCATTCCACCAGCGGTAAGTTATCGCGGCGCACTGCCCTCGCCTGACGGCAGTGATGTGCACTATGCAGACTACCTTGAATATGTGATTGAAAAAGAAGGTGGCGTAGGCGCATTTATTGCAGAAGCGGTGCGCAACACCGACGTACAAGTACCAAGCAAAGCATATTGGAAGCGCGTCAGAGAAATCTGTGACAAACACAACGTGATGCTGATTATCGATGATATCCCCAATGGTATGGGCCGCTGTGGCGAATGGTTTACCTACCAAGCGTACGACATTGAACCGGATATTTTATGTATCGGGAAAGGCTTTGGCGGCGGCGTTGTGCCTATTGCCGCTATGGTCACTCAAGATAAGTACAACACGGCGGCTAAGGTCTCTTTAGGACACTACACCCATGAGAAAAGCCCCCTCGGATGTGCCGCGGCGCTCGCCACTATCAATGAAATAGAGCAACAAGCCCTACTACCAAAAGTGCGTCAAGATGCGCAATTTATGCAGCGCAAACTAGAAAGAATGCAACAAAGCTATGCGCTAATTGGCGATGTGCGAGGCATCGGCCTGTTATGGGGCGTTGAACTAGTGTGTGACCCTATCACCAAACAAAGAGCCTTTGATGAGGCAGAAGCGGTACTTTACCAATGCCTTAATAATGGTTTGAGCTTCAAAGTATCACAAGGCAATGTTATTCAATTGAGCCCGCCTTTAATCATTACTCGAAAACAACTTACCGAAGCGTTAACCCTCTTCGAAAATGCCATTAAAAAAGTATCTAAGGACTTTCACTATGTCTAATTCAACTGTTCAAGCTGTCATCTTCGATTGGGCGGGAACCATTGTCGATTTTGGCTCATTTGCCCCTACTACTATTTTTGTTGAAGCGTTCAAGCGTGAATTCGATTTCGAATTATCTCTTGATGAAGCCAGAGAGCCAATGGGTCTAGGTAAGTGGGATCATATCCAAGCTGTTGGGCGCATTCCATCGGTTAAGCTACGTTGGATTGAACGTTTTGGCAGTGCCATGTGTAGCGAAGATATTGATCGCATCTACCAAACCTTTATGCCACTGCAAAAAGCGAAAGTTGCCGATCACGCAGAGCCTATTCCTCATGCGTTAGAAGTTGTCAACGCATTGAAACAAAAAGGCATTAAGATTGGTTCGTGTTCGGGCTACCCTCGACAAGTGATGGATATACTGGTCAATTCAGCCAAAGATTATGGTTATCATCCTGATTGCGTGATCGCTACCGATGATTTACCACAAGGCGGACGCCCTGCTCCATTTATGGCACTGCAAAACGTCATTGAACTGGGCGTTACTGATGTGCGTCAATGCATTAAAGTCGATGATGCCGCGCCGGGGATCGACGAAGGCAATAACGCCGGTATGTGGACAGTAGGACTGCTACTTTCTGGCAATGAAGCAGGCCTTACTTTAGAGCAATACCTCAATGCAGACGAAGAAACTCTTGCTCTAGCCCGCCAAAAAGCCAAAGCTAAGCTAGAAAAAAGTCAGCCTCACTATCTGATTGATACTATTGCAGACTTTCCAGAAGTTGTCGCTGATATCGAGCGCCGACTAGCCGCTGGCGAACGCCCTTAAATTAGTAAGCACAAATAAGGCGTCCGCTGCTGCGCGTGACGCCTTCTCCCCTCAATGACCCCGTTTTAAAAAAAGGATACACAGTGACTCAGTCTCTATACGTTTTTGATCTAGACGATACCCTTATCGATGGAGACAGCGCTATGCTCTGGCATCAATATCTAGTCGAACATGCCATCATTCAAGACCCTAATTTTTTAGCCGAAGACCAAAGATTGATGAGCTTATATGCCGAAGGCAAACTGGATATGCAGCAATATTTAGATTTTGCTACTGCGCCACTGACCAAGATCACACAAGCTGATCTGGCTGTGCTCGCCGATAACTTTACTCAGCAATGCATTGCGCCTTTGGTTTTTCCACAAGCCAAAGATCTGCTGGATAATTTACAGCAGTCAAACACTACCGTGGTGCTTATCTCAGCCACCGTTGATTATCTGGTGCAAGCGATTGCCAAAATGCTAGGTATAAAACACGCCTACGGCATTCAACTAGAAAGCAATCAGTCTTACCTGCAAAGCCAAATTAAAGGCATTGCGACTTTTCGTGAAGGGAAAGTCACCTGCCTAGAGCAATGGCTAGAACAGCATCCTAGCTTTAAAGAGCATCACATCGTGTTTTATTCCGATTCTATTAACGATAAGCCCATGTGTTTACGTGCCGATAGCACATTTGTGGTCAACCCTTGCCCGCAACTTTCCGTAGCCGCGCACATCAATGGCTGGCCAGCATTAAACTGGGCTCTATAAGGCAATGCATGCTTGCTTCACCTAGATACTTCCACTAGCATGGAATTATTATCAGGAGAGAAGCATGCAACTAGAACACGTCGCCAAAGCACTAAAAGAACTTGGTCATCCCACACGTCTCAGTATTTATAAATTGGCGGTAAAAGCCGGTCATCAAGGTGTGCCTGTTGGTGATATTCAGCAACAATTGAATATCCCTAGCTCCACGCTCTCTCATCATATTTCCAACTTATCTTCTGCCGGATTGCTTTCTCAAAGACGTGAAGGTCGCACCTTATTTTGCATTGCTCAGTACGAAAATCTGCAACAGGTTATCGATTTCCTACAAGACGAATGTTGCCTAGACGAATATTGCCTCAGCGAATCAAAATAAAATTTCACTAAAATTCAACGCATTAGTTTATATTTCGACTTTTATAGAAATAAATACTTGTAATAGCGACTCATATTTCTATAATTCCAATATTGTCGAAATATAGAGAGCAACACAATGAACAACCAATTATTAAGCATGGCGCAAGAAGCAGGACATATGTTCCTATTTTTAGCCGCAGAACTGACCGTTTTATTTCTTGCCATTAGTTATTTGGTAGGAGTACTACAAGAATTCATTACACCGCAAAAGATCCAATCGATCCTGAGCTCAAAAAATGGACGAGGATACTTTGTTGCCGCACTTTTAGGCTCAATAACGCCGTTTTGTTCTTGCTCAACCATTCCTTTTTTAAAAGGTTTGCTAAGAGCTCGCGCAGGGTTTGGGCCTATGATGGTATTCCTATTCGCCAGCCCGTTACTTAATCCGGTCATTATTGGGCTATTTGTGGTCACCTTTGGCTTTAAAGTGGCGATATTTTATTTTGCTATCGCAATGTTAGTATCCGTAGTCTCTGGTTATGTACTGGAAAAGTTAGGTTTTGAAAAGTATGTACGCCAAGAAGCTTACCAAGCAGACAGTGCGCAAAGCTCTTGCTCTGCAACAAATACCTGTGCTGAGAGCAGTAGTGAAAGTTGTGGTGAATCTAATGAACCAATGATAGCGAGTACTTCTTGCTGTACTTCAGGCAAGGCAAATGCCGATAAAACACAACAACCAGAACCAACACTGCAATTAAACACCAACTGTGATGGCACAATTTCACTACAAAAAACAGAGCTAAGCCGCTGGGTTCGCATTTGGGCATCCACTTGGAAAGACTTTAAGCAAGTACTTCCTTACTTGTTGATCGGTATTTTGATTGGTTCATTCATTTATGGCTTCATCCCAACTGACCTAATTGCAAAATACGCCGGTGACAAAGTGTGGTACGCCATTCCTATTGCCGCCATTATTGGTATTCCCCTTTATATTCGCGCAGAAGCTGTGATTCCTTTAAGTGCGGCATTGGTGCAAAAAGGCATGGCGCTAGGGTCAGTAATGGCATTGATTATTGGCAGTGCAGGCGCAAGTTTAACCGAGGTTATTTTGCTTAAATCTATATTTAAGAACCCATTAATTGCGGCATTTTTAGTAGTGATCTTAGGGATGGCAATGGGCGCAGGTTATCTATATAACTTCATGTTTTAAATAAGTAAAGTCTGCTTGGTGTGGCAGTCAGTAGATGGCTACACCAAGCTCTATACAAAAGGTTACTGCACACAAGATACCGCATACAAAAAAGGAAGGATGGATAAAACCCTATGGTTTGACGCTTTGTGTCTGTAGGATGGTTCTCTCTATTAAAGACTCATTCTAAGGACGAACGTGAGCTGGATCTTTTTCACCTTTTTGGCCGCTTTTAGCCAATCATGGCGCAATGCTTTTCAAAACCAATTGAGTAAAACCCTAAATGTCAGTGGCGTTACACTGGCACGTTTTCTATGGGCAAGCCCCCTCGCCTTATTGTATTTAGTCGCCCTCTATCAATGGCAACCGGCGGCTATGCCAACCTTTACCGGTTATTCATGGTTTTTTCTGATTGCGGCAGCCATCATGCAAATTGTTGCCACTGCGTTAATGGTACTGCTGTTTAAACAAAACAACTTTGCGATTGGCGCAGGACTGGCAAAATCAGAAGCGCCTGTGGCCGCATTTTTAGGAGTGCTGTTTTTTGGTACTAGCTTGACCTTTTTAGGTTGGGTGGGCGTTATGCTGGGCGGTATCGCGGTTTTGATCCTCAGTTGCCCTAAAGGATTTCGAGGTATTTCGCTCAATACAGCGGCGTTAGGTTTAGCCTGTAGCACCGCATTCGCACTGACGTCATTATGGATACGAGAGGCAAGTTTAAGTCTAAGCTTGCCATTTCCACACCGCGCAGCATGGGTGCTATTCATTGTTATCTTGCTACAAACCCTTTTGCTGACAGGCTACTTACTCATAAAAGATCGTAATACACTCAAACAGATGTTTAGCAAACCTAAACTTGTGATTATGACCAGCTTAGCCAGTTTTATAGGCTCTTTTGGTTGGTTTAGCGCCATGTCGTTACAAACTGTGCCTTATGTAAAAACATTGGGACAAGTGGAGATTTTCTTCACTATGCTAGTGTCGTACTTTTATCTCAAAGAAAGCATTCCAAGAAAGGATATCTTCGCGCTAGTGTTGGTCGCCTGCGCAGCGGTATTGGTGATGTGGCAGTAGATCGCTGTTATTGCGAATACTGATATTGCTCATAAAAAAGGATGCGCCACATGCTTGAGGCAAGGTTTAGCGCATCCCTTTAAATGACGTAATTGAATCACTTGAGTTATGGGTTATTGCACCCTTTCACTGGCAAGCAATTTATCTTGCACCGCCGACACCGCCCGCTTGGTCGATTCAAACGCAAACTGAGACAGATCTATCTCTGCTAACGGCAACCACTGTAAACTTTCAACATCATCATTCGCCACAACCTTGGCACCTTCGGTCAATGTCACGATAAACACCATATCGCAGGTTTTATAGGTGACGTTTTTATAAGGGTAAGTATTGGGAAAAGAAGTTAAGTATTGCGCCGAGGCGAGCTCTGCGCCAATTTCTTCTTTTAACTCTCTGTGCAATGCAAACTCCGCGCTTTCATCGGGATCAACAAATCCACCCGGTAAATCCCATAGCCCTTTACCGGGATCGCGCGAGCGAGTAGCAACCAACAACTGAGTGCGTTGTTGTGAGTCTTGTTTTATCACCACCGCCATCACCGCAGCAGCCATATTTTGAAAGAAAGTGAAGTCACAATCACTGCAAATAAACTGGTTGCCGTGAACGGCTAAACGTTGCGCGCCACACGCCGGACAATAGAGCATCTTCTCAAACCTTAAATAAAAATATTAACTTCTGTCACTTTATCATTGATAGAAAAAGGAAAGCATGACATTTGGCAGTATACTTAGTGATATAAGCATTGATATCAGCCATACTGAAAGGATGAGCCATCCTAGTTTGTCTGGCCTCGTTTGCTTGATATTGAAGCGGCAATCAGCACTCAATAGGAACACTATATTCCGCAGTAAAAGGACTTCATCAAACAACAAACACGGACTCGCGAACCTATAATCAGCATGTTGTCATGCGACAACGTCTTTCGCACTGTGTTTTGTTATTCCTAATTGGCGATTAGCCATAATGTTGTAATAGGTAAAGATTATGTACTCAATTTTTGATATCTACAAAATAGGTGTCGGTCCTTCTAGTTCGCATACTAACGGCCCAATGTTAGCGGGCTATTACTTTACGCAACTTATTCAGCAAAATGTGGCACAAGTCGCGCGCATTCAAATTGATTTATACGGCTCGCTGTCATTAACGGGTAAAGGTCACCACACCGACCGCGCTTCTATTTTAGGTTTGTTGGGAAACCGTCCCGATACCATCAAAATCGCCAGCGCCAATGCGCAAATGCACAGTGCGATTGAAGATGGAAAGCTCAACATCGCTAATCACCATGTGATTGATTTTGATTACGATA
Organism: Vibrio neonatus; assembly: GCF_024346975.1. Lineage (NCBI taxonomy): Bacteria > Pseudomonadati > Pseudomonadota > Gammaproteobacteria > Vibrionales > Vibrionaceae > Vibrio > Vibrio neonatus. The sequence continues at coordinate 412,015 of NZ_AP024886.1, read as the reverse complement.
AAGACATTTTATTTCACAGCAACAATCTGCCATTACATGAAAATGGCATGACTATTTCAGCATTTGATCAGCAAAACTCTCGCATTGGCTTTGAGACTTACTATTCCATTGGTGGCGGATTCATTGCCACCGAAAAAGAGCTGCAACAAGGCAAAAAATCCTCTGATATTGACGTGCCTTTCCCTTTTAATAGCGCCGAACAAATGCTGGCACAAGCAGAGAAAAATGGGCTCAGCCTTGGCGGCATGATTCTACGCAATGAACAAGTGTTCCAAGACATGTCGGCAATTGATGCCAAAGCTGATCAGATTTGGAAAGTGATGCGTCTGTGCATGGAGCGCGGTTTTGAGACTGAAGGCATTTTAGACGGCGGATTAAACGTCACGCGCCGCGCGCCTAACTTATTGAAAAAGCTAGAAGCCAATGTTCTGGTGGAAAATGACCCAATGGAAATCCTTGATTGGATAAATCTATTTGCCTTTGCCGTGAGTGAAGAAAACGCCGCTGGCGGTCAAGTGGTCACCTCACCGACTAACGGTGCGGCTGGTGTTATCCCTGCGGTACTGATGTATTACCATCGCTTTATCAAACAGCTCGACACTAAACAGCTTAAAGATTTTATGGCGGTGTCTGGCGCGATTGGTATTTTATACAAAACCAACGCTTCTATTTCTGGCGCAGAAGTGGGTTGTCAGGGCGAAGTGGGAGTATCATCTTCCATGGCGGCGGCTGGATTAACCGCGCTTCGCGGTGGCAGTAATGAGCAAATTTGTATTGCGGCAGAAATTGCCATGGAACACTCATTAGGCATGACTTGCGATCCGATTGGCGGGCTAGTACAAGTGCCGTGTATCGAGCGCAATGCTATGGGCGCAATGAAAGCGATTAACGCCTCACGTATGGCATTAAGACGCTCTAGTAAATGTTTGATTTCGCTAGATGATGTCATCGATACCATGTATCAAACCGGTAAAGACATGAACAAGAAATACCGTGAAACCTCATTAGGTGGCTTGGCAATGATTCATCTTGCGCCGCCTTGTGAGTAACGAGCCAATCACTTAGTAAAAACCAAATAGAAAAGGCATACCTATATAGAGTATGCCTTTTTAATATTTGCTCTAAGCTACCATTGGAAAGTTAGCTTAAGCCTGTAATGTTACCGTCTTCATCAATATCAAGGTTCATAAAGGCTGGCTTATCAGGAAGCCCCGGCATGGTCATTACGTTGCCACACAGTGCGTAGATAAAGCCTGCACCGGCGCAAAGTCGCAGCTCACGAATCGGCACATCAAACTGTAACGGTGCGCCTTTCACTGAACCATCGGTTGAAATGGACATAGGCGTTTTTGCCATACAGATAGCTAAGTTATCAAAGCCTAAGGCTTTATATTGAGCCAGTTGCGATTGCGCTTTGTCACTCAAGGTAACAGACGCCGCGCCGTAGCCAATTTCGCTCACCGCCATGATTTTCTCTTCAAGAGGCTGATCCATACGATACAAAGGAGTAAATTGAGTCGGAGTGTTATGGCACTGCTCAACCACTTTATTGGCAAGCTCAACCGCGCCAGCGCCACCTTTTGCAAAGGCTTCACATATGGCGACTTCTACAGAATACGGCAGTGCTTCAACCATGTTCTTCAGTTGTAGCAACTCTTCATCAGTATCTTGCGGGAAACGGTTAATCGCAACTACGGCAGGAACGTCATACTTAGTCACGTTTTCAATATGCCATTTTAAGTTCGCAAAACCGGCTTCTAATGCCGCGCTGTCTTTTTCGTACATGCTGTCAGGGATCGGTTGACCCGGTTTTAAGCTGTATAATCCAGAGTTTGCTTTTAATCCGCGCAAGGTAGCGACAATCACCGCACAATCCGGCGCTTTATCAGAGGCTTGCGCTTTGATATTACAGGCTTTTTCAAAGCCCATGTCCGACCCAAAACCGCCTTCAGTAACGGTAAAGTCAGCCAGTTTTGTGGCAATATTATCCGCAATAATTGAAGAGTTACCGTGCGCAATATTGGCAAATGGTCCAGCATGAATCAGTGTTGGAATGCCTTCTAGAGTCTGCATCATCGTTGGCTCAATCGCCTCGCGCATACTCACTGTCATTGCTCCGGCAACACCAAGATCTTCAGTTGTCACCGCTTTACCTTCAAGGTTGTAACCGATCACAATCTTGCCAATGCGCTGACGTAGATCTTTAAGATCGCTAGCCAGTGCCAGTACTGCCATTAGCTCTGAAGCAGCTGAAATATCAAAACCATCTTCACGCTCATAGCCGTTAATGGTTTTGCCTTCGTCATTGATACCTACTGTCACTTTACGCAGTGCGCGATCGTTGTGGTCAATGACGCGTTTCCAAACGATAGAGTCCGCATCAATGCGTAGTGCGCTAAGCCCTGTGCGAGCTTCAAAATCGTCATAGCCTTTGCGCTGCTCGTGATAAATACGAGCATCAATAGCCGCAGACGCTAGGTTATGCGCAACCGTAACAGCGTGAATATCACCCGTCAGGTGCAAGTTTAGCTCTTCCATAGGCGCGACTTGAGAATAACCGCCACCTGCTGCACCACCTTTGACGCCAAATACCGGCCCCATAGAAGGTTGACGAATACAGGTCATTACAGACTGACCTACTTTGAATAAACCTTGCGCAAGTCCAATGGCAGTCACTGTTTTACCCTCGCCCAATGGCGTTGGGGTAATGGCAGTAACAACGATCAATTTACCCGTCTTTTTGTTTTCAAGACGTTTTAAAGCTTTGAGACTAATTTTTGCTTTGTGTTGACCGTGAGTTTGAATCTCGTCGCTGTGCAACCCTATTGCGGTTGCGACATCTGAAATGGGGCGTAAGGGGGTAGATCGTGAGATTTCAATGTCCGACAGCATATGGTCCTCTGGAGGGATAAAAAGACAATCTGATATGGGCGGAAATCTTAAAGAATTTTTATAATAAGTAAAGAGCAAACGTTTGCGTGACTTGAAAAAACGATATTTTTCATTTACTGAAAACCATTAGCTAACAGAGTTCATCATCACTGGTTACTTTTTCTTAATAGACGCGTGATCCAATAACATATTCCCCTCTTTTGTTTCGACATTTTCTCTTTGCCCACGTAAAACGATTTAAGCCATTCACTACGTAATTGACTAGATGAAGAAGATGAAAATGGGCTCAGCAGTTCGGCGGTTTCATTGGCGTAATCATAAGCTAATGAATAGTCGATGTTTGATTGCCCTTGTACAAACAGCCACAAATGCATAGTGAGCCAGATTTCGACGATTAACGGAGACTTAAACGCCTGTGCGTGGTGTTTATCCAGAGAATCATCTATAACTTTTTGCATCGCCAATAAACTTGGCTGTTGCGTGCGCAATTGCTGCAACTGTTTTTCATGGTGCAGAGTAAATAAACCGAGCAACAATTGCTGATCCGTATGCTCAGGGTATTTTGCCTTAGAACGCTCAAATAAAGGTGAGAGTGCATCACTCAATTGATTGAGTTGTGCTAGTATTTGCGTTTGTTGATCCGCAATACCGTCCTGCCCTTCAGGAAGAGAAAAACCTATTGATTGCAAAGTATTAAATAAAGAATGTTCAGAGGGCATAAGGGATTAATATGACTGAAAAACCTAACCATACCTTATCTTTTTCACTACGCCTAATAGAACGAAATACTATTTTATAGCTAAGATTGATGAGCGGAAATTAATAAGCAAAAAAGAATGGCTGTGAAGAGACAAAATAAAGGCAAAAGATCGTCAATCTTTTGCCTTTATTAAACTATCACTTTAGTAACGACGTAACGCGGCAGAGCGCCCTAAAATAGAGAGTGTTGTACCATTGTGTAGTAATGCACTCATTGTCGGGTTTAAATAGCCTAACGCAGCGGCAAGCATGATGCCGCTGTTGACGTACTCAGCCAGCTTAATGTTAGAGTGAATCACGCGCATGGCGATATTCGCTAACTCTCTTGCTTCGACCACGCCATGTAATCCGTCTTTCAACAACACCACATCAGCCACTTGCCTTGCTAGCTCAGTGCCTCGGCACATTGCCACACCCACATCGGCCGCGGTTAAGGCGGGTGCATCGTTCACACCATCACCAATAAACATGACCTTTTTACCTTCTTGTTGCAACGATTCAATGATCGACGATTTCTCAGAAGGCACTGTTTGTGCGTACATTCGGTCTAGCTGCAATTCATCGGCTAAAATCTGTGCTTTGTAAGCACTGTCACCGGTGATCATTATCAGCTCATTCACGCCAAGTTTACGCAGATCAGTCAATGTCTGTAGCGCATCTTCACGTAGATGATCACGAAGCCCGATCATGCCAATTAATTTACCCTCGTTAGAGATATAAATCAGGTGACGACCTTCCGCTTCATATTGCTGAATAACGTCTTCAACACGGCTAAAATCGACATTTTCATGCGATTCAAGGAAGTGACGGCTTCCCATTACCAGTTGATTGTCATTCAAAGTGGTTTTTAAACCATGTGCAATAACGTATTCAACTTCACCGTGCTCAATGTGCGGCAATTCATTGTGTTTAGCCGCATTAACCACAGCTTGTGACAATGGATGATTACTGTGCTCTTCAACCGAAGCTGCTATTGCCAGTAAATCACGCGCATTTTTTTGGCAACATAAAGGAATGACATCAGTCACTTCCATATCGCCATGCGTTAAAGTACCTGTTTTGTCGAAGACACAGGTATCTATGCCAATCAACTTCTCAATAGCGCTACCGCCTTTAAATAAAATACCTTGCTGAGCCGCACGATACATTATTGATTTAAAGGTCACCGGCGTACTGAGTTTCAAGGCGCATGAGTAATCCACCAAGAATACCGAAGCTACGCGGTTAATATCTTGAGTAAGGGCAAACACAGCAGCACCGATACCTAAGGTAATTTTCACGCGGCGATCCGCCATATCTTGCGTCACACGCTGAATTTCACTTTTCTCGCTCAAAGAGTCATAGATAAGTTTCGCAATTTGCGCGGTAGTCGCTTCACTGCCCACTTTATCTACACGGACAAGAATAGTGCCTTCAGTAACTAAGGTACCAGAGTAAACTTTCGCGTCGTGTTCTCGACGTACTGGCACGTTTTCACCGGTCAATGAAGACTGGTTAATCAAGGCTGCGCCTTTAACTACCGTACCGTCGATAGGAATAAGCACGCCAGGCGCTAGCTCAATCACATCGCCTTCTTGCAACGTGTTTGAATTAACTTGCGTTCTAACTCCGTCTTTCACGAGCCAAACAATAGTATCTTTAGGGCGCATTAAATCAGCCAATAGCTCATCGCTATTACGACTGGTTTTCTGCTCCATATATTCACCAAGGCTGATTAAGCTTTGGGTCATCATTGCCGTTTTGTAGTCACCACGCCAAGCCGAAAGCCCAACAGCGATAGCATCTAAAACTTCAACCGATACTTTTTTGTCTTTTAACTCTTTCACACCTTCTAGCAAAGTTGGTGCAATCAAAGTTGCAGTTGTCACTGCGCCCCATTTTTGAGGCAATAGTGCGGCAGATATAGTACCAATGACATTCATTGCTATATCACCACGGGTGAACTCATGTTCGCTTTCTTCAGTTGTTGCTTCTGAAAAATCTAGCTGAGATAAACGCTGCTCAACGATACTGTAATCGAGAATATCTGTTTCATACTCGATGACAATAGAGCAGGCAACCTCGTTAACACGAACCAGTGAGATTCCTTGAATAGCCATTAAACTGGTTTTAATCCAAGAACCTATATCAGAATAGTGTCTTAGTTTAGGAACCCTAAAGCGAATTCGTCCGGGGACGTGATGCTTTAATTTAATGGGGTTCATTCTTCACCCTTATGCAGATTACGGTAGTACTCAAGCTCAGCTTGGGTATCTTCCAAACGCTCTTTTAATTCTTCAACTTCACCGCGCACGCTTGACCAAGCTTTCTCGCCAGTAGTCACAACGCCTTGCTTGAATTTCTTATTTGTTAGCAAATAAGCAACCGCAGCACCTGCTGCTAGGCCCATAGCAAAGTGGGTCTTAGTATTTTGATTTTTATATTGAGTAGTCTCGTTTTGTGCAGTCTGTGGTTGCTGCGCATGATCTGCTGGAGCACTACTTGCAAATGGATTAATTGCCATTTTTTGATCCTGATGATTGATCTAATAAATACAAACCCGCCGCTCCAACGCTCAAGATAGTCAACATAGAAAGAGCAGGACGTCCTGCCATTTTTTCTGCGACATAAGTTGTAGCGCCAGAAGCAATCCCGGTTTTAAGAGCGGTTTTGGCTGCGTTTCCTACCAATTCATTGGTTGAGAGAGAGCCGTCTTTATATTGGTTCCATTGATGGATAATGGTGCCACCGCCACCTGCGATAGCACCGACCAACATAGCTCTATTAGCCGAACTCAATCGATTTGTTGAGTTACTCATAGGCTTATTGCTCTTTCGTTTCTTCAGGTTCTGCAGTTTCTTCTTTTACTTCTGGTTCAGCTTTATGCTTCTCTACAGACTGTTGGAAACCTTGTTTACCTGCACTCACTGTATCTCTGAAAATTTCGCTGCCAGTGCTGATGTTTTCTTTTACTGATGATGCTGTGTTAACCGCAGTATCTTTTACGCCTTCTGTGCCAGTTTTAAGCATGCCACCAGCACCAGAAACGAGACCCATTAGTTTGCCTCGAACGTTTTCATTGCCAAGTAACATAGCTGCCGCTGCGCCAATCATTGCGCCTTTCCAAAATTCTTTATCACTCATACCAAAAGTTCCTAATATTTCTTTAAACGTTCCCGCATCTTCACCTAAAGCATCATCCAACATGACCTGTGCTTGCGCAAAAAGAGCGTCATGGTTGTCTGAGGATTCTGGAGCTTGTTGCGGCTGTTGTTGTGCCTGAGGCTGTTGCACCTGAGGTTGCTGATGCTGATACGGCTGTTGTTGGTGCGGCTGTACGGGCATCTGCGGATGGCCATAATATTGATGTGGCATCATATTGGGTGGATATTGTGAAGCCATATAAGGTGACATCATTGGTGGCATCATTGGTGGCATCATTGGTGGCATCATTGGTGGCATATTTCCGCCCAATTGCTGCTGCATAGCAACATAAGACTTTGCCATTTCTTTTTGCATTTCTAACATCGCATGAAAATACGCTTCATACGGATCAGAAGAGGGGTGTTTATCTTCCATTAACAATCTCCGCTGTTATTTACGCGCTCAGCAATTTTGTGGCAGGCTGCTTCTACATCGGATTCGTTATCGGAAAATAATGATTCTATCCAATCAGGCTCAATCGCGATTGGATCATACTCAATGAGAATACTTCCTGTTTTAGGGTTGAGCTGATAATTCTTAAATGCAGGTACTGATTGAAGTGCTTTTTCAATATCTTGGCTTTTAAATGTGCTTAGCTGCGCAATAATTCCAAGCTTATATTTAAGTCGTACCCGACCAGGTATATGGTGGCTAATTTTAACCCATTTTCTTAATTTCAATACTCTTGAAACATATTGATTCATAACCATTAACCCATGATTTCAAACAAATGACATATATCGTTACATAAAAAGTAATACAATATATGTTTGAATTTAGTGTCCCTAATTGTGCGCTCAATTACAAGTTGAATCGGTTTTTTTTGCACTCATTAAGGGGGAGTGGTAACATTGCTAATGTAAATGATTATCATTTGGTGTGCGATTACTATGAATACTTATATTCACAAAACAAATCAACGAGTTAGGGTAAGATCTGACTATATTAGAAATCATCCAAAAACAGTGATGAGCCTCTTAGAGCAATTAGAAGAAATTGATGCGATCAATAAAATAACCTACCGCAAACATGCAGGTTCCGTTGCCATTCATTTTGATGACAAAGAGCTTGATTGTGAGAGCTTAATCGAAATTCTAGAAAGTCATAATTGGATGCAAAGTACGCAGAAGCCTTCGTTTATTGAAAACGCAGCCATATCGGGTACGAAAACATTAGCTAAGAGCATTGCAGGCATTGCGTTAAGTCGCTTAGTCGGCCCGTCTATTAGTCGCGCAATATTAAACTTTGCCTAAGTAACGCACGCCCTAGTCCACGAATAATCATCCTACCAAACTGCATCGCTAGTTTGACACTCACCCTGCAAGTTAAAAATCTATTCTGTAAGTTAAAAACCTAACCTACAAGTTTAAGGTCTACCCTGTAAGTTCAACTCTATGCCGAGAGCTTATAACGCTTCGCCGCACACTTACATATTCCGTTTTGCAAAGCAGGGCATCGTTTACACGGTGGTGATTTAAGCGCGACATGTAAAATAGATTTTGTTGGGCGCGATTGTCGCTTTGAAGATGAGCGCGGGCTTTCTACTGAGATTGGTTTTGCAGAAGATGTGGCATCTTTAAGAGATGCTGGCTTTTTAAGCTGTTCTCGCAAAGGCGCTTCCACAATATCAATATTGTGTTGGTGGTCATTAAACCAAGATAACACCGGCAGTAAAGGTGTTGCCAATTCATAAGCCACATCAGCAATGACTTGATTGACCCCTTGGTTAATATCCTGTTTCAAAGCATCACTGAAATAGAGCTGTCCCTCATTACTGGCCTTAACTTTACTCGCATCCAGTTTGAGTTTTTTAAGTTGCTCTATCCCCTGCTTCTTGATTTTCTTCTGTGACTTTTTTTTCAGCTTTTTTAGTGCTTTCTTCGCGTTCATATTCAGCACCTTTGCTCTCGATAACCCATTAATGATAACGATTACCAATAGCATTTGCAATATTTTGTCTTAATTACGAAGTTTTTAATTTGAATTATTGGCATATAGCAAGATCAAAAAAGATCCTGCTATCATGTGTCTTTAATGAATACATTACTTCACAACAGTTGCACCACTATCGTCTTTTTCTAATTGAATTAACGTGGCATTATCAGGGTCAGAGATCTCACTCAAACGACTTAGTGGAATACCAGAATAGTGGGCAAGTATGGTTTTTATGGCAATCCAGTGCGACACCACCATAATATTTTTATGCTTCTCTTTGGCAAAAATAGCTTCCAGCTCTGCCACCAACCTAGCCTGAAGCTGTTGAAAAGTTTCAGCACCTTGCAATTCAAATTGCTCAGAGCTGTTTAAGAACAATTGATACTGCTCAGGGTTAGCGCTCTCAGCGTCTGCTCTTAGCTTACCTTCCCATGCTCCTAAGTGTATTTCCTTGAGCGATTCTGAAGTTGAAACATCAACACCACGCCCCTCTAACAGTATTTCACTCGTATCCACTGCACGCAGCAACGGACTGACATACGCCTTATGTATTTCAAATTGCTCTAATAACTTTCGCGCCTGAATAGACTGCTGTACACCCATCTCAGTCAATGGCGAATTTTTCTGTCCCTGAAGTCGCCCCTCAACATTCCATTGTGTTTGACCATGCCTAAGCAGAAAAATCTTTGTTTTGTTCAATGTACTGTCTCTACGATGTAATAAGTCTACAGAGTGAGCAATATATCACTCTGTGGATTTGTCTCGAATGTGTTGATTACACCAACGTTGCCAACGTCTGTTCCCCAATAGCAAACAATTTACTTAACACTCGTTCACCGTCTAGGCGTAGGCCGTTGTGCTCGTATTCGTTGGTGATCCATGCTTGTGAGTTAGGGATTCTATTTAACGTTTCACAACTGAATGCCATTTCTACAAACATATCATCGGCATACACAGCGCAGCTTAATGGCACTTTGTTATTGGCTAATACTTCAGCGTCGTATAGTGGTTGCCAATCTGTTTTGTCCGCCAACAGAGTTGCTGCTGTTTGCAGTGGTTTGAGGTTTTTGTATTGCTCAAACATCCACGGGAATGTCATCTCGCCGGTGAAATAAAACGCTTGGCCTGCTTGGTAGTTAAATTGCGGGTGATTTTGTCTAACTCGGTGCGCACTCCACTGCGAAGCAAAACCTTGGCAATAGATAGATTCGTGCAAGATGGCATAAATAGGGTTGGTTTGAAATGCTTGCTCTGAGAGCATGGCATTTAAAAACTCATAGCTCAGAACCTGCCTACCATTTACCTCTACAAAGGCGCTTTCTAACAGATAGTAGGTTGGTAAAAAGGTATCGCTCATGCCAAAGTTTATGCCAATCTGCTGAAATTGCTCAGCAGTAAATCTTTGCCCATTTGGCAAGAATTCTTCATGCGTAATCAGGTGATCGGCAATCTTTTGGCATAGTGGTTGTGCTTGCGGGAACTGTCTGAAGAAGGCTTTGTTTTTTTGCGCTGTGCGCTTGAAGGTTGCTTCATAAACATCATCAATTGTTCTGTCTATGGAGGAAATACCGCCGGTGACATAACATTGCAATAAGCTGTCTGGAAACAGTGAAAGATAAGTTAATGTGCAGAAGCCACCAAAGCTTTGCCCTAATGTCGCCCACTTGTCGATGCCTAGTTTCTCACGAATGGTTTCAGCGTCACGAACTATGTTATCAGCACGAAAATGCGCTAAATACTCAGCCTGTTGCTCGCTATTGAGATGAGCTAAAGTTTGATGAGTGATCACGCTACTGTGGCCTGTACCGCGCTGATCTAGCAGCAATACGCGATATCGCTGTAATGCAACTTTTAGCCACCCCGAATGCCCATTGGGTCTAGGAGACGGAAAACCGGGGCCACCTTGAAAGAATAACAGCCAAGGTTTCGCGCTATTTTCGTCACCATTTAAACGGACTTCTCTGGCAAAAAGTGACAATGTTTGAGAGTTTGCATCGCTATAGCTAAGTGGCACTTCAAAAGTATGATTTTGATAGCAACAACCATCATTGATAAAAGTATTTCCGTGCATGAGATTTCCTTGGATAAGTTGACGCTCATACCCTACTGATTGTTGCGTCACTTTCCAAGTAATAGCGACAAGAAACTCATAAGCGATCATGTTAGAATGCCGTCGTTTTAATTCTATTTCTCAGAGTGTTTATGTCTTCTTCTGCCAATTCCGTTATTGTTCTCGATTTTGAAACCACAGGTCTCTCACCGAATATGGGTGATAGAGCCATTGAGATTGGTGCCGTTAAGTTAATGGACGGCAAAGTAGTCGACACTTTTCAGCAGTTAATGAATCCAGGTTTTCGCGTCAGTTCATTTATCGAAAGCTACACTGGTATCACCAATAACATGTTGCGCAGCGCGCCAAGTTGCGCCGAGGTTATGACTGAATTTTCCACATTTGTCGGCGATAGCAATATGGTGGCGCACAATGCTTCTTTTGATAAACGCTTTTTAGATGCTGAGCTTGAACTGCTAGATATTCAGTATTCTGGACAATTTGCTTGTTCGATGCTCATTGCACGACGCTTGTATCAAAATGCACCCACGCATAAGCTCGGCGATTTGATTCGTTATAAGAATATTGAACATGATGGCGTGTTTCACCGTGCATTAGCGGATTCGGAAATGACCGCCCGACTATGGATGGTGATGTTAGAAGAATTGCGCAGTAAAGGCATTGCCAACCCTGAGTTCGCGTTTATGCAAAAACTATCAAAAACCAGTAAAAATGCTCTGCACTCATTCATCAGTCAACACGTAAAGTAGCTTTCAACTTTGTAGCCTTGCTACGCTACTCGCCTGACTAACTCTATAACCCACAAAGCAGACTCCCTATAGGTTTAAGTGTGAAGAGTCATAACAAATGCCTCTTTACACTGTAAATTTTTTTATAGACTTCAATAGTTATTGTTCAAAGAACTCAGATAAATCATTGAAATGTGAGCCAAAACCCTATGAGATAAATTGACTATGATCAATTTTTGATTCAGCATGATGTTCACTATTTTAAAGACTGAGTCTAATCATGAAAGTCATCCGTATTCTCTTAGGTAAGATCATCTTACTGCTTAACTTTCTTTTCCCGCCAAAAGGAATCAAACGCACAAGTGAAGCGCAGCAACACGCTGATACTAAAGCCAAAAATTTAGCCTTATATCAATTTGAAGCCTGCCCTTTTTGCGTCAAAGTGCGACGCGAAATGAAACGCCAATCAATCGCTATCGAACTAAAAGATGCCAAAAATAACCACCAAGCACGTGAAGAGTTACAAAACGGCGGTGGCAACATCAAAGTACCCTGCTTAAAAATCACATCACAAGGTAAGGAAGTGTGGATGTATGAATCTTCAGATATCATCGCTTATCTACAAAAAGAATTTGCTTAGCGTTCAAGCATTTACATTATCGATGAATGATTTAAATCTTCGTAATCGGCTACTACAGCACTAGACACAAGTGAGTATTTACTTACGATAACGGAGATAAACCATACGCCCATATTGGGCGTGTGCTGTTGGTTTTATTGTCCATAAATATCCCCCCCTAAAATGCCTAAACTGTGCCTAGACTATGCCGACTTTTGAGCAAATCAAACCACCTCACAAAAATGCAACATAGCCTTTCCTTGTGTTTGAGGATTGGATTGCTAATATGGCGCACAAAATCACCAATTGTGATTTTCATCACGGATTAACCACTTTGAGTAAAAAGAACCACTCTTTTTAAATTAAAGCGTCATATCTCGTCTGACTCAACCATTTATAGACACCTTGCCTTATGATACGAAGCTTTTTTCAGCGTAAGTTTTATGTTCTCACCTCACTTTATACTTTTACGGTATTCGTGAGTAACGACTCTTTTTTACCCGCAATCCCTGATATTGCTCATTATTTTGGTTTTGCTGATGGTGACTATGGCACAGTCCAATTAGGTGTGTCGGCCTTTTTGTGGCTCACTATGGCCTTTCAGCTTATCGCAGGCCCCCTCTCAGATAGGTTTGGTCGCCGCCCTACTTTGCTGCTCGGTGCATTACTGTTTATTGTTGCCAATTCTATGGTCACCTTTGCCCCAAGCGTGGGATGGTTTCTATTCTGGCGCGCAGTGACTGGGCTTTCCATTTGCGCCATTTTTGCGGCAGGCTTTGCTGCTATCAACGAATACTATACCAATGTTGATGCCATCAAGGCGCTCGGGCTGTCTGCCACTATTGTGATATTTGCACCTATGGTTGGCCCCGTTATCGGCCTAGCATTAATGAAAATCGGTGGATGGAAATTCACTTTCTGGGCGAATTCTTTGTTTATGGTGTTTATTTTTGCTCTATTACACAGGTATATGCCGGAAACACGCAAACTTGCAGAAAACGGCAGTACGCCCTCTTTACGTCAAAATATCTGGGCAATTTTTAAAATGAGCCGTGAGCGTGACTTTTTACTGATCTCTATCAGTTCAGCTTTTAGTGGCGCGGCTTTTTTGGTGTGGATTACAGCAGGCGTATCCATGTTGTGCTCAAACCTTGGGTTGTCTGAGGCAGAGTTTGTACTGTACAACGTACCTGTCATGTTGAGCCTAATGCTAGGCAACTTTCTCTCTGCATATATCACTAAGGACATCACTAAAACCGTGTATCGCATGATGTTTTGCTCATCTTCGCTGATCCCACTGTTTGTTTTCTTAGGATATATACAAGTTCATAGTCAGCTTTCCTCCGAAGTCACTATATTTACCCATTTAAGTGCGCCAATATTATTTATTGTGCCAATGGCGTTATTTAGCTTTTTCCGCGGAATACTCAACCCACCTTTAACACAGTTTATTTTAAACAAACAAAGTACAAATAAAGGCTCGGCTTCTTCTTTTATGTCTTTTATTGGGATCATAGGCTCAATTACCGGAGCTACCGTTGCCGCTAGCTTATCGGGCGCTGGCAATAACGCTTACTACTACACTATCTCGACCTTTATTTTGTTTGCGCTGTTCTTCTTTTTGTTGGCTGAGCGCAGTGCGAAAAGAAACTTAGTTGTAGCTTAAATGAAAAGATGCTTTAGGCTCCTAGTTGGAGCCTAATAAAATCACATATCGTGTCTAACCAAAAACAAACGCCAATGCGAATATAATGACAAAAAGTACCGTGATTAGTTTAAGCAATAACTTAGGATCATCACTTCCACCATTTGGGGCCTTGTTACAGCAACTCATATATCTCTACCATTTTATATCTAGCCAGTATTCGTGAGTTTAAAACCTTTGTGCTAGACCAAGGTCAAGATTATTATTTCTCAAATTACCCCTTGACCTAGGTGCAAGGCATAGCTTTTAAGCTTCTATTTATTTGGCATACACACGAATAATCTGGAGTTTTAAAATGAGAATCATCAGTTACCTTTCAAGCACAGCGATTTTGCTCGTAAGTTTTAGTTCGATGGCAAGTCAAGGCAGTGACTTTGAGAAACTCACACCGCAACAAGCCTTAGTCCAAGCAAATAAATGGTATGGCAGCCATGATGCCTCTGTACAGGTATTTCCAACATACATGTCTGCGAAATTTGCCGATGGCAGTCAAGCAACACTGCCAATTAAGGATAAGCACTTAATTTCGATTGCTCCATTTATAACTCACAATCATCCGTGCGATTTTCATGTTCCAACCGGCTGTACTGGTGAATTAAAAGGAGTAAATGTAGGAGTGACCGTATATGACAAAACTACTAATAAGCAGTTGATATACAAAATGTTGAAAACCAATCCGAACGGCTTTATAGATCTTTGGTTGCCAAAGGATAGGGAGAATTTAAAAGTGGAAATAACCTACGCTGGGAAAAAAGCGACTAAAATACTTTCTACCGGTAAAACCGACTTAACTTGTATTACCGACATGAAGCTCATCTAAATTTGTTATAAGCTCGCAGGCTGCGGCATGCTTCTCTGATTGCTTATATTATTGGATGATGTATTTGAATAATTAAAAATCATCATTCTTCGTTCGTTATCAGAGAAGTAACCATAATAGACTTGTTTTATATATTTGCTACATAAATAGTCTTTAAAAATACGCTATTTTTTTATTGAATTAACAATAGTCATAAATAGAGTGTGGACTTCATTGTCATCAATTTTTGGAGCATTTCCTTTAGACACATTGACCGCAAGATTGACTACCACACCCAAAGTCATAATATTTAAGTACTCTGTCGGCATGTTAATCGTATTGCCTTGTGCCTTCTCTTGGTTCAATCGATTGAGCCATAAACTCAGTTCATCAATGCCAACATCGTTGTCCATTTCATGAAAATATTCTTTAATTAACTGACCTGCGATAACGGTGGATTTGTATCCAATACATAAATCCCAAGTAGATTTTGCAATTTTATACCAACATTCATCGAATGAATCTTCTTCATTCCAGCTTTTGAACAACTCACGTTCAATTCTAAAATTTAAGTACTCTCTTATATTAATTAATAAATCATCTTTATCACTAAATCGATTATAAAACGTACTTTTACCAATATCTGACTTTGAGCAAATACCTCTTACATTACATGCTTGGATACCATGTGTGGCAATTTCATCAATTGCTGTTTGTATCAATTTTTGCTTAATAAAGTCATTTTTAAAAAACGTCACGATACACCTAAACTGTCAAATAATTATTTACCGATTATACATAAAAACCACATCATGGCCTAAATCAATTGAAGTAAATTAGACTGACACCTGTAGTTTTTAGAACAAAAAATCTTAATTTCAACCAAAACAATAACCCTGAATATCATTATTATTTTATATTTATACTTTACACACACCAACAACCCTTTCTTGTAACAAACCGGTAAAATAATTAATGAAAAGCTTGCTACCTCAACGCAACATTATATGTTGACCATCATCTATTAACCCTTTGCTCACATTAATATCCCCTTTTTGTGAAATAATAACAGCTTCAATACCTGCTTGTGAACTCAGTTGATTAAAATGTTCTAATGACTGTTTGGTTGAAGATAAAAAGCCTGCGGTACTCCATATCTCACCATCAATTGACCGCTCAGAGATAATGGTAACACTCGCGATATCGGTTGAGATCGGTCTTCCTGTATTCGGGTCAAGTAGGTGGTGATATCGCTTACCATTCAATTGAAAAAATCGCTCATTTATCCCAGAAGTCACCATAGAACGGTCTTTCAAAGGCACGACCCGACATATCTCACCTCGCTGCAATAAAGGATTTTGTATCCCAATATTCCAAGATTGGTTTGCATTTTTTGGAGCCCCCCCAATAGACAATACATTGCCACCAAGATTAATGATTCCTTGCGTTACACCAGCATTAACCAGATAACGTTTAATCTCATCAGCAAAGTACCCTTTTGCTATCGCACCAAGATCAATTCTCATACCCACTTGTGATAGAAATACTGACTGGTTTTGCTCATTTAAAATGATATTTTTAGGATTGACTAACTCTAATGCTCGGGTGATTTCGTTGTCTGTTGGCAACTTTGCATCCTTAAAACCAATACGCCACATTTTCACTAATGGGCCTACGGCAATGTTAAAAGGATTGCTCATGTCTAGACTCACTTGAGTCGCTTTTTTTATAAGGTAAAAGAGATCAGGCTGCACCGTAACTGGCTTAATACCAGCAAACTGATTAACTTTCATTAATTCAGAATCATCTTGGTTCACAGTAAAACGCTGGGCATACTGATTAAGCTGTAAAAATACTTCTTTAATAAGATGCTCACCCTTTTCATGATGAACAATTAGGTCGATAAAAGTCCCCATTAATTCAAAACGTGTGGAATAACAAGCCATGATTAGTCGACCTTTTTATACAAACACCAATCGTACTAAATAAGTGATTGGTATAAAAATAGAGAGAAAGGCAATTTCTCTCTATTCATTAAACGTTAATTTATGCCATTTCTACAGCACTGTTAGCCGCAATTCGTCCATAGGTAAAGATGTCAATAAGAGCATTTCCCCCTAAGCGATTACCCGCATGAATCCCACCGGTAATCTCGCCTGCCGCATACAACCCTGGAATAACAGCCCCTTCGCTATTGATAACACGTGCCTTAGTATCAATTTCCAATCCGCCCATTGTATGATGCACAGAAGGTTTACGAGGCGTCGCATAGAAAGGTCCTTTCTCTACTTTCAGACCCAGAGCACCTTTATTAAATTCAATATCATGCCCTTGCTCTACATAAGAGTTATATTTTTCAATAGTCTTGATAAAATTCTCACGTGGAACATTGATCTTATCGGCCAGTTCGCTAAGCGTATCGGCCTTGATGATAATGCCTTCTTTTATCTCTCTTTCTATATTTTCGTCTGACGTGTTTGCGGCAGTTTTTCGAATCTCATCATCGGCAATCATATAAATCAAGCCACCATTATTAAAGAATGATTCCGAAAGTACGTCGCGACTCTCACACTCATCAACAAAACGCTGACCTTGCTGATTTACAAAGACAAAGTTTTCCGGCGGAACAATAAGCCCTGTCAGTAGTGCACCAGAGTTTGGATCACCGATTGGCATCAACTGCACAAATCCCATACCCACCAAATTAGCGCCAACTTTTTCACCAATCTTGATGCCATCACCCACAAGTGCTGGGGAGTTAGTTGTCTTGATGTCATCGGCAATTTCATTCCAATAAGTGTTGTATTGCTTCAGCATTTTGGTGTTTGCGCCAAAGCCGCCGGAAGCGAGTACCACACCATGATTGACTCTAAGTACTAGCTTAGTGCCATCTGATTGTTGCGCTTCGATGCCAACTACTTTCCCGTGCTCAACAATCAATTCAGTAGCACGAGTGTCCGTCATTATGCGTCCGCCCTGTGCTTTGATACGTTTTTGCAGTTTATCGACAAACTCCACGCCTTTTGGACGCTTAGGTTTATGAGCTCGGCGCCACAGTGCGCCCACAGGGATTTCCACCACACTTCGGTCAAAATCAATCCCCTTCTCACTCAACCAATCAATAGACTCCATCGCTCTATTGGTCAGAGTTTTCACTAAGTCATAACGTCCATAAATGGTGTTGCCATTTAGGTCCGTACGCTTACCACCTAGGTAGGTTTGCACAAGGTGTAATTCGACTGAATCAAACAAGTAATGTTTGCCGTTGTCTACATCTTTAAAGTACTCACTAAGCTGAGCTTTCAGCGTTTTAAAATCCTCTAGATATTCAGTCACAAATTCTGATTCTGGGGTTTTCGCAATCGCTTTTAAATAGTCAACTTCACCCGGTAGATCGCTAAAATCATTTTGCCAAATAGGCTCTGCTGCATTAACCCAGCCTCCGGTGCGTACCGTGTTACCACCAATGACAGGGAATTTTTCAAGTAAAATAACTGACTTGCCTTGATCGAGAGCGGTTAAGGTTGCGCTTAAACCAGCACCCCCACCACCAACAACCACAAGATCAACGGTTTCTTCAATGACTTCTGTTGATTGCTCAACAGCAACTCTTTCCTTGTACAGCAGTGCTTCTGAGTTTCCGTTGGCTAAATCAACCGCATTCGTTACGCCATCAATAACAGCCTGACTACTCACAGTAGCGCCAGAAATGACATCCACGTTGAGCGTTTGACCTTCAATAATCTGCTTAGGAATACGCTCAAAGGCAGGGTTTGCAATACCGTCGGATTCCTTTGAAGAATCTACGATAATATTTAAGATCTGATCTTCAGAGAAAGTCACTGTTACAGGCAGCTGCCCATTATGACCGTAGCCAAAAGCGGTATACTCACCAGGCTCAAAAGTAATCTCAACATTTTGCAGCTCTTGAATGCGTTGTTGTTTCGCGGCTTCGGCAGCTTTATCGACGATCATGTATTCCATGATGTCCCACAACGGCGTTGGTAGTTTTAGTTCTTGCTGCTGAGCAAAATCCACTAATTCTTCACACTGCTCACCATTAAGAGCTTTAGATGCCCATACTGGATCAGCTAAATAGCCTTTCCCTACACTAACAATGTCATAGCCGCTTTCAATTGCCTGTTCTGCGTCCGATTTCTGTTTAATACCACCAACGCCAATAAGCGGAATCTTGGCTACGTTTTCACTTTTAAGTTGGTGATACTTATTAATTAATGGTTCTTTATCATCAGGGTTAACGATTGAACTGCGCTGCCAGCTGCCCATAGAGAAATGGAAATAATCCAATCCACAACTCGCTAGCTTATCCAAAAGATACATATTGTCTTCGAAGCGAATGCCCGGTTCTTCTATTTCTTCTGGGGAGAAACGATAACCAATAATAAAATCAGGTTTCTCACGAGAGGCTACAACCTGCTTTGCGATTTCAAGAATAGCGAGAGGGAATGCGGTTCGCTTATCGATATCACCGCCCCACTTGTCATTTCTTCTATTTGAATGCGGGGAAAAGAATTGTTGAATAAGGAATGTGTTTGCTCCATGAATTTCAACACCATCAAAACCTGCCACTAGCGCACGATTCACAGCATCACCAAAATGAGTGACCATATCTTCGATCTGTTGCTCAGTCATCTCTATTGGAGTTTCGGCATTATCACGTAGCGCTGCTACCGCACTTGCTGAAATTGGAGTATGTCCACCATTAAATTCACCATTTGCCATACGACCAGCATGGTAAATCTGTAGAATAGCTTTCGAACCTTTCTCTTTGATTGCATTCGCTAATCTTGAAAGGCCTTCTATTTTATTATCGGCATCAATACCTAATGCGCCAGGAAATGCACGTCCGTAGTTCTCAACAAAAGCACTTTCAACAATCACTGCTGCAGCATCACCGGATCGCGCAGCATAATAGTCAATCATTTCTTGCGTAACGCCACCATCAAAGTAAGCACTTTGAATCGTCATTGGTGCCATAACAATACGGTTTTTTAGAGAAGCATTGGATTGAAATACAACTTCATCAATCAATTTACTCATGATTTATCCTTCTAAAAATTGAATCTAATATTGAATAAATCTGAATACTATTGAGCACACAGATATATTTAATATTAAATTAATATCTAATCGAAAAAGACGACTATTAAACGGTTATGTTATTAATAAAATGCTTGAATGTTTAATTTATTCAATAATCATTCATCCCTTTATAATAAAGAGATGAATGATTTTATTTACCGATAATTAATAAATACTGTCTACGCCATTACCTGTGACTTTTTTCCCGTCAACATATAAGGTGTAGTCACCTTTGAGGCGATATGAATCAGTGATTGAATGAAGAGCAAGTGAACCCTCAATTTGATCTGTATCGACTACAGCAGTCACTAAACGAGTCTCAAATGGTTTAGTAATATCAAGAACCTTACCATGTGGATCGACGGCAGCACCGCCTCCTAGACCTGCGGCTGGAGCTTGAGGTGGCATGAATTTTTTCCATGCTGCCATCAAGTCTTTATCGGACTTAGCGAGGGAATCCCAGTTGAACATTATGCTACTAGAGAGCACGTATGAATGGACGTTACGACCTATGTAGCGCATTTCAACTGTGTATAGACCACCAAATTTTTCATTGTAGAAATCACCAGTTGGCAAGAACACAACGTCAGGCGCATTTAACGCTAGCTGAGATACAGTTAATGGGTTTCTTGCTTCCCAACACTGCACAGCACTCACCTGTATGCCTTGCATAGTGACATTTTTGATTGTAGAAGCTTCACCTTCACTCCAATATTGACGCTCTGTGTGTGATCCAGGGTGAGATCGTGAACGATTTTTAGCCACTCAGAACGATCGATTTGACGATCACATTTAGCTGTGATCATATACTCTCTTTTTTGGGAGATAGTGATGCACGACGCCTTTACAAAGCACTTCAGCACGTTGAAAGACCCAAGGCAATCAGCAAAGGTGAGTTACCCACTTTTTGATGTCCTATTCTTAACTGTTTGCGCCGTTATCACTGGTGCAGAAGGCTGGGAAGATATAGAGGACTTTGGTCGTGCTCATCTCGGATGGTTACAAGATAAAGGGCTATTTAAAGAAGGTTTGCCTGTGCATGATACGATAGCTCGTGTGATTTCACGCCTCGATGCTAAGCAGTTTCAAGAGTGCTTCACGCGCTGGGTTAACAGTCTTTGTGAAGCGACTGAAGGTCGGTTTATAGCCATTGATGGTAAAGCTCTAAGAAGCTCATATGACCGAAGCTCAAGGCAATCAACTATACATATGGTGAGTGCGTTTTGTGCTCAGAATAAACTGGTACTCGGTCAGGTAAAAACCGACGTAAAGTCAAATGAAATCACGGCGATACCAGAGCTACTTAAGCTATTAGATATAAAGGGTTGCCTCATTTCCATAGATGCAATTGCCTGCCAGAAGAGTATCGCAGAAGCGATAGTTAAAGACGGCGGTGACTATTTGCTCGCTGTAAAAGGCAATCAAGAAAAGCTTTTTGAGGCCGTAAAGTCAGAGCTAAAGAGCGCTGATGGTGAGGTGGTCAAGTCCAAAACCGAGACGAAACATGGTCGGGTAGAGGTGCGAGAATATCGAGTTTTACCTGCGCCAAAATCCAAGCCATTTTGTGATTGGCCTAGCATCAACTGCATCGGTGAAGCTATGAGTTTTAGGTACGATAAGTCGGGCAAGAAATGTTCTTTGGAGTACAGATACTACATCAGTTCTAGAGCATTGAGTGCGCAGGATTTTGCGATTGGTGTTAGAGAGCATTGGGGAATAGAAAATAGTCTTCACTGGGTACTAGACACAGCATTTAGTGAGGATGCTTGTCAGATCTACCGTGACAATGCTGCCGAAGTACTTGCTGCTATTCGCCATATGGCAATTAATATGCTGCGGAATGAGACCACAAGAAAAGCGAGTATTCGAAGAAAGACTAAAATGGCTGCGATGGAAATCGAGTATCTGGAACAAATTTTAGTTGGTAATTTGAGCACTGATTAAAAGTCGAACACTCATGCTCTCACCCTGGTGTGTGATCCAGAAGTCTTGCGGTGAACGTTTACCACCTTACCATGTTCATCTATGAATATAATGGCGTTATAAACGGTGTTACGATTGCCATCTTCTCCACGTAAATTAGCGCCAAGAATTACACCCATATTATATTTTTTTGCGGCTGCACTAATTTTCTTCACTTCAGGTCCATTCAAATAAATTGAACCTTCAATAAATG
Organism: Vibrio neonatus; assembly: GCF_024346975.1. Lineage (NCBI taxonomy): Bacteria > Pseudomonadati > Pseudomonadota > Gammaproteobacteria > Vibrionales > Vibrionaceae > Vibrio > Vibrio neonatus. The sequence continues at coordinate 390,045 of NZ_AP024886.1, read as the reverse complement.
CTGCTTTGTGTTTTTCTCCGGCAGCTATATCTATTGTTTTTTCGACATAGTTCCAAAGAGGGTAACCACCAATATAGGCTTCTGGGGTACTTAAAATTTTAATACCGTCATTATGTGCCTTTTTCATCCATTGAACTAAATCACTGGTAGATTGTTTTGGGTTTAAATAGTGGCTAGGAGCAGAAAGCGCGGCAACTTTAACCTGAGCCGCAAACGCATTCATAGATAAAAGCATACAGCTAGCAATAATTAATTTTTTCATTACTAATTCCTTATGATCTTATATTTTTAATACAGTAAAACAATGCTATTAACGCTGAAATAACGCCAAAGACAACAAATACACCGCCGTAGCCTAAGATAGGTATAATCGGCGCAGCTAATAATCCAGCACAGAAATTCCCACCAAATACCGTAGAAATTAATATACCCATAGCGGTTCCCATAACGACTGGATTCACAGTTGACATTAGACGTACGGCCGAATTAGGCATTAGTAAACCTACGCCCAAGCCTGAAATAATACAGCCTATGAAAAATGTAATAATGTTTGGTGCCATACCCATTAATACATAGCCAATGAAAATCAGACCAAAACAAATCATATAAATATAATCAAAAGATTTGTTTGCTTTTAACTTGCCGTAGAAAAAAGCCGATAACGCTGACAACGCCGTCACTAGGTTGATTGCAATGCCAGTTTTACTTGTTGATGCGCCAAATTTACTGATCGCAAATGGGGTATAAACCATTGCTGCATAATATACAGCCATGCCTAGACCTAATGTGATTAGAATTGATAGAACATCTTTCGTTAGTACTTTTTCTTTTGGTTTTTCCTGAGTGGCTTTTGCTGGGCCTTTGTTGTCTCTTTCTGGTTCATTTAAAAATAGGTAAGTTAGAACTAAGAATATGATCGCGACAAAATACATTAAAAACGTATTTTTAAAGTCAGACGCCGCGACGAATGTTCCTAGTTGGATAACTACAACTGCAGACAATGATGCAAATGTACCTTGATAACCAGAAAATTGAGCCCGACCTTGAGGATCATCACTAAAATAATCTGCAACCAATGTACTAATTGCGGTCATATTTAAAGCAGTAAAAATACCAAATGCAAACCTCAATCCAAGTAAATAATAAATATTATCTACCATGATATAACCAGAGGCGCCCAATATTGCGTACCCTAATAGCCCTAGTCTCATAAAGACCAGTCGTCCATATTTATCAAGCAACTTGCCAATAAAAGGAGCAAAGATCATCATGGCTAAATTAGGTAAAAGCATTGCGTAAGGGGCAAGTTGCTCACTCCCTGTATGTTTGGCTATGTCCGGTAAGATAGGCGCAATCATTGCGCCACTTGCTACCGTACATACGCCACACAATAACAGTGTGAATCGCTTGCCTACGCTAACGTTATTATTTTCCATACAAGCTTCCTAATTACTTAAAGTCGTCAATATTTGATGACGTTACAATTGACGCTTGGAAAGCCTTCATCATTTTAGAAGCCGAACCACCTGACACGATAAATTTGATTGAATTTTTCGGAAATGCTGGGACTAAATCATCTCCAGTACTTTCATCATCAAAGTAACGTAAGTAATCTTTTGGATAACCTTGCAGTTCATCTTTACCTGCGCCAAATTCAAGCTGTGGCTTGGTAAAAATTAAATGCCATTCTTCCCAAAACTTTTTAAGAGGAATACACGAAGTTTGTTGAAAATGTTCTCCGGCCTTTTCAAGGCTGCCATATTTTGCAATTAATTCTTCGGCACGTTTTGGTGACGTAATCACCGTCAACCCAGTTTGATAATCAAAGCGCTTAGCAATATCCATCATTCGTTCAAATGGCATATTCATAAAATTACCAATTTGAGAACAAAAGCCCATCGCAAGACTGACGGTATCGCTACCTGTATTTTCAATGTAATCTGGATTTTCGACGATTGCTGGCGCACCTAGCGACTGTGAACCAATAACCCCGAAACAGTTTTCACCCTGCATCCAACCACCTAGGGCAATTTGGAATAGTCGTAAAAAACGTCCAAAAGGCGCGTTATAGGCGTTTGGAACACCAGAGATCGCATGCTCTTTATAGTTAAAGCCGTAAAAATCTGGCGATGAAGTACGCACGATAGGTAAGAAACCAAACGAGTTAGTCGAAATTACACAGGCATGCAGTGGCGCTTTACCATAAGCATTCACCAGCGCTAATGCGTAAGGTAAATGTCTAGGGGTTAAGCCTGCCATAACAGCAACGGTTGCGACTTGCAGCACATTCACAATCGATTTGTTAGGGTATGCATTTTCAGAGACAACGGTTTCTCGGTTAAGACTTGTACCGGTTAGCATCTCAGGGTGAGATCGTGAACGATTTTTAGCCACTCAGAACGATCGATTTGACGATCACATTTAGCTGTGATCATATACTCTCTTTTTTGGGAGATAGTGATGCACGACGCCTTTACAAAGCACTTCAGCACGTTGAAAGACCCAAGGCAATCAGCAAAGGTGAGTTACCCACTTTTTGATGTCCTATTCTTAACTGTTTGCGCCGTTATCACTGGTGCAGAAGGCTGGGAAGATATAGAGGACTTTGGTCGTGCTCATCTCGGATGGTTACAAGATAAAGGGCTATTTAAAGAAGGTTTGCCTGTGCATGATACGATAGCTCGTGTGATTTCACGCCTCGATGCTAAGCAGTTTCAAGAGTGCTTCACGCGCTGGGTTAACAGTCTTTGTGAAGCGACTGAAGGTCGGTTTATAGCCATTGATGGTAAAGCTCTAAGAAGCTCATATGACCGAAGCTCAAGGCAATCAACTATACATATGGTGAGTGCGTTTTGTGCTCAGAATAAACTGGTACTCGGTCAGGTAAAAACCGACGTAAAGTCAAATGAAATCACGGCGATACCAGAGCTACTTAAGCTATTAGATATAAAGGGTTGCCTCATTTCCATAGATGCAATTGCCTGCCAGAAGAGTATCGCAGAAGCGATAGTTAAAGACGGCGGTGACTATTTGCTCGCTGTAAAAGGCAATCAAGAAAAGCTTTTTGAGGCCGTAAAGTCAGAGCTAAAGAGCGCTGATGGTGAGGTGGTCAAGTCCAAAACCGAGACGAAACATGGTCGGGTAGAGGTGCGAGAATATCGAGTTTTACCTGCGCCAAAATCCAAGCCATTTTGTGATTGGCCTAGCATCAACTGCATCGGTGAAGCTATGAGTTTTAGGTACGATAAGTCGGGCAAGAAATGTTCTTTGGAGTACAGATACTACATCAGTTCTAGAGCATTGAGTGCGCAGGATTTTGCGATTGGTGTTAGAGAGCATTGGGGAATAGAAAATAGTCTTCACTGGGTACTAGACACAGCATTTAGTGAGGATGCTTGTCAGATCTACCGTGACAATGCTGCCGAAGTACTTGCTGCTATTCGCCATATGGCAATTAATATGCTGCGGAATGAGACCACAAGAAAAGCGAGTATTCGAAGAAAGACTAAAATGGCTGCGATGGAAATCGAGTATCTGGAACAAATTTTAGTTGGTAATTTGAGCACTGATTAAAAGTCGAACACTCATGCTCTCACCCTGGTTAGCATCTGCTCTACATTTTCGATAGTAGGAATAATGACAGGCGAGCAATCTGTTTTGTGGTTATCAACTAACCATTTGTACGGGTCGTTATCTACTTCAATAATTTCAGGCTCTTTAGGGAAAGAAAATTCGCCAGATTCCATTTCTGTGCTGCTTAATTGCTGCTGTAGAGCTTCTAAAATACTTTGAAAAGCTATTGAAATAGCATCTGATGATAAAGAGTCGCCAGGATAATCGGTGTAGACACAACGCGTTTTTGTACCATTTTCATAATTTGCATGAATACAGTCGTTTTTAAACGTATTGTAAGTAACAACTACTGTTGGAGTCTGTTCTTCAGAGTCGATCAAACCACCATACACTGTTGCAAATTTTGAGGTTGAACATGATGAAGCGCCGAAATAAATCACAGCATCATGCTTACCAATATTTTTACGCTCTTCTACATCATTCTGATCGAATGCTTTTCTTTTATAAATTTGAGTAACTGTTGCTCCAGCGCTTTTAAACATCTCAGCTAAAATATCTGAGAATTGACCATCGTATAGAGATCCGTCTTGCCAAGAGTAATAAAATACAATTGACTTATCTTGCACTGTTGCTAAACGTTGACTTAATGGTTTTAAGCCAATGTTTTTCTTTGTGCCTGTTGGATTAAAAAATTTCATATATAGCCTCAAATATTATAGAAATGAGTAAATCGAATACCGAATACATTGTTTGAGTCTTTACCACCAATACCACCATCTTTATTTAATAGTGCATCACCTGATGTTTCGTAATGATCATAAGTCAGTGCAAATGATGTAACTGGAGTAAAGTTGTAATTTAGGACAGCTTCTGTAATAAACGTATAATCGCCTTTTTTAGATTCTGACCCCATTGAATCCATTGCTACGCGGGTAGCGGATTGAGAACCAAGTAATGACCAATTGCCAAATTTATACTTAGAACCAAATAGAACATTAAAGTTTTCAAGTTGAGCGTCACCTTTACTCATACCTACACGGCTAAATAAAGCGACATCATCGCTAACCCAATCACTAGCCGTTAAAATAGCGGCATCAACTGATGGATTATTTGCAGTAACATCTTTATCCATATGTTTATAGCTATCGATATGGTTCAGTGTTATTTGAAAGTGTTTTTTCGCTGCGTAATAGTCGGCTTCAACGACATAAGATAAATCGCCATTTTCAATGTTTTTACCTGCATCAACGGTTTCACGATCGCCAAATGCATCACCGACTATCCCTGTAACACTCCAATTTGAGTTTTCAAATTGATGTTTTCCTACTACAGCAAGCGACGGGAACGGTGGCGCAACCACTCGTGTTGCAGCATTCGCATAATCAACACCGTTGGTTAGATCACCTGCAAAAACAGGGTCGCCTAAATAATAGAGAGAAGTATCAATCTTACCAATTATCAATGAGTTACCTTCATTGTTATAACTTAGGTTTAACTCATAAACACCTGATAAATAATCGACTGTTTTAGCTGATCCAGGAAAATTATTAGATTCGAACGTATTAACACCATAGCTAAATGGATTAGTTAAACTGTACGCGTCCCCCACGCTCCTTAGATCGAGATAATCTATAGATGCAGTCCAATGATTAATCGTGTAATTCGCAATGAAAGCATTTTGTACACGCCCTGCACTGTCTGCAATAACAGGATTAAACTTTACATTTCCATTTTCAAAAGAAGGTGCTTCAAACCCTCTTAACATTTTATTATTTGCTTTTTGGAAAGTTAGATTACTAATAACCATCCCATGAAAGCCTTCACCCGCATGGACATTCATGGCAAATAACGCAGATAAAACAACAATATACTTTTTCACATCATTCCCCTTAAGATATATAAAAAACTTATTGGACAGAGTAGTCCTAATGATTTTTTGCATCATTAAATAACTTATCTGTTTTTAACATACCTTGAGAAGGACACCACTGTCCATATAGTAAGTGTGACTTGGATCTTAATAAAGATCTTTTATTGTTTAATTATTTATACTTTTGATTTTGATCAAAAAATACCCACGAGCATATCAAAAATGAAATCTAATCTTTATTTAATATAATCATTCATAAGGAAGTTTATTATTTTTAAGCAATTTTTATGTTTATTTGACGTGATTATTAATATCAATCATATGCCAAGTACAGTATTACTATTTATTAATACTGAATATATAAATGGATTAAAAATCATTAGAAAACATATTCTTATATTTCTAGAAGTGCCCAACAAAACTTATGTCACATTTTTAAATCTGTTTTGGAATATTACTAATTAAAGTATTAACTCTATTAATCGAGCGCAATCGTTTCTTATAATTAGTTAAGTGGTTCTTTTCTAACTCATTACTATTAAACAAGTTTTCTTAATTTCTGATCGGCATTTAGTAATGCTAAACAACACGCTATGACCGCATTACACCTAGAAAGATAGAGAAACAACAAAGACTTGACCGCTTTTAAACTATCGACTGACCCAACATAGTGCTGAGATCTCTTTAACAAGCACTACTTTGGTCTCGCGTAGCAATTCTTATCTGAATTCGGACCAAAGTAATTCGTTAAGAGTAGTCAATTAAGAAAAGCACCTCATCTAAGCAGATACTTGTCGATGAGGCGGGTTTTGAATGTAATGAACGAATGCGCGAGCCATAGCAATAGCCCTACATAGGCCCACTGTTATCTAATGGTACATGTATCATTTTATGACACTTCCGCATCGATAGTTTGCCCAGTAAAGTGGCCTCACAATACGAAAGCAGGTGACTATCTATGAATAACGCAATTAATGAAACCAACGCACAATATTTTCCTAACCGCATAGTTTTGCTCGGTGATTCTATCTTTGATAATTCGCCTTATGTTGAACAGGGTGAATCTGTTACAGAGCAATTAAAGGCAATAATTGCATCCAAAGAGACTCATCAACTTGACGATGCAAACAAAACAAAAGTGAGCCTACTGGCAGTTGATGGACACGTAATGTCTAACGTAGAAGGTCAAATAGCACGAGCACAATCCAAATTCCCTGTTAATAAGGAATATGCGTTTCTCTCCTGTGGTGGCAATGATTTACTGGGTTACAACGCATCCGGTTTACTGAGTATTGCCTCTAACAATATTGGGGAGGCACTCTCTTCCTTACACGACGTGCGAGAGCATTTTCGTCAGCAATATAAGCACATGCTCAGTGTCACCCTGAAAACATTCCCAGAGCTTACTGTTTGTACCATCTACGATAATATTCCAACCTTATCAATCGCTGAGAAAACGGCATTGGCAATATTTAATGAAGTGATTTTAAGAGAAGCGGCCGAACACCAATTACAAGTACTCGACCTAAGAGTGATTTGTGCTCATATCGATGACTACGCACCAATTTCGCCGATTGAACCATCAAAATACGGCGCAAACAAAATTGCCCACGCAATATTTAAACAATACACAAATAACACCAAAGGGCCTGTTATCTGTGCATAACAAAACCATGGTTGAAATGCCGTAATTGCTTTATTAGCTAACCAATATAGACTGAGCCTGTGCTTTATACGCTATGCAATACAAAGGCATGCTAGGTGCCACAACAGCCATTTACTCATTATGATTACTCTACAATCGCGGGGCTGGCTGATTTGGTTTATTCCGTTTGTAAGAAGTGAAAGAATTCGAACGCTAAATAGCCTTGTGCTCTCATCGACTTGAACAAGCCGATGAGACACACTTTACGTTATATAGATCATGCTTGTTCGCGGCTTAACTGCCTAATTTTCTCTACATCAACACCTTCTTCTTTGCCATTCAAATACAATATCGAAGGCTCTAGATCTTCGTTTTGCAGTGCCTCTGTCACTATGTTATCTGGGCTAATGGTGTAGCGCCCTATGACCCTTTCGTGTGGCCAGTCTATGTCGTCGTAGGCAATATAAACCAGTTGCGAGCACACTATTTTATCGGTTGTTTCTATGTCGTAGTTAAAGTCGTATTCCTTACCAATTTGTCGCAAGGTGGTGATGATGGTTGTTCTGCGCAGTTCATCACTTCGGTGTGTGGGAGTAATCACCAGTAGGTCATCAATGTTCATGAAGTGTTGTAGGGAGTTGAGTGCGACTCCTGAGCGCAGGGCTTCGGCGACTAACTTTCCTTGTTTAATTTCTTGGTGATATTGACTCACAACAGGGTGATCCCAGATGCCTAAGTCTTTGATGTCTTGTTCAGTGCCAATCCAGATGGCGGCATGTCCCCAATAGCCAGGAATCATTTTGTCAGTTAAGCGAAACGGTGTTTTCTCTAGCAGAATGTCGCCGGCTTTGAGTTGGCTTTTAATGGATTGTTCCACTGGTTCGTTTTGGTATAGATAGCCTTTTCTAGATTCAAATAATCCAGTCACATTGCCGAAGAATTGACTTAATCCATTCACTGCAGCACTGTTTGTGGAGTTTACCCCATCACGAATGCTGTTACGGCGCTGCTGAGAGCGTTGGCTTATAAGTTCTTCGGGAGTGTAGCGTGGCAATGCCTTAAAGGATGGGCTCTGCACTATTGAAAGGTATAAATACTCAATATCTTTATCCGTGATTTGCGGGCGATAAGCTTCAATATTGAGGTTAAAATAGTTAATTTGCTCGCGAATACGTTGAATATTGGATAGATCTAAGGCGTAGGCCGCATAGGCTTCAAGTGCGTTTTCTTGTTTGCCGTAGCCTTTGTCTTCTCGGTTAAAAGCACGGCGGATTTCTACGTCATTGTTGGTAATGTTGGCGGCGCTAAAGTAAGCATCATATAAAGCTAAAATAGAGGCTAATTCCAGACTAAAAGCGGTAAAGGTGAACTGATTATTTTCCTTAAAAGTGACTTGATACCAACATTCATTCGCCGCGACCAATGATTCTAACACTTCAGACTGCTGGCTTTCTTTGGCAATAATGTCATTGATTTGATTTGTTAGTTTCGATGGAATCGGCTTCTCGTCACCGCTTTCATAATACGCATTAATACTTGCCAACAGTGATTGCCTTTCGGTCAATAGCTGTTCGTTTACGCCTTTATACTTTAGTAAGTCGTTTTTTAGCCAAGATTGCGAGTCATAATATAAAGTTGGCTCATCTTGCCACTGCGTTAATCGCGTGACGCATAGGGCTCTATCTTCACTTACCCCCGCTTTTAAATCGTAGCGAGAAGAGGAACACCCCATCAGAACAAGCAGGGATATAACAAACACTATTAATTGACGGCTCATGAGCACAACTCCTGCAGGCTAAAACCTTGCTGTTGTGGCACCTTCGCCTCGCCAATAAAGTAATTAAACTCCTCCATCGTCAGAGAGAGTGTTTTAAGGTGCGCTTTTAAACTTGAGTCGTTTTCATAGGATGCTTGATGGGCGTAATGTTGAGCTAAAGTCAGCAAATAGGTTGAGAAGCTGCTATTGAGAGTCTCTTGATCAAAGGGTGGATAGTCACTTTCCCATTGCAAATAAGATTGGCGCTGCTGTTTTACCCACAATTGTTGGCGATTAGCGCAAACACCTTCGTGTAACTGCATGTTCTGTTTTACTTTTTTAGCGCGGCTGTCACTGTATGTAGATAAATAAAATGATTCATCCCAATTGGGGTTTACGTATTTTCGCATATCAACAGGACGACTAAGATACCAGCCACCAGCATTCTCAATGTGTTGTAGTCGACACAAATCACGTGCCATTTCAAAGCCTTGGTAGTTGGCTTCTAAATCCGCGTAAGAGTACACGCCGACCACTTTGATGCCGAGCAAGCCTCCTTCCATTTTGGTTGCCCAAATAATCGATTTTGCTTGTGAAAACTCTTGGCTATCTTTCTGTATAGCCTTTAAATAACGCGCATAATATTCATATCCAGAGCCTAAAAAATGGCTGATTTTATCCGTACCAAAATAGACACCTGCGACATTCACCACATGATCTAAATCTGTTTTAACGCCAGCGGTGCGCATTACCGGTGAATAGATACTGTGCTCTGCATATTCGTCTAACGATGTATTATCGTCTGGTTGGCGGTCAATTAACTCACTTTGCTGCGCCCATAGTTCCATATCGGTATTGAGCGCTCCTCGGTGCTTTAAGGGATAACGTGTTGCGCCAAGGTCTTTCATGACCACTAGAGCAACCTGCTCACAAGTGAGTGATTGCTGTTTATTGCTCAGTTGTTGCAAGCTACTTTCAATATGTTGATTAAGGTAGTCATTAAACACTGCCTCACTGCTTTTTATTGTTTTCCCCCACGCGTAATAGTTGTCTACTTCGCCTGCCATGATGCTGGTAGGAAAAAGTAGCAATACGCTCATAGTTTTATACATTGATAAATCCATTTAAAATATTTCATCCCTGCTTTAAATAAATCTCGCTTCCAATAAATTTATGCCGTTATGACATGCCCTATTAGCTATTAATAACGGCATGTCATAACTAAAATCATCGATAATGGTGCAATAACCGACGATTACCAGTGGATGTTTAGGCCCGCTAATGGACCTTGCATCACCACATCAATGGCATATTTATTGGAATCATCCTTACCATTATCAAAATCATAGCCCATCGCGCGATAGCCAAAAAATGCAGAGCCCCAATCCATGAAGCGGTAATCAACGATTGCTGATGTATTCCAAATAAAGTCAGAGCCGCCGCCGCCCACATCTCCTCTAAACACAAACTGCCATTTATCCGCAAATTGGGTTTTCACGCGGCCACCAACAAAACCATCGTACCAAGTGTCACCTGTGCTAAAACTGGTAGGGAAAGGTAACGGCGCACCGGTAATGTCCATTGAAATATCTTGTTCTAAACGCCTAACGCCGGCCAATACTTCAAAGTTTGTATTGTCCATTTTCCCCACAACATAGCCGACACCCAGTTCGCCCATTTGATTCTTGAAGGTGACATCAACTGTGCCGCCAAATGGAGTTGTAGAGGATGGTGTTAGGGTCATATTTTGATACTCAGCAAACAGTATCAGATCCTTCTTTTGTGCTTCAAAGTGGAAAGTAAATACCGCATCTAAATTACTTAGCAGGTCATTTTTAAAATCAAGATCAAGAGGTAATGAACTCGATCCCGCTTCGGCATTACCATTTAAGTTTGATCCCCAAACAAACAAGGGGGCCAGAGAGAATTGCCAATCTTCACTTTCATTGGCAATACTGCTAGTACTGACCACACTACATACCGCAAAACTAACAATACGAACATACTTGTTCATGGTTAACTCCTTTCATTATTGTAAAAAACACTGATTGGGTAGCGCTTGGTTATTTCTTTGTAAAACGGCGCAATAAGCTTCGATATATTTAACGTCTCGGCTAATTTGGTAGGCATTGCCAATATGTTGGATCGCTTTTTCTAGATTGACGCTTTCATAAGCAAGACCGGTCACAAACTGATACTGGGCATTATTTGGCGCAACCGTTAATAACTGTTCAAATGAGGCAATTGCCACATCTAGTTGTTGTAGTCGGATATTCGCCAACCCATATTGATATAATAATTGTTCATTGTTAGGTTTACGCTTTAGCCCTTGAGCTAATATGGACGTCGCTTGCTGCTGTTTATTCTGCGTGCGATATACATTATTGAGCTTTAAATACGGAGCAACAAAATTTGGCTCGACGATTATCGCTTGCAAATAATGTTGCTCCGCGTCTTTTAAGTTTCCTTTTAACCACGCCACATCACCGATATTGCTGCGATTTGCGCCGCGATCACTAAGGTATTCTTGTATTTCCAGATATTCAGATAACACCTGATTGAGCAATGGGTCTTTTGATAACTCGCTACTATCAAGATAGATAAGCGAAGCGGCAGCCTCACTGCGAATCAGCAACACTGGATCATTTAGCAGCTGTTTTAAAACCAATTTTTGTTGCGCAACTGGCTGAGGGATCAGCGCATCTAACACACCTTGACGCATGTATTGATTGGGGTGATTGGACAATTTTTTAATGGCATTGAGACTATAAGAGTCGGCAAAATACTGCATTCTTGATAGCGCTGACGCTCGAATGATGAACGCTTGCTCTTCATCTAACGCAATATTAGCTAGTGCTTGGTTGGTGCTATTGTTGCCACTTTCTGCTTCAGAAAAAGCTAACGAAAAATGACTATTCGTTAACTTTTCATCGCGCTCAAACCACTGGTTAAGATGCTCACTTGCCCATTGATTACTCTGATCTTGATGGCAGTTCGTACAGGCATTCGGCGCGCCAGTTTTATCCGACAGTTCAGGTCTAGGGATTTGAAAGCTATGATCTTTTCGCCAATCTACTTGCATGTAATTTTGCTCGACCATATGGCAACTGGAGCATTGTTCGGTTTCTAGCCCTATTGGGTGATGTGCATGTTTTTCGGCGTTGTATTGCTCTGCGCTATGGCATTGCTGACAAAGCTGAGGCTCAGGCAGTTTTATCTTGGCGGTGTGCGGATTATGGCAATCACTGCAAGTTACCCCTGCTTTATGCATTTTCGATTGTAGAAAAGAGCCGTAGACATAGTCTTCATCAAAAATTTGCCCGTCGGGATAATACAAGTCCGAGCTGATTAAATTAAGTTTGTGTCGCTGTGAAAATTGCGGATGAAGACCGTCTTCATTAAGTTGAATACGACGACTATGGCACTGCGCACAAACGGGGTCGCTGTTAATATCTCGACGGGTTACGTCATAGGGCGTGGCGACTTTGTTGTCTTTAACATGCTGCGCAGAAGGCCCGTGGCACGCCTCACAGCCAACATTAATTTCTGACCAAGTGGTATTGTAACGATTAAGTTTTGAGTCATACCCTTTTTGCAAATTGGTTGAATGGCAGTCGGCGCACATGTAATTCCAATTTTGCCCATGGTTTAACCAAAAAAAGTCATCGCTGGGTTTATCAAACTCAGGATATAAATGAAACCAACGCTGTCCACCGTCACTTTTATCGCGGGTATCCCATGCAAAGGGAATTAATTGCACGCGACCATCAGCAAACTCCACCATATATTGCTGTAAGGGATAAATAGCAAAGGTATAGCTCACTTTATATTTATTAAATTGCCCTTGTTGATCTTTTAATGTCACCCAATATTGACCATCTTCAATACTAAAATGATATTTCTCGCCTTTAAATAATACGGTCTGATTATCAAAGTTACCTTTTACTGTTTGACTATTTGCCTCTGCCATAGCATCAAAATGTTGTGATGTTTTCCACTGCTCATGCTCTTGTACATGGCAAGATTGGCAAACATCACTTCCAACATATTCCGATGCAAATAACATCGATGAAGAGCAGAAGAATAGAAGTAAAAAAACACGAAAAACAGCGGTTAGCATTGGGAATTCAACCGTTAAGTAAGGTGGGTTGCCCCACCTATATTTGCTATTGATAAATCTCAGATTCAGGGAACCAGTGGCTCCAAATCATCCATGGCATACCAGAATATAAGTTGGCGCGAGATAACTGCCCGCCATCATATTTCCCGTATGGGTCGACGTTCACCTCTTGCCAATTTCGACTGTCATCGACTAAGTAAGCCGCTACAGTGTCAAACTTAGGGTATTGCACAAATAACACATCTTGCGCGGGTAAATGAACCACAAACTGTTGCTGCTTATCAAAATGACTTTGAGTCACGGCAACGGATTTACCATAAATGGTTACACCCCATATTTGCTCGCCTGATTCCACCCTTGGATCTGGGTCATTCAGAGTAGGAAACATGGCTACGCCTTCATAATGCGGGATCAGTGCTGTATCAAATAATTTAAGGGTTAGCTGATCAAATGCATTTGGTTTGTAATTAAAGACTTGTCCCTTTGGATACAAGGATTTAAATGCTTGCCACGTCATTCGTTGCACTGGATATTGCTGCAACTGAGTTTGGCTGTATTCTGCCGTGCCCGTCACCTGTTGAATAAGCTCGCCGCTGTTTCGGTCGGTAAAAATAAGGTTATTATGAACCTGCGCGATAACTCTAAAATCCGTTTCTTGACCGTTCATTTTAGGATTAAATGCCACCGGCAAATTACTTAATGCACAATAGGTCATCACGGTTTCTTGGCCGCCTATTTTATCACCCACAATATGGGGCAATTGCATCCAATCTCTTGGGTAGGCACGTGCATCGCCATTGATCTCTAGCACAAAGACATCGCTATCATTACTAAGCTTTTGATCGGCCTGCTCAACAGACATAAATTCCGCGCCATATTGCTGAGCTCTTAACCAAAACTCGGGCGCAAAAATATTGATAAAAAATAAACAGGCAACGATGGCTAGGCCATATAACCCAATCCATTTTTTACCTAGCAACGCCCCTTTCAGGAGTAGATAAATTGCCACTACTGCTAATGCCACGATAAAGACATTTAGCGCAACACGATATTCAAAATAGCTAAATACCCATTCCCTTGGCATATTTATCATTTGCCCTGCTTCGGTAAGGGCAATTGCACCAAACGCCCCCACTAGCAAGCTGATAATCGCTAATATAAAAGCACTCTTTTTCATTACACTTCCCTTGGTAGTGATTGGCACTGAGATTGCTCTCAGCGCCATGAGTGATTATTTTTGCCAAGACATAAAGTCAGCAACCAGTTTCTTCGTTTCAGGTCGCAAGTTTTCTACGCCAGAGTAAGGCGCACCCTTGCCTAACGGTAAATGAGGGTATTTTTCGATGGTTAACATGTGACGTTTCATCATGTCTTGGAAAGATGCTCCAGACCACAATGCCATACCGATATGTGGGTTTTCTTCACGAGGGTCGCGATAGACATTAAATACCGGCGCGGCCGCACCTGGCATGCCCGGCGCTGGCATGTGCATTTTGAATTGGTCTTTCACTACCGCCGCTAAACGCGGACCTTGGTAAACATACACATAGTCACGGCGACCATTTTTTTCACCCTCTAGCAAAAGAGCGGTCTGGTTAATACCGTCAATGACGCGGTCACGAGGAATATACTCCGTTGCTTGAGCAATCGTGGCGATGGTAGTGTATAAATCACTCACATGGATAATGTCACTGGCAGCAGTGTTAGATGGAATCGCGGCAGGCCAACGAACGTAAGCATCGGTGCGGATACCACCTTCTAGGAAATCGGTTTTACCACCACGATAAATCAGCTCACTTAACCCTGATGGACCACCGTAATGGTACATTAAGCCGTTATCAGCCATTAGGATCACCAGTGTATTATCGGCAATGCCTAATGTATCTAACTCGGTTAAAAACTCACCAAACCACGTATCTAGTAGCTGAAGTTTTTCCGCCATATAACCGCCATTTCGAGATACATTTTGTTCATTGTCATGCACAAAGTTCAGCGGATACAGTGGCCAGTATTGCAAGTAAAAAGGTTTGTCTGCTTTAGAAAGTTGTTGTAGCTGATCTATTGCTTGCTCTTGATAGCGAACGTTCATGGCGTGATAATCCGCTTGCGACCATTCATGTCCTGCCGGCATGTGTACTTCTCTGGCTTTTTGACCTTTGTAAGCTTCAAGCCCAGTAAGCATGCCTTTTGGTCGGAAGGTGTCATCAATAATAAAATCGTTGTTTTGCATTGAATCATGCCAGCCAAACAGATTATTCGCTTTTGACGCTTCTTTGGTCATTAGCGAAAGCTGTACCTGTTGATGCGCAGGAAATGCAGCAAAATCAAAACCTTGGTTATGAGGGAAAGACTGCTCTATGTCTCCTTGGTGCCATTTTCCAATGTGCGCGGTGCTGTAACCGGCTTCAGATAATACCTCGGCAATGGTCACTTCTTCTTTTGATAACCCTTCGCCAACTAAAGTCACTTTTACTTCACTTGAACCACTGCGGATTGGGTGACGCCCCGTCATCATAGCGGCGCGTGTTGGTGTACAAGATGGCTCGGTGTACATACGCTCCAACGACAAACTTTCGTTGGCAAATTGGTTAATGTTTTCGGTGTTCACTCCCATCACATGGTTCATTTTGCGGTTGCCCATTTGGCCATAGCTCAAATCATCAACCAGCATATAAATGATATTGGGACGTTTACCGCCATTCTTCTCACGGATTTCAGCCAGTTTCGCCTCGATCTGTTTATCTTGTGCTTGCCACTTTTCTCCGTGTTGCGCTTCTAAAACCCCGAATTGCGCATCGTACACAATCCCTTTCGCCATTACCGCTGTGCTGCCTGCCAACAAGCAACTCAACGTTAACATTCCCTGTATTTTCATTTTTATTCCCTCGGCTAACTGTTGCACAGATCAATTGTAATAATGAGTGTTTTTTTCTTAACAAACCAATTACTTGTATTAACATTCTATATTAGAATATGAAATGAAATATCATTAATCTGCCAACTTTGCTCTAGAGGCGCTATGCAGCCACAAACGACGCCACTTTTACACTCAATCGCCATTCCAAGCGTTGAGTTATTGAATGAATCCCTCAAGCCATGGGGGCTTGATTTTATTCAATTAGAAAAAGGCATTTTTCATACTCACTTAACGCAACTGCAGTTGCCACAAGCGGTATTACAAAAAATTTCGTTTGATAAACAAGTTTGGCAACGAGGCGTCGCCCCCGCTGAGTGTTTAAATATTGGAATAATGACCCAACACACTGGGCCTATTTGTTGGAACAACGCGCCAATCCAGTTAGACACGTTAGAGGTTTTTAGCAGTAGCGATGGATTTGACGTAATTTCCCCCGCAGGGTTTGAGGCGTACACTTTCTCGGTGCACAAAAGCGTAGTTGAGAGTTATATTGAAAAAAGTAAGCTATTAATTGATTGTGATTTGTTATTAAACTCCCACCAAATACACCTTTGTACACCTCAATATATTGATGGGTTAACTCGAATATTTTCGCATATGCTTAGCGAAACATTTAGCCATCAGTCTCCCCTTGCGCAAACCCAAACCGTGTTAGATTTAACCAACGACTTGCTTTTGCAGCTAGAAACGAAAACCGTTTTTAAGCAAAGAACGAGTAAAACTCCAAGAGATAAAGTCATTAAACGTGCGCTCGATTATATACTGGAAAATATTCACTCCCCTATTAACCTCAGCGAGATTTGCGCAATCACCCACACCAGTTTACGCACTCTAGATCGATGTTTTAAAGAGAAATTTCAGGCCTCACCGAAAACTATCATCATTGCGCTTAGACTGCATGCCTTTAGAAAAATGCTCATTTCGCACCCTGAGCAAAAAATTTATCAAACGGCTAGCTTGTGTGGTTTTTGGCATATGGGAAAATTAAGCGAAGATTATTTCAGCATGTTTGGCGAGTTACCTAGCCAAACTAAGCGAGCTAACGAACGTGCGCCTAGAAAGAGGTTAACGGTAAGTTAGAGTAAGTTGATAATACTTACAGTGATGACTTATAGGTTGCGAGCATAACAAAAACCAGCCTTTTCAGACTGGTTTTTGTTTGTCATACCCTAATACTCAGAACTAACTGTTGTGATGATGGGTAATTGGATCCACTAAGTGGTTGTCCATCTGATCGTGGGCATTATGGTTACCATCTTGGCTACCTGTATCCGCCAGATCGTGATGTTTGGCATCATGATTATGTTTATGAACCTTATGATCATGCTTATCCTCAAGTGGATTAGCAAAAGCATCATGCCCGTGTTGCTGAGCATGTTTTGGATCTTGGAAATCATCCGCCAATGGATTGTGCGCAAAATGCTTATGGGTATGAAGATGATCATCCCCATGTTTGTTATGCTCAATCTTCACATCTTTCGCATCAACACCCACCATATTCAGATAGTGACTCGCACTGTCTGATACGCTTGCGCCTTGCGTGTGACTTGCCACAGGGGCAGGAGATGCCGCAGACGTATCATGATGCTGCTGCGCAGGTTGTGCATGTGCTTGTACCATATCTAGGTATGGGTTGCTTGTTGCCGCTGTACTATGGGTTGAAGCGTCATGTTGGTCATGAGTTGTTGTGGCGACGCTTGGCATATCATCAGGCGCGTCGTGCTGCTCTGGCGCTGTGATGGTGATAGTTGGGACGTCGTCTGGTTCGTCGCTAGCACTAATCGGTAATCCATCATTATGTTTAGTATCTTTAACCTGACCTTTTGCCATATCCTCACCTGAATCTTTATTCAGATAAATTGACAGTGGATTGGTCAAATCGTTTCCATTACGATCCAAGGCATGCACTGTAATATGGAAAGTAAATTTATCCTGCGTTGTACCTGTCGTATGTACAAACAGACCATGCGCTATATCAGCTTGCGTTACAGTTTTACCTGAAATATGACCACTACCATCTGTTGTCAATACGGGATGCCAACCAGTATGAGCTATAGGATCATCAAAATAACCAACCTCTGTATTAGGTGTTGTACCATCATTTTCGCTATCAATAATAAACTGATACTGAACTCCATCTACATGATGACGTAAGTGCACTGATTGACCTAAATCAAAACGCCAATAGGTATCACCACCTTGCACATGGGCATAACTTTCATGGCGATATTTAGTACTCTTCAAATCATTGCTGCCGTCTGCATTGTTAGCATCACCACCCATAGTTCCACTATCATAAATAAGAGCCTGATCTTTAAAGGTAGGATTTGCGGGTTCATCCTTACCAGTAATAAGTACATCAATTGGCACTTTAACACCCGAGTTACTTACAACTTCAAAATGCTCAACCAAGGCATTCTTACCTTCATCAATAAGCCCTGATTGTAAAAGCTCTTCTGTTATCTGGTAGGTTGAGTGTGTTGTACCTTGATGTGAAGAAATAAATTTATCAATCTCCGCATCCGCATTTAACTCTTGAACTGCACGTTGATCATTGTTGGCATGATATGCCCAAGTGCCATCTTTTTGGAGTTCAAGGTCACCATAGCGTCCATGAATAATCTGCTTTTGGAAAGCTAAATGACTATCGCTAGGGTTAATTCCGCCCTGCGCTATTACACCATTGATATCAGCCGACGCGGTTAACATATGACCGTTGTTTGTATCGAACGTAACATCTTCGACAAGGTGTATACCCGAGCCAGGTTTAGGCGCTTCTACCGTGACATCCATTATCGTTGCCGCCGAAGTAATCTGGCGTGTTTGACCTACAACAATTTGTCCTTGGTGATCATGTACTGGTATTTCCGCAGTTTGACGCACATGAATATGATTTTTACCGATATGCGTAGCGGGCTTAGTCGCTGACCAATGAGTACCATCTGTCGAATATTCAAGATGCGCACCAGGCTGAGGTGCATCAACAGTGTAACTACCATCAGTGGTAACCCCATCACCTACTGTTCCAGTGTCATGCGTCAAATGTGCCGCGACTTCTGGCAGTTTATTCCCATATAAATTGATTTCAAAACTTGAGCTATAACTGTTACCCGCTGAGTCAATTAACTTGATTTCAAACTTACCCAAATCCGCCTTTTCACCAAATAAAAGTGCCGATTGGTCTGGGTTGTAATGACCAACACCTGATGTGTCATATGTGCGAACACCATGAGCTGGATCATGACCTGAATCATAATGAATAAACTGTTTTACGCCCGAATGTGTGCCTGAATGTACTTCAGAAACAGTTAAAACCCCTTGGTTTATACGAACACGAACACAACCGTACGGGCTTTCAATCATGAACTCACCATTGGCCCCTAGATGATAAGTTTTACCACCTATAACCATATCCGTGTGTTTTACATCCATCACTCCATTTGGATCTTTAAGGTCCATCTGCATAAACATACGTGAAGTATTGGTATTGATTTTATGTCCATGTGTATTATCGATAGGTAGACCATGTGTATGGTGCTCACTGACAAAACGTTCAAGTATATAGTGCTCGGCTTGAGCTAGTGGTTGAGAATGATCCTTTGCCGTCCAATCAGTATTAAAATATGGATCAAGTTCAGGGTGGCGATTAATATGAGAATGCGCAGTTTTAACTAACCTATTACCCGCAGCATCTGACACATGCGCACTGGCCGTCAATAAACCATCTGCAAATGAAGTTACATTTTTAACAAACTCATAATGACCCTGCGCATCAAGTGTCACTTTTATGCCATTTACAACTTCTGTGTGTACCTTGCCATCATTCACCAAATGAGTAAATCTTATTGTTTCTGTATGGGCATTATCCCCAGAGCCCTTTAGAGTAATGCTATTAAGAGTCGTACCTGCATCGATATAGCCACTAATACGAGTAGTTGTAAGCTCTGCTTCATTGATCATACCATCACTGTGGTAGTGAGTATTTTGATGGGCAGGGTTGACCCCATCATCAATCTCAACCTCAGCTGAAATTCTGGTATCAATCGTCACATTAATAGAAGCACCTGTTGATGTATTGCCATGCATATCCATCGTCTCTGCATGCAAAGTATGCAAACCCCTTGGCAATTCTTTGATATCGGTATGGAAAGTCCATTGCACCGTACCATGGCTACCTTTTATCGAGCTAAAGGTACCCTTTATAATATTACCGGTAGCATCTTTAACCACCACACCACCGGCAGATGGGTCAACATCAGGATCAACAGAGCCCAAATTGAATACGAGCTTGCCATTGGCATCGCCATGGGTGATGTTATCTTTGTGGCTTATACCCGAATCCGTACCATCGGTTAGATCGAGCGTTACTGGATTAACATGGGAATCCAACTGAGCAGTTGCAATATGAGCATCCGTAGCGGTATTACCAGCCAAATCCGTCACCGTAGCGGTGAATTTTGGCATCTCATCCTGCTTCAGGCCCGTTAATTCAGCAGCAGGAATATCGGCATGCCATACGCCTTGATTAACCACTGCGTTTACTGAGTGATTACCATTGGTATCGTGCCACGTTACAGCGACTACTTGCCCATCATCAACTTGACCAACGGTGCCTTCAACCTTAAAGCCCGCTTTTTGTTCCACAAGCTCAATCACGTCGTCTGTTGCAATATGCTTGATACTAATACCTGCATGCGTATCCAGCGTATACGTCAAGGTAGTTTGTGGAGAAATATGCCCAGATGGATCTTTTTGACGCACATCAACCGTGTAATGACCATCAATAGAATGATGCAACATTGCACCTGTAATATTTGAACCAGAAGCTACATCCGTCCAGTGTTTACCACCATCCGTTGAGAACTGCACCGTGGCACCATTAACTAGGTTAGATACGGTTAGACCATCCGTTTGGGTCACTAAATCGTGCGGATTGATACCTGTATCTGTCGTTAAATTAACATCTGGAGCATGATTTGCTGATTGACCATCAATACGAATATCAAGTGTCTCATCATGGTGATTACCCGCTGTATCTACAGTATTTAATGTAAACACTTCGTGTAGGCTCTGACCCGCTTGTAGAGCTTTAACCTCATTATTATTGGTATTCACCACATAGATGTATTCACCACCTTGCTGCAAATAGAATTTACCATAATGGCCCTGTATAGGATTCATGAGTTTACCTAGATGCAAATCATGAGTTGCAGTACCATCATTCCAGTGGACATCTTTAACCGCTTCATAATCCCCATTAGCTGCAACTTTACCTCGTTGGGCGCTACTGCCTGGAGAATCCAAGTTGTTATCCATCACATTGCCATGAATGCCAGTTTCACCATCGTGATTGAACTTAGAACCATCCGTTAACGTATGCTCTCCTGCCTTTAAGTCTTGAGAGCCTAGCATCACATGTTCGTTATCATTGGTTACATGCGCTTCCGGATCGTAGTACATATGCAGTACATTACTTGAGGCTGACACATTACCGGCAACGTCTGTTTGACGTGCCACTATATCGTGGACACCTTCGGTAAAGGTATGTACGCCTGGTTTATCCGTCGTCCATGTATTACCGCCGTCATAGCTAAATTCCACTTTGGCACCAGACTCCGCACCAGTAACCGAGACATGCGTATCCGAAGTACGTAAATCGTGTTCCTCTGCATTATGACGAGTGTAAGTGTCATGAGTAAGTTGAATTGACAGTGGCGAAACTTGAGTATCGACCGTAACGTCGGTATCACCACCTCGACCGGTATTACCATGGCTGTCCGTCACCTCAGTGTGCAATGACTGGTCACCGTCGGTTAACTTATTCGCCGTCGTTGTGAAGGTCCATTTACCGTTGTTCTGAGCAAAGGTGCCATCAATTTTATGACCTTGACTGTCTTTAACAATAACGTCTTTGGCTGGATCAACATCTGGGTTGACCGAGCCTAAATCAAACACTAACTGACCCTTTCCATCACCGTGAGTGATGCTGTCTGTCACAAGTCCTGAGTTACTGCCCGCTTGCAGTGTCAATGACACGCCATCAACATGGCTATCCACTGTTGGCGTAGACGTATCATGAACGCTGTTACCCGCAACATCCACAACCGTTGCGGTAAAGGTTGGCGTAAAGCCATCTGGAAGATTGGCGGCGCTCAGCTCTGATACTGGAATATGCGCATTCCAAGTTCCTGCGGTTTGACCGGCCGTTACCTGCGTTATCGCGTTGGCATCGGTCACGGTGTGCGTAGTGCCCTTGTCATCTGCCCAAGTGATGACCACTTGCTGACCGGCTTCTACGTGGTCAACCGTACCTGAGATAGTAAAGCCATTGGTAATTTCAGAGCCGTCTATGATGTCATCATTTGCCACGTGCGTAATGTTGATGCCGGCTTTTGTATCGACGGTGACATTAGTGGGTGCGCCTGTGGCAGTGTTGCCATGACTGTCCGTCACCTCGGTGTGCAACGCATAATCGCCGTCGGTTAGCTTGCTCGTCGTCGTGAAGGTCCATTGACCGTTATTCTTAGCAAAGGTGCCATCAATTTTATGACCTTGACTGTCTTTCACCACAACGTCTGTAGCTGGATTAACATCTGAGTTAACCGAACCTAAATCAAATACCAACTGACCCGTACCATCACCGTGAGTGATGCTGTCTGTGGTTATCCCTGAGTTGCTACCTGCTTGCAGTGTCAATGACACACCATCAACATGACTGTCCACTGTTGGTGTAGAAGTGTTTTGAACGCTGTTACCCGCGACATCCACAACCGTTGCGGTAAAGGTTGGCGTAAAGCCATCTGGAAGATTGGCGCCGCTCAGCTCCGATGCTGGAATATGCGCATTCCAAGTTCCTGCGGTTTGACCTGCCGTTACCTGCGTTGTTGCGTTGGCATCGGTCACGGTGTGCGTAGTGCCCTTGTCATCTGTCCAAGTGATGACCACTTGCTGACCGGCTTCTACGTGGTCAACCGTACCTGAGATAGTAAAGCCATTGGTAATTTCAGAGCCGTCTATGATGTCATCATTTGCCACGTGCGTAATGCTGATGCCGGCTTTTGTATCGACGGTGACATTAGTGGGTGTGCCTGTGGCAGTGTTGCCATGACTGTCCGTCACCTCGGTGTGCAACGCATAATCGCCGTCGGTTAGCTTGCTCGTCGTCGTGAAGGTCCATTGACCGTTATTCTTAGCAAAGGTGCCATCAATTTTATGACCTTGACTGTCTTTCACCACAACGTCTGTAGCTGGATTAACATCTGAGTTAACCGAACCTAAATCAAATACCAACTGACCCGTACCATCACCGTGAGTGATGCTGTCTGTGGTTATCCCTGAGTTGCTACCTGCTTGCAGTGTCAATGACACACCATCAACATGACTGTCCACTGTTGGTGTAGAAGTGTTTTGAACGCTGTTACCCGCGACATCCACAACCGTTGCGGTAAAGGTTGGCGTAAAGCCATCTGGAAGATTGGCGCCGCTCAGCTCCGATGCTGGAATATGCGCATTCCAAGTTCCTGCGGTTTGACCTGCCGCTACCTGCGTTGTTGCGTTGGCATCGATCACGGTGTGTGTGGAGCCACTTTGGTCTTTCCAAGTGATGACCACTTGCTGACCTGCTTCTACGTGGTCAACCGTACCTGAGATATCAAAACCATTGGTGATTTCAGAACTGTCAATGATGTCATCTTTAGCTACGTGCGTAATGCTGATGCCCGCTTGTGTATCGACTGTTACTGCCGTCACACTACCATCAACGTTATTACCTGCTGTGTCTGTTGCAGACACATGAAGTGTATGATCACCTTCTGGCAATGCTGTAGTATCGGTGTGAAATTCCCACTTGCCATTAGTTTCTTTTAAACTGCCGTTTACAATGTGATCAGCACTATCTTTTACTACAATGCCACCGTTTTTTGGATCGATATCTTTATCAATTGTACTTAGGTCAAATACTAAATCACCCTTATGATTCATATCATCAAAGCGGTTACCATGAGTAAGGTGATCCGCTTTATCACCAGAATTACTACTTTCTTGAAGCGTAAGAGTCACTGGCGTGATATCAGTATCAACACTAAATTGCCCATTGTGCACTGGCGTGCCACCTGCCAATGCTGGCGTATGGTTCGTCACGGTAACTGAGTTACCCGCTGTGTCAGTGCCTGTTACCGTCGCTTTCACTTCACCCGAGGTCACTGCTTGACCTGATGCATCTGTTGTAAAATGAGTTGCTGGGATCGCAGCTGCGGTAAAGGTATGTCCTGCACCTACTACTGCTGTATGTAAATAACCGTTGATGTCTAAAGTGACGGTTTCACCCGTCTTAACATCCCCGGATACTGTACCTGTGACTGTAATATCACCCGTGTTCGCATTAATGATAACGCCACCATTAATTCTATTAATGGTGATACCTGCATCCGCATGCAAATCCGTAGTTAAATGACCGTCAGTTACAGTCGTAGGGTTACCTGCCGCATCGCTGACTGAAGGGGTGATCTCAAGTGATGCGCCATCTTTGATACCAACAAGATCGGCATGGGGTACAGTCAATGTCCACTGGTTACCATGCACTTCAATAGGTGCACCTGAAGCCGCATCGCCGTATTTATGGCCATTAAACTCCACAGTGACATACTGACCGTCTTCAATGCCTGTTGTCGTACCACTAATGACCAAGTCTTGCCCTTGCTCTGCAAGGTTTAGTACATCATCTTTATTGGCTGTGAGGCCTGTGTCGACTGCAATGGTGCCTGCTTGCGTATCGACACTGAATTGACCGTTGTGTGTCGCACTTGAAGTCGGGCCCACTGGCGTTGTACCTGATATTGCATAAGTAAATACAGATTGACCATTGTTATAGGCTGAAGCCGTGTTACCTGCCGCATCAGTCACTGAAACTCGCGCTTGCACCTCTCCTGACCCAGCTTTAAATTCGCTGACTGGAACATCTATAGAGAAGCCTTGACCAGTAGCGTCCACTTCTCCCGTAAACTGCTTACCATTGACGACCAATACTATAGGATCGTGCTCTTTAGCATCACCACTGACTGTACCTGTGACCGCAAGGTTGCCACTTTGGTCTCCAGTGAAGCCCGCATTAATGGTTACGCCATTATGGATGCTATTCAGGGTAATCCCTGCGCTCGCATGTAAATCGGCATGAATAGACTCGGCTGTGCCTGTCATTGTTGCCTGATTGCCCGCCTTATCACTGACCTCTGCGGTTACAGGATAGTCAGTACCATCAACAAGATGAGCCACATCCGCAGCCAGCACGGTTGCGTGCCACGTGCCATCAGTTTGGCTACCGGTATTTAACACTACTTTGGTCGTGTAATCTTGACCATTAAAGTGAACCGTCACCTCTTGATCAGCCTCAATACCAGTCGTGGTTCCCGATAAAACCAAATCTTGACCATGCTCAGTGGCATTGACAATGTCATCAGATTTCAGTGCCGTTAAGTGGTGATCGACTGCAATAGTGCCTGCTTGCGTATCGACACTGAATTGCCCATTGTGCACTGGCGTGCCACCTGCCAATGCTGGTGCATGGTTCGTCACCGTCACTAAATTACCCGCGGCATCAGTGCCCGTTACCGTTGCGGTGACTTCTCCCGAAGTCACCGCTTTATCTGATGTATCTTTTGCAAAGTCGGCCGCTGGGATTGCGGTTGCGGTAAAGGTATGTCCTGTCCCCACCACAGCTGTATGCTTATGACCGTTGATGTTTAAAGTGACGGTTTCGCCCGTCGCCACATCCCCTGATACCGTGCCCGTGACCGTAACATCAGTCGTGCTCGCGTTAATGGTGGCACCGCCATTGATGCTATCAATAGTGATCCCCGCATCCGCATGTAAATCGGCATGAATAGACTCGGCTGTGCCTGTCGTTGTCGCCGCATTGCCCGCTTTATCACTGACCTCTGCGGTTACAGGATAGTCAGTACCGTCAATAAGATGAGTAACATCCGTAGCCGGCACGGTTACCTGCCACGTGCCATCAGTCTGGCTACCAGTATTTAACACCACTTTGGCCGTGTAATCTTGACCATTAAAGTGAACCGTCACCTCCTGGTCAGCCTCAATACCGGTGGTGGTGCCCGATAAAATCAAATCTTGACCATGTTCGGTGGCATTGACAATATCATCAGATTTCAGTGCCGTTAGGTGGTGATCGACTGCTATTGTGCCTGCATATGTATCAACACTGAATTGACCATTGTGCACTGGCGTGCCACCTGTTGATGTAGGCGCATGGTTCGTCACTGTCACTGAATTACCCGCGGCATCAGTGCCCGTGACAGTCGCAGTCACCTCACCAGAAGTCACCGCTTTACCTGATGTATCTTTTGCAAAGTCGGCCGCTGGGATTGCGGTTGCGGTAAAGGTATGTCCTGTACCTACCACCGCTGTATGCTTACGGCCGTTGATATTTAAAGTGACGGTTTCGCCCGTCGCCACATCCCCTGATACCGTGCCCGAGACCGTAACATCACCCGTGCTCGCGTTAATGGTGGCACCACCATTGATGCTATCAATAGTGATCCCTGCGTCCGCATGTAAATCGGCATGAAGAGACTCGGCCGTGCCCGCCGTTGTCGCCGCATTGCCCGCCTTGTCACTGACCTCTGCGGTTACAGGATAGTCAGTACCATCAATAAGATGAGCAACATCCGCAGCCGGCACGGTTGCCTGCCACGTGCCACCAGTCTGGCTACCGGTATTTAACACCACTTTGGCCGTGTAATCTTGACCATTAAAGTGAACCGTCACCTCTTGATCCGCCTCAATACCGGTGGTGGTGCCCGATAAAACCAATTCTTGACCATGCTCAGTGGCATTGACAATGTCATCGGACTTCAGGGACGTTAGTTGGTGATCGACTGCAATGGTGCCTGCTTGCGTATCGACACTGAATTGACCATTGTGTGTCACACTTGAAGTCGGCCCCACTGGCGTTGTACCTGATATCGCTTGAGTAAATGCAGATTGACCATTGTTATAGGCTGAAGCCGTGTTACCTGCCGCATCAGTCACTGAAACTCGCGCTTGCACCTCTCCTGACCCAGCTTTAAATTCGCTGACTGGAACGTCTATAGAGAAACCTTGACCGGTAGCGTCCACTTCCCCCGTAAACTGATGACCATTGACGACCAATACTACAGGATCGTGCTCTTTAGCATCACCACTGACTGTACCCGTGACAGCAAGGTTGCCACTTTGGTCGCCAGTGAAGGCCGCATTAATGGTGTTTCCACCATTAATGCTATTAATGGTGATACCTGCATCCGCATGTAAATCCGTTATTAAATGACCGTCAGTTACAGTCGCAGGGTTACCTGCCGCATCGTTAACTGAAGGGGTGATCTCAAGTGATGCGCCATCTTTGATACCAACAAGATCGGTATTGGGCACAGTCAATGTCCACTGGTTGCCGTGCACTTCAATAGGTGCACCTGAAGCCGCATCGCCGTATTTATGCCCATTGAACTCCACAGTGACATGCTGGCCGTCTTCAATCCCTGTTGTGCGGCCACTAATGACCAAGTCTTGTCCTTGCTCTGCAAGGTTTAGGACGTCATCTTTATTGACTGTGAGGCCTGTATTTACTGCAATGGTGCCTGCCTGCGTATCGACACTGAATTGGCCATTGTGTGTCACACTTGAAGTCGGTCCCACTGGCGCTGTACCTGATATCGCTTGAGTAAATGCAGATTGACCATTGTTATAGGCTGAAGCCGTGTTACCTGCTGCATCAGTCACTGAAACTTGCGCTTGCACCTCTCCTGACCCAGCTTTAAATTCGCTGACTGGAACGTCTATAGAGAAACCTTGACCGGTAGCGTCCACTTCCCCCGTAAACTGATGACCATTAACCACCAATACTACAGGATCGTGATTTTTAGCATCACCAATGACTGTACCCGTGACCGCAAGGTTGCCACTTTGGTCGCCAGTGAAGCCCGCATTAATGGTGGTTCCACCATTGATGCTATTAATGCTAATACCTGCATCCGCATGCAAATCCGTTATTAAATGACCGTCAGTTACAGTCGCAGGGTTGCCTGCTGCATCGCTGACTGAAGGGGCGATCTCAAGTGATGCGCCATCTTTGATACTAACAAGATCAGCATGGGGCACAGTCAATGTCCACTGGTTGCCATGCACTTCAATAGGTGCACCTGAAGCAGCATCACCGTATTTATGGCCGTTAAACTCTACGGTAACATGCTGACCGTCTTCAATGCCTGTTGTCGTACCACTAATGACCAAGTCTTGCCCTTGCTCTGCAAGGTTTAGTACATCATCTTTATTGGCTGTGAGGCCTGTGTCGACTGCAATGGTGCCTGCTTGCGTATCGACACTGAATTGGCCGTTGTGTGTCACACTTGAAGTCGGACCCACTGGAGTTGTACCTGATATCGCTCGAGTAAATGCAGATTGACCATTGTTATAGGCTGAAGCCGTGTTACCTGCCGCATCAATCACTGAAACTCGCGCTTGCACCTCTCCTGACCCAGCTTTAAATTCGCTGACTGGAACGTCTATCGAGAAACCTTGACCGGTAGTGTCCACTTCCCCCGTAAACTGATGACCATTGACTACCAATACTACAGGATCGTGCTCTTTAGCATCACCACTGACTGTACCCGTGACCGCAAGGTTGCCATTTTGGTCACCAGTGAAGCCCGCATTAATGGTTACGCCATTATGAATGCTATTCAGGGTAATCCCTGCGTCCGCATGTAAATCGGCATGAAGAGACTCGGCCGTGCCCGCCGTTGTTGCCGCATTGCCCGCCTTATCACTGACCTCTGCGGTTACAAGATAGTCCGTTCCATCAACAAGATGAGCAACATCCGTAGCCGGCACGGTTGCCTGCCACGTGCCATCAGTCTGGCTACCAGTATTTAACACTACTTTAGCCGTGTAATCTTGACCATTAAAGTGAACCGTCACCTCCTGGTCAGCCTCAATACCGGTGGTGGTGCCAGATAAAACCAACTCTTGACCATGTTCGGTGGCATTGACAATATCATCAGATTTCAGTGCCGTTAGGTGGTGATCGACTGCAATGGTGCCTGCTTGCGTATCGACACTGAATTGGCCGTTGTGTGTCGCACTTGAAGTCGGACCCACTGGCGTTGTACCTGATATCGCATGAGTAAATGCAGATTGACCATTGTTATAGGCTAACGCCGTGTTGCCTGCCACATCGGTCACTGAAACTCGCGCTTGCACCTCTCCTGACCCAGCTTTAAATTCGCTAACAGGAACGTCTATTGAGAAGCCTTGACCAGTAGCGTCCACTTCTCCTATAAACTGATGACCATTGACTACCAATACGACAGGATCGTGCTCTTTAGCATCACCACTGACTGTACCCGTAACCGCAAGATTGCCATTTTGATCGCCAGTGAAGCCCGCATTAATGGTTACGCCATTATGGATGCTATTCAGGGTAATCCCTGCGCTCGCATGTAAATCGGCATGAATAGACTCGGCCGTACCTGCCATTGTTGCCGCATTGCCTGCCTTGTCACTGACCTCTGCGGTTACAGGATAGTCCGTACCATCAATAAGATGAGTAACATCCGTAGCCGGCACGGTTGCCTGCCACGTGCCATCAGTCTGGCTACCAGTATTTAACACTACTTTAGCCGTGTAATCTTGACCATTAAAGTGAACCGTCACCTCCTGGTCAGCCTCAATACCGGTGGTGGTGCCCGATAAAACCAACTCTTGACCATGCTCAGTGGCATTGACAATATCATCAGATTTCAGTGCCGTTAGGTGGTGATCGACTGCAATGGTGCCTGCTGCTGTATCAACTAACGGAGCACTCTTGTCTGTTCCAGTGAATGGGTTGCCGTGATTATCTGTACCTGTCACGGTCGCTGTAACGTCACCACTGTGACTCTTAAGCTCCGACGATGGCACTTTAGCCGTAAAGCCATAATGACCTGCACTGCCTGTAATCGTACCGGGGTAGTGTTGGCCATTAAATACAACATCAACTTTTGACGTAGGATCAACATCACCGGTTAATGTGCCGATAACGTCAACATCACCTTTCGTAGCCACATTGATGGCATTGCCACCATTGATGCTATTAATGGTGATACCCGCATCCGCATGCAAATCCGTTGTTAAATGACCGTCAGTTACAGTCGCAGGGTTACCTGCCCTATCGCTGACTGAAGGGGTGATCTCAAGTGATGCGCCATCTTTGATACCAACAAGATCGGCATGGGGCACAGTCAATGTCCACTGACTGCCGCGCACTTCAATAGGTGCACCTGAAGCCGCATCGCCGTATTTATGACCATTAAACTCCACAGTGACGTACTGACCGTCTTCAATGCCCGTGGTGCTGCCACTAATGACCAAGTCCTGACCTTGCTCTGCAAGGTTTAGTACGTCATCTTTATCGGCTGTGAGGCCTTTATCGACTGCTATTGTGCCTGCATGTGTATCAACCCTAAATTGACCACTATGTACTGACGGGCCACCGGCCGTTGCTGGCGTATGGTTCGTTGCCGTAAACGAATTACCCGCAGCATCTGTGCCTGTGACCGTTGCATTCACTTCACTCGATATGACCGTTTGACCATTGGTATCTGTCGTGAACTCACTGCCATCAACATCTAAATTAAAGACATTGCCTTTTTCGACCAACACTTTGTTGTGCACATGACCATTGATTTCGATACTAATATGGTCTCCCACACTAGCATCTCCGCCAACTGTTCCTGATACCTGAATTTTGCCTTTGGCATCCACCTCGTTGATTGGATTACCGCCATTAATGCTTCCAACAGAGATAGTGGCAGATGCACTTGTGTCAACAGTAACTAGAGTTGAACCACCTTCAACACTGTTTCCTGCTATATCTGTTACAACGGTGTAAAGTGTGTGATCGCCATCTGGTAATTCTGAGGTAGTAGTATGGAATTCCCACTGACCATTCACCTGTATAAAGCTACCCGTAACTTCATAACCAGTAGCATCTTTAACAACAACCCCACCATTGGACGGATCAATGTCTTTATCGACAGCACTTAGGTCAAAGATCAAATCTCCCTGCCCCGGGTGCGTCTTATCATTAAAGTTTTCACCATGAGTAAGGTGATCCGTTTTATCACCCGAATTACTACTATTTTGAAGTGTAAGCGTGACTGGATTGATATCGGTATCAACAGTGACTGTCAGCTCAGGGGAACTATTACTCGTATTCCCTGCATAATCTGTCACCTTAGCAGTGATTTTATAATCTCCATCAGCTAGATGTGCAGCAGTAAACGTCCAGTCGGTGCCAGAACGCATTGCATTGCCTACAGACTTACCATCAACAAACACTTCTACTGAAGTAGCATCAGTATCAATACCATTTAACGTAAAGGTCGGGGTTGTATCCTTGGTGATGTTGTCTGTATCAGTACCTGCCGTATTTATGCCGTACGTATCAGAAGTCGCATTTAAATCAACTGTAGGAGTACTGACGACAAGATCTGATCCTGCGGCTGTTCCGGATGCATCCTTTGAAGTGTTACCCGCTGCATCGGTAACCGTAGCCGTAACTGTATCTCCTGGACGAACTTCAATATCTACGCCTTGAGTTAAGTCTGTCGCAGTCAGTGTATGTGCTTGCTTCACTCCGCTCGCTACAGTGTAGGTCAGAGTATCGCCTACCTTCGCATCTGTATTAGGAGTGATAGTCGCAGTCACTGTGCCATCAGGTCCGACTTCAACAATGTTATAAATGCTATCTTTACCTGTGCTTTCAAAGCTAACGGTTGGAGAAGCAACGCCTGTATCTAATGTGCTGTGCGTTGGTGTGGAGGTCGCCGTGTTGCCGGCTTTATCTGTTGAAGATGCACTAACAATTAAGTCCCCATCAACCAACTGAGTCGCCGCGCCTGACTTATCTTTCACACCCTTAGTTAAATCCACAACAATGCTAAAGTCGCCATGGCCATCGATTGTCATGCCTGTGGGATCCACATCTAAATGGTTACCCGCACTGTCCGTAATCACTAGCGTATCAAGGTGTGCACCAGGTTCTACATGACCTGTGATGACGGTAGCCGACTGTTCTCCACTACCAATCAGTTTGTCCGTTAACTCGGCATTCACTGTGGTCTGAGTATCAACTGTAATGGTTAATGCTGGAGACATCGCACTGGTGTTGCCTGCATTATCGGTGACTATCGCAGTCACTTTATGATCGCCATCAGCTAGAGCCGCTGACGTGAATGTCCAGTCAGTACCCTTGTGGGCTGCACTGCCTACAGATTTACCATCGACAAATACCTCAACAGACGCGGCGTCTGTATCCACGCCATTTAACGTGAAGGTTGGTGTGGTGTCTTTGGTCAGGTTATCCGTGTCTGTACCTGCGGTATTCGCGCCATGACTGTCAGACGTCGCATTGAGATCGACCG
This sequence comes from Vibrio neonatus, assembly GCF_024346975.1. Lineage (NCBI taxonomy): Bacteria > Pseudomonadati > Pseudomonadota > Gammaproteobacteria > Vibrionales > Vibrionaceae > Vibrio > Vibrio neonatus. Next base: position 357,710 of record NZ_AP024886.1, on the reverse strand, counting down.
CTGGCGTCGTAACGCCTGTATCTAATGTGCTGTGCGTTGGTGTGGAAGTTGCGGTATTACCCGCTTTATCTGTTGAAGATGCCGTAACTGAGAGCTGGCCATCAGTAAAGTTACCAGCTGTCAAATCGACGGTTGTCGTGAAGCTACCATCAGGCTTAACGGTAATACCCGAAGTCGGTACATCAAGGTGATGACCTGCACTGTCCTTAATCACTAAGGTATCAAGGTGAGCACCTGCCTCTACGTGACCGGTAATAACTGTTTTTGCTTGCTCGCCACTGCCGATAAGCGTATCGGTGAAGCCCGCATCCACAGCTGTATGAGTATCCACCGTTACCGTCAACGCTGGAGACGTCGCACTGGTGTTGCCTGCATTATCGGTGACTATCGCAGTCACTGTATGATCGCCATCAGCTAGAGCTGCTGACGTGAATGTCCAGTCAGTACCGGTGTTCGTTGCATGACCGACTGATTTGCCATCAATAATGACTTCGACAAAGGCGGCGTCTGTATCCACGCCATTTAACGTGAAGGTTGGCGTGGTGTCTTTGGTCAGGTTATCCGTGTCTGTACCTGCGGTATTCGCACCATGGCTATCAGACGTCGCATTGAGATCTACCGCTGGCGTCGCAACGCCTGTATCTAACGTACTGTGAGTTGGTGTGGAAGTCGCGGTATTACCCGCTTTGTCTGTTGAAGATGCCGTAACGATTAAGTCCCCATCAACCAACTGAGTCGCCGCACCTGACTTATCTTTCACACCCTTAGTTAAATCCACAGCAATGCTAAAGTCACCATGGCCATCGATTGTCATTCCAGTGGTATCGACATCTAAATGGTTACCTGCACTATCCGTAATCACTAGTGTATCAAGGTGAGCACCAGGTTCTACATGACCTGTGATGACGGTAGCCGACTGTTCACCACTACCAATCAGTTTGTCCGTTAACTCAGCATTCACTGTGGTCTGAGTATCAACTGTAATGGTTAATTCTGGAGACGTCGTACTGATGTTGCCTGCGGTATCCGTCACGATAGCAGTCACTTTGTGGTGACCATCAGCTAGGGCTGCTGACGTGAATGTCCAGTCAGTACCATTGTCCCTTGCATGACCTACAGATTTACCATCGATAAGGACTTCGACAGAGGCTGCGTCCGTATCTACACCGTTTAACGTGAAGGTTGGCGTGGTGTCTTTGGTCAGATTATCCGTATCTGTGCCAGTGGTATTCGCGCCATGAGTATCAGAAGTCGCATTGAGATCGACCGCTGGCGTCGCAACGCTCGTATCTAAAGTGCTGTGCGTTGGAGTGGACGCTGCCGTATTACCGGCTTTATCTGTTGACGATGCACTAACGGTTAAGTCGCCATCAACCAACTGAGTCGCCGCACCTGACTTATCTTTCACACCCTTAGTTAAATCCACAGCAATGCTAAAGTCACCATGCCCATCGATTGTCATGCCTGTGGTATCCACATCTAAATGGTTACCCGCACTGTCCGTAATCACTAGCGTATCAAGGTAAGCACCTTCCTCTACGTGACCGGTAATAACTGTTTTTGCTTGCTCGCTACTGCCAATCAGTTTGTCCGTTAACTCAGCATTCACTGTGGTCTGAGTATCAACTGTAATGGTTAATGCTGGAGACGTCGTACTGGTGTTGCCTGCATTATCAGTGACTATCGCAGTCACTTTATGATCGCCATCAGCTAGAGCCGCTGACGTGAATGTCCAGTCAGTACCGCTCTGGGCTGCACTGCCTACAGATTTACCATCGATAAATACCTCAACAGAGGCGGCGTCTGTATCCACACCATTTAACGTGAAGGTTGGCGTGGTGTCTTTGGTCAGGTTATCGGTGTCTGTACCTGCGGTATTAGTACCATGGCTATCCGAACTAGCATTAAGATCTACTGTTGGCGTCGCAACGCCTGTATCTAATGTGCTGTGCGTTGGTGTGGAAGTTGCGGTATTACCCGCTTTGTCTGTTGAAGATGCCGTAACTGAAAGCTGGCCATCGGTAAAGTTGCCAACTGTCAAATCAACGGTTGTCGTGAAGCTACCATCAGGCTTAACGGTAATACCCGAAGTCGGTACATCTAGATGATGACCTGCACTGTCCGTAATCACTAACGTATCAAGGTGAGCGCCTTCCTCTACGTGACCGGTAATAACTGTTTTTGCTTGCTCACCACTGCCAATAAGCGTATCGGTGAAGCCCGCATCCACAGCTGTATGAGTATCCACCGTTACCGTCAACGCTGGAGACGTCGCACTGGTGTTGCCTGCATTATCGGTGACTATCGCAGTCACTGTATGATCGCCATCAGCTAGAGCTGCTGACGTGAATGTCCAGTCAGTACCGGTGTTCGTTGCATGACCGACTGATTTTCCATCGATAATGACTTCGACAAAGGCGGCGTCTGTATCCACGCCATTTAACGTGAAGGTTGGTGTGGTGTCTTTGGTCAGATTATCGGTGTCTGTACCTGTAGTATTCGCGCCATGACTGTCAGACGTCGCATTGAGATCGACCGCTGGCGTCGCAACGCCTGTATCTAATGTGCTGTGCGTTGGTGTAGAGGTCGCGGTATTACCCGCTTTGTCTGTTGAAGATGCTGTAACCGTTAATGCACCATCTGTGAAGTTGCCAGCTGTTAAATCAACGGTTGTCGTGAAGCTACCATCAGCTTTCACTGTAATACCCGAAGTCGGTACATCTAGATGATGACCTGCACTGTCCGTAATCACTAACGTATCAAGGTGAGCACCTTCCTCTACGTGACCGGTAATAACTGTTTTTGCTTGCTCGCTACTGCCAATCAGTTTGTCCGTTAACTCAGCATTCACTGTGGTCTGAGTATCAACTGTAATGGTTAATGCTGGAGACGTCGTACTGATGTTGCCTGCATTATCGGTGACTATCGCAGTCACTGTATGATCGCTATCAGCTAGAGCCGCTGACGTGAATGTCCAGTCAGTACCGCTCTGGGCTGCACTGCCTACAGATTTACCATCGATAAATACCTCAACAGAGGCGGCGTCCGTATCCACGCCATTTAACGTGAAGGTTGGTGTGGTGTCTTTGGTCAGATTATCGGTGTCTGTACCTATGGTATTCGCGCCATGACTGTCAGACGTCGCATTGAGATCTACCGCTGGCGTCGCAACGCCTGTATCTAATGTGCTGTGCGTTGGTGTAGAGGTCGCGGTATTACCCGCTTTGTCTGTTGAAGATGCCGTAACTGAGAGCTGGCCATCGGTAAAGTTGCCAGCTGTTAAATCGACGGTTGTCGTGAAGCTACCATCAGCTTTCACTGTAATACCCGAAGTCGGTACATCTAGATGATGACCTGCACTGTCCGTAATCACTAGCGTATCAAGGTGAGCACCTGCTTCTACGTGACCGGTGATGACCGTCGTTGATTGCTCAGTATTACTAATCAGGTTATCAGTGAAACCTGCATCCACAGCAGTCTGAGTATCAACCGTTACCGTCAACGCTGGAGACGCCGCACTGGTGTTACCTGCATTATCGGTAACCACCGCGGTCACTGTATGGTCTCCATCAGCTAAAGTCGCTGACGTGAATGTCCAGTCAGTACCATTGTCCCTTGCATGACCTACAGATTTACCATCGATAAATACCTCAACAGAAGCGGCGTCTGTATCCACACCATTTAACGTAAACGTTGGCGTGGTGTCTTTGGTCAGATTATCCGTATCTGTACCTGTGGTATTCGCGCCATGAGTATCAGAAGTCGCATTGAGATCGACCGCTGGCGTTGCAATGCCCGTATCTAATGTGCTGTGCGTTGGTGTGGAGGTCGCGGTATTACCCGCTTTGTCTGTTGAAGATGCTGTAACCGTTAACGCACCATCTGTGAAGTTGCCAGCTGTTAAATCGACGGTTGTCGTGAAGCTACCGTCAGGCTTAACGGTAATACCCGAAGTCGGTACATCAAGGTGATGACCTGCACTGTCCTTAACCACTAAGGTATCAAGGTGAGCACCTGCTTCTACGTGACCGGTAATAACTGTTTTTGCTTGCTCGCCACTGCCAATAAGCGTATCGGTGAAACCCGCATCCACAGCAGCATGAGTATCCACCGTTACCGTCAACGCTGGAGACGTTGTGCTGGTGTTACCTGCATTATCGGTAACCACCGCGGTCACTGTATGGTCTCCATCAGCTAGAGCCGCTGATGTGAATGTCCAGTCAGTACCGTTGTGGGCTGCACTGCCTACTGATTTACCATCGATAAATACCTCAACAGAAGCGGCATCCGTATCCACACCATTTAACGTAAACGTTGGCGTGGTATCGTTAGTGAGATCATCATGATCTGTACCCTTTGCACCATAGCTATCGGAGCTGGCATTTAAATCTACTGTTGGCGCACCAACATTCTGGTCAATCACTATCGGTGTAGTGGTCGTTGTCTGTCCATCTTGTCCAGATGGGTCAGTAACCTTCGCGCCTAAATCATGATGAGTGCCATCAACCTTTGATGATTTACCCAGATCTATAGCAATCTCAAAATCGCCCTTCCCATCAGAAAAACCTGAGCCGACAATATGATCGCTACCATCGGCATTTTTGCCATCGATAATATCGACTTGTGAGAATGGGATGTCAGTACTACCGGTGATTGATGGTGTTGGGTTCGACGTAATACCATCAGTATGATCGATACCGGTATCGGTATTTCCAGTAAGTCCTTTTAGCGTCACCGTTGGCGTGGCCGGTGTTAACGTTGGAGCTATCGGCGCTGTTGGTGTCAATTGCGCTTGGGTTGGTACGCTATTAGTTACGGTTGGCTGAGCACCTACCACTGACGGCGCCGTTAATGTCGCCGTTGGGTCGAAGGTTAAGAACTGAGAGTCTTTGCCGCCATGATGATCGTCGGTGCTGACCTCAAAGGTATCTTGCCCTGTGTACGCTCCGGAGTTTGCGTCGTAGTTCATACCTTGGTGAATGGCATCGGCATGCATTGTATAGCTGTAAACGCCTGTTGCATTATCCAGTGTTAAATCACCGAATGTACCGTGCGCCACAACACTGCTACCAGTAGTCATGCCACCGACTGCGCCATAAGTATGTGTATCGGTTGTATCGACATCTTTTGTGCTGAGCGTACCGGTGGTATTCGTACTTTGTGTAATATGCAGATCAGGGATGTCATTAGTACCATGAATGGTAACGGTGATTTCACCCGTATTGGTATTGCCAGCTGTATCAGTCACTGTGTACTTAACGCTGTCTGTTTCAGGCTCACCTTTTGCAAGGTGTTGAGCCGCATTGTTATCCAGCGTATAGGTATACGTCCCATCCGCTTTCACGTCAAAGTGACCATGCTTGCCATCGGCATCGATGACCGTGACTACGTCGCCCACTTCGCCTTGCGGATTAACATTGCCCGTAGTGGTCACTTTAGTATCTTCGGTGACGGTATCTGTGGCATCCGGCGCAGCAACATTTTGGTCAACCACTATCGCTGTAGTCGCAGTTGTCTGTCCATCATGTCCGGATGGGTCAGTGACCTTAGCGCCTAAATCATGATGAGTGCCATCAACGGTTGATGATTTACCCAGATCTATAGCAATTTCAAAATCGCCCTTCGCATCAGCAAAACCTGAGCCGACAATATGATCGCTGCCATCGGCATTTTTACCATCGATGATATCAACTTGTGAGAATGGGATATCAGTACTACCCGTGATTGATGGTGTTGGGTTCGACGTAATACCATCGGTATGATCGATACCGGTATCGGTATTTCCAGTAAGCCCTGTCAGCGTCACCGTTGGTGTGGTCAGTGTTATTGCCGGAGCTATTGGCGCCATTGGCGTCAATTGCGCTTGAGTAGGAACGTTATTAGTTACGGTTGGCTGAGCGCCGACCACTGACGGCGCTGTTAATGTCGCTGTTGGGTTAAAGGTTAAGAACTGAGAGTCCTTGCCGCCATGATGATCATCGGTGCTCACCTCAAAAGTATCTTGTCCCGTGTACGTTCCAGAGTTCGCGTCGTAGTTCATCCCTTGATGAATGGCATCGGCGTGCATGGTATAGCTGTAAACGCCTGTTGCATTATCTAGCGTTAAATCACCGAATGTGCCGTGCGCCACAACGCTGCTACCAGTAGTCATGCCACCGACTGCGCCATAAGTATGTGTGTCGGTTGTATCAACATCTGTTGTGCTGAGTGTACCGGTGGTATTGGCACTTTGAGCGATCTGCAGTGATGGGATATCGTTACTGCCATGGATAGTGACGGTAATGTCACCCGTATTGGTATTGCCTGCCGTATCAGTCACCGTGTACTTAACAGTGTCTGTTTCAGATTCACCTAGTGCAAGGTGTTGAGCGGCTTTGTTATCCAGCGTATAGGTATACGTCCCATCCGCTTTCACATCAAAGTGACCATGCTTGCCATCGGCATCGATGACAGTGACTACGTCGCCCACTTCACCTTGCGGATTAACATTACCCGTAGCGGTCACTTTACTATCTTCAGTAACGGTATCTGTGGCATCCGGCGCAGCAACATTTTGGTCAACCACTATCGCTGTAGTAGTCGTTGTCTGTCCATCATGTCCGGATGGGTCAGTAACCTTCGCACCTAAATCATGATGAGTCCCATCAACCGATAAGGATGTATCTAAGTCCACCACAATCTCAAAATCGCCATTCCCATCAGCAAAACCTGAGCCAACAATATGATCGCTGCCATCGGCATTTTTGCCATCGATAATATCGACTTGTGAGAACGGGATATCAGTGCTGCCGGTGATTGATGGTGTTGGGTTCGACGTAATACCATCGGTGTGATCGATACCCGTATCGGTATTTCCAGTAAGCCCTGTCAGCGTCACCGTTGGCGTGGTCAGTGTTATTGCCGGAGCTATCGGCGCCATTGGCGTCAATTGCGCTTGGGTTGGCACGCTATTGGTTACGGTTGGTTGAGCGCCGACCACTGACGGCGCCGTTAACGTCGCCGTTGGATTGAAGGTTAAGAACTGAGAGTCTTTGCCGCCATGGTGATCGTCGGTGCTGACCTCAAAGGTATCTTGTCCCGTGTACGTTCCGGAGTTTGCGTCGTAGTTCATGCCTTGATGAATGGCATCGGCGTGCATTGTATAGCTGTAGGCGCCTGTTGCATTATCTAGCGTTAAATCACCGAATGTGCCGTGGGCTACAACGCTGCTGCCTGTGGTGGTGCCACCGACTGCGTCATAGGTATGTGTATCGGTTGTATCGGCATCTTTTGTGCTGAGCGTACCGGTGGTATTCGTGCTTTGCGTAATATGCAGATCAGGGATGTCATTAGTACCATGAATGGTAACAGTAATTTCACCCGTATTGGTATTACCCGCCGTATCAGTCACAGTGTACTTAACGGTGTCTGTTTCAGACTCACCTTGCGCAAGATGCTGAGCCGCGTTGTTATCAAGCGTATAGGTATAGGTCCCATTCGCCATCACATCAAAGTGACCATGCTTGCCATCAGCATCGATAACAGTGACTACATCGCCCACTTCGCCGTGCGGATTCACATCACCCGTCGCGGTCACTTTACTATCTTCAGTAACGGTATTTGTGGCGTCTGGCGCAGCAACATGCTGATCAATCGTCACAGTCAAAGCATTTGACGTACTGGTGTTACCCGCGATATCGGTCACTGTTGCAGTAATATCATGATCGCCCTCATTCATGAAAGATTTAGGCACAGTAATCTGCCAAACACCATTCTGGATAGCAGCATCACCAATAGAGTGACCATCCACAAACACCTCAACTTGTTGAGCATCTGTATCGATATTACCCAGCGTTAAAGTCGGGGTAGTGATATTGGTGATGTTGTCAGTATTGGTACCCGTACCACCAAAACTATCTGAAGTGGCATTCAAATCAACCGTTGGTTGAGCGGTATGTTGGTCAATCAAAATCGGCGTAGTGGTCGTTGTCTGTCCATCATGTCCAGATGGGTCAGTAACCTTCGCACCTAAATCATGATGAGTGCCATCAACCTTTGATGATTTACCCAGATCTATAGCAATTTCAAAATCACCCTTTCCATCAGAAAAACCTGAGCCGACAATATGATCGCTGCCATCGGCATTTTTACCATCGATGATATCGACTTGTGAGAATGGGATATCAGTACTACCGGTGATTGATGGTGTTGGGTTCGATGTAATACCATCGGTGTGATCGATACCGGTATCGGTATTTCCAGTAAGCCCTTTTAGCGTCACCGTTGGTGTGGTCAGTGTTATTGCTGGAGCTATCGGCGCCATAGGCGTCAATTGCGCTTGAGTAGGAACGTTATTAGTTACGGTTGGCTGAGCGCCGACCACTGACGGCGCCGTTAATGTAGCCGTTGGGTTAAAGGTTAAGAACTGAGAGTCTTTGCCGCCATTGTGATCGTCAGTGCTCACCTCAAAAGTATCTTGTCCCGTGTACGTTCCGGAGTTTGCGTCGTAGTTCATGCCTTGATGAATGGCATCAGCGTGCATTGTGTAGCTGTATACGCCTGTTGCATTATCTAGCGTCAAATCACCGAATGTGCCGTGGGCCACCACACTGCTGCCTGTGGTGATGCCACCGACTGCGTCATAGGTATGTGTATCGGTTGTATCGACATCTGTTGTGCTGAGCGTACCGGTGGTATTGGCACTTTGAGCGATCTGCAGTGATGGGATATCGTTACTGCCATGAATGGTAACGGTAATTTCACCCGTATTGGTATTGCCTGCCGTATCAGTCACTGTGTACTTAACGCTGTCTGTTTCAGACTCACCTTGTGCAAGGTGTTGAGCGGCTTTGTTATCAAGCGTATAGGTGTACGTCCCATCCGCTTTCACATCAAAGTGACCATGCTTGCCATCGGCATCGATGACAGTGACTACGTCGCCCACTTCGCCTTGCGGATTCACATCACCCGTAGTAGTCACTTTACTATCTTCCGTAACGGTATTTGTGGCATCCGGCGCGGCAACATTTTGGTCAACCACTATCGCTGTAGTCGCGGTTGTCTGTCCATCATGTCCTGATGGGTCAGTAACCTTCGCACCTAAATCATGATGAGTACCATCAACCTTTGATGATTTACCCAGATCTATAGCAATTTCAAAATCACCCTTTCCATCAGCAAAACCTGAGCCGACAATATGATCGCTGCCATCGGCATTTTTACCATCGATGATATCAACTTGTGAGAATGGGATATCAGTACTACCGGTGATTGATGGTGTTGGGTTCGACGTAATACCATCAGTATGATCGATACCCGTATCGGTATTTCCAGTAAGCCCTGTCAGAGTCACTGTTGGCGTGGCCGGTGTTAACGTTGGAGCTATCGGCGCTGTTGGCGTCAATTGTGCTTGAGTAGGAACGTTATTAGTTACTGTTGGCTGAGCGCCGACCACTGACGGCGCCGTTACTGTCGCTGTTGGATTGAAGGTTAAGAACTGAGAGTCTTTGCCGCCATGATGATCGTCGGTGCTGACCTCAAAGGTATCTTGCCCTACGTACGTTCCGGAGTTCGCGTCGTAGTTCATGCCCTGATGAATGGCATCGGCGTGCATGGTATAGCTGTAAACGCCTGTTGCATTATCGAGTGTTAAATCACCGAATGTGCCGTGGGCTACAACGCTGCTGCCAGTGGTCGTTCCACCGATTGCGCCATAGGTATGTGTGTCTGTTGTATCAACATCGATTGTGCTGAGCGTACCGGTGGTATTCGTGCTTTGCGTAATATGCAGATCAGGAACGTCATTAGTACCATGAATGGTAACAGTAATTTCACCCGTATTGGTATTACCCGCCGTATCAGTCACAGTGTACTTAACGGTGTCTGTTTCAGACTCACCTTGCGCAAGATGCTGAGCCGCGTTGTTATCAAGCGTATAGGTATAGGTCCCATTCGCCATCACATCAAAGTGACCATGCTTGCCATCAGCATCGATAACAGTGACTACATCGCCCACTTCGCCGTGCGGATTCACATCACCCGTCGCGGTCACTTTACTATCTTCAGTAACGGTATTTGTGGCGTCTGGCGCAGCAACATGCTGATCAATCGTCACAGTCAAAGCATTTGACGTACTGGTGTTACCCGCGATATCGGTCACTGTTGCAGTAATATCATGATCGCCCTCATTCATGAAAGATTTAGGCACAGTAATCTGCCAAACACCATTCTGGATAGCAGCATCACCAATAGAGTGACCATCCACAAACACCTCAACTTGTTGAGCATCTGTATCGATATTACCCAGCGTTAAAGTCGGGGTAGTGATATTGGTGATGTTGTCAGTATTGGTACCCGTACCACCAAAACTATCTGAAGTGGCATTCAAATCAACCGTTGGTTGAGCAGTATGTTGGTCAATCAAAATCGGCGTAGTGGTCGTTGTCTGTCCATCATGTCCAGATGGGTCAGTGACCTTCGCACCTAAATCATGATGAGTGCCATCAACCGATAATGATTTACCCAGATCTATAGCAATTTCAAAATCGCCCTTAGCATCGGCAAAACCTGAGCCAACAATATGATCGCTACCATCGGCATTTTTGCCATCAATGATATCGACTTGTGAGAATGGGATGTCAGTAGTACCAGTGATCGATGGTGTTGGGTTCGACGTAATACCATCGGTGTGAGCGATACCGGTATCGGTATTTCCAGTAAGTCCTGTCAGCGTCACTGTTGGCGTGGCCGGTGTTAACGTTGGAGCTATCGGCGCTGTTGGCGTCAATTGCGCTTGAGTAGGAACGTTATTAGTTACGGTTGGCTGAGCGCCGACCACTGACGGAGCCGTTAATGTCGCTGCTGGATTAAAGGTTAAGAACTGGGAGTCTTTGCCGCCATTGTGATCGTCAGTGCTCACCTCAAAGGTATCTTGCCCTGTATACGTTCCGGAGTTCGCGTCGTAGTTCATACCTTGGTGAATGGCATCGGCATGCATTGTGTAGCTGTAAACGCCTGTTGCATTATCTAGCGTCAAATCACCGAATGTGCCGTGGGCCACCACACTGCTGCCTGTGGTGATGCCACCGACTGCGTCATAGGTATGTGTATCGGTTGTATCGACATCTGTTGTACTGAGCGTACCGGTGGTATTCGTACTTTGTGTAATATGCAGATCAGGGATGTCATTAGTACCATGAATGGTAACGGTAATTTCACCCGTATTGGTATTGCCCGCTGTATCAGTCACCGTGTATTTAACGCTATCTGTTTCAGATTCACCTTGAGCAAGATGCTGAGCCGCATTGTTATCCAGCGTATAGGTATAGGTCCCATCCGCCTTCACATCAAAGTGACCATGCTTGCCATCGGCATCGATGACTGTGACTACGTCGCCCACTTCGCCTTGCGGGTTAACGTCACCCGTAGTGGTCACTTTGGTATCTTCAGTGACGGTATCTGTGGCATCTGGCGCAGCAACAATCTGGTCAACCACTATCGCTGTAGTTGCCATTGTCTGTCCATCATGTCCTGATGGGTCAGTAACCTTCGCACCCAAATCATGATGAGTACCATCAACTGTTGTGGAGTTGCCTAAGTCCACCACAATCTCAAATTGGCCATTCCCATCAGCAAAACCTGAGCCGACAATATGATCGCTGCCATCGGCATTTTTGCCATCAATGATATCGACTTGTGAGAATGGGATATCAGTACTACCGGTGATTGAGGGTGTTGAGCTCGACGTAATACCATCGGTGTGATCGATACCGGTATCGGTATTTGTAGTAAGTCCTGTCAGCGTCACTGTTGGCGTGGCCGGTGTTAACGTTGGAGCTATCGGCGCTGTTGGCGTCAATTGCGCTTGAGTAGGAACGTTATTAGTTACGGTTGGCTGAGCGCCGACCACTGACGGAGCCGTTAATGTCGCTGCTGGATTAAAGGTTAAGAACTGGGAGTCTTTGCCGCCATTGTGATCGTCAGTGCTCACCTCAAAGGTATCTTGCCCTGTATACGTTCCGGAGTTCGCGTCGTAGTTCATACCTTGGTGAATGGCATCGGCATGCATTGTGTAGCTGTAAACGCCTGTTGCATTATCCAGTGTTAAATCACCGAATGTGCCGTGCGCTACAATGCTGTTGCCTGTGGTGGTGCCACCGACTGCGTCATAGGTGTGAGTGTCGGTTGTATCTGCATCTTTTGTACTGAGCGTACCGGTGGTATTCGTACTTTGTGTAATATGCAGATCAGGGATGTCATTAGTACCATGAATGGTAACGGTAATTTCACCCGTATTGGTATTGCCCGCTGTATCAGTCACCGTGTATTTAACGCTATCTGTTTCAGATTCACCTTGAGCAAGATGCTGAGCCGCATTGTTATCCAGCGTATAGGTATAGGTCCCATCCGCCTTCACATCAAAGTGACCATGCTTGCCATCGGCATCGATGACTGTGACTACGTCGCCCACTTCGCCTTGCGGGTTAACGTCACCCGTAGTGGTCACTTTGGTATCTTCAGTGACGGTATCTGTGGCATCTGGCGCAGCAACAATCTGGTCAACCACTATCGCTGTAGTTGCCATTGTCTGTCCATCATGTCCTGATGGGTCAGTAACCTTCGCACCCAAATCATGATGAGTACCATCAACTGTTGTGGAGTTGCCTAAGTCCACCACAATCTCAAATTGGCCATTCCCATCAGCAAAACCTGAGCCGACAATATGATCGCTGCCATCGGCATTTTTGCCATCAATGATATCGACTTGTGAGAATGGGATATCAGTACTACCGGTGATTGAGGGTGTTGAGCTCGACGTAATACCATCGGTGTGATCGATACCGGTATCGGTATTTGTAGTAAGCCCTTTCAGCGTCACACTTGGTGTGGCCGGTGTTAACGTTGGAGCTATCGGCGCTGTTGGCGTCAATTGCGCTTGAGTAGGAACGTTATTAGTTACTGTTGGCTGAGCGCCGACCACTGACGGCGCCGTTAATGTAGCCGTTGGGTTAAAGGTTAAGAACTGAGAGTCTTTGCCGCCATGATGATCGTCAGTGCTGACCTCAAAGGTATCTTGTCCAGTGTACGTACCGGAGTTTGCGTCGTAGTTCATACCTTGGTGAATGGCATCGGCGTGCATGGTATAGCTATAAACGCCTGTTGCATTATCAAGCGTTAAATCACCGAATGTGCCGTGGACTACAATGCTGCTGCCTTTGGTGGTACCACCGACTGCACCATAAGTATGTGTATCGGTTGTATCGGCATCTTTTGTGCTGAGTGTACCTGTGGTATTGGCACTTTGAGCGATCTGCAGGGATGGGATATCGTTACTGCCATGGATAGTAACGGTGATTTCACCCGTATTGGTATTGCCAGCTGTATCAGTCACCGTGTATTTAACGCTATCTGTTTCAGATTCACCTTGAGCAAGATGCTGAGCCGCATTGTTATCCAGCGTATAGGTATAGGTCCCATCCGCCTTCACATCAAAGTGACCATGCTTGCCATCGGCATCGATGACTGTGACTACGTCGCCCACTTCGCCTTGCGGGTTAACGTCACCCGTAGTGGTCACTTTGGTATCTTCAGTGACGGTATCTGTGGCATCCGGCGCAGCAACAATCTGGTCAACCACTATCGCTGTAGTTGCCATTGTCTGTCCATCATGTCCTGATGGGTCAGTAACCTTCGCACCCAAATCATGATGAGTACCATCAACTGTTGTGGAGTTGCCTAAGTCCACCACAATCTCAAATTGGCCATTCCCATCAGCAAAACCTGAGCCGACAATATGATCGCTGCCATCGGCATTTTTGCCATCGATGATATCGACTTGTGAGAATGGAATGTCAGTGCTACCGGTGATTGAGGGTGTTGAGCTCGACGTAATACCATCGGTGTGATCGATACCGGTATCGGTGTTTATAGTAAGCCCTTTCAGCGTCACTGTTGGTGTGGCCGGTGTTAACGTTGGAGCTGTCGGCGCTGTTGGCGTCAATTGCGCTTGGGTTGGTACGCTATTAGTTACGGTTGGCTGAGCACCTACCACTGACGGCGCCGTTAATGTCGCCGTTGGGTCGAAGGTTAAGAACTGAGAGTCTTTGCCGCCATGATGATCGTCGGTGCTGACCTCAAAGGTATCTTGCCCCGTGTACTTTCCGGAGTTCGCGTCGTAGTTCATGCCTTGATGAATGGCATCGGCGTGCATAGTATAGCTGTAAACGCCTGTTGCATTATCCAGTGTTAAATCACCAAATGTGCCGTGGGCCACAACGCTGCTGCCTGTGGTGGTGCCACCGACTGCGTCATAGGTATGTGTATCGGTTGTATCGGCATCTTTTGTGCTGAGCGTACCGGTAGTATTCGTGCTTTGCGTAATATGCAAATCAGGAACGTCATTACTGCCATGGATAGTAACGGTAATGTCACCCGTATTGGTGTTGCCCGCCGTATCAGTCACTGTGTACTTAACGCTGTCTGTTTCAGATTCACCTTGAGCAAGATGCTGAGCCGCGTTGTTATCAAGCGTATAAGTATAGGTTCCATCCGCTTTCACATCAAAATGACCATGCTTACCATCAGCATTGATGACAGTGACTACGTCGCCCACTTCACCTTGCGGATTCACATCACCCGTCGCGGTCACTTTGGTATCTTCAGTAACGATACCTGTGGCGCCTGGCGCAGCAACATGCTGATCAATCGTCACAGTCAAAGCATTTGACGTACTGGTGTTGCCCGCCACATCAGTCACTGTTGCAGTAATATCGTGATCGCCTTCATCCATGAAAGATTTAGGCACAGTAACCTGCCACACACCATTCTGGTTGATGGCATTGCCAATAGAATGTCCATCAACAAACACTTCAACTTGTTGAGCGTCTGTATCGATATTACCCAATGTTAAAGTCGGGTTAGCGATATTGGTAATGTTGTCAGTATTGGTGCCCGTACCACCAAAACTGTCTGAAGTCGCATTCAAATCAACCGTTGGCTGAGCGGTATGTTGGTCAATCAAAATCGGTGTTGATGATGTTGTCGAGCCGTCCTGACCTGAAGGGTCAGTGACTGTTGCAGTTAAATCATGATGTGTACCAGAATTTGTTGGCGATTGTCCTAAGCCAACAACTATTTGATAGTGACCATTTACATCAGCATAACCCGATCCGACAATCTTATCTGTGCCATCTGAATTTTTACCATCTACAATGCTAACGTGTGAAAAAGGAACGCCTGCAACCCCTGTTACCGTTGGATTTTGGTTATTAGTAATGCCATCAGTATGATCCTGACCTGAATCGGTAGTTGGATCTAAACCATCAATGGTCACTGTCGGCTGAGCTGGCGTTTTTACTGGCGTCGTTGGTGGAACTGGGGAAACTTGTGTCTGCGTTGGCACTGAATAATGAATTGACGGCTTAGCACCTGAAATTGTCGGTACAGACAGTGTTGCTGTTGGGAAAAATGTTAAATGTTGAGTTGCTGACCCACCATGATTATCTGTAGTCGAGATTTCAAAACTATCCTGGCCTGAATAGGTGTGCGTTTTAGGATCATAGTTCATGCCATGACCATTCTGAATAGCATCAGTATGGATCTTATACCCGTATTCACCAGTAATAGAATCTAGGGTTAAATCACCATAGACGCCATTAGCTATAACTGTCTGCCCAACCGCTGAGCCTCCAACAACTCCATAAATATGTGTATCAGTTACATCGATATCGGTGGTGTGCAATTGACCTGATTTAGTTGAATTTTGGGTAACGGTCAAAACAGGTAAATCATTGGTGCCGTGTACAGTTACGACAACTTCTTGCGTTGTACCACCATCTTTTGAAACAGCTGTAAAGGTTTGAGTAAAGGTTTCACCAGCGGCAAGTTGCTGAATGGCAGGGTCGGCATTATTTGCAGTGAAGTGCCAGTGGCCTTGGTTATCAAGGGTGAATTCACCATGGTTAGTAGAAATAGTTTGCGGAATAAAGTAGGCATCATCGTGGTCATTATCAGTAATGAACAATTGACCCTCAGTATTGAGCTTACCATCTTGAACCTGCACATCCTCGGTAACATCACCAGTGTGTACGCCCGCAATAATGGCTTTATCTTCGGCCCCTTTAATCACAACCGTCACACTAGAATCGATGCCACTATTGGTTGCAACCGTAAATGTATCGGTAATCGAATCACCCGGCTTCAATGACTGAATAGCCATTTGATGATCGTCGGCATGATATTGCCATTGACCATCGCTATCTATGCTTAGATGTCCATACTTGCCGTCGTGCTGATATGTTTGGAACGCAGATGGGCCTTCTGTTTCATCAACCAAGGCACCGGAAGCCACCAAATCACCCGCTTTAACGTCCACATCCTCTGTTAGCACTGCCGCACTATCACCAGAGATCACCACAGCGCCAGCTGAACCTGTTGTAAACGTGATTGGGTGGTTAATCTCGTGCCCATCTACCACTTGACGGGCCATAAAAACACCACCGCCAGAAGCTAAGATTCCTGGAGTAGTAAAAATATTCAAGGCACCCGTTGAAGCGACTTCTACGATACCGTGGGTCGTTTCAGTACGTGCAGCTACAAATTGTTGTGCATGCTCATTATTTGCCACCACTTTACCAGTAAATATTGGTTTAACATCGGATACATGATGGGGCTGATGCGGCGCTAAGGGTGGCATGATATCTAGCCCTTGATGCGGCGCAGCATGTGTTTCTGTATTCTCAACAACTTGTTGATGATGAGAATGCTGCGGCGCATTGTGAGCAAACACAGCGTTAGATTCTGCCATGACTAAATCTGATATAGGTAGTTCTGTATCACCCTCTTGATAGCGCAGTTCAGAAGCACGCAATTTTTCTGCTTGTTTTTGCTGCTCTTTAGCCTTTGCAATAGTTGGGTCGACAGGTTTTACTTCAGGTTTCTTAGCCATGGGTGGTTCCTATGCATTATTTTACTGTGGTATTTAAAATAAAATGCTCACAAAATATTTCGTTAACTTATTGAAGAATCAATAGAATAAACAACTGGCACTAATTCAATAGTTAGAAAGTGATTCTTTCTTACGGCACATAATACCAATTAATTATCTAGATATAAAAAAAACCCTGATATTTTAATATCAGGGTTAATAATTCTTATACAGCCGTTAAATGACTTAATGCGATATTTTAAAACATTAACATTAAGTTAAGACTTTTATTTTTGAAAACTTAGCGTTCACTAAAAGCACTTGTCATATTGGTAAATACAGGTTTCCATAAATATTCAAATACGGTTTTTTTACCCGTTATAATATCGGCCTCACCGGTCATGCCGGGGATAGTTTTAAGATACTCAGGATCCTTTTCAAAATAGGGTTTAGCAATGGAAATCTTAACTTTATAGTAGACGCCACCCCGTTGATCTTGGTCGGTTGTCGGTGAAATACTTTTAACCACTCCAGTTAAGGAACCATAACGAGAATAATCAAACGCATCTATCTTAATTCTCGCCAAATCACCCACTTGCACAAAACCAATATCACGAGGCGATAATTTGGTTTCCATCAAACCTTGCTTGGTCACAGGCACAATGACCGCGACCATACCACCGGGCTTAACCACACTTCCTGCAGAAGTGGTTGGAATAGATTGAATCACCCCTTCAACTGGCGCTTTAACCACGTCATCCTTTACATCAGCTGCACTAGAGCGCAGGCGAGCATTAGTTGCAATTAAGTCAGTTTGTGCTTCGGTACGCTTTTCAGATACCTCTGAAACCAAATCTATATCTTTTTGAATAAGCTGTTTATTTAAATTATCCAATGAACGTTTCAGCACCTTAGAGCGACTATTAAGCGAATTCACTTGTTGCTGATACGAATCGTATTTCTGCTTGGTTTCTAAGAACTTCACTTCAGATATAGACTGATTCTGCCCCGCCTCTTTCATCAATAAATACATTCGATGTGAAGCCTTTAGCTGATTGCGGAGCGAAGGTAATTCTTCCAACACCCCACTTAATTCGGCATTGGTCTTTTGAATCTCCGATTCAATCACCTTTTCACTGGCTTCACGCTTTTCCTTCATTTTATCAAAAGCTTCAATGTGGTTGGCCGTCAGCTTGGGGTACTTGGTGGCATACTCCGTAAGATCTAACGCTTGTTTGTTGATATAAGCATCGTAGCGTTTGATTCTCATCTCAAAATTAGCGCGCTTAACTTCTAATTCATCTTTAGTTGATAGATTTTTCTCGGAAACAAAGTGCACCAAATGCTGACCTTTTTTCACCATTTGCCCTTCTTCAACATCAACCGATGCAATGGTGCCGCCACTCTGAGATTGAATCACTTGCTTATGGCCCAAAGGAATAATTTGTCCCTTACTCTTTGAGATCTCTTCAACCGTAGCTTGAGTCGACCACAACAATAAAATCGCAATTGCAAAACAAATCAGCAGTGCCACACGACGAATCAGTCGGCGATCTTTAGAGGATTCTATGCTGTTAGAAAACTCATAGTCTGGCCAATCATCGTTATGTGGCGTTCGGCTATTACGCATCGGCTTCTCCTTGTGGTTCAACAGCAGGTTGCTGTGGTAAAGGACCGGCAAAGGCCACTGCGCCCTTGTCCAGCACGACAACCTTATCCACCAGCGGTAGAAGATTTTGATCATGCGTCGAGAAAATCAGGGTTTTCGAGCCCTTGCAAGACTGAATAAATTTAACAAAAGCGGCCTTCACTTTAGGGTTGCCACCTGCAACCGGCTCGTCCATCAAAATAAAGTTTGAGTCAGAGATGATAACGCGAGCCAATGCGATAGCCTCAGCATCGACCGAACGTAGCATGATATTGCATGCCTCAAACATGCTTGCGTATATGTCACCTTCAACCAAATCAAGCAGTGCTTGTCCACCTGCTTGTTTAAGCGCAGCAATGATTTCTTCATCCGTTGCTGACGGCTTTTGCAAACGAATATTATCCGCCAGTGAGCCCTCAACTAGCTGTGTTTCTGCAGGGGCATAACTGCACCAAGTTCGATACACCTGTGGATCATACTGACGGATATTTCGTCCATTTAATGAAATATAGCCTGCTTGAGGCTCTAAAACACCTAACGTAGTGATCAGCAAAGAGGATTTTCCGCAGCCATTAGGCCCTAATACAGCAACGCTTTCACCCGCGAGCGCCTCAAACTCAATACCATAAAGAGCTGGAGCAGACTCAGCATCATAGCGCAAAGTCACTCCTTTAAAGTTAACCTCAGGGGCTTTATCCATTTGCGGAATGTCCAAACGCAATTCATTATTTTCCGTTTGCACTGTTAAAAAACCATCAAATTGAGTCACCGCGCTCTTTAACATATCAATTTTAAGTGATGACGAAAACGCCATAGCTGCCGGGCCTGTAATGCGCCAAATAAGCATCACACAAGCAATCAAAGCACCGGAGGTAATGCTGTGGTTTAGCACCAAAAAGATGCCGACAAAGATAGTGACTAGGCCTGTAACCATGGTCATTACATGGCTTACCGCACCATACAATCCATTGCGCTTAGCAAACATAAAGTTTTGACGGCTATTTTCACGATTTAAACGATGTAAACGCTGAATCCAGCCTTTGGCATTACCGCCCGATTTTAAAAACAGAATATTTTTCGATAATTCGGTAATGCCGTCTTGATGTTCATTATAGATAGCCGGCAAGGCCGCATTGGTAAATTTAGTCAACAAAGAAGAGACGAGTTTATGGAGCAGTATCATAATAATCGGTACTAACACTAACCAACCTGCCAGCAGTGCGATGGTAATCAATACAATAATGACAAAAGGCAGATCCAACATACCGCCACCCACAGTACCCGCTAACATAGAACGTACACGCTCTGTATTTCTCATACGGTTAATGTGGTTAGTGATCCCCACTCGCGTAAGCAAAGTGAGGGGCATATGGATTAATCGATGTAACGTCGTGTTTGATATTTCACGTACAAACTCAGTCACAACTTTAGATAATATATAGCCACGAACTAGCCGCGCACTCACATAAATAAAGACTGCAATCGCCGCACCCATACCAAGTTCAGGCAACACCTCAACTAAGTGTCCACCAATAACTTTGTCATAAACAGACATAGTAAACAGTGGAATGGATAGGCCAGTAACCGTCGACATAAAGGTTAAAACAAGGACTGGCCAATACCATTTTTTACGCAGGTTCACTTCCTTGATAAAAGTACGAACTGATAATTGCTTACTTGGGATCGATTCCAGTACCACAATATGGCTAAACTGTTGTATTTCACTAAAATCAGCATCTTGCCAGCGGCGATGTCCAGGCACTTGTTTTTGAAATTTTTTACCGCTGCGACGAAACAAAATAGCATGATACTCACCATCCTCTTCACGCCCTGACGTAATACCAATAAACGGATAATGGGTATCCTCAAGCTGGTCTTGGTTTGGGATATCAATGGTATAGGTAACGTTAAACTTTTTTAGTTGCTCTACCAAATCTAGCGGTGACATGTGTTCAAGATGCGGATTTTTTGCAATATTGCGCGCCTGTGCATGCATACCCACTTGCTTTAAGAAACTGCCTGCAATACTGCGCAATGTATTTCCAGATTGTGTCGTCATCTTATGCGTTTCCTTGCTCATTTATCGCAGGGTTTGTGAGCAGTTTGCCCTCACCTGTTGCATCAATTCTCAATATGTGATCATATTGCAGGCTCTGTGGACTCAAATAGCCGGTTGTGAAAATACTGCGTTGATGTTTTTCCTCTTGCAATACTTGTGCGACTAATTCTGCAGAGGGAATGTCTAATGATAAAAAGGGTTGTTCAAGCATTAAAAATGCTGGGTCTTGTACTAACGCTCGTACCAAGGCGATAAGCTTAATGGTGCCTTTATTAAAGGTTTCTATACCACTTTCATCAATTCGAGTTTGATAACCGGAAGGCAATTCTGCAAGTGTGGCTGTTAGGCCTAATCTATCGGCCATTTGCATAGCATCAGCCTCTAACTCTGGCGTAAACATGGTCATATTTTCAAGCAGGGTACCTGAGAATAAATTTGGCCATGCGGATACCAACACCACTCCATCACGGTAAGCTTCATATTCAAGATCATAAATATTATTCTCACCAATACGTACTTCACCTTCCGTCGGTGGCTCAAGCCCTACCATCATAGATAATGCTTCACTGGCAAAATACAGTGAATCGGATGTAACCTGAATCAGTGATTTTTCAGGCAATGCAATATCATCTAGCGACAATAGCTTGCTCGCGACTGGCATTTTTACGCCATCAAAAGAGATAACATCTGATTTTAGTCGCTCATCAAGTTTCACTTTGCCGCTAAACTTAGCCTCTGGAATATTAATTAATTCAAGAACTTCTTCTTTAGCCACTTCTGCAGACGCAACTCGTGTATATAAGCCAATAATTGCCGATAGCGGGGCAACGGCGCGACCTGCCAGAATTGAACATGCAGTCAGCCCCCCTGTGGTCATATGACCATCAATAACAAGAAGCGCACCAAGCATAATGATTAATAGTGTTGTTGCCTGTGATGCTCCACCGATACATTCTTGAAGTCGGATAGAGAGCCAATCAACGCGCTTTTGCTGTTGCTGCAATTGATAGTTGGTTGTTCTAAAAGAGGCTGAAAGATGCGCTTCTTGCGCAAGGGCTTTCACGCTTGTCAGGCCAGAAAAAACACGAATAAAAATACGTGTACGTTGGCTTTCGGTTAACGAAAGAGATTTGGTTAGCTTAGTCAACTTGCGACCCAAGAAAAGAATCATCAAGGTCACTACTACCCACACCGCAATAGGGATGAAGACTAGATTGCCACCGATAAAATAGACCAGCCATAGGAACAAACATGCAAAAGGGAGATCGATTAAGGCAACTTTTGCCTGACCGGAATACATATCACGCATGTGTCCAATGGCACTGACGCCGTTAAAGATTCGGCCGACATTCATATTAGCAACGAGTTTATAATCACTTTTGAACAGAGACGTCACTACCTCTTTAGACACTTTGAGCTCGAAATTAGCGGCGGCAGAGGCCATCATCCAACTGCGAAAATAGCGTAGGAAACCTTCCAGAAGTACCGCAGTTACTACTCCAACAAATAGAATAGTCGCAGTGTCGTAGCTCTGATTCGGCAATATTCGGTCATAGGTATGCAACAGAGAAAATGGCATTGCCAATGATAAGATATTAATAAATAAAGAAATTAGTAGCAGAAAAAATAAACTGCTATCGCGATTAAAAAAAAGTCGAAAATTTCGTTTCATTGGTTGTATGCGCCCAAATGCATTAAATAATAATTGACCTAAGTTCTATCGAATTAATCCGAAGATATCATCCTGTTTATTAAGCAATTTTTTGAATTTATACCAATCCCAGTTTCTATAAGAACGAAATAAAAACGATCCTCATTTTTAATGAGTCGTTCAAATATTAAAATTAACGTGTACAATAAACAACTAGGCATTATATATGCCAATTAAAAATTAATCACTTTTACTTGCGATCTTCCGTTGAAGCTATGAAACGAATTCCATTATCCCTACTTATCTCAGGCCTTGTTGGCTTGCCACATCTTGCAGCCGCAACCAACCTGTCAGAAGTCTATTCTCAGGCTAAAATCAGCGATACTGTGGTACAAACAGCCAAAGCAAATAAAGACGCCGCCTTTGCCAATGTGGATGCAAAACGCGCACCACTACTACCACAAATTAACTTAGTTGGTACTGCTGAGGGTGAATTAGGCGATCATTATTATCAGGCCCCTGGTAACAAACCGTATAGTGATGGATATACTACAGGTGCTAAGATCGTCTTAGATCAAGACTTATATCTTCGCTCTAGTTGGATTGAACTGGGCATTGCCGAGAAACAAGCCCGCCAAGCTGATGCCAATTACGCCGCTGCCCAGCAAGAGCTGATCATGCGCTCTGCTCAGGCTTACTTTGACGTATTAAAAGCGCAAGATGAGTTGATATCTGTTCAAGCGGAAAAAAAGGCTACGAAAAAGCAATGGGATCAAGCAAAACAACGTAATCGTGCAGGACTTGCCGCTATTACAGATGTCTATGATGCCGAAGCTCAATACGATACTGTGCTAGCAACGGAAGTATTGAAACAAAATGATCTCACCAACAGCTATGAAAAGCTACGCAAGATCACCAACCAACCTTATAATGAAATTGACACTCTAGACTCAGAGCGTTTTAGCCCCGCTAAAAACAACACCGATTCTACTGCTCTTATCAATGAAGCCCACGAGAAAAACCTTGAGCTTCTGGCCGCACGTATCGAAAAAGATGTTGCGCAAGATAACATTAAGTCTGCTAATTCAGGCCATTTACCTAGCCTGCACTTCAATGCTTCCTATGGTAATGAAGACTACCAAAATGCATGGGGTAGCTCGCCAGTGGATCACAGCCATGGTAACGACCTGCGTGCAGGACTGACGCTATCTGTTCCTGTATACAATGGTGGTGCTACTTCGGCTAAAACAGATTCCGCGCAAGCACAGTACATTGTCGCCAGCCAAAGCCTTGAAAATAAATACCGTGAAGTAGACGCCAACATCCGCGCCTATAACAACAACGTTTCCGCAGCTTACAGCGCTATTCTAGCCTACAGACAAGTGGTTAAATCAGCGCAAGCTGCACACAAAGCCACACTATCTGGCTTCCGAGTTGGCACCCGCACCATTGTGGATGTTCTCAACTCTTCGCGCCGCGTTTTTGAAGCGCAACGCAGCTTATCCGATGCACGCTATGACTACATTACTGCAGGACTTCGCGTGAAGTTAGCGGCAGGTAGCCTAACCGAGCAAGACATCCTAGATATTAACGCTGGGCTTGAGTCACCACACAAATCAAGTGATGCCGCACTAAAATAAATAGCTTCAGTAGAGTAGAAAGGCTGCTAATTAGGCAGCCTTTTTTGTACGCTGTTACTCAGCATTAGACCATTCACTTTGCTGTTGAATGCCGTGATTTCACTTTGATAAAAACGATAGAAAGATCTTGAGAGTCTCTCTGAATCTGTAAATTTCAGACACAAAAAATCACGCAACAAAGCGTGTTATTTTAAATAATTAAGCAAGAGATTTGATAGAGAGAGAGATTGGAGCGTGCAGCGGGAATCGAACCCGCATCATCAGCTTGGAAGGCTGAGGTAATAGCCATTATACGATGCACGCACATCGTGTTGACGAAAGTTAATATGCCATAATAATTTGAAAATAAAAGCTCTAATTTCAGATTATTAAGGATTTCCAATCTGTTTGCGTGCTTTTCAGGCTATATGCATAAAAAAGAGGCAGGCTGTAGTCACCTATATTCCTATGCAATTTATCGATGTTCCACCGTGATAACTCGCCTCGTACAGGCTTTAACCCTACCTAAAATTAAGATAATTGCTCTCCTGCTTGTTGGAGACTGTAGGCGGTAAGTGGATCAATTTCTGCTATCAAGCGTTCTATCTGTTTTATCGCGTCTATAGAGTTGCTGGATTTTCTGTAGCTAAGGTAGATGGGTCTGCACCAACCTTTACTGTCATCCACTTTATATAATTGTTCACTTGCCACAAAAGGCTCTACCACAGAGGTGGGTAAATAGGCTGTTCCGCCTTTTTCCAAAACAAAATCTAAGGCAATTCTGGCGGTCGATGTTCTCAAAAAAGGAGCTGGAATGTTCGGATGGCGCTCAGCATGTTCCGAGGCGAAGCGGGTTCCCCAATCTATGTAAACGTATTTATTGTCGAACGCTTGCTCTTCATGGCAGGGCTCGGTTGATACTAAGGTAAGGTTAAAATCAGCAATATGTTGGCAAGCCAGTTCGTCAGACTTGATTGGGTCTAAGGCAAATGCCATGTCGAGTGTACGCTCTAGCAGTTGTCTATTAATTTGTTCTCTGGATAACGCTTCGGCAATAAAGCCATAGCCATCAAATGCATCTGTCACTACGCTTAGACAGTTTTGTAAATATGCATCCCAAATCGTCGGCGTGCCACCGATAGTCAGTTGCAGTGCTTTGCCTTTTTCTAATGACAACTCAAATTTTGCCTGCTTGAGGGAAGAAACCATCACTTCCGCATATCCGACTAAACGCTCACCTGCAGATGTGAGTTTTATTGCATTTCTATCGCGGGTAAACAAACGCGTATCAAAGAAGGATTCCAGTTGTTTGATTCTCGCGCTCACCGCAGCTTGAGTGATATAAAGATTCTCTGCCGCGTGACCAAAATGTTTCTCTTTCGCCACTTCAAGGAAGGTCTGGAATACTTTTACATCCATATTTATATCTCTGATTATTGCTGATAAAACATAGTAATATTTAATGATTGAGACGACAAAATGTTTTTGGTTTTCTCGATTTGATTCAGTCTAAGACTATGAAAAATTATCCCAATTCTTTCGATAAATTTTCTTTATCGTGAAGATAAAACTTTTTCGTTTTACTCCCCTCTCTCAAAAGCTCATATTCGCTAAAAATAGAGATTTAAATCTATTTGTCACATGGCTGATTGATGAGGTGATAAAGTGGAAACCACAACGGATTTGCAAGTAAAAACAGGCTTTAAAGTGCCCATTGCGGCGCTATCACTTTATGCAATATCTTCTGCTTACCTCATGACTCTCGTACCACTGTTACTCAGTAAATACGGCATCGATGACAGCAATGCCAGTTGGTTAGCGAGTGTGTTTTATTTAGGTTTGTTTGTCGGCGTAACATCAATTAAGTCGCTCATTACCTACATTGGATATCGTTTGGCTTTCATCACCTGCTTATTATTATTCATTGCCACTATTATCGTCCTTCCACTGGCGCCAATAGTGGCAGTATGGTTTATCGCTCGTTTTGTGGCGGGTGTTGCAGTGGCGGGATTATTTGTGGTTGTTGAATCTTGGTTACTTGCAGGGGACGAAGCCAATAGAGCAAAACGTTTTGCTTTATATGTATGTTCTTTCACTGGCGGTGTTGCACTTGGGCAATTAGGCATTGGTTTTGTGGGCGTGCAAGGCGCGCTACCTTTTGTGGTTATACTATCGCTATTATTTATCTCAATGTTGGTCATGTTGCTCGTTCCAACCCAACCGCCCTTGATTCAACATTCTGTCACTTTATCATTAAGAAAAATTTCACATCTCAACCACTCCGCGATTATCGGTTGTACTGTCGCTGGATTAATACAAAGTTCTATTTATGGATTGATGCCAATTGAACTTTCCAATCGCGACATATCACAAACTGATCTTAGCCTTTTAATGGCACTGATCATTGTGGGTGGCATGTTAGTGCAAGCCATTATTCCCAAACTAATACGAGTTTCTGGACGTACACCTTTGATGGGACTGTTCTGCATCCTTGGTATCTTTGCCGTAGGTTTAATCATTCTAAGTAACCGCCTAAATGTGCTCGCAATTAGCTTATTGTTGATTGGCATGACAAGTTTTGCTCTCTACCCTATTGCTATCAACTTGGGCTGCGATAAGTTAAATAAAAACTGTATCGTCTCTGCAAGCCAAGTGATGCTGTTTAGCTACAGTCTAGGCTCTGTTGTTGGTCCCTTAGTCGCGGGGTGGTTTATGGGTAGCACACAAGGTCTGATGACCTATTTGCTAGCGATTATGATGAGTACTGCTATTTATATGGCGGTAGCGAGTGTTCGCACACATAAACATGTCATCGTAAAATAATAAACGCTAGCCAATAGCGCCCCTTTGTTAGTTCACTACCAAGGGGCGTTGACGATCTCGTTATCAATGATCTTGGTAACTTCTCAGCACTTTCACCGAGCCTATAGCTGTAGAACGATCGCTATGATCTCACTTATTTTCCTAGCTACTCTATGCTTAGTACAAATTATCGCCTCCGACAGCGCAAATATCCCTTCCTAATACATATTAATCTAACCCATCTCTGTCAATGCGAAGATTTGTAAACCTTGTTACTCGTCATTACGACTATCAAGATCTATAGCTTCTATTACTGACCAATAAGGCCAACAATCTAGGTTATTTTATTGTCGAAATAACGAGCACTTAGTTTCATATCAATATGAAACTAAGTGCTTTGATTTTCTGCAAGCAAGATAAAACTCAAAATAAAGTGTAACAAAATATAGAGATCCCCATCACACGAATCGTTAAATAATACAATAATATTCAATGATAAATAGAGCCTCGTAAGCCACTGATTCAAAACATATTTTTAGGCGAAAAATATGTTTTGAATCGTGTTTTGCGAATAAACAGCACTTAAAAACAAGATCTGAATCACTGTTTGAAACATCTCTAAGAGTAAGCTTTTGTCCATAGATATTACCAAGAGGTAGAAAATAATGAACAAACATGCACTCGCCATTTTAATAGGATTGGCACTCGCTGGGTGTAACAGCGAATCCAATACAAACTCCACCTCTCAAACTCAAGTTAAAGAGCCAGTAACTGCTTCTCAGCCAGTCGTAACCGAAGGTGTTGCAGCCGCAAAAATCACCCCTGCAACTGAAGTTACCGATGCTTCTAAAATTACTCCATCTATAATAGATTCATCATCTTTAACTGGTGCTCAAGAAGTTAGTGAAAGTCCAATTTTGCCAATTGGCGAATTGAAAGCTGATGATGCAGCGTATAAATCAACTGGTATTCCTGACAGCGTAATCAATGTTGCTCCTGTTAATTGTACCGAAACTTTTCAATCAGTAGGTAAACTACAAGATGCTGCTGAAGATCTTGTTAGTGCACTTAAAGACAAAGACAACCCAACACAACCTGCAGCAAATACAACTCTATGTTTAGCTGACGGTACTTATGAAAATAAGGACCTTGAACTAAAAATTTCTGGATTTAAAGTTGCTGCAGAAAACTCAGGTCAAGTAACCCTTAAAGGCGGTGAAGTATCCGTTGCTATGGGTGGTCATGATAGTCAATTCCAAGGTTTCATTCTTGAAGGCGTGAAATTTGACAGTGCTTTAATTAATACTCGTCTAAGCAGTAGTGATGTTTGTCAAGACTGTCGTATTTCTGAAGTATCGGTACTAAACGCTGTAGGCGAAAATGAATACGGTAACCTAGTTAAAGTTTACGGTGGCGGTACTTTGTTAGACCATAATATTTTCAGTGGTAAAACAATTAAAAACCCTATGGTTTCATTGGTTCGTGAAAAAGGTTTATCAACAGAACAACGTGCACACAAAATTGTTGTTTACAAAAACTACTTTGCAAACCGTCCACCAGCAGATGGCAAAATCTATGCGGGCTCTAAAGACAACGACTACGAAGCCATTCGTACTGGTTTAAGTGAAACCCATGGTGAAGACAGTAACTCTTTTGTTGTTGCTAACTTATTTGAAAACATTCAAGGTGAAGCTGAAGTTATCTCTAACAAAGCCAGTCACAACACCATTAGTTTCAACACCATCCGTAATAGTTATGGTTCTCTTACCAACCGTCACGGTCACGCCAACACCATTGAAAACAACTTCATTCTTGGTGAAGGTTATCCATTAGCGGGTGGTATTCGTATCGGTGACTCAGACCATCAAGTAAACAACAACTACATCGAAGGTGCACGTTACTTAAGCTCAACTCACCACGGTGGTATTGTTCTATTAGGTTCTGATAAAGCAACTAAAGATGGCAATGGTAACGGCAATGGCTACCAATTAGTTCAAGATGTTCATGTCTCTCACAACACCATTGTAGATAGTGTAAATAGCTTTAACCTAGATGGTGGTGGTAAATCACATCAACCAAATCGTGTTTTCATTGACCACAACATTGTTGAACAAGCGATTGGTCCAGTATTCAAAAGCTCTGACCGTGGTTTACCAGAAAATTCAGAAATTATTGGTAACCTATTCTCTGGTCAACAAGTTGCAGATAGCGATGGTATCAAACAATCTGATTTAGCATCTCAAAACAGATTTGAATCAGCAGTTCTAGCTCGTGGTGGTGATGACAACTTGTTCCGCCCAACAGTGAACAGTCCAGACCTAACTGTAGCAATGCAAGCAACTCAAGCTCTTAAATCTGTATATGATATGGATGGTCAATTACGTAGCGGTACTACTAGTATCGGTGCTGATGAAGTGACTGATCAATCAGTTCGTACTGTTAAACCATTAACTTTCGCTGATGTAGGTCCTGTAAGCTACACAGTTCCAAAACCTGCTGCAATTGTGATTACTGCACCGATTAAAAATAGTAATTTTGAAAACTGGTTAACTGACTGGGATAACGGTCAAGGCGACTACTACACAGTTACTGGTCAAAATGCATTCTCTGGTCAAACACTAGAACTTGCTAACAACGGTTCTATTAGTCAAAAAGTTGATGTTCTACCAAATCATCACTACGAGCTAAGTGCCTTTGTAAAAGGTAACTATGCATTGTCTATTGATGGTAAAGAACTGACTAAAGGTGCTGTATCTGGCGACCAATACAAATGGGTAACTGTGCCTTATGATTCTGAATCAGCAACAAGTGTAGATTTATCATTAAGCATTCCTGAGTATGTGACTGTCAACGCACCAGTTGCTGACCCTGACTTCACTAACTACTATCACAAAGATGCTGGTAGCTGGATTATCCATAAAGAAAGTGGTGATGTAGGTTCTTCAAGCGACAGCGCATTCACTGAAAAAGGTTCTATGCGTCTACGCTTTAAACTTGACGATGATGCAACTAATAACTTCCAAGACCAACCTGGTGTAAGCCAAATTGTTGATGGATTGCCAACCAACACAAACGTTACTTTCTCTATGTACTACTGTGACAAAATGGGTGACAACTCTATTGCAAGCCTTGGCTTTGGTGCTAAAACTGTAGCTGCTAAATCACTACAAGGTGCTGTTCTTGGCCAATCCGTTGCTCACAATAAAGACTTAGCCGATGCTGCGAAAGGCACATACAAAGATTGCTTCAAACATGTATCTACAACCTTTAACACTGGTGACAATGGTAGTGTTGAACTCTTCGCTAACTTAATCATCGATCAAAGCTTAACTAGCGATGAAGTTAAAGCTAATAGCAACTACACTAATGGCAAACTTGAAGTTCGTATCGACCACTTTGCTCTTACTTACCAAGCGAAAGCAAGTGACGACTTAACTGCAAACTTTGACGAAGTACGTCTAGCTACTCGTACTGACCAAAACGCTCCAAAAAACTAATAAATAATCATTAGTTAATTATAACTAGCCAAAGGCACCTCAAATGAGGTGCCTTTTTTTACTCTTGTCACTTTATTCTTATCACTATTGCCCTACTAGCTTATTAAAGCTCATTGTCTTCTACTACTTCCCAGCCCTTAGTACTACTCTTCTGCAAAACAGTCATAGACTCTGTTTATAGCAACCCTAGTCATCAATTGTAGGTCCTAGCGTAGCAACAGCGTTGAATATTTTGATTATAGAGCTATGGCTTATCAGGAAGCGAACGCTTTACTTGGTGGTTTTTATGCGCCATTTATAGATGGGTAATATTAAGAAGAGGCATTATAAGTAAGCCATCCTACCAGCGTAGCTCAGCAATGCAGAACCTAATATAACTATGGCTATAAAAAGAAAGCGACATACAGACAAGAGTAATGTCTGAAGATTGGTAAACAGTTGGAATAAAAAGAATTACAGGGTATTCGAAGTGAAATAACAACTTGAATGTTCAGTGGTATTTGTAGCGGTCTAAAGAAGTCTTTTCGCAGGCACAACCCTTCAATAAATACCAAGGGTTGCGCCCACTAGTTAAGTATTAACGCTTATAAGTCACTTCTTCACTTTCATCTAAGTGAATAGAAGTTTGTGCAGGTTTCGTCTCTGCAATCACCTGTCCGTGACGAACAGAATAACGCACAGGAACTTGGCGACGCACAGCGTCAAAACCATTTTCTGCAGGAAGGATAAGAAGGCTACCAGGTTTGCCCTCTTCAATGCCGTATTGGTCTTGAATATTTAACGCCTTGGCAGAGTTGGTGCTGATCAAATCTAATGATTGGTTTATCTGATCGTAACCCATCACTTGCGTGACATGTAGCCCCATATGCAGCACTTGAAGCATGTTTGCGGTGCCCAATGGATACCAAGGGTCAAACACATCATCGTGACCAAAACAGACGTTGATATTCGCTTCTAGCATCTCTTTGACTCGGGTAATACCGCGACGCTTAGGATAGTCATCAAATCGACCTTGCAAATGAGTATTCACTAGTGGGTTTGCCACAAAGCTAATGCCTGACATTTTAAGCAAGCGGAACAAACGAGAAGCGTAAGCCCCATTGTATGAGCCCATTGCAGTGGTGTGACTTGCCGTCACCTTATCGCCCATTTGGTATTTATGGGCCAATGCCGCTAGAGTTTCGACAAATCGCGATTGCTCATCGTCAATTTCATCACAATGCACATCAATCAAGCAGTCGTATTTACGCGCTAATTCAAAAGCAAAATGCAGCGATTCCACCCCATATTCACGAGTAAACTCGAAGTGTGGAATAGCGCCAATGACATCTGCACCAAGCTGTACGGCTTCTTCTAATAGCTCTTTACCGTTAGGGTAAGACAAGATGCCTTCTTGAGGAAATGCCACAATTTGGATATCTACCCATTGCTTCATTTCTTCACGTACTTCGACTAAAGCGCGCAGTGCCAACAACGTAGGATCAGAGACATCAACATGAGTTCTAACATGCTGAATACCATTGGCTATTTGCCATTTTAAGGTTTGTTTTGCTCTAGATTTTACGTCTTCAATGGTTAGGGTTTGCTTGCGCTCAGCCCAACGCTCAATCCCCTCAAATAAAGTACCTGAGATATTCCAGCTAGGCTCACCCGCTGTTTGCGTAGCATCTAAATGGATATGTGGCTCACAAAAAGGAGCGACCACTAATCCACCTTCAGCATCTAGCGTTTTGCCATTAAATTCAGTAATC
This sequence comes from Vibrio neonatus, assembly GCF_024346975.1. Classification (NCBI taxonomy): domain Bacteria; kingdom Pseudomonadati; phylum Pseudomonadota; class Gammaproteobacteria; order Vibrionales; family Vibrionaceae; genus Vibrio; species Vibrio neonatus. The sequence continues at coordinate 325,780 of NZ_AP024886.1, read as the reverse complement.
GAGTTCGCATCAGCAATGCGTTTAAATTTACCGTCTTCGATTAAAATCTGTTGCAGATCGCTGTTATCCGCCAAGTGAGCGTTATTAATTAATAGTGAAGTCATAATGCACCGTTACGCCATTTGTTTATCAAGTGATTTTTTGTTTAATGCTGGGTTTAATATCACATAAGAAATAGCGCCGCCCAATACCGCATTTAAAGGTACGATGCCTGGGATAAATGCACCCGCAGCCACGCCAATCGCTACCGCAATAATTGCTGCCCAATTAACGGTGACAAACTCAGCTTTCGCGAAATTTTTGTAACGCTCTTTGTTCATCACAAAGTCGGCAATGATAACGCCGCCAATCGGTGGAATCGCCAACGACAAGAAGGTTAACCAACCCACAAAGTTATTGTACAGCCATAAAGCAAATACAGTACCAATCAAGCCGTTAATGATAGAAAGCATGGTGCTTGAGCGGCCAGTAATGTTCGAAAACCCTAGGCCAGACGCGTAGAGCGCATTCTCGTTAGTCGTCCAAATATTAAGACCTAATACCACAATTGCAGGAAGCAATAAGCCCTGAGCCATCATCACATCAGAAATATCGGCTTGGCCGGTCACAGCTGCGCCTGCCGCGCCAAAGATAAACATTAAAGAGTTGCCGATAAAGAATGCCACCATAGTGATCACTACAGCGCCAGAGGCTTTTTTACCAAAGCGCACAAAATCGGCAGTCAACGTACCCGCACTGATAAATGAGCCCACAACCATAGCTAACGCAACCGAGAAATCGATTGGTGTTTCAGGTTGAATAAGTTGCAATTGGTCTAAACCGCCCACTGAGTGCACCGCAGTCAATACCGAATATCCACCTAATACCGCAATAGCAGGAACGGCGATAGCTGATAACACCATTAGTGCCTTAATGCCAAAGTAAACTGTACCCGTCATTAGTAGGCCAGATACAACAATCAAAACATTGGTATCAATGCCAGTCGCTTTTTGCACAGGAATAGCAAACATAGCCACACCCACGCCAAACCAACCCACTTGAGTTCCGCCAAGTAGTGCCGACGGCAACCAAGAACCTTTAGTACCAAAAGAGAAGCGAGCTAATAAGTGAGTGGAAAGTCCGGTAGAAGCGCCGATGTAGCCAAGAAAAGAAGTGTAAATACCTAGAATAAGGTTGCCGATAATCACGGCGAGGAAGAAATCGTTAAAGTTAAGCCCTGTACCTAGTGAGCCACCTGTCCACATACTTGCTGAGAAGAAAGTAAGCCCTAACATCACCATTGTAAGTGATGCCATACCCTTTCGAGCATTCGCCGGAACCGGACCAAGACTGTAATTGTTGTCGCTTGCCATTTTTATCTCCGTACTACATAAACCAAAAGACCGTATATGTGTAAATTTCACACAAACGGACAATATTATGGTGATATAAATTACAGAGTCAATTTATTTTGAAACATATAAACGTTTGCTTTTTATTTATATATCATAAAACATTTAATATACAACAACTTGAAGTTTTCATAATGACATTAAAATTCATTAAATACATACATAATTCAAATGGTTTATTGTTGAATTAACACTAAGAATCATTTGCATAAACAAAAAAATAAACCCTACTACTTTTAGTAGGGTTTATTTTATAAGCAATGCATTAATAATGAATATTAAATATCAAAAGCAAATAGCAAAGGCGTTATTTGGCTACCCAAGTGTGTTCAACTAGGCATTGTTCACCTTGTAAGACTCGCCCTACAAAGCAATCACCTTTATTCACAACCCCTACACCTTTTGGTGTGCCTGTCATCACTACATCACCCTCTTCAAGCGTCATAAACTGAGCAAGCTGCTCTTTTATTACCTTTGGTGGATACAGCATTAACTCAACTCCGCCTTGTTGAATCAAAGTGTCATTAATCCAAAGCTGCAAAGATAAATCGGGGCCTGCGGGATCAAACGGCACAAATTCGGAAAATAACGCCGAGCCATCAAATGCTTTCGCACGCTCCCAAGGCAAGCCCTTATTTCGAAGGCGAGTTTGACTCTCACGCTTGGTAAGATCTAACCCCAATGCCACCGCTTTAAATTCGCCCTCTTTCACCAAAAAGCTCAGCTCGGCTTCATAGTGCAGTGCTTCACCTTTATCGCCGTGTAAAGTTGTACTAATTGATGAATTAGGTTTTAAGAAAACCACCATATCTTCAGGGATTTCATTTCCTAACTCTTCAATATGAGCCACATAGTTGCGGCCAACACAGACAATTTTACTTGGCGTATAAATTTGATTTAGAGCGCGAACCGTATTTAATGGCATACTTTGAAACCCTTATATCTGAATTATTCGGCTTTTATAACAATATCATAGTGTCGAGAAACATCGGCAGTAACCTTGCCCCAAAAAGAGTTTTTTACTCGGCGTTGATGAAATTCAAAGGAGGGTTTATCGATAAACTCTTCGTAGACATCGAAGCGTTGTGGTGTGTCCGCTGATTGTTGAACACGAAAAGTTATATTGCCACACTCTGCCTGAGTCAAACGAATGTGCTCAGGCAAAGCATGGAGAACGGCGTCAAGGTCTTTGTCAGGCACAATGATGTAGCCTGACAATATCACCTTAGCCATAACGGTGATTATCCGCGATAGTAACGTTGAGGTACAAACGGCATTTTCTCAACCGTCATCGGCAGTTTTTTACCGCGTACTTCGGCGAAGATCTCTGTGCCTACTGCCATCAAATCACTGCGCACATAAGCCATAGACACCGGCTTACCTGCGTTAGGGCCCGCTGTACCACTGGTTACAATGCCCACTTCAACATCGTTGGCATCAAACAGCTTGCAGCCTTCACGTACTGGCGCTTTGGTTTGCCCAACTAGGCCGACACGTTTACGTTTTACGTCTTTTGTCGCAATTTGCTCAAGGATGATATCGGCGCCAGGGAAACCGCCTGCACGCTGACCATCAGCGCGACGGACTTTACTAATACCCCAAAGCAAGCTTGCTTCAACAGGTGTCGTGGTTGTATCAAGATCGTGACCGTAAAGACAAAGACCACATTCAAGGCGAAGTGAATCACGAGCACCTAAACCAATCCATTCTACTAAATCAGAATCCGTTAGCGTGTTAGCAAGCGCTGCTGCTTGCTCACTTGGCACTGAAATTTCAAAGCCATCTTCGCCCGTGTAACCTGAACGGCTGACGATACATTCAACACCCAGTAGCTCAAGTCGCGCTACATCCATAAACACCATCTCTTTAACCGCAGGGTTTAAAGTGGCTAATACATCTACCGCTTTTGGCCCTTGCAGTGCAAGCAAAGCGCGATCTTCAAGCACTTCTAGCTCAACACCGTCTAAAAGGTTGGCTCTTAAGTGTGCAATATCTTGCTCTTTACACGCCGCATTCACTACCACAAACAAATGATCGCCAAGGTTAGCCACCATTAAATCGTCCATGATGCCGCCTTGTTCATTGGTAAAGAAGGCATAACGCTGATTACCGTTTGGCAAATCAATAATATCTACCGGAACTAAAGCTTCTAGTGTTGCCGCCGCATTTTCACCTATTAGGCGCAGTTGTCCCATATGGGAAACATCGAAAAGACCGACCGCATCACGCGTATGTAAGTGCTCTTTTTTAACCCCTAATGGATATTGCACTGGCATATCGTAGCCGGCAAAAGGCACCATTTTTGCACCGTGTTCTACATGTAAAGCATGCAGCGGGGTCTTTAGTAAAGCTTCAGTCATTGTCTCTCCTTAGTCGCGCTCTAATCCCAATTGTTGATGTGGTTTAGAGCAACATATTCTTTATGATTGATTCTGTTTCTTAATCAAAGCAAACGTTTGCTGTCACTATAGGAAACTTCATCTCTTAACACAACCACTACATTAGCCGTGGTTTATTTGGCTGTTACCCATAGGATTTGTGCATCTTGTTCACTGCGTGAAATCAATGCGTGTCCCATGTTTGCGTCGTAATAGACGCTATCGCCTTCAGCAAGCACTAAAGGCTCATAAAATTCTGAATAGAAAAGAACTTCACCAGAAAGTATCAATAAAAACTCTTCTCCATCATGGCGAACCCAACCTTGAAACTCATCAAAACTGCGTGCATGAATCAAAGATTTAAACGGCATCATTTTCTTTTGCGACATTTCAGTAGCAAGCAATTCATGCTCATAGGTCACGGTTGGATGCGGTTTACCCATGCCTTTCAATGTAATGTCTCGACGACCGCTCGCGCCTTTATTTTCGGGCGGTGCGAATAATTGAGGCATATCAATATTTAGGCCATTGGCTAATTTTTGCATCGCCTGAAACGTCGGGCTAATTTGTTCATTCTCAATTTTACTTAACGTTGAACGAGCCAAGCCAGTGCGCTGACTCGCCTCTTCCAATGTCAAACCAAGCTGGCTACGAATCGTTTTGATTTTTTCGCCTAGCTTTAGTGGCTCTACACTGTTTTCAACGGAGGACTTCTCTACGCTAAGCGATGGATATTCATCCAATGTCGGTTCTTTCATGAGGCCCTTCACATAAAATTAATAAAAATATCTTATGAAAAAGTGTGCCTTAAAAGCGCCTTCGTATGAAGAGCATAAGAGAAGATTTAGTGAGAAATAAGTAGCAAAGTTGAATTTTTTGTTTCCAATAGGAAATTTCGACTTGAGAATGTACACAACTCAGTTTATTTTATCTTCAATACAAAATTTTTATTAATTTCAATCTGATTAAGTTGGAGATTCAAAATGGACAACACTCTAAAGTTTGCTGATAGCCATGAGTGGGTGAAAGACAACGGTGATGGTACTGTGACAATCGGTATTTCAGAGCACGCTCAACAAATGCTTGGTGATGTTGTTTTTGTCGACCTACCAGAAGTAGAAGACAGCATTGAAGCAGGTGATAGCTTCTCTCTTGTTGAATCTGTAAAAGCAGCGTCTGACATCTACGCTCCAATTACGGGTGAAATTGTTGAAATTAATGAAGAGCTAGAAGACAGCCCTGAATTGATCAACGAAGAACCGTACGAAGGCGGTTGGATTGTTAAAGTGAAGCTTGAAGATCCTTCAGAGCTAGACAACTTAACAAACGCAGAAGACTACTTAGCGAGCATCGAAGACGAGTAAGCTGTAGTCCGAGTTTATTGAGTAAAAACAATAAATTCAAAAAATCCCCGCGATTGCGGGGATCTTGCCATTTAGAGACACGTAAAAGTAACAGAGCGACATCACTGCATATCCACAGCGGGCTATTAACACTCTTTGCTTATGCATCTAGGAAATTGACTAACACCTAAAGTCTCATAGTAAGGCTTCAAGTAAGGTATAAAGGAATTATGACTGATCTACTACGCAGTTTAAGTACAGACAACGAGTTTGTTTCACGACATAACGGTCCCAACTTAGCTGACCAACAAAAAATGCTTGAGCGCATTAAAGCGACAAGCCTAAATGAATTGGTGCAACAAACCGTGCCGCAGCAAATCCAGCTGGAAAAACCATTGACTCTAGACGCGCCGCTTAGCGAAGCAGGCATGCTAGAAGAGATGAAAAAGTTTGCTCAGCAAAACCAAGTCAAGCGTACCTTTATTGGCCAAGGTTACTACAACACCTTTACGCCAAACGTTATCTTACGCAACGTACTAGAAAACCCAGGTTGGTACACAGCATACACGCCGTATCAGCCAGAGATTTCTCAAGGTCGTCTTGAAGCCCTACTGAACTACCAACAAATGATCATCGACCTTACCGGTATGGAGATTGCGAACGCTTCTCTACTGGATGAAGCGACAGCCGCCGCTGAAGCGATGACTCTTTGTAAACGTGCCGGCAAAAGCAAAAGCAAAACCTTCTTTGTCGCCGATGATGTTCACCCACAAACAATTGAAGTTGTAAAAACTCGCGCAGAGTTTATTGGCTTTGACGTTGTAGTTGGCGCAACGGACTCTTTACCTGAGCAAGATGTATTTGGCGCACTACTTCAATACCCAAACACTACAGGCGAAGTTCGCGATCTCACGGATATCATCAGCCAAGCACAAGCCAATAAAACCTTAGTGACTATTGCGACCGACCTGCTCGCTTCAACGCTGTTAAAGCCAGCTGGCGAAATGGGCGCAGATGTAGTCATCGGTTCAGCTCAGCGCTTTGGCGTACCTATGGGCTATGGCGGTCCTCACGCGGCATTTATGGCTACGCGTGACAAACACAAGCGTACTATGCCGGGGCGCGTTATCGGTGTGTCTATCGATAAAAACGGCAACCAAGCACTGCGCATGGCAATGCAAACTCGTGAGCAACACATCCGCCGCGAAAAAGCGACTTCAAACATTTGTACCGCGCAAGCATTGCTGGCTAACATGGCGGCGTTCTATGCGGTATTCCACGGCTGTGAAGGTTTAAAAACCATTGCTCGTCGCACCCATCACATGACTGCAATTTTGGCTGCTGGCTTAACCAAACAAGGTTACGAGCTTTGCCACAATTCTTTCTTTGATACGCTGACTATCGCAACGGGTGATAGAACAGACGCGCTTTATGGCGCAGCGCAACGCGATAACATCAACCTTCGCAAACTGGATGGCAAGCTAGGCGTAAGTTTTGATGAAACCACAACCGTTGCCGACATTGTTGCACTGTTTAGTGTCTTCCAAGTCAGCGAATCAATTGAAGCGCTAAGCAACGAAGTATCACAAAACGAATTTGCCGCAATCCCTGAAGATTGTCGCCGTAGTTCAAGCTTCCTAACGCACCCTGTGTTCAACACTTATCACAGTGAAACTCAGATGATGCGTTACCTAAAACAACTTGAAAACAAAGACTTCTCGTTAACGCACGGCATGATCCCGCTGGGCTCTTGTACTATGAAGCTCAACGCTGCCGCAGAAATGATTCCAGTGACTTGGCCAGAATTTGGTTCAATTCACCCGTTTGCTCCTACCGAGCAAGCCGCAGGTTACACTGCACTGGCAAAAGATCTTAAAGCTAAGCTGTGTGAAATCACCGGCTACGACGATTTCTCTTTGCAACCAAACTCAGGCGCTTCTGGTGAATACGCCGGTCTAATTGCCATTCAGCGTTACCACCAATCACGCGGCGAAGGCCATCGTAACGTCTGCTTGATCCCAAGCTCTGCGCACGGCACAAACCCAGCATCAGCCTCTATGGTGTCGCTAAAAGTAGTTGTTGTGAAATGTGATGACGATGGCAACATCGATATGGCAGATCTAAGCGCTAAAATCGAAAAACACGCTGATAACCTATCTAGCATCATGATCACTTACCCTTCAACACACGGCGTGTTTGAAGAGCAAGTAAAAGAAGTCTGCGAAATGGTGCACGCCGCGGGCGGTCAAGTGTACCTAGATGGCGCAAACATGAACGCACAGGTTGGCCTTACCAGCCCAGGCTTTATCGGCTCTGACGTATCGCACCTTAACCTACACAAAACATTCTGTATCCCGCACGGCGGCGGCGGTCCTGGTATGGGTCCAATCGGTGTTAAATCTCACCTTGCCCCATTCCTACCGGGTCACATCGAAAACGGTGAACACGGTCAAGATTACTCTATCTCTGCAGCAGATATGGGCAGCGCTTCCATCTTACCTATCTCTTGGGCATACATCGCCATGATGGGCGAGCAAGGCTTAACCAAAGCCACAGAAGTTGCGATCCTAAACGCCAACTACGTGATGGAACGTTTACTGCCTTACTACCCTGTATTGTACCGTGGTAAAAACGGCCGTGTTGCACACGAATGTATTATCGATATCCGCCCTCTAAAAGAAGAGACAGGGATCAGCGAAGAAGACATCGCAAAACGCCTAATGGACTACGGTTTCCACGCGCCGACCATGTCATTCCCTGTAGCCGGCACATTAATGATTGAGCCAACTGAGTCAGAAGACTTAGAAGAGCTAAACCGTTTCTGTGACGCTATGGTCGCCATCCGCAAAGAGATGAACAAAGTCCGCGACGGCGAATGGCCACTAGACAACAACCCACTAGTTAACGCTCCACACACCCAAGTTGACCTAGCCAGCAACGAATGGGATCACCCATACTCACGCGAAATTGGCGCCTTCCCATCCAAATCACAAAGCATTTGGAAATACTGGCCAACCGTAAACCGCGTTGACAACGTGTATGGTGACCGCAACTTGATTTGTACTTGTCCAAGTATTGATGAGTATGTGGAAGAGTGATTGGTGTTGATTACCGATAACTAAGTTGGAAACTGACTTGAATAACAAAAGGCGAACCGTTTGGTTCGCCTTTTTCTGGTCACTAAGACCCTATAAATAATTCTGAGTAACTATCAGGGTTACTACATATATTCAGTTGGTCGGTCTTCGAACATAATCACAAAGCGATTCAGGGCTTGTCACCATTTTCTGATTAGCATTGTCCATTTCTCGGAGGCCTTCGGGATCGCTAATAAAGATCATCTTTCTTGCCCATAACTCTAAATAGATTACCTCACTATTCCTGCGCGGCATTTAATTTGACATCTCATAACCGCACAGAGGCCTACCCGTCGACACAATCAACCTTAAGCATTTAATTTCAACATGTAAGATATTTCAAATTCATTATGGTTCAAAATGGTAACGTCACCCATAATTCTGTCTCGATTAGCTAGCACAATTAAATGAAATATTTTGAGGAAAACATTTGATTGAAATGGCTCCGATTTAACCAATAAAAAACATGTGGGAATTAATATGAAACTACGTTATTTAGCGCTTCTATGTGCTTCAACTTTTAGTGTCACTACTTTTGCTAACTCAACATCACTATATGTTGAACAAAATATTGCATCAAATGCTACTGATGATGGCATCTACTCTACAGAAGCAGGGGCTTACATTGATGTCTCGGACAATGGTCAAGTCTACATTGGTTTTGATGACCAAGGTTGGCTAGCTGCGGGTTATGGGTATGATTTTAATATTTCGGATAATGTAGACTTCAATTTATACGGTGAGATAGGCAAATGGGATACTGGTGAAGAAATCTTAATTGAGGGTATCGTCAATTTTGATTTAAACGATAATATTAGCCTCTTTACTGGTTATGGTTATAACCGCTCCGGAGAAGTACCTGAAAAACTAAGTGATACAGTAATCAATACCAATCAATTTATTGCTGGTACAACCATGAGTATTTCTGGCTTTGATCTTAACTATAAATATACTCACTCGAATAGTGATGGTTCGAACGGCACAACTGATGGTGGTACTTCTTTTTCACAAAGCGACTACCGCTCGAATGAACACGAGGTGATTTTTTCCAAGACTATCGATAACTTCACTCCGTATATTAAGTATACATATTTAAACACCAATGCAGACTCTATCAGTATCAACACCTCGCCTTCATTTGCACTCGAGAACGACAGCATTTGGACACTAGGGTTATCCTACAATTTCTAATCTAAACACCAAGTAGGCAGATGGAGTTGCCCTATTCAATCAAATCTAAATTACACGATAAATACTCTACTAACAGGCACTTAAATGTTGCTTAAGTTTATCTCTTAACCAACAGTGAGCATGATTCTTCATTGTTCGATTATGACTAATCATATTATGTATGACAGGATGCGTCTTATAAGGTAATTCGAGTATTTGTAAGTTGAATAACTCGCCGTATTCTTTCGCAATAGACTCTGGCGCTAAACAAATGATGTCTGATTTACTCGCAAGGGCTAATCCAGAAATGATGGAGTCACATTTGACCCATACTTTACGCTCTTCTAATCGTTCTTCGGTTAATAGATTAATTTCGTGCAATCCTGAGCGACGAACTTTAATTCCGACATGCACCTCTTCGTAATACTGATCTAAACTTATCTCTCCTTGAATTCTTTCGTGATCTCTAGAGCAAGTCAGTAACATTCTGTCTTTATGTATGGGTTGGACATTAAAAGAGTGGTGATTCACACTCCCTACCGTTATCGCCAAATCTACTTTTTGAAGGCTAATTTGCTCTAACATTTCATCTTGATCAGCGGGCGCTAAAATAAACTGAATGTTGCATGCACCTAATGCGGTGTCTTTATTAATCAGCGGTTGAAGCAATAAAAGAATCGGTTCGGTAACAAACACCGTAAACAAGCGTGGCTTATGGATATCAAAAGTTTTTATATTATCTAAAGCACTACTAATGCCATACATGAGTGGCTGAATATCATTCGCAAGTTTAACCGCCACCGCTGTTGGGCGAATCCCCCTTCCTTCCCGTGTAAATAATGGTTCGTCCAATTGCTCAGTTAACCTTCGAAGAATATTACTGACAACGGGTTGCGTGGTATCTAATGCTTCCGCCGCCTGTGTTATTGAATTTAGTCGATACACTTCCATAAACACAGAGAGTAGATTCCAGTCTATTTTTTTATGCATTTGTCTTACTCCACACCAGCTCAAACATTCAAAATATAAATGTATCACATTCCTTATGCATTATAGTTAGAAATCCATTAGTGCTACATAATTCCTACATCAAATAGCCAAGGCTATTAAGTAATTTCAAAAATTGATGTGTAGGAAAAGAATATGAATAACTTAACAAAAACACTTTTGGCAACGTTGCTACCTGTCATTTCAGGTAGTGCACTTGCAAACTCAGTTCCTGTTCCAGTGCAAACACCCTCTTCACCAGAGGTTATACAATCAGTCCTATCTGGTGGTATATCAGGAGACCGTTGGACTGAAGGGTTAATGTACGAGGGCGTAGCACCAATGCCATGGCTAAAATCTGCGGCTAACTGGTATCCAGGTACCGAAGAAGTTCAACCTGAAGAAATGCGAGTGACTTTCATGGGAACCTCGCCAATGATTCGTCCTGGGCAAATGAATACTTCAATCTATGTCGAGCTAGGTAATGGTGACAATTTTGTTTTTGATATTGGTGAAGGTTCGGTTGCTAACTATGTGGCTGCGGGCGTCGCACTCAACGAAATCAAACATGTCTTCCTGACACATTTACACGTCGACCATTTTGGTGGTCTGCCTTATCTCTGGATGTTTGGTACATGGAACGGTGGTTGGCATGACCCTTTGACAGTGCATGGCCCAAGCGGAAGTGAACCTCAATACGGAACACAGGCTATGGTCAATGGCATGACTGATATGGTTGCATGGCATAAGGATTCATTCAGTTTATTTCCTGTAGGCTCAGGACACGACTTACAAGTGAACGAATTTGATTTTCGAAATAATGGTGGCGTCATTTATGACGAAAACGGGGTAACAGTTACTCACTGGCAGCGCTCGCACGGTAAAGACGGCTCTTCAGCATACCGTTTAGATTGGAATGACATGTGTTTCACTTGGACGGGAGATGGTCGTCCTACTGAGTTGGATATTAAATACGCAGAAGGCTGTGATCTATTTATCACCGAACTACAAACAGAATTAGTTGAAATTGGCTCCGCAGTGCAAGGCGTACCACCATTCTTAACACGCTACACCATAGATACGCATCACACACCGGCTTACGGCGCTGGATATTTAGCTAATGAGATCCAACCTCGCATGTTTATGACCACGCATATGAGTTACGACCCTTATCAAATAGAAGAAACCGTAGCAGAAGTGCGTGAGCATTGGGAAGGCCCATATCACTTCGGTGCTCCAGATGGAATTGTGGTCAACATGACTAAAGATTCGGTTTGGGTACGTGAGGGCATCTTACCTGAATACCCAAACTCGAAACCACCACAATTTGATTTCACCAATGGACAATTGGTTATTCCTGAACCACCAAGAAAGCAAGTGGACATCCAAGAGTCGTTCATTCGTGAACAACATATTGACCCCGCAAAATATTATCCCGAAGGCATGATGCCAGACATGATTTTAGAATGGCCTGTTGATGGTGATCTTGTTGTCCCAGAAGAGATGTTGCCAGAAACATTACGCAAATCAATGGGTGCCAATTGGGATCTGCAACAGAAACGTAATGAGTATTTTGAAAATAAAGCAAACAAAGAAACCAAGTAACGCTCATTCATTTTAATACGAAGTGCACGCTACCTCTTATATCAAAGGATAATCAACATGAAAAAATATATTTCTATTAACACACTAATATTATCACTGCTTTTTTCAGCACATAGTGTTGCTGGCCCAGGACATGACGATGAGTTCTCACTAGAGTCCGACAACACCCAAACTATTGCTTTTTGTGCGGCGGCATCATTGCAACTGCCCGGAAAAGCCAACGAAACCAACATTTTTTATAGCGCCCTAAAAGCAATAACTGACAACGCACATGCCACCGAAAGACAAATAGGCATTGTCGAAGGTGTGGGCCTTGGTCAGACGGGCGTTATTGTGTCTCAAGGCGAGCAAATATTGAGCAATCATTATGCAAACTACTGTCAACCAATGTTAGTTAAGCTCAATGACTTTGCACAGACCATTGATGGCTCATTTATTGAAGATGAAATACTCATCAATGAAGATTCTCACCACGCTCACAGCCACTAACCCACAAACACAGCAAAAGTGAACCAAAGTTCACTTTTGCTAAAAGGAACAACGTATGAGTTATATATTTTGGTTCGCTCTCACAACAGCAATGATTGCAAACATTCGTATTTTTTGGGATCTCTCTGACTTTAGCCAACTGCTTAATATCCGCGTCTTTCCACGTACTACGTTTATGAAAACTTGGTATATGCGAAACACATTAAAGTATGTCGCTATCTTCGGGGGTTTGGTCGCGATAGCAACGAATCACATAGCTAACATTATGCCATGGTCAATGTTAAGCATAATTCTCGCAATCGGCTTTTTGTTTTATTACGCAGGTCTAATTAACCCTCGCTTTATGATGCCGCAGAAGATGGACGATGGTCAGTTTGTCAACATCAGAGAAGGAGCAAAAAAAATTCGTCCACACAACGAAGTTATGGTAATGGTCAATAATGGACACGCTCGTGCGCACGCTGACTTTGAGATGTGGCGTCCACATATCGCTGGTAACAAAAATAACGGTCTTGGCGGTGAAGATATTATAATGACCTATTGTTCGCTATCAAACGTTTGTGTCGGTGTACGCCCATACATAGATGGAGAACGCTTAAATTTACATGTTGCGACACAACTAGAGAACAACTTGTTAATGGAAGATAAGAATACAGGTGAACCTATTCAACAACTCAGTATGGCACGTGAATGTGATTTAAATGCCACAATGGAAGAATTTCCAACCTTTAAAATGCCTTACAAGAAGTTTTGTGAAGCCTACCCTGAGGGTGAAGTATTTATCGAGTCTCGCCCGTCCTTCTACCGAAATCCACTAGGGTTCTTCCACGAAGTGGTAATGGATGGTCTTTTTTACTTGCACGTGACAAAGCAGCGAAATAATGAAGAATTTTTATTCAACACTTGCAAGAATATCGATCCAGACCAAAGACTGCATAAAAAAGAACACGTATGGGGCCTTAATGTGGGGGACATATATACTTGTTACGATATGGCTTTTCTTAAATCTAATGGCAACCTTGTTAATACTGTAGTAGGTGGGAAGAAATTAGTTATCCACTACGATGAGCAATTTGAATCAGTTGGTGTTTGGTATAATCCAACGGAAGAACATGTAACCAATATTGATTTTTTTGGTCAGTCTAATTTAGGTCAACTGAAACGTGTAGAATCGGTTAAAGCTGGGATATTTTATGGTGTTTGGTACAACTTTTATCCTCAGACGAGTATTAACTTAAACGAAGCTCAAGAATAATAAAAATAATTGAATGTGTTGCTCGTTGGTCAAAGAGCGACACATTCACTAATCAATCTGTACCATTCATTGTGACGGTACCCGTAACCCTACAGCCCATTGAAAATATTCAGAAAATAGGCCATACACTATAGTCATAACTTTATATTCTAAATTAATAGCACACTGTTTCGCGATTTACAAAGTACGATTAGGGTTTTACAAACTGAGTAATTACTTTAAAGAAAGGGCTATATCAAGTAGTAGTTTCTGCCTTCATTTGCCGCGAAGTGCTGGAGTTTTCACCTTAGTCATCTGTAATCTTTGGTGTTGTTCACAGATAACTAAGTTAGAACAGTCTCAAAATTTCATTATTGACGACATAATTATTTCTATATGTTTGGTTACGGAAGTGCTCTGATAGCTGATTGAGGCTCTTTAGTAAGTACATGTAGTAATACAACAGGTTCACGATATATGGTGAGACTTCAACAATCGAAATTATGAGTTGGCGACGCAACGCTTAATCTTTATTTATTAGATGCCAGTTTGTTGAACCTAATTTTAGTAATGATAACGACACGAAATTATCGTTATGACTTGATCATCGACTGCGTAAACAAGTCGATTAGTGTCGTCAATACGACGAGACCAAAAACCAGATAAATTTTCTTTTAATGGTTCAGGTTTACCAATACCCTCGAAAGGAGAACGCTTAACATCGTTAATGAGTTTGTTGATGCGCTTGAGTGTTTTTTTGTCTTGGGTTTGCCAATACAAGTAGTCACCCCAAGCATCATCCGTCCACGACAGTAAACGTTGACTGCTACTCATCAATTAACTCGCGTGTGGTTGCTTTGCCTGCACGATACTGTTCTATCGAACGGTTTAGGTGTTCAGCATTTTGAGGAGAGCGTAGTAAGTGAACTGTCTCCATAAGACTATTGTAGTAATCTAAAGACATAACCACAGCATCTTCAGAATCACGGCGTGTAATAACGGTTGTGTCTGCATCATTAACTACACCGTCCAAAACCGCTTTAAGGCCATTTCTAGCCTCAGTAAAAGATACTATTCTCATCAGAATCTCCACATGTACATTTAATGGGACAAGTATAGTATTCACTCACATAGTTGTACAGTAAATTGGACATGATCTATTGAAAAGTATTGATAAGGAAACTAACGTCCCATTGAATAATGAGCAGTACCACAGATACATTGTATGAACTTTCAAATACGATAATTGCAACTGCTTTCTTGTATCTATCTGAATTTAGACTCTATTTTTCTTATTCAACCTCACTCTATGACATAATCAAAACCGTGTATCCAACGAAATCAAGGCACTTTGACGATCGCCAAAGCCGAATTCACCGATGATATTAAAGGTAGGGTTAATCACATAATTAAAACCAACAACGGCGTTCCATTCGTTGGCTAGGCTTTGCTCTACGATGAAGCGTCCTTCATCATCGCCGTTAACGAAATCCAATAAGCCTTCTAAAGCGGAGGGCAATTCAAGGTCGCTAATTTTGCCTTTTAGGGTTTGTTGGATATTTTGATATTGCGCGCCGCCCCATACTCGTATCGGCACGCCATGATTGGTAAAGTCGTAGCCAAGCCTTGGGGTTATGACGATGGAATCAATCCCGCCTTCGATGACAGTTAAATTGGTCTTGGTGTAACTGGCATCTATGATGGTAAACCATTCTTTATAGCCACCCGCTAGCACTAAGCCGCCACCGTACATATTGCCATCTAGGTCTAACAGGAATCTTTCATCTTGTATATCTTCTAAGTCCACTCCACCAATATCGACACTGATATTGGTTTCGGAATAACCGCTGATTTTCCCCGCAATGGCGTAGAAGTTTAAAAAGGGGAATAACCACATATCTGCTCGCAGGGTAAATACGTCACTGCGCTGGAAACCGGGGGATGTCTCTATGCCAATAAGCTCAGCGGGGATAGGCTGCTCTGGTATGACTGTGGGAGGTATGCCCGGAATGGTTATCTCAGGGGTTTTTAACCCATCAAACGAAATAGAGTCGACACTAATGCCTTGCTCAACTCGCATGTATCCAACACTGATGCCAAATGCTTTGGGCAGAACATAACCACGCTCTTCCGCTTCTGACTTCCAGATCGGCAGTTCAAATGATGTCGCAGATGAATAAAAAGGGGCAAAAGAAGTGCCAATGATGACAGCGGCTTTGGAAAAACATCTCAGTTCCATTAAGAAGTCCAAAAGATAGATAATGATGAATCACATAACAATAACTATATACGCTATAAACAAAAAAGTGAGATTTTACACAGATTTAGAGGTCTCTATCCTTTTGAGTAATTAAGGAGGGTTACTCAAAAAAGCGTTTTCAATATAAAAGGGAATAGGTTAAGCCATTACACAGAATTTAGAACAGTCTCCAAAACATGCTGCCAATATTTACAGAAACTTATGAGCACTAATTCAATTAGCGAGTGAGATTGTTAGCAAGCTTTTCCATAACGCTGACAAACGTTTCTAGCTCTTGGTCGCTCAAGTCTTGCTGCATCTTATCTTGGATTTTTTGTTGAGCAGTGGATATTTGCTGGCTCAAGGCGATGCCTTGCTCAGTTAAAGAGAGTAACTGACTGCGTTTATCTTCAGGATTGGGCGATTTGACTAACCAACCGTTATTGATCATTTCTTTGACTAAGCGGGCTACTTGCGCTTTATCACGAGTAAAGTGCAGCACAATATCATTGGCGGTACATTGCTTGTGTTGCCCGATGTAAGAAAGACAACGTGCGTGCATTCCATTTAGGGCAGAGTGTTGGGTTTGCAGTTCAGCACGAATGGCATTTCGATATGAGTGAACGATGTTAAAAATCGCTTCTGAAACTGTATTCTTGTCCATACTTTACCCTTAAATTCCATCAATCACGCTCGAAGTTGATTTTATCTACTTAATAGGCGCGACTCAAGCTACAGTTGTGTATAAGCACGAGGATTTTATAGAGATAAGTAGGCCGCTACCTAGATTGATTCGACAACGGGATTTATTCAACTACTCGGTTTATTCAACAACAATATATTGAACAACGTCTTCATCAAGTAAGCCGTGTTTATCGATTGAATCAAAGTCTAATATTTGACCCAAAATCAAGGCAGACTTAATCACAATCGTGGCGATGGTTAGAACAAGAATCGCTCTATTTAAGCTTAGTTTAGCGAAGTTTTTACGGATGTGTTTATCTGAGACATCATTTCTTTGTGCCGATGCAATGCCATTTTTTAAAGACTGCATAGATTTTCTAGCCGCGACAGCTAAAACTACTAGCAATAGCACACTCATCAAATCAAAAACAATCGGCCAAGACAAAATAGCACTCCAAATAACAAGACAAAACAACCAAAAGAATTATAGTAATACAAATAAACTTATACCGTGGGCACTTTCACATTTTTGGTCATTAATTACCACGCAAATAGCAAAATAAGTGATAGCGATCACACTTTAAAATTATACTGTAATTTTATTTCATAATTAAATTACAGTATAAGCAATTGCTTGCTTATCTATTTTCCATGATTATTCGTTGATATACAAATAGTAGCGTATAAGATTTAAACTCATCGATAATAATATAAAAGGCATATGACAACTGAGTGTTCAAATACAAAAAAGGGCCTAGATATTACCTATCTAAGCCCTATGCAAAGTATTGCAACGTTTATTTTTTCGACGACTTATCTATCAGTTTCTCCCAATAAGTCGCACCTTTAATGCCAAGCTTTACTGGATCAAACGTATAAACCGATACGCCACGCTTTTGCTGCTCTTCATAATCTTTCAGTGCTTTTAAAGCAGGTTTGGACATAAAGAAAATAATCAAAATACCAATAATATTAAGCCAAGCCATCAAGCCTACCCCAACATCACCCATTGCCCATGCTAAGTTTGCCGCTCGAACCGTGCCATAAAAAACCGAGGCAATAATGACTAATTTGAGTAAGAATTTTAAGCCATTAATTTTAAAGGTACGTCGTATGTAGGCAATATTGGTCTCTGCAATGTAGTAATAAGCCAAAATTGTAGTAAAGGCAAAGAAGAACAATGCCACGGCAATGAAAGGCTTACCAATTCCTGGAAGGGTACTATTGATAGCCAATTGGGTAAATGCTGGGCTATTTGCGCCGATATTTGCCGCTAGGTTTTGCACAATGAACACGCCTTCTTCTGCGCCTTGAACGTTGTACATTCCAGTAATTAAGATCATAAATGCCGTTGCAGAACACACTAGCAACGTATCGATATAAATTGAGAAGGATTGTACTAAACCTTGCTGTGCTGGATGATCAACGTTTGCCGCAGCCGCTGCATGTGGGCCTGTACCCTGACCTGCTTCGTTAGAATATACGCCACGCTTAACGCCCCAACCGATTGCCGCGCCAAAGCCCGCCATAGGTGTAAACGCATCACCGATGATCATTGCGAAGATATGAGGTACTTCAGTGATGTGCAGTAAAATAATGACAAACGCCGTTAAAATGTAAGCCAGCGCCATAAATGGCACCACAATCTGTGTAAAGTTAGCGATGCGCTTCACGCCGCCAAAGATGATGAAGCCAAGTATGATTGAAATGAACGTACCTGTAACCACTTTCGCAAAGCTGAATGTCCCCATGGCAGTTTCAATCATTGGCCCAGAGCCAAACGCTGTTTCAACTGCATTGCCGATACTATTGGACTGCACTCCCGGCAATAGCACGCCACAGGCAAAGATAGTGGCGATGGCGAAGATCCATGCATACCACTTCTGTCCCATTGCTTTCTCTATATAGTAAGCAGGGCCACCGCGAAACTGACCTTCGTCCTCTTCTTTATAAATTTGAGCTAATGTCGATTCTGCATAAGCTGTCGCGGCGCCAAAAAATGCCACAACCCACATCCAAAAGACCGCCCCAGGGCCACCAAAACCAATGGCCGCAGCAACGCCCGCGATATTACCTGTGCCCACTCGCCCAGATAATGAAACCGCTAATGCCTGAAATGACGAAATACCTTTATCTGAGCTTTTACCCGATAACAACAGTCGCCACATCTCGAAGAAATGACGGATTTGAACGAATCGAGTTAGGATGGAATAGAATAATCCCGCGCCTAAACAGAGGTAGATAAGAAAGGGACTCCAAATAACCCCGTTCAAGAAATCTACTAAGCCTTGCATAAACAACTTCCTTATTGAATAGATAGTGCAAATAAAAATCAAAGGAAACAGTATCTTACTTATGTGACTTGATCCATATACTTCTTGGGAAATTCACATCCAGTAATATAAATGCGGTTGTAAAGGCAGGTACTGGGAATTAAAAAGGAGAGCAAGCTCAAAGTTTTTGATGAATTAAATCACCCTTTGTTGCATGTCAATTATTTTGCTTTTAACGAAAGCATAATATCAAACTGCGCCATTGGCTTATCACCATGCAATGTTGGGCAAAGCGCGATAACACGCATGTCTTTATTCACCCGTTTACCCGTCGCTATGGTTTCTGCAAGCATTTGGTCAATCAGCGGTCCATCATGACAAATAAAATGCACATCACTTTCAGGACGCATGAAAAACTCAGCATTAAGTCCTTTAAATGCTAACGATATTTTTCGTCCTTGATCTTTCGCTTTCATGGCCGCAAGAAATCCACCAGCCACATCAGCACCAACCACTAATGCGCCAAGGTACATGCTATTTAAATGATTTTTAGTGCGCCTTTTTAAGGGGATTTTTATCTCTACCATTTCTTCATTCATGGTGATTATTTTAGGTCGACTTAACCATAATAAGGGCACTTTAAAAAAGCCAAAGTAGGCAAGATATAGGTTGGCTTTTTGTAATGTAGAAAGCATAACGGTCACCGAGAATGAACTTGTCGTACCAGTTAAGCAACACCACTGCGAGTTGTCAAAGAAATGTTAATAAAAGAGATGCATAGAGAGAAATGCCTCACCTTATCGGCGCAAGCAAGAGGTGCAACCACGACACGCTGAGCGAGTAGCCGGATCTAACCTTCCCCGTTGAATTTTACAATACGCATTTCTTAGCACTCTGCGCGCTGCAAACCAATCATCGGGTTTTTCCAACAGCAAATAACCATTAAACCTTTTTAGCAGCGGCAAGCGATACTCTTCGATGCATTGGCGCTCAAAGTCGACTTCAAAATACTCAAACACTTGCTCTAAAGAAGTGAAAGATTGTAGTTTTTGTTGAATGTCATTAAAGCTCATACACACTGCCATTTGCTATTGAATTACCGCCATCACCACAAACAAGTTTTGACTCACTAAGTCAGCCAATTATTGTCTGCGATAAGTGCTCCATGTTACCGCAAAGCGAAGCTGTCGTCTCAGTCTCTAACAACTGAATAATTTAACCTCTTGAACCCACACCAAGAATGTATACTTAGCCCTAAATTAATTTTATAGGATAAACAGATGATCGTACTTTCGACCAACCTAGGTGATATCACTATCGCTCTCAACAAAGACAAAGCGCCCGTGAGTGCTAAAAATTTTTTAAAGTATTGCGAAGAAGGCTTCTTTGAAGGCACGATTTTCCACCGCGTGATCGATGGTTTTATGATTCAAGGTGGCGGGTACAGCGAAAAGTTACTCGAAAAAGAAACCCACGCTCCTATCGTGAATGAAGCAAACCGAGGATTAAAAAATAAGCTAGGTACCGTCGCGATGGCTCGCACCGATGCGCCGCATTCCGCTACCTCGCAATTTTTCATTAACCTTGATGATAATGACTTTCTTGATTACACCGCCACAACAAACCAAGGTTGGGGTTATACGGTCATTGGCGAAGTCACTGCGGGAATGGATGTGGTCAATGCCATTGCAAAACGGAAAACGCATTCACTATTTGGTATGGACGATCTTCCTATTGAGTCTGTTGTTATTGAAAAGGTGACAATCAGCGAATAGTCACTCCGCTCACGCTGATTAAAACTGATAGGTTAACGGGCAGATTTCGGTGCTGCCAATGGTTAGAACGTAGGTATCACCTAACACATCATATGAACACAATCGGCTAAATCCAGACGTTTCATCATCTTTAAAGAAACCCGTTTTCTTAGCGCTTGGGGCGGGTTTACTCAGCTTTGGTAGCGTATCAAACTCATAAGTCAGCGGGCACAAGTCCGTTGATTTTATATTTAGGCTATGTGTATCTCCCAACACGTCGTAATAACATACCTGAGTAAATGCTTGGGTGTCTTTGCTTTTTAGAAAACCCGTTGCCGCTTGCGCATTAGCGGATAACAAAACAAACAGCATCACCAATATGGGGGCGATAGCATTATGTGCAGTAACATCTGCAGCAACATCGCTTATCTTCGAACGCCAAAGCTGCATTTTGTGTTTTTGATTTTGTTTTGAATTTTCTAACAACACCGAAACCTTCCGCTTAATCAAACTGCTTTAGTTAAAATACACATTCGTGAGTAAACCACAAACTCTGCCGTCGACATTTACATTATTAACATTTAGCGCCACACTTTCTTTACTTAACTTGTCGTCTACTCAATAATTACTATCGTATGCGAGTTAAATTATTGAACTAATTACCTTAATTAATGGATAAGGCAATGACTATGAAAAAAGTAATACTTAGCCTTTGTGCGATGCTTTTAATCAGCTTTACTGCACACGCAAGTAATCAAGTGCCAATAGATAATGGACTTATCTCAATGAAAAGTCATTACGACGTTACCACTACTGCCGATAGATTGGTTGATGCCCTCAAAGAAAAAGGCATGACCACCTTTGCACGAATTAAGCATTCTGAAGCAGCCGGAAACGTCGGCATAACGCTGCGCCCGACCGAACTTGTGTTATTTGGCAATCCCAAGGTAGGTTCTCCGCTAATGGTCTGCCAGCAAAGCGCGGCTATCGACCTACCACAAAAAGCGCTTATTTCGGAAGATGAGCATGGTTTGGTTTGGCTAACTTACAACGACCCCAACTACTTAAAAGCGCGACACAACATCATGGGTTGCGATGAAGTCATCGGCAAAATAAGTAAAGCGCTGAATATGTTTGCAACCAAAGCCACTCAACCATAATTTGCTCCGCGAACAAGGAGTGTAATCTAGTTGTACTCCTTGTTTCGTCTAATCACTAAATATTAAATATAAGATCTCACTCAAATAGCCACCTCGCCGTTAACCTCACCTTATTCTACTTTTTACTATTTTAAATTTTACCTTATGCATTGTACTTTATAGGTATCTTCTGGCTTCAATTGATACTTTCGGCATTATATTGCCATCATTTCCTTTTACTACTGCTTAAAATTCAACCTAAAAGTGGCACACTATCAAAACAAGTGTTCATGTTTTTTCTCTGTATGAAGATTATTCTCTCTACAAAGAAAGGTCGTCTTGTATAGACACTGAGAATTTTTAAAGGCAGACAACATGAAATACACTTTATTTGCATTAGCTTTAACACCTGTACTTCTGACAGGCTGTGGCGGTTCAAGCTCTAGTGACCATGATATCTCGAAAGCTATAAATGAAGGGTTAAACTCTAGTGATAATAATATCCAGCAAATTATAGATCATACTGACGCCTCAACATCGCAGAAAAGCAAAGATAGTATTAGTGTTCCAACGCATGAAAAACAAACTAGCGAGGAGGTTGTTAAACCTAAGATATCCTATCAAAGCAGTAAATATACCAAACCTCTATATAATATAAGTCAAAATAAACAAAAGACGCATGAGGAAACCGTTTCATTAGCAAAGAAAAAACCAGAAACTCCAGCTAGAAACAAGTGGATAGCTGCTCACCCACAAATTACAGCAGTATTTCAAGATGCAGGATTTACCGCAGATGATATTTATGATCTTTGTAAGACAGATGATAAAGAGTTGGCTTTTGCTATTTCATCTTGTAAAACTTCTGTAGTTACAGATAATGGTCAAAGCCTAATTGCTTATACTATTCAAAGCGGTGATTATTTAACAAAAATGACCTATATCCCAATACAACAAAAGCTTGTAATTGATAAACTATATGACGTGACAACCAATAAATTATCACTTGCAAACGAATTGAGATTGAATGGTACAAATGGAAAAATTTATAGTTCATCTAATATCAATGTTTCACTTCCGAAATCGGGAGATATATATGGAACTGTAACTACTACTTTGTACATGTCAGACCCAATTATTGAGAAATTAAAAGACGAATATACAAATACGAAAAGTAGCCTTCCTATTAATTTATTAGAATATGTCAACAAAGCGTCGGATATCCACATAAGCTTAACCGCTGATATGGGTAAAGTAGATAAAAATCAAAATGACATTAGGACATTAGATTATCACTTGGGACAAATCATCACCATCGCAGGTCAATAATCCCAACACCAATAACCTCTATCAACATGATGACCGCTCTTTGAGCGGTCATTTTTTTATGCTAGTTAGAAATCAGCCACAGTGTTTCCGCTACTGCCACCACCGTTGCTAACAAAGCGATGGTTTTCCAAAACAGCAGCGGGTTTCTCTTTATTAGTGGGCTATCTTTTAACTCTTTTTGCAACACACTGTTAGGCATATACAAGTCGGCAATAAAATCACCAAGCACTTGATAACGTCGATGGGGAAGGTGATGAGTGGCTTTACGAAACACTAAGTCGACCCAAGATGGAATGTCCTTTCGATAATCAGCTAAAGAACGATATTCCCATTTGGTGTGCCTTGCCGCTTGTAAGTTTTGACTGGTGGTGGGTTTATAAGGCAACTCACCGGTTAGCATTTCAAAACCAATCACCGCCACTGAAAACAGATCTGACACTATGCTCGCTTTACCCGAATCAATATATTCAGGAGCAATGTAATTGACTGCGCCCAAAGGGGTAGAATCTCGGGATTCGGGCGTAATTTCTTCTAGCCCTTTAACTTTTACCGCGCCAAAATCAATAATTTTCACCTCGGCTGCGGGGGTAATCATGATGTTTTCTGGCTTAAGATCTCGGTGCACCATATCTGCACGCTGGAAAACTCGCAGTGCTTTGATAATCTCATCTAACAGAGTGCGGGTTTCTTGTAAGCTTGCTTTCGGATTATCGTACATCCACTGGCGCAAGGTAATCCCCTGAATATACTCACATATTTGATAGACAAAACGACTGTCGTTGGGGCTTGGATAAACCCGCATCACTCGCGTATTCTTGAGCTGAGTCCCCACCCACTGCTCATTGGCAAAAGCTTTTAGATAATCAAGATCATCGCGATAGTGCTCAGAGGGCGCTTTTAATACTCGTCGCTTGCTCGTCAATTCGTCTTCAACCAAATACACATGACTACGCGAACCTGAGTACAACACCTTAAGCACTCGAAATTGATCGAGTTTATTGCCCTCTTGCAAAACAGGAGGAATCGAGCGTGCCAGCATAGAAAACTGATGTTCCGGTAAGGTGTGCGCAGGTAAATCTTTCACATCGAACACCAATGCACTTAAGTTATCTTGGCTGCCTTGCTCAAAGGCGTCGTAACAAAGTAAGTCACAGATTTCTTGTGGTGTATATTGACTCGAACTGGCTAAGGGACTGATATCAATAGTATCATGTACCCCATCTGAGGTAAGGATAAATCTATCTCCTTTTTGTAAACTCACCTTCTGGTAGTCCACATCAAGGTTAGAATCCATGCCTAAAGCTCGGGTCAGGTATGCGTGATTGGCTAAGTTGGTTCTTTGGTGATCTTTGGTGAGAAGTTGCAGTTGTCCATCTCTGAACAAATGAATACGCGTGTCCCCTACATGGAAAAGATGAGCGGTATTGGATTTAATGACTACACAGCTAAAGGTTGTCACTAATCCGTTGTGAGTTAGTGCTTGCTTGCTCCCTTCTTCATACAGCCACGTATTAATAGCCGTTAAGATTTTGCCTGCTGAATGTTTGATACTCCAACTACTTGGGGTAGCGAAATAATCATTCACAAACTGCACCACGGCGGTATGACTCGCTCTTTGACTGTGATCACTACAACTCACGCCGTCGGCAATACAGGCCACGATTCCCTTGTGGGTGAGTTCGTCAGCGCGGTCAGGAATCTTTAATAAAATAGCGTCCTGATTTTGCGTGCGAGCGCCGACTAACGACGTCCCTGCATGTTGTAATTTAAGTGTAGAGATTGGCATATTCATCAATAATCACTTATTCGCATTGAGCCCAACCTTGATGTGAAAGCATGCGTTAAAATATAGCCGCTATCCACCAAGATTGAACTCTTTCCTACCTAGTTAGATTCCTGTCTAGTTAGAGACGTCAATTAAGGTCACACTACCGTCCTTATTCACCTCAGCAATCTTACCAGTCGGCTCTTCCATGAAAATCAAAGTTACAAAGCCTAGTACCGCCGTTGCCGCAATCACGTAGAAGAAGGTTTGATAATCAACAAAAGAGAGAATGGTTAAATAAGTCACCGCGCCCACATTACCGTACGCGCCTGTCATACCGGCAATCTGACCTGTCATTCTGCGTTTAATTAGAGGAACCGTTGCAAACACTGCACCTTCACCCGCTTGTACAAAGAATGAACATAGCATAGCCGCGGCTACTGCAAGCCATACTGGCCAGTGACTGCCCACTTGCCCCATCAAGAAGTACCCAACCGCAAGACCTGCTGTAAGGATTAATAATGTTGGTTTACGACCAAATTTATCGGAAATCCAACCGCCACCTGGACGCGACATTAAGTTCATAAAGGCATACGCCGATGCCACCATACCGGCAAGTACCGGAGTCAGTTCAAAGGTTTCAGCAAAGAATAGCGGCAGCATAGAAACCACGGCTAACTCAGAACCAAAAGTTGCAAAATACAGCACGTTCAGCACCGCTACTTGCTTGAATTTATATTGGTGGATCTCTTCTACAGGCTTTTCAAATACGGTTTTATTGACTTTCCATACTTGGCTCACTTCCAACAAATAAAGCGCCGCCAAGCCTGCATAGATGCAGTTTACAATAAAGTCTGACAGCATACCGATGCCGCTAGGAGACAGTTTCCATGCCAATAAACCTAACACCGCATACATTGGGATTTTCATGATCAATAGGAAGAAGAAGTCGCCTTTTGAAGTCACTTCCATCGCGGTCACATGCTTAGGTTTAAAGTAAGTTGAGCCTTTTGGTGTATCGGAAACTGAACGATAAAAGATAACTGAGAACACTAAGCTCATTAGGCCTGTAATTGCTACCGCGTAGCGCCAACCTTCATCACCGCCAAACAAGATAGCGATTGTCGGTAGAGTAAATGCCGCAGCGGCAGAACCAAAGTTACCCCAGCCGCCATATATGCCTTCAGCGGTACCCAACTCATTGTGCGGGAACCATTCTGAGACTAGGCGAATACCAACCACAAAGCCTGCACCAATAAAGCCGAGTAAGAAACGGGCAATTGCAGCCTGTATAAAGGAGTCGGCAAAGGCAAACATAAAACACGGGATGGAACACACCGCCAGTAGCGCTGAATAGACCAATCTTGGGCCAAACCTATCGGTTAGCATACCGATAACCACACGCGCCGGTATAGTTAGGGCGACGTTTAAAATCAATAAGGTTTTGATCTCTTGAGTACTCAGCCCTAGTGTCTCTTTTACCATTTGCAATAAAGGTGCAAAGTTAAACCAAACCACAAAGGTAATAAAAAAAGCCATCCAACTTAAATGTAAGACTTTCATTTTTCCGCTAAACGAAAACAGAGAAAATTTACTGTTATCCATAATATAAATCCTTTTTTTGTTGCTTAATTTAAGCGACAGCTTCCTGCTTAAATGGTGAAAAATTTACTTGCTCGCCGTTCATTACAATGAAAGGCGCTGCAGTGACAGGCATTACGCCGCCACCGCTTCACTGACCTGAATTTGAATTGCTCCATCAATGAGACGCACTGGGTAGGTTTTTATCGTGCATTCTGGTTTTTCAATGCATTGCCCCGTCTGCAAATTGAAGTGCTGTTTGTACAAAGGAGACGCCACGCAAGGCTCACCTTCAAAGCAGCCTATGATGCCTCGTGAAAGCACTTGCGCTTTACCAATTGGGTCATAGTTTGAAATAGCGTACAGCGTGTTGGTGCGCTGATAATTAAATACCGCTATCTGTCTGCCATTAACAAGAGCACAGACTCCGACATTAGGTGCGATATCTTGTATATCGCAGATCGTTTGCCAATTATTCATATTCTCTCTCCTTGATAAAAATGACGTCTATTTCGCATAAATTTATATTGTCGGTTTTAGCCACTAGTTCACCTCAACCACATCGATAATTTGTTCACTACTTTGGGTATTGGATGAGGAATCAACAGTGCTACTAGGGAATCGCTGCTCACGTTCCGACACAAAGCTCAGCGTGTCATCGCGTTGCTCACTATTGATAAAATGGCTAAATCGCTTCAGTTTTTCTGGAGACTGCAAAGTGGTTTTCCACTCACATTGGTACTGATCGATAGTGTTTGCCATCTCTTTTTCAAGCTCTGCTGCAAGGCCCAGTTTGTCGTCAACAACTACTTCTCTTAGGTAATCTAAACCGCCTTCAAGGTTTTCCATCCATACCGAAGTACGTTGCAAGCGATCAGCGGTGCGAATATAAAACATCAACATGCGGTCGATATATTGAATCAGGGTGGCTTCGTCTAAATCGGTCGCCAGTAAGTCAGCATGACGCGGACGCATGCCTCCATTACCACACACATACAAGTTCCAGCCGTTTTCGGTGGCTATGATGCCGACATCTTTAGACTGAGCCTCAGCACATTCTCGGGTGCAGCCAGAGACCGCAAATTTGATTTTGTGAGGAGAGCGCAGGCCTTTGTAGCGGTTCTCTACATCAATGGCTAAACGTACACTGTCGCCCACGCCATAACGACACCAAGTGCTACCTACACAAGACTTCACAGTACGTACGGATTTTCCGTAGGCATGTCCGGTTTCAAAGCCAGCATCTACCAGTTTTTGCCAAATAATCGGTAAATCATTGAGCTGCGCACCAAATAGATCCACACGTTGACCACCGGTGATCTTGGTGTACAAATCAAACTCTTTTGCCACTTGTCCCAACACAATTAAGCGATCTGGAGTGATCTCTCCTCCAGCAATGCGTGGCACCACTGAATAAGTACCGTCTTTTTGCATATTGCCTAGGTAGATATCATTGGTGTCTTGCAGCTCCATATGCTCGTTTTGCAAAATATAGTCATTCCAAAACGAGGCTAATATTGAGCCCACGGTTGGCTTACACACTTCACAGCCATGGCCTTTGCCATACTGGGCTAAAAGCTGTTCAAAGGTTTTGATCTGATTGACTCGAACAATGTCGCTAAGCTCTTGACGCGAATAGGCAAAGTGCTCACAAAGGTCGTTATTCACTTCCACACCTAAGCTCAGCAGTTCTGCATCTAACACTTGTTTTGCCAGTGCACTACAACCACCACAACCTGTTGAGGCATTGGTGGTTTCTTTAAGCGAAGCCATAGTGTTACAACCCGCCTGCACCGCCTGCTTGATATCGCCTTTGGTGACATCAAAACACGAACAAATCACCGCGCTATCAGGCAAGGCATCCACGCCCATTCCCGCAGACTCTTCGCCCGCGACATTGGGTAAAATCAATACCGATGGATTGGCAGGCAAAGGCATATCATTTTGTTTCATCTGCAATAGCGTGCCATACGCCTCAGCATCGCCCACCAGCACTGCGCCAATGATCTTTGAGCCATCCTCAGAGACAATTAAACGCTTATATATTTGATCGATTTCATCACTAAAGGTGTACGACTGAGCGCCTTCAGTTTGGTCGTGCACCTCACCAATACTGGCTACATCTACGCCCAGTAATTTCAACTTGGTGCTCATATCCGCGCCAGTAAATGCTGTGCTATCAGCCTCTTTCTCATCTTGTAATAAATGCTGAGCAGCCACTTTCGCCATTTGATAACCCGGTGCGACCAAACCAAAAATCTTGCCATCCCACAAGGCACATTCACCTACTGCATACACATCTTTAGCACTGGTTTGGCAGTAATCATCAATCACTATCCCGCCACGTTCGCCAATTTCAATATCGGCTTGTCTTGCCAATTCGTCTTGCGGACGAATACCTGCCGAAAACACAATCATGTCGGTTTCTAGATGCGTACCATCGGCAAAATTCATACGATAACGGGCGTTTTCTCCTGCCACAATTTCAGTGGTGGCTTTTTCGGTGTGCACCGAAACGCCTAACGATTCGATTTTTCTGCGCAGCAGTGCGCCGCCGCCAGCGTCTAACTGCACTGCCATCAATCTTGGAGCAAATTCAACAACATGTGTTTGTAGTCCAAGCTCTTTAATAGCATTGGCCGCTTCAAGCCCGAGCAAACCACCACCCACGACCACGCCGCTTTGACTTAACTTGCTCGACTCTTCAATAGCATCTAGATCTTCTAAAGTGCGGTATACATGACAGTGTTCACTGTCGTTACCTGGAATCGGTGGCACAAATGGGTAAGAACCTGTCGCCAGCACTAAGGTGTCATAAGGCTCAACTCGGCCGCTCTCAGTGATGACTTGCTTAGCTTGCGTATCAAGCTTTACCACCTTGTCACTGACGACAAATTTAACCCCGTTTTCGTTGTAGTACCCTTCGTCAGCAAGCATCAACTCTTGCGCGCCATTGCCGGTAAAATAAGAAGTAAGATGCACGCGGTCATAGGCAAGACGTGGCTCTTCGGAAAAGGTAATGATGTCCAAATCATCGTTTTTTTGCTGTAACAAGTTTTCGATATATTTGTGGCCAACCATTCCGTTACCAACAACGACTACTCTTTGCTTATTCATAATTTTCATTCCTTGAAATCTAAATTTATCTCACTTGAGCGCGAGGTTACGCCGTCAATGGCAACACTTGTTTGCGTTTAGTTTGCTGTAACTGGTGCTGAGTCAGCTGGCTAAGCCAATTCATCTGCTCTGCAATAGACACGACTTCACCCACCACAATCAGCGCTGGGGATTGAATTTGATGTTGAGTTTTAAGTGCGGTGAGCTGATCCAGTTTGCCAATATGTACGCGCTGCTTAGGGGTACAACCGTTTTCAATGAAAGCAACCGGCGTTTCTTTACTCATCCCGCCCGACACCAGTTTTTCCATCAACATATCGGTTTTACTTAGGCCCATATAAAAAACCAAGGTTTGCTTGAGCTGCGCCAAAGCATCCCAATTAATATCTAACTTCTTATCTGCATGCGCGGTAATAAAAGTACAGCCTTGCGCCAAACCGCGATGCGTTAAAGGAATATTGGCATAGCTAGTACAGCCCGACGCGGCAGTAATACCGGGAATAACATCCACTTCGACACCTTGCTTGGCCAGCATTAGCATCTCTTCACCGCCACGACCAAACACAAACGAGTCACCGCCTTTCACTCGGCAAACGTGCTCACCTTTTAAGGCTGCATCCAATAGCAAATCATTAATATCTGGCTGAGTCGCACTGTGTTTGCCCTTTGCTTTGCCGACAAAAACGGTCTTTGCATTTTTAGGAAACAAGGCTCTAATTTGTTCGCTGACCAGATTGTCATACATAATAAATTGAGCTTGGGTGATCGCTCGGTATGCTTTTACTGTGAGAAGATCTGGGTCACCAGGGCCTGCTCCAACTAGGGTTACACGCCCTACATAATTTGCTTGTCTTTGCATCATATTGCTCCTCAATCTCTTCACCGCATCTTGTTTCGCGTATCGCTTATTTAAAAACGACTAATTTTGTCAGTGCTTCTGAGAGGGAGCTTGCAATTTAGATACCAACATTAAATAAACAGTCAAAAATAAATTAATAAGCCATTAATAAACAATGAGTTACAGGGCGTACATTTCATTAACCAAACCAACAAAACTAATCAACAAACATCCAGAACAACAAAAAATGACCCTTTGCGGTGCAATAAGACTCAACTTGGTGCATATAAAAGTAAACCTCATTATTTATAACTCAAAAACAATACCACTTTAGTAGTAGGTGCATTTACAAGCATTTGATAATAAAGTGTTATTTTTATATTTATTGAATTTTAGCAACTTGGTTTGATTTTTGCTTGTTAACCAATAGAGATAAAGATACCAATTAAGGATTAGCTATGACTTCGCAAGATGAAGGATGGATCAAAACGACCTGTGCATACTGTGGTGTAGGCTGCGGAGTAGAAGCAAGGCCTAAACTGTCTGGCGAGCTTGAAATAAGAGGCGATAAATCCCATCCGTCCAATTACGGTAAGCTCTGTACTAAAGGCATTGCCCTTGGGGAGACGGTCATTCACGACGGACGCTTACTCTCTCCCACCCTAAAAACAGAGCAAGGTGATCAAGCAATCACTTGGGACGAAGCCACTACAAAAGTCGCAGCAGGCTTTGCTCGCACCATACAAGAGCACGGCGCAGATTCGGTAGCGTTTTATGTCTCAGGACAACTGTTGACTGAAGATTATTACGTCGCTAACAAGCTCATCAAAGGTTTTATGGGTACCGCCAACATCGACAGTAACTCACGTCTATGTATGGCCTCTTCTGTCGTGGGGCATAAACGAGCCTTTGGTAGCGATACTGTGCCGATTTGCTACGAAGATCTTGAACAAGCGGAAATGGTAGTGATAGTAGGCTCAAACCTTGCGTGGTGTCATCCAGTGTTATTTCAGCGATTACGCACCGCAAAACAGTCCAATCCAGCGCTCAATATCGTTGTTATCGACCCAAGAAGAACCGACACCTGCGATATAGCCAATACTCATCTGGCTCTGGCATCAGGCTCAGACGTTGCACTCTTTAATGGACTGTTGTCCCACCTTGCTAAAAACGAGGCTCTAGATGATGCCTTTATTGCCTCGCACACCTCTGGTTTTGATAGCGCAGTAAGCAAGGCGCATGCTCAATCGGATATTGAACAAATCACTCAATTAAGCTCCCAACAGCTGGAAGACTTTTACCAGGACTTCACCAATACCGAGCGCGTGGTGACGATTTACTCACAAGGGGTGAACCAATCCAGTAGTGGTTCGGATAAAGTAAATGCCATTCTTAATTGTCATCTTGCGACTGGCAAAATAGGTAAAGCAGGCAGTGGTCCCTTTTCTGTGACTGGTCAGCCAAACGCGATGGGTGGCCGAGAAGTCGGCGCGCTTGCCAACACGCTCACCGCGCACATGGAATTTGATAACCCAGAACATATTCGTTTGGTAAGTGATTTTTGGGATACCGATAATTTAGCGACAAAGCCCGGTTTAAAGGCCATTGAACTGTTTGACGCCATTGATTCTGGCAAAATAAAAGCAGTTTGGATCATGGCGACCAACCCTATGGTTAGCCTGCCAAATTCAGCCAAAATTAAATCCGCGCTGAGCCGATGTCCACTAGTGGTGGTGTCCGACTGTATTGCTGATACTGAAACCACACGTCTGGCTGACATCGTATTGCCTGCGCAAGGTTGGAGTGAAAAATCGGGTACAGTCACTAACTCGGAGCGTCGCATCTCTAGGCAGAGACGCATTCTTCCAAGCCCGGGACAAGCCAAACCAGATTGGTGGATCATCAGCCAAGTGGCAACAAAAATGGGTTATCAGCATGCCTTTAACTACCAACACGAAGGCGAGATTTTTCGAGAATATAGCCAATTAACGTGTGTGGATAACGACAAAGGTCAGCGAGATTTGAATCTGATTGGCTTAACCTGCTTAAACGATCAGGGTTATAGCCAATTAACCCCGCAGCAGTGGCCTGTTAGTAATCAGCAACAACAAATCGTTAATCAAAGGCTGTTTAGTGATGGCCGTTTTTATACCGAAGATGAAAAAGCGCGATTTATCCCGGTTGCTTTTAAATCCCCTATCGCTACAACAGACAAGCAAGCGCCTTTAATATTAAACAGCGGGCGCGCGCGCGATCACTGGCATACCATGAGTCGTACCGGTCTGTCAGCAAAACTTGCCGAACATACCAGCGAACCTTATGTGCAAATTCACCCAGATACCGCAGTCAAATTTGCCATTCAAGATGGGCAACTGGCTTGGGTTGCCAATGCACAAGGTAAGAGCTTAGTGCGCGCTTGTGTCACTACTGATGTCTCAACTCAGCAACTATTTATGCCGATTCATTGGAATGACACCACCGCTAAAAATAGTAAGCCTTGCACTCTAATTTCCAACACCACAGATGCTATTTCTGGGCAACCCGAATTTAAACACTCCGCGGTCACTATTGCGCCATTTATAAGCCGCAGTTGCGCCATTTTTATCTCCAATAAAACTATTTCATTAAGCGGCGTGGATTATTGGGTAAAACAAAAAGTAGCAAACGGTTATTTGTATCGTATCGAATCTCGCAGCTCAGTGAGCCAATTAGCTTCTCTATTAAAACCACATTTGCAAACTCAAAATCTGCGACACATCAGCAATGAATCTAGCCAAGAGGGAGCGCGTTGGATCACTTTAAATGAAGAGCGTCCAACACAACTGCTTTGCGTACAAAAAAGCTTTAATAACAATGAAATAGAAGAGATTAAACAGGCATTTAATCAGCCATTAACGTTAATCGAAGCCAACGAAATCATTCATACATCGAGCCTAAAAAAGGCTCAATTAACACCCGTATAAACTGACAGATTTTGGCGTTATTTTACTTATCTAAAAAATGAGATTAATTACCACTAAATGCTATTGATAATTAATCTCATTTTTATCTTATATATTAATCACCTAATTGCTTAATATATTCAAGCAAAGCAATGCCTTATCAGAATACTTAACTATACTTTTGCATAACGTTACATTTCCTCCAACACGCAGTATGGAGGCTCGGAAAAGGATTTATACCGATGAGACTGTTTGTATTAGCAATTTTAGGGTTTAGTGCCAGTGTCTTTGCACAAGATGATGGCACAACACAAGATGCCCAATTTGAAGTAGGTAAAGCCAAGGCAAAAGTATGTATGACGTGCCATGGTGAAAACGGCATTTCAACCTTAGATCCCTACCCTAACCTTCGTGGTCAAAAGCTTGGGTATCTGATCTCCTCCCTTAAAGATTATAAAGCCAGAGAGCGAACCAGTGGCCTAGCCATTTTAATGCAGCAACAAGCTGACTCGCTATCTGATCAAGACATTGAAGACATTTCGTACTTCTTCTCAAAGATCGGTCAAGAACCTCAGCAGTAAAGGATTAACTGATGGAAAACGAAACCACGGTGTACAGCACCAAGGTCGTCAAATATTTTGTAGTGGCGTCCGTCACATGGTCAATCATAGGTATGATTGTTGGGGTGGTACTTGCCGCGCAACTGTATTGGCCGGTACTTAATTTTGATTCTGAATATTTTCAATTTGGTCGACTGCGCCCCTTACATACCTCGGGGGTAATTTACGGATTTGTGGTCAATATTTTGATGGGTGCTTCGCTGTATATTGCGCAGCGCACTGGGCAATGTGGGCTATTTAATAAAAGCCTAGCATGGATGGTATTTTGGGGTTGGCAGTTGGTTCTGTTACTGGCTGTATTATCGTTACCTCTGGGCTACACCACTTCAAAAGAGTATGCCGAGCTTGAATGGCCAATCGACCTTCTTATCGTATTAGTTTGGGTGCTGTACGCCATCCTTTTCTTTGGCACTATAGCCAAAAGAAAGGTCAATCACATCTTTGTTGCAAACTGGTTTTTTGCCGCATTTATTATTGTGATTGCACTGATCTTTGTCATCAATAACCTTGCGCTACCGGCCTCACTCACCAAATCATACTCGGTGTTTGCTGGCGCGCAAGATGCCATAGTGCAATGGTGGTGGGGACACAATGCAGTGGGCTTCTTGCTGACCGCTGGCGTTATCGGTATGAACTACTACTTCATACCTAAAGTCTCTGAGCGACCAATTTATTCCTATCGCCTTTCTGTGATTCACTTTTGGGGATTAGTCGGTTTTTACACTTGGGCAGGCACGCACCATCTTATTTACTCTTCTGTGCCTATTTGGGTGCAAAACATTGGCATCGTGATGTCATTGATTTTATGGCTGCCATCTTGGGGTGGCGCATTTAACAGTGCCATGACCCTATTGCAAAATAAGCAAAAACTGAAAAACGACTACATCATGATGTTTTTCTTCTCCGCCATCCTTTACTACTGTTTGGCGACCTTTGAAGGCCCGTTACTGGCAATTCGTTGGTTTAACATGATGGCACATAACACCGAATGGATTATCGGCCACGTACACTCAGGCGCTTTAGGCTGGGTGGGCATGTCAGGCATTGCGGTGTTCTACTACTTCATCCCGAAATTGTGGGATAAAGACAAGCTCTGGTCTACTCGACTGATCAAATGGCACTTTTGGTTAGCCCATGCCGGGGTGGCAATTTATGCCATTGCATTGTGGGTGGCAGGCATTGGTGAGGGCTACATGTGGCTTGCTCAAAATGAAAATGGCGAACTGATTTACAGCTTCGTAGAGGCGATGAATTTTAAAGCGCCATGGCTATTCCTGCGCTTCTTTGGTGGTGCCTTGTTTGTACTTGGCTTATTCCTGATGGTGTTCAACCTGTATAAGACCGTCACTACACCAAAGTTTGTACTTAAAAGGGAGGCATCATAATGAGTAAGGATTTCACACAGTCAGTTTTTATTCTGATCATTGCCACCATAGTGGTAGCCTCGTTTTCTATCTTGGTTCTGATTGTGCCAAACATAGTCAGAGGCCCAGAGTTGGCGGCAAATAGCCAAGCCAAACCTCTGACCGCAATTCAAGTAGCGGGACGTGATATCTACATCAGCGAAGGGTGTCACGTTTGTCACACGCAGATGGTGCGCCCTATAGAGCCTGAGGTAAAACGTAATGGCCGCGCCAACCAAGAACCGGATGACATCTATGAGTTTCCAAACCTTTGGGGCTCAAAACGTACTGGCCCTGACTTAACTAACCTAGGTCGAAAATATTCTGACCAATGGCATGTTTTGCATTTAGTGAATCCAAGAGACGTTATCCCAACCTCAATTATGCCGTCCTATCCGTGGCTGTTTGAGCAAAAGCTTTCCGGTGATGATATTACCGACAAAATGCGCACGCTGCGCACCCTTGGGGTGCCGTATAGCGACAACGAAATTGCCGATGCTCGTCTGCAAGTTCGCGGTAAAACCAAAGGCGAAGCGCTTATTCATTATCTACAAAGTTTAGGGGTTGATACAGCAGAGGAGATCCAATAATGAGTAATTTCTGGAATCTATGGGCTGTTATCTGCACGATTGTTTTTTTGCTATTAATGGTCAGTATCATCGTCAAATATTGGCGAAAAAACCATGACGCTGATGCCAATAAGGCACTCGGTACCTTTGATGGTATCGATGAAAATGACGCCCCTCCGCCTAAACTTTTGTTTATTAGTTACTTTGTGGCTTTTTGTTTATCAGTCGGGTTTTTAGTGCTTTATCCCGGTCTTGGTAACTGGGAAGGGCTAATGGGTTGGAAGCAAAGCGATGACAAATTAAGCTCACCAACCACTACCCTTGATCAACAGTTTGCCTCAGTAAGCGATACTTCACTGGCTAGCCTGGCGCAAAACAGTGACATTACAGACTCAGGGCGAATACTGTTTCAAACCCATTGTGCCGCGTGTCATAGAGACAACGCTCAAGGTCAGAAGCACTTCCCTAACCTAATCGACAATGATTGGCTCTATGGTGGTAGCGATGAAGCTATTCTTCACTCCATCGAAAAAGGCCGTAATGGCGCGATGGCAGGCTACAACGAAATACTCAATGAAGATGAAATATCAAAGCTTTCTTACTTCTTAGCGTCGTTGAATCAACGTCATACCGATGTTCCGCCCGTAAAAGTAGAACTTGGGAAACAGCTGTTTAAACAATATTGTTCGGCTTGTCATGGCGATGGCTCTGAAGGCAACTTTGATATTGGTGTACCAGTGCTCTCTGATGATATCTGGCTACACGGTGGTAGCATTGAAGAGATCCAGCATACGATTAAGTTTGGTCTGAACAACGTGATGCCGGCCTTTAATAAGCAACTGACTCGCAACGAGATTTTAGCCATTGGCGCCATGCTAACTAAATCTCGAATCGATGCGGATGCGCATATTGCTAGCCTAGATAGTGAGGCAATTAAGCGTGGTGAATACTTGGCTCATGCCGGAGATTGTGTGGCTTGTCACAGCGCCGAAGGTGGTGAACCTTTTGCAGGCGGACTGCCGTTTGTAACGCCATTTGGCACCGTTTATTCGACCAATATTACCCCTCATGCAAGTGAAGGTATTGGTGAATACAGCTATGAAGACTTTAAAGCAGCATTGGTTGACGGTAAAGGTCGTCATGGCTATTTATATCCAGCAATGCCTTACACCTCATATCAATACGTCAAAGAACAAGACATGCAAGATATGTGGGAATACCTGCAGTCGATCACTGCGGTAGCAAGACGCAATGACGACAACAGCATGATGTTCCCATCCAACATTCGACTTGGATTATTGAGTTGGAATATTGTCTTTATGGATACCGCACCACTTAAATATGAAGTGCCGGCAGAAATCAAAGGCAGCGTTGATGATGTTGAAAAATGGCAACAAGGCAAATATTGGGTGGCAGGTTTAGGGCACTGCTCTGAATGTCATTCACCTCGAAACCTTGCACAAGCTATCATCAGCGATCGTATCTTCCAAGGTAATATCATTGATGGTTGGAATGCACCGGATATCACTGCCAATGAGCTGTATATCGATGGCTGGGATACGCAAGTACTTACTGACTTCTTACACACTGGACACTCCGATAAAGGAACCGCTTTTGCCGGTATGGCCGATGTGGTGAAAAACAGTTTGAGCTTGATGACCCGAGATGATGTTGAAGCGATGGCGTATTACCTCATTAAAGGTGACACCAATAACTTTGTTAGCGCGGATGCAAAACCTCTACAACCGAAAGGCTTTGATGAAAGCGCCTACAATTCAGACATCTACCCTATCTATCAGCAAACCTGTGGAGCCTGTCATGGCGCTGATGGTAAAGGACGCGATCCAATTGCACCGGCACTGCTTAATAACGGCATTATCATGCACAGCGACCCATTTAACACCATAGCGGTCACCGTGCGCGGACTAGAGCCGACCTATTTGGTAGAAGATAAAAACTTTATGCCAATGGTGAGTTTTGAAGATGTACTCTCTGATCAAAAACTGGCTGAACTGATCACCTTTGTTCGCTACCACTTAGGGGCAAGAGACATTGTCGTTTCAGAAGAAGATGTCAAAGAGGTACGGGAAACTCTTGAAAAAGCAGGTTATGCAGGCGGCGTGCACACCACTCCAGATATGTACGACCAGCGAGATCGCAACATTAATATCAAATAGAATTGATATTGAGAAAACGTCACATTAAGTGATAAGAAAAACCCCAAAAGAAATTTTGGGGTTTTTTATTAGCGGAAACTTTAAGCAATCTAGGTCTTGTTGTAGGGCAGTTTGCTAAGACCTTTTCCTAAAACTCACTAGCTGTGATTATTTTTTTACTCGTTCTAGGACAGAAGAATCGGTATGTGCAAAAGCGTTGCCGTAAATATCGAGTGCAGTTGTTTGCGAGTAAGTTAAAGTATCGCCGTCGATTTTAATATTCATCGTAAAATCAGTCGTTGATGCATTTGCCGTCATGTAGTTAGACTCAGCAATACCACGAGCGGCTACTTTTAGAGTCATCTCGTTGCCCGCAGGGCCTTCAGCTGTTACACAAGTGGTTCTAGGCACACAGTAAGAGTTGTAAACCATCTGGTTGTCTTTATCGTAAATTAGGTATCCACGCTGGTCGTGGAATTTTGTATCATCTAATTTACGGAAAACTTCTTGCTTGTAGTAAAGTGCTACTAGATATTGCTCACTAGCATTTTTTGCATCAGCCGCGACTTCAAAAGTCATTACTTCATAGAAAGGGGTAATTGCAGGAGCCCCCTTACCTTGAGTTGTTCCTTCTTGTGCAGGGGAAATATCAACACCACCACTTTCCACTGATTTCCAAGTACCGACAAACTGAGCTAATGGTCCAAAATCTAGGCCATTAATAACGGTGTTATCGTGATCAGCAAGGGCGCTACAAGGGGCTAATAAAGCGAGTGCAATTATAGACTTAAGTTTCATGTCGTATCCATTTATTGTTGTTGTTAATGACTCGGCAATAATAACGAAACCAAATAATAAATAAATTAACGAAACTCACTTATCTAACCACGTTAACAAACAACTATGTAACTAAGTGTAAGAAAAACATGAATATAAAATCATTAGCTAACTATGCACTTAGCTAATTTAACCTATAAAAAAGGCAATAAAAACAAAACCTAACGTGGCTCACACTTTCATATGCATTTATTACATCAGTAAACCATTGCAACACATCAGACCAATAAATGTAAATACTTTCCCATTTACGTAGCCGTTAACTTGATATATGCACGGAAACCAACTACCTCGCATTAGTTGACTGCTTTCCAACATTGCAATGATATCTTGCATGTCTAGTTTTTCATCGACGGGAGTGATTAGCTAATTAATACCAATCACTTATTTAGTACGATTGGTATCAAACCCTTGAACTGAACCTGATGTGCCCAAATCTAAGATATAGAAACTAGGTTAATTTTTATTATCGATAAAACAATGACCTAACTAGGGAACTTTTTCTCGGATCTTTCATCTATTATTTATCGCTTTGCTCGCAACAAGGAACAATTACATGCCAGCGCAGTCTTTCCAGCAACTACAACGCTACTTAGAAACCCAAGTTATTGGTCAGGACAATCTTGTTAAACAACTGCTTGTCGCACTTCTCGCCGATGGTCACATTTTGGTAGAAGGACCTCCTGGATTGGCAAAAACTCGCGCCGTAAAATCATTGGCTGACTGTATTGAAGGGAGTTTTCATCGAGTTCAATTTACCCCAGATTTACTACCATCAGATTTAACAGGTACCGATGTTTACCGTCCAGAGACAGGGGAATTTCAGTTCAAGCCCGGCCCTATTTTTCATTCATTAGTCCTAGCGGATGAAGTGAACCGTGCTCCAGCTAAAGTACAAGCGGCCATGCTTGAAGCTATGGCTGAAAAACAAATCAGTGTCGGACAAACCACATATCCACTGCCTGAACTGTTTTTAGTGATGGCAACGCAAAACCCAATCGAGCAAGAAGGTACCTATCCGTTACCTGAGGCACAATTAGACCGTTTTTTACTGCACCTAGAAGTGGATTATCCAAATGCGCAAAGCGAGTTGGATATTTTGCGCTTAAACCGCGGCGAAGCTTTGGGTGAAGTGAGTACCTTTACCCACAAATTGTCACAGCAAGATATTTTTGAAGCGCGTCGTCAGGTACTGTCTATTCACATGGCAGAAACCATCGAGAAATACATCATACGTTTGATTATGGCGACCCGTGAGCCAAGCGCTTATAGCGAACAGCTCAGCAACTGGATAGAAATGGGCGTAAGCCCGCGCGCCACCATTGCACTCGACCGTGCGGCTCGTGCCAATGCATGGCTTTCAGGGCGCGACTTTGTTAGCCCAGAAGACATCCATGCCGTCATCTACCCAGTGCTTCGTCATCGCTTATTGTTGACTTATCAAGCTCAAGCAGAAGGCATCAACGGCAATAAAGTCATCGAAGAGCTTCTGCGCACTGTAGCATCAGCATAAGGCAACAAGCATGTTTGAAGGTTTAAAAGCGCATGCTTTTTGGGGCGCGAGTGCCCATCGTTCGCATAAAACAGAGCAGACGTTATCGTCTGCTCACCTGCCCGATAGCACCAATGGCGTAACCGTCAGTATTGATGAACTGAGTTTTTATCAACTGCATGGAAAACGC
This sequence comes from Vibrio neonatus, assembly GCF_024346975.1. Classification (NCBI taxonomy): domain Bacteria; kingdom Pseudomonadati; phylum Pseudomonadota; class Gammaproteobacteria; order Vibrionales; family Vibrionaceae; genus Vibrio; species Vibrio neonatus. The sequence goes on along the minus strand of NZ_AP024886.1, from coordinate 285,121 downwards.
TGGCAACCACCAGCCAAAAGCCTATGGTCACAACTCAACGGGCAACATTCTAGCTCACGCAAAGGACGCGGAATGACGTTTTCGGAAGTGCGTCAGTACCAAGCAGGCGACGATGTGCGCCAAATAGATTGGCGCGTAACCGCACGCACAGGAAAAGTGCACACCAAACTGTTCACCGAAGAGCGTGAACGTCCCGTAGTTTTATTTCTAGATTTAACCCCGAGCATGTTCACAGGCACACAACTACTGCTTAAATCAGTACAAATGTGTCACCTTGCCAGCTTATTAGCATGGATAGCCATCGCCAACAAAGATCGCGTCGGCGCTTTCATCCGCTGCGGCAACCACATCACAGAAATAAGGCCATCCACCTCTAAAGTCGCCCTACTGCAACTGCTCAATAAACTGTGTGAAGTGCATAACCAAGGACTATTTGGTCAGCTTGATAACGTCAAGCCTGAACAAAACGATTCTATGCAAGTTATCGCCAATCGCTGCAAAAAAGGCAGTGAATTAATCATTTTAAGCGATTTTTCTGCCTTCTCTGAAGCTGACATTAAACTGGTCACCCAGATATCAGCCCACAACAGAGTAAGAGCAATCCAAATATACGACCCAATAGAAATGGGGGACACCCATGCTAAAGGCGTACAAAAACTGCAAGCAAAAGAGCATATCGTTTCTGTTAACTTATCCAGTCATAAAGCCAAAAATGCCATTAAAAATGCGTTTGAACAGCAGCAACAATTATTGACTGAGCAATTAAGTCAGTACGGTATCGCACTTTCTCAGATTTCAAGCGGTACACCGGTTTTACAACAACTTTTACATCATTCACTTAAGTAATTATCCATGACCCAAACCAACCAAGCACACACACTCCCTCTTAAATCACTTCACCTACCACCCGAGCCAAGCGCTTGGCCTTTGGCTTGGGGATATTGGGGGGTATTGGCGTTAGTTGTGATTGTGCTGCTGGCCGCTTTTATTACGCATAAGAAAATACGCAACCGTAATCGAGCTAAAAAGGCGGCTTTACTCATACTCAATCAACCCGCGCATCAACTCACTATCTCGGAAGCACAAGAGTTATTGCGCCAAGCAGCATTGAGTTACTTTCCACGAGAAGATATCGCTAATTTGACCGGCGATGAATGGCTGTCCTTCTTAGACTCGCAGTTATCAACGCCTCGCTTTATGGCTAAAAACGAACAATGGCAAATAGGACTTTATTCTTCTGGTGTGAATGAACACCACACTAACCTTGCGCTAATCGAGGACTGTGCTTATTGGCTTGAGCATGCCCTTCCTCCTAAAAGAAAATATCGGAATTGGAATGAATCATGAGCGGTTTTACCTTTGAATGGTGGTGGATGTTCTTTGCATTACCTCTGCCTTATCTCGCATTTCGCTTTCTAAAAGAACAACCAGCAAACGCACTCGTTGTCTTACCACACCTGTCACAAACCGCGACGGTACAAGACAAAAGTACCCGACTGGCTAAAATTCTCGCTATTTTGGCATGGGTTTTATTAGTTACCGCTAGCGCGCGACCTGTTTGGTACGGTGACCCTATCGAAATACACCCTAAACATCGCGATATGATGCTGGTTATTGACCTCTCTTACTCTATGAGTCAAGAGGATATGCAGCAGGGTAATGACTACATTGATCGTTTATCGGCGGTTAAGCATGTGGTTTCAAACTTTATTGATAAGCGTTCAGGGGATCGCTTAGGATTGGTTTATTTTGCCGATCATGCTTATTTGCAAACACCATTAACCTTCGATAGAGAAACAGTAAAAGAGCAGCTAAATCAAACGGTTCTGAAGCTAATCGGCACTCAAACTGCGATTGGGGACGGGATTGGGCTTGCCACCAAAACCTTTGTCGATAGCGATGCGCCGCAACGTGTCATGATTTTACTCAGCGATGGCAGTAACAATGCTGGGGTATTAGACCCTATTCAAGCAGCTGAAATTGCCAAGAAATATAAAGCGACGATTTACACCATCGGCGTAGGTGCAGGCAAAATGCAAGTGCAAGATTTCTTTATGACTCGCACCGTAAATACCGCTGAAGACCTAGATGAAAAATCTTTAACCAAAATTGCAGAAATGACGGGCGGGCAATACTTTAGAGCCCGTGACGCAAAAGATTTGGAACATATCTACGACACAATCAATAGCTTACAACCTATCCAAAAAGCTACTCAATCTTGGCGCCCAAGAAACGAGTGGTTTATGTGGCCAGCACTCATTGGTTTCTTGCTGGTCATGGTCACTGTTGTGATAAGGAGAAATGATGTCTAATTTTGAATTTCTTTATCCGCAAGCATTTTGGCTTGTAATACCTGTGCTAATCCTACTTACTTGGATTAAAAGTAGTTCGGCAAGCTCGCAAATGATCGCAAAACATTTAGCCAACGCGATGAGAGATAAAGTGCCACAAAAAAAATGGTCGTATGTATGGCCTTCGATTTTTTCTGCGCTGTTGATCATCGCATTGGCAGGCCCAAGCTTTGAAAAACAAAACATTCCGGCCTCTCAATCTGCTCATGCACGCGTGTTAGTGCTAGATATGTCTCGTTCGGTATATGCCAACGATATAAAACCAAGCCGTTTAGACCAAATCCGATACAAAGCGCAAGATATTTTGCCTTTATTTAAGCAAGGGCAAACTGGATTGGTGGCATTTGCAGGTGACGCGTATACCTTGAGTCCTCTCACCACTGATGCCGCAACATTGGCTAATTTGATACACAATCTATCTCCCGACATTATGCCCATTCAGGGAGCAAGAGCCGATCTTGGAGTAAAACAAGCTATTACCATGATGAAGCAAGCAGGTCTTAACAAAGGTGAAATCCTGTTATTTGCCGATGATCTTGATCAAAGTGAATTAGACAATATCAAAGAGTTACTCAACCACGGTCAATGGTCGTTATCTGTATTAGCCTTTGGCTCCACAGACGGCGCACCAATTCCGCAAGCTGATGGCTCACTATTAACCACCTCAACTGGCGCCACTGTTATCGCAAAAACACAATTCAACCACTTAAAATCCGCCGCCAGCATAGGAAACGGCCACTTCGCCCAATATCGCCACGACAACCAAGACATCGCCAACCTAGTCACAAACTCAACCTTCGATACCTTAACCTCCCCAAAAACGGGAGACACCCATAAAAAACAGCAGATAGAAGCAAAGATCAATAACGGCTTTTGGTTGATGCCTTTCGCTCTATTGTGCTTGCTACCTTTATTTCGCAAAGGCTTAGTGTTTTCCTCCGCGCTACTCTTTATCGGCCTAGGGTTGAACACTAATAATGCTCAAGCATCAACCTTAGATAACGCCTTCTCAAATTCAAACCAACGCGGATATGCTGCCTTTCAGAAAAAAGACTTTTCTGGTGCCACCCACTCATTTAAAGACTTTAAATGGAAAGCTGCCGCTCAATATAATGCGGGCGATTATGCGGGGGCGATTGATAGCTTAAAGGGATTTAAGGATATCGACTCTATTTACAATTTGGGGAATGCGTACGCTCAACATGGTGACTTGGATAAGGCGATTGAAAGCTATGAAGCTGTGCTTAAACAAAACCCTGATCATGCTGATGCGAAATACAATCTTGATCTTGTCAAAAAGCAACAGCAACAGCAACAGCAACAGCAACAGCAACAGCAACAGCAACAGCAACAGCAACAGCAACAGCAACAGCAACAAAAGTCTGGCGATAAGTCACAGCAGAGTCAATCTAAAGACCAACAAAATAACGGTCAAACCGATAATAATAATCGCCAGAAATCTGAACAAAATCAGGCATCTAGTAAGCCTCAATCTAGACCCCAAAAGCAGGATTTAGATAAGGGACAAAAAAGTAAAAAATCGGAGTCTGAGCAAAAAGCTGAACAGAAAAGTAAATCGGAAAAAGATCAGCAAAAACAAGCTCAAGTGAAGCACAGTCAGCAGGCTAAGGAACCCGAAAAGTCGACTCCTGAAGGTAAAAAGACTAAGCCGCTGTCTTCAGCATCCAAAGGAAAAGCTCAGCAACAGAAAGTTGATCCAGATATGAGAAAATTAGAACAAGTAGAAAGTGTTCGAGACCCGAGTTATTTGCTTAAAGCACAGATGCTACTTCAAGCAAAACATAAAGAAACACCGGCATCAAATGGGAAAAGTTGGTAGCGATAATGATTAAATTTAAATCCGTTATTTCCACGTTCGCACTTACTACAGGCTTACTCTGTAGCTTTTCGTCGTGGGCTCTTAGTGTCACCGCAAGTGTCAGCAAAACGACAGTCACCAAAGATGAAATCATTCAACTAAAAGTAGCAGCAGATGAAAAGCTCGATAGTGACAGCATTAATCTAAATATTTTATCTGATAATTTTTATGTCAGCCGACCAAGCTTTGGCTCGTCTGTAAATATCATGAATGGTAAACGTACCGATAGTAGCGTATGGACGGTATCTATCGCGCCACGTAAAACGGGAACACTGACCATTCCTGCTTTTAATATCGAGAACGAAAAAACGGCGTCAATTACTTTAAAAGTTACGGCAAATGCACAAACACCTGATACTAAAGATCTTATTGAGGTTCGTACTAAGTTAGATAGAAAAGAACTCTATCCAAATGAAAGCACCACCTTAAATACTCGAATTATTGTTAAAGTTGATCCTCGCCTTTTGCAAAACCCTAATTTAACGCCGCCAAAGGCATCTGGTTTGCAATTAAAAGCATTGGCAGAACCTAAGCAATATCAAGCGGTTGTTGATGGTGTGGAAGTACTTATCATAGATCAAGCATTTCGTGTGACAGGCACGACAAGTGGTGAGTTTACGATCAATGCACCAACACTCTCTGGCGCAGTACGTTATGGAAACCGCCAAGGTAGCAGCCACATTATATCTTTAGATGACAAACCTAAGCAGATAGCGATTAAAGTACTGCCTATTCCTGATAACTATCATGGGCAATGGCTGCCAACATCTAAATTGGTTCTATCTCAAAATTGGCAATTAGACAATAACAAAACCTTCAATAGTCAATCAGTTACGATCGACGCTGGTGACTCACTAACCCGCACTATTAGCTTGACAGCAACAGGGCTTACCTCTGCGCAATTACCAAATCTAACCATAGAAAATCCAAACGCTTTTCGTGTATATAGTGAAAAACCAAGCTTTGTAGAAAATGATGACGGTAGCGTTACCATGAACACCAAGCAAGTATTAATCTCCAAACAAAGTGGCGAATACACATTGCCAGACGTCACCGTACAATGGTGGAACTCAACAACTAAGCAAGCACAAACAAGTCATGTTGATGGACTAAATATAAAGGTAAACCCTGGCGACAACCCAGAAACTCTGCCCGTACAGCCTCAACCCACAACAAGGCCACCCATGAATTTAGATGCAAACTTAGCCGCGCATCCACAAAATATGGACACCCACACCAACGACAATAGATTATGGCAATTATTAACCGCTCTATTTGCTGTGTTATGGCTATTTTCCACCATCATGTGGCTACGAGCTAGACAATACAACTCAACTCCTAAACAGCCATCTGATACAAGCCACATCGAAGGTGATCTACAACGTCAGCTTATAAAGGCGATACAACAAGGCGATTCTATAAAAGCTCAAGATATACTAGAGCGCTGGCTAAAAGCTGAAGATATTAAGCAAAAAGATACACTCGCAATAAAAATGCAAATAGCTCTTATGAATCAAGCGTTAATAGGAAAAGACTCGAAAGAATGGGACAGCTCTACGCTAATCAAAATGATTAAAAATGCTGAAAGTAACGGAAGTAATAAAGAAGATGCTCTTGCTCGACTTTAGTTATTATCTATTGATTACCGCCTTCATTTGAGGGCGGTTTTTATCAGGACACCTAATCAAACCTTTCAAAGCCCGCATATAAATAAGCCCGGTTGCGGACTTAATTAAGCCACCCACTATAAAAACCATACTTAAATCACTCTACAATGGATAACAGGTTTTCCATTATTCACCTAGACTGCAATAAATTATCGATATTGGAGTCATATGATGCCCCGTCCTCGCAGAACCCAAATAAGTATCGAAGACACTCCTTATTATCACTGCTGTAGCCGAGTGGTCCGCAGAGCCTATCTTTGTGGTCATGACTCTTATTCAGGAAGAAATTATGACCACAGGCGAGCATGGGTTGAATCGCGGCTAATCAAACTTGCTAGTATATTCGCCATTGATGTCGCGGCATTTGCTGTTATGTCGAATCACCTGCACGTTATATTGCGAATTGATGTCGATATGGTCAACAATTGGAGTGACCAAAAGGTAGTGGAACAATGGCATAAGCTATTCAAAGGTGATGAATTGACTCATAAATTCACCAAAGGTGCATTAATAGAGAAGTTTGAAATAACCACTCTCAAACATAGAATTGCAACCTATCGTAGCCGCCTGTGTGATATTAGTTGGTTTATGCGCTGCCTTAATGAACCAATAGCGAGACGAGCAAATCAAGAAGATGAATGTACTGGACGATTTTGGGAAGGCCGGTTTAAGTCACAAGCGTTACTTGATGATGCTGCACTTCTCGCGTGTATGGCTTATGTAGATTTAAATCCCATCAGAGCTAAATTAGCCAAAACCTTAGAAGACTCAGAGCATACGAGTATTCAGCTTCGTATTCGTTCAGCGCTAAAAGGAGAACAGCCCAAACCTCTATTGCCCTTTATAGAAAGTGAATTTAATCATCAACCAAAGGGGATTTCATTTTCACTGAAAGAGTATCTCCGACTAGTTGATACTACAGGCCGTATGCTTCAAGAAGGAAAGCGCGGAGCAATTGATGAAAAAAGTGTTCACTTGCTGACAAAATTAAATATATCTCATGATAATTGGCTAAAGCTTACATCAGATTTTGGCAAAATCTTCCACGGCCCAGTCGGTACGCTAGAGGAACTGACCTGCTACTGTGGACACCTAGAGAAAAAGAGGCGTCACTTTTTAACCTGCTGCCAGTACCTTCACGTTAGTTAACCAATGCCCTAACCTTATATTTCTACTTATAGCAGAATGAGGCTATAGGTCAGTTAACTACGTTTCTGAAATAAATTTCTAGTTCAAATCCTCACAACTCTTAGCTGATGACAGAATTTACGCTCACTCCTAATGGCAATTGCACGATTCCAACAACTAAAAGCAAAAATACTATTCATTAATCACATTATTAACAGTGGGTGGCAATACTAACAATAACAAAACAATGGGTGGCATGATTAAAAATAATAAAGATCACTCAGGAAGCAACCATTCAATAAACTCATCTATTTCAGGTGCTTTCGCTTCTGCTGGCCTTAGTAAATAATAGCTCTGACCCGAAGTAACATGGTTAGGGTATGGGCGCATTAGACGGTTTAATTTTAAGTCTTCCTCGGCAAGCGTGATGTCCCCAATTGCGATACCAAAACCTTGTTGAGCGGCATTCATTGCTTGGTCTAATGTTGAAAAGATTTGATTTCGCTGACCTTTTTGCGCGGTATTGTTGGATTTTTCCAACCATAGAGCCCAATCACTATGGGAAGGGTTAGCATGTAGCCAAGTAAAGTTAGATAGATCACTATCATTCCACCGAGGCTGATTCCCGACTACTTTATCCCAAAGTTGTGGAGCACAAATGGGTGTCAGTTTTTCTTCAAAAAGTACGTGCTCACACACTGATAATGAATGAAGTGGTCTTCCGTACACTATGACCAAATCAAATGATTCAAAATTCGGGATATGTTGATGCTTAATACTGGATGTCAACTCAACTTCTATGTCTGGGTGGCCCTGTTGAAATGACATCAACCTTGGTAATAGCCATGAGGTCACACAACTAGGAGCATTGAGCTTTATTCTGTTGGAACGCTCTGCAACCTTTACCACAGCCTTTTTCAGACGATCTACAATGTCTGCAGCCAACGGGACAAACTTACTGCCCTCTACAGTTAGCGCTAACCCCCTAGCCTGACGATAAAACAAAGCAACACCCGTTAACTCCTCTAATGACTGTATCTGGCGACTGATAGCGCCCTGAGTCATATTCATCGCTTGAGCAGCATGTGTAAAGTTCAGATACTCCGCAGTGGCAAGGAAAACTTGCAAACTTTTCGTTGAGGGTAGTCTAGTATTCATAACAATTAACCATGATTTAAATGCATGGCTAGTATGTATTTATTTCGATACTTACTCAAACGGTTTTTGATTAAATTAGCCACATAAACACTAAAAACTGAATTGTTAGGCAGTTTTAATAATTTAACATTCATTATGAGCATTTAACCCATGACATCTTTAGCCGCAAAACTCGCTCCTGAAAGCATAAAAAAACTGATACCTTACCAGTCTGCTCGTCGCATTGGTGGTGAAGGTAGACTGTGGTTAAATGCCAACGAATTAGAGCATGGTATTCACTATGCTGCACACACTGAAGACTACAACCGTTATCCAGACTTTTTGCCTCATGACATTGCAGTCGCGTATCAAAATTATTGCCAAACCAATGTTCCTGCTGTAGCTGTACGTGGCGCTGATGAAGCCATTGATTTACTTGTAAGAACTTTCTGTAAACCTGGCGCAGATAAAATACTTATCAGTTCACCAACCTACGCAATGTATGAATTCTGTGCAGATGCAATGGCAGTAGAAACCATTGATGTACCGTTAAAAGGTAAAGAATTTCAATTAGATGTCGAAGGTATTATTCAAAAAGCACCTCAAGCAAAAATTGTCTTTTTATGCTCTCCAAATAACCCTACTGGAAACCTATTATCACGTACTGACATAGTTTCAGTACTTGAGGGAACACAACACGATGCTTTAGTTGTTATTGATGAAGCTTATATCGAGTTTGAACTAGCAGAAACAGTCATTGACCTTATTGCTACCTACCCAAATCTAGTCGTGATTCGTACACTCTCCAAAGCGTTTGGACTTGCTGCAGTTCGTTGCGGTTTCATCCTAACAAACGAAGACATTATGGAATACGTACTGAAACTTATTCCTCCTTATCCAATGCCTGATTGTTCAGCAAAAATTGTCCTAGATGCTCTATCACCAGAAGGTATTGATATTGCGTTAGAAAGTACCTCAGAGGTCATTAAAACCAAACATACTTTTATTGAAGCAATCAAAAACAATCAATGGATTGAGCATATTTATCCATCTTCTACTAACTTTGTTTTAATTCGCACAAATTCAAAAGCTCAGCTTTTCAACTACTTAAAAGAAAATGGGGTTGTTACTCGTAATCAATCACATGAACCAGCACTAAACAACTGCGTCAGAATCACAATAGGCTCGTCAGAGTCGATGATAGAAGTCGCTCAACTCATAAACCAATACTCAATTTCATCGCTCTAAGAAGGGAAATAAGAATGAAAAAGCTCCTACTTGCACTTACTTTTGCCGCCTCACTCTGTTCTGCTAATGTTATGGCTAAACAGGTTCGTCTAGCGTCAGATTTTACCTACGCACCTTTTAACTACAAAAATGCAGATGGCAAACCTGTTGGGTTTGATATTGAAATTGCAGACGCGTTATGTACTGAAGCAAAACTTGATTGTACATGGGTGTCTCAAAGCTGGGATGCGCTTATTCCTAGCCTATTAGCTCGTAAATCAGATGTCATCATGGCTTCTATGCGTATCACTGAAGAACGTAAAAAACACGTATTGTTCACTGATAAATATTACCAAACACCAGCACGCTTCGTAGCCAAAGCAGATAGTAACATCAGCATGGATGAGCAAGGTCTAAAAGGTAAAGTGATTGGTGTACAACAAGGTACTATTCACGACCGTTATGTGACTGATAAATTTGGTAAAATCGCAACGATAAAACGTTACAGCGGCCAAGATGAAGTTTACTTAGATATGCAAAATGGTCGTTTGGACGTCACCTTTGGTAATGCTGACCAACTTATGCTTGCTTTCCTAGATAAAGAAGCGGGTAAAGGCTTTGAATTTAAAGGCAAAGCTGTGACAGACAAAGCTTACATCGGTGAAGGCACTGCCCTTGCCTTAAGAAAACAAGACAAAGCCTTAGCAGAGAAATTTAACAAAGCTATCGCGACTATTCGTGCCAATGGTACTTACGACAAAATTGCGTCTAAATACTTTAACTTCGATATTTACGGCGAAGATTTAAAATAAAGTCCAAAACCCTCACACAAAAGGTCTGATGCATAGCGTCAGACCTTTCTTTTTTAACTTATTAAACGAGACACCCATACAAACCCCCTATCAATTAATCAAATTAATCGTGACACCCATTGTTAAAAGCCTTCATAAAATAACCTAGAACAGTTCCAAAAGAGCATAGCCAAAGATCTTTCCGTAACGTGCCACCTACAGGAAAATCCCTTTGAACAACCCAATCTAGCCCTTCTTCCCCACTTTCACTAACATGACACCCATTGTTAAAACCGTCTGAAATAACCTAGAGCACAGCCACAAATCTTGCCGTAGTAACGTGCCACCCACATAACAAATCCTTTGAAAACCCCAATCTATCCGTTCTCCCCCCGCCCGATAACATGACACCCATTGTTAAAAATAAAAACACACAGCAAAACCCCACCACTCTCGTAACCCATAAATAAAACAAAACGATACGTCATTTCTTTTGATAGGTTTTTCCTATTGTAATGATAGAAACGTTCAAATTTATCTGCGCCGTGTCTTGAGGCAATATAACTCCATCGACGCAATACAGCGTTAACCACTAAATCAAGTAAAGAGAGTGACAAAATGATCAACACAGAAATCAAGCCATTCCAAGCTACAGCATTCAAAAACGGTGAGTTCGTAGAAATTTCAGAGCAAGACGTAAAAGGTAAATGGGCAATCTTCTTCTTCTACCCTGCTGATTTTACTTTTGTTTGTCCAACTGAGCTCGGTGATCTTGCAGACCACTACGAAGAACTACAAAGCCGCGGCGTAGAAGTTTACTCAGTATCAACTGACACTCACTTCACTCACAAAGCATGGCACGCAAGTTCTGACACAATCGGCAAAATCAACTACTTCATGGTTGGTGACCAATCAGGCGCTATCACAAACAACTTCAACGTAATGCGTGAAGGTCAAGGTCTTGCAGACCGCGCTACATTCCTAGTTGACCCAGAAGGCGTTATCCAAGCAATGGAAATCACAGCTGAAGGCATTGGCCGTAACGCTGGTGACCTACTACGTAAAGTTAAAGCAGCACAATACGTAGCAGCTAACCCTGGTGAAGTTTGCCCAGCTAAATGGGAAGAAGGCGAAGAAACACTAGTACCTTCTCTTGACCTAGTAGGCAAAATCTAAGATTCGAACCTAAATAATATTAGAGTTCAACCGGCACGCTTTGGCTTATCTACTAAAGGTTCAAAGCGTGCCACCTTTACCCTATTAACCATCTTGCACCCCATTTTTTATATTTCCCTTTTTTAGCAAGAAGGTATGACACCTTAAGCTACCAACTTTAGAGTAGGCACAATTATGTTAGATCAAGCAATGAAGCAACAGCTCAAAGCATACTTAGAAAACCTAAAAACAAACGTTCAGCTTGTACTTAGTCTTGATGACAGTGACACCGCTAACAAACTTCAAGCATTGGCAGAAGATATTGTTTCACTGACTAACAAAATTGAAATTGTTCGTGATGATAATGCGAGTACTCACCAGCCAATCATGCAAGTGGTCAACCCAGAAAAAGGCACAGCCATTGGTTTTGCTGGTCTACCTATGGGGCATGAATTTACCTCTCTCGTGTTGGCACTTCTGCACAGTGGTAATCATCCAATCAAATTAGATGCAGAAACTATTGAGCAAATAAAAGAGCTTAATCAACCGCTTAATGTTGAAATTTTCATCTCACTATCATGTCAAAACTGCCCTGAAGTGGTGCAAGCATTCAACATGATGTCGGCAATAAACCCATTAGTGAAAACCACTATGATCGACGGCGCTGCCTTCCAAGAGGAAGTGAAGTCTCGCGATATCATGGCAGTGCCAAGCGTATTTGTGAACGGCGAACTATTTGGTCAAGGACGCATGTCTCTTGCTGAAATACTAAACAAAGTAGACTCGGGCGCAGCAGAGAAAAAAGCAGCAAGCTTAGATAAACAAGCTCCATTTGATGTATTGGTGATCGGCGGCGGCCCTGCTGGCTCTTCTGCGGCTATCTATGCTGCGCGTAAAGGCATTCGTACTGGCGTCGTTGCAGAGCGATTTGGCGGTCAGGTTATGGATACTATGGCAATCGAGAACTTTATCTCGGTCAAAACCACGACCGGTCCTAAACTTGTCGCAAGCCTAGAAGAGCATGTGAAAGAGTACGGCGTTGAAGTGATTACCGAGCAACGTGCCGCCAATATTATCGATGCGCAAGAAACTGAAGACGGCTACATCCATGTTGAGCTAGAAAGTGGTGCAACACTAAAAGCACGCACAGTGATCACTAGCACAGGTGCACGCTGGCGTGAAATGAACGTCCCGGGTGAACAAGAGTACCGCAACAAAGGCGTCGCGTACTGCCCACACTGTGATGGTCCACTATTCAAAGGCAAGAGCACGGCCGTAATCGGTGGCGGTAACTCAGGTATCGAAGCGGCTATCGACCTGTCAGGTATTGTTAAGCACGTTACGGTTCTGGAATTTGCCGATACATTGCGCGCTGACCAAGTATTGATCGACAAAGCAAACTCGACGCCAAACATTGAAATCATAAAAATGGCACAAACAACTCGTGTGCTTGGTGATGGAAACCGCGTAACTGGTCTTGAATACAAAGATCGCAATACTGATGAGCTTAAGCAAATTGAACTTGCCGGCATCTTCGTACAAATTGGCTTAATGCCAAACAGCGAATGGCTAAAAGAGACAAAAGTTGAGCTATCTCCACGCGGCGAAATAGAAATCAATGCACATGGCGCAACCTCAATGAAAGGTGTTTTTGCAGCCGGTGATGTGACTACCGTTCCTTATAAGCAAATTATCATCGCTATGGGAGAAGGTGCAAAAGCCAGCCTAGGTGCATTTGACCACCTGATTCGCAACCCAGCACCGGTAAAAAATACTGAAACTGCATAATAACCGAGAGCAAAAGTAAGCAATTACTATCAACAATCCTCAACTGTAAAAGGCCTGGCATAACTCAATGCCAGGCCTTTGCTATTTTAAACTCACCAATACAACCCAATGTAAACCACTCTTATGCTTGCGTGATCTCAATATCGAAATCATCTTCTTGCTATAAACAGCGCCCACTCAATTAAGCTATGATGATAAAACCTATCTAACCGAGCGCAATAGATGACACTAGCCACAGATTTCGAACCCGTCTTTAAAGACTTCCTAATTAATAGTGCCACCCATGATCTTGCCCACGATATGTCGCATATCAAACGGGTAGTCAGCACCGCAAAAATGTTAGCAAAACAAGAACAAGCCGATCTGTGGGTAATCATACCCGCAGCCTATTTACACGACTGTTTTACTTACCCTAAAAATCACGCTGAGCGTCATCTCAGTTCACAACTTGCCGCTGATAAAGCGCTGCAATTTTTGATCTCTATCGACTATCCCGCTCACACTTATCAAGCAATTTATCATGCCATTGTTGCGCACAGTTTTAGCGCTGATATTGTGCCAACCAGTCTAGAAGCACAGATAATACAAGATGCAGATCGCTTAGATTCACTTGGCGCGATAGGGATTGCGCGCTGTATTCAAGTCAGTAGCAGTTTTGAAGGGCAGTTATATTCTGATAACGACCCTTTTGCAGAAAAAAGAGAGTTAGATGATCATCGCTATGCCATCGACCATTTCTTTACAAAGCTGTTTAAATTGCCCAAAACAATGAATACCAAAGCTGGGCAAAAAGAAGCGAATAAGCGGGTGATTTTTATGCGCCAATACTTAAATCAGCTTAGACAAGAGATCCTCTGATCTTTAGAGTCTCTCATCCAGATACAAAATGACCGCCGATAATAAACAATATTGAGGCGGTCATTTAAAGCTCTAAATTTAAGTTATTTAAAAATAAACTTACTCAGTCGCAGTTTCCTGCACAGTTTCCTGCACAGACAACGCCTGCTTAGTTTGCTCTGCTGTTTTTAATATTCCAAGCTCGTGCAGTAGATGTTTAACCAAAATGGCATAAATAAACATCATTGGTAACCCCGCCACCACACACAGTGATTTAATGGTGTTAATGCCGCCGCCCGCTAAGAAAACGCTAAAGCTAATTAAAGCAATTGCACCTGCCCACAATAACTTCACTTTATTATCCGGATCGCCATTAAGCTCAAGTCTATTAGTGGTCAACATTGCCGTTGCCACACTGGCGCTCGACATTGTTGTCAACATCAAGAAGAACTGAATAATGAGGAACAGACCTAAAATAAACGATTTAGCCGGTAAAGTTTTAATCAGTGAAACCACCGCAAAGGTCAATCCACCGTCACTCATCCATTGTTGAACAGGTAATCCACCCAACATTTGCGCCCAAACTGCATAGCCACCAAAGATTGAGATAAAGAAAGCACAACCTAGCGACCCCATAGAAATAGTCGACAAAATAACTTGGCGAATAGTACGGCCGCGCGATATTCGAGTGATAAATAAACCCATCATAATGAGGTAAGCGTAATACCAGAACCAGTAGTATTGGGTCCAACTTTGTGGGAAACCACTTTGCTGTACAGGATCAGTCCACATAGACATTCTGAAATAGCTATCGAACATCACGCCAAGTGAATCAGTAAAGTTGTTCAATATAAACTGCGGATTAGTCGAAAACAGCACAAACAACGCAAAACCAATCGCCATCAATACCGTATAGTCTGAAACTTTACTGATACCTTTGTTGAAGCCCACCAACATTACGCACAGTAGTACCACCACAAACAGTAAGATAATGCCGCCTTGCAACAACAAGCCATTTTCGATACCGAAAAGATCCGCCGCACCAGTACTTAACAGCGTGACGGTTAAAGACAAAGAGCTAGCAAACGCGGCCAAAGTGCCAAAAATTGCCAGTAAATCAATCGCTTTTGCCACTACAGGGTTAGTACCCACAACCGATTCGCACAGAGTCGATAACTTGAGAGTACGCTGTTTTTTAACGTAAAATGCATAAGCAAACGGAATCGCAGGGAAACAATAAATTGACCAACCAGTAATGCCCCAGTGGAAAATTGAATAAGTCACCGCCCACGCCGCCGCAGAGAAACTATTGGCTTCAGCAAATAAAGGCGGAGCCTGCAAATAATACATCGGCTCGCCGATACCCCAATAAATCAGCGACGCACCAACACCGGCTGTAAAAATCATGCCGCCGTAGGTAAAGTTGCTGTATTCAGGTTTATCGTCACCTAATTTAATACTGCCGTGCTTAGAAAACGCTAACCAAAGTAGAAAGGCAACCAGAGCTAAACTGGCAATTTGAACTAACCAGCCAAACCAGTTAGTCACAAAAGTCATCGCCCCACCTGCCATTGCTTGGGATTGTTCAGGAAACAAAGCCGAAACAAACAGCAAAACAATCACGAGAATAATGGCAGGAATCGCCAAGCCAAAATTAAGATTCTTCACTGTCATCTCTCCATTTAGCTAGCGCGGCAATATGAGAAGGTTGAATGCCGCAGCATCCTCCAATAATTGTGGCTCCTGCTTGATACCAAGATTTAGCGAGCTCTAGATAATCCGCAGGGGAAAGTTCACGCATCGATTGAATAGTATCGTTAGCTTCGTGCCCTTCTGTGATGGGAGTAAAGCTATTAGCAAAAACGCCAATCACTGCATCAACACCAGTTTCTTTAATCACGCTTTGCGTTATCGCAATGGCTTTTTCCATCACTTCTGGAACGGAGCAATTAAAGAAAATACCGTCAACGCCGGCATTACATGCTGCTTTGGTTGCATCAACAACCCATTCACCAGAGCGTAATTTTGCATCTGTTGAGGCGTCATCTTGCAAAGTGAAAGAGTAATAACAAGGCTTGTCTGTTGCCGAAAGCACCTCACTGATCATCTCAAACTCAGCAATACTCGCAACGGTTTCTGCCAGCCATAGGTCTACATTTTTATCTTGCGCATCAAACAACGTTTGAGAAATAACGCGAGCTTCATTAACTTCAAACAAATCAGGGCGGTAACTACCAAAAGCAGGAGGAATAGAGCCAGCAACTAGCACTTTTTTCACACTTTTATCAGCAACTTCTCTTGTTATCTCAGATGCTTTTTTTGCCAGTTCAAAACCTTGTGTTGAATAAAGCTCTTCTCCCAGATGAAAAGGGACACACGCATAACTGTTGACTGTGAGAATTTGAGCTCCCGCATCCACAAAACCTTGGTGAGCTTGGGACACATGTTGAGGTGACTCGATAAGTGCTTGAGCACTCCACAATGGTTGTGAAAAGGGTGCGCCAATTCGTTTTAGCTCACGCCCCATTCCACCATCTAGAATAGTTAAATCTTTCATTTTGAAGGTTCCATACAACTTTAACTGGAAACCTTATATTAAATACAATCTTTGACTGAGTAGGTAGTGAAAAACATTCAGCAACAACATGAGGGAATTTCAAGTTAAACGCTGACTTTTCAAGCAATAGCCCCTTTTATCCATATTAACCAACGGAATACCTCCAAAAAAGTCACAAATACCACGCATAAAGACAAATAAGAATCGCTCTAACTCTCAGTTTTAACCTTAATTGCACTGCTAATCCAAAATAGCCTTGATCATCACAGACTTGTAACAATTTTACCTCTATAAAAGACTTATAATTAATAAGGATTTATGCGTAATATGAGTCAGAATTTGAATACTTAAAAGATTTTTATACATAAACTAAAAAATAGTTAATTCAATAGCTTAGGATAAATTGATCTTGCTTAACTTTTCCTATTTTCGTGTGTAAAAAACCATACAATAAAAACTCATAATGATATATTGTATCAATAATTGGTCGGTTATCTATTTGTGTTAATTATGTTTATATAAATAGATGAATACTGGCTTTGCTTATATCTACAAAGGGAATGATGATGACTAAAAAACTGACAACTGCCGCTGGCTGCCCTGTTGCTCATAACCAAGATGTGATGACTGCAGGCAAACGTGGCCCTCAACTACTACAAGATGTGTGGTTTCTGGAGAAACTGGCACACTTCGATCGTGAAGTAATTCCAGAGCGTCGTATGCACGCAAAAGGTTCTGGTGCATACGGCACATTTACTGTTACTCACGACATCACCAAATTCACAAAAGCTAAAATCTTCTCAGAAATCGGGAAAAAAACGGACTTATTTGCTCGTTTTACAACGGTTGCAGGTGAGCGTGGCGCTGCCGATGCTGAGCGTGATATTCGCGGTTTCGCACTAAAATTCTACACTGAAGAAGGTAACTGGGATCTTGTTGGTAACAACACTCCTGTGTTCTTCTTGCGTGATCCTCTAAAATTCCCAGATCTAAACCATGCGGTTAAACGCGATCCAAGAACTAACATGCGTAGCGCAGAAAACAACTGGGATTTCTGGACTTCTCTTCCAGAAGCACTTCACCAAATCACTATCGTAATGAGTGATCGTGGTATTCCAGCAAGCTACCGCTGCATGCACGGTTACGGAAGCCACACGTTCAGCTTCATCAATGCTGACAACGAAAGATACTGGGTTAAATTCCACTTCAAAACTCAGCAAGGCATCAAAAACCTAACTGACCAAGAAGCACAAGATTTAGTTGGTCAAGATCGCGAGAGCCATCAAAAAGATCTATACGAAAGCATTGAGAACGGTGATTTCCCTAAATGGAATCTACAAGTTCAAATCATGCCTGAAAAAGATTCAGAAACAGTACCTTACAACCCATTTGACCTAACTAAAGTATGGCCACATGACGACTACCCTCTGCATGATGTTGGTGTGTTTGAACTAAACAAAAACCCACAAAACTTCTTTGCTGAAGTAGAACAGTCTGCATTTAACCCTGCCGCTGTTGTACCTGGTATTGGTTTCTCACCGGACCGCATGCTACAAGGTCGTTTATTCTCTTACGGTGATGCTCAGCGTTATCGTCTAGGTGTAAACCACCACCAAATCCCAGTAAATGCACCTCGTTGCCCTGTGCACAGCTACCACAGAGATGGCTCAATGCGTACTGATGGTAACTATGGTTCAACCATCGGTTATGAACCAAACCAACACAAAGAGTGGGCAGAGCAACCTGAGTTTTCTGAGCCACCTCTTGAGCTACAAGGTGTTGCGACACATTGGGATCACCGTGAAGATGATGATTACTTTACCCAAGCAGGTAATCTGTTCCGCATCATGACCGCTGATGAGCAACAACGTTTGTTTGAAAACACGGCGCGCGCAATGACTGGCGTATCGCTACCAATCAAACACAAGCACATCAACCACGCACTACAAGCGGACAAAGCTTACGGCGAAGGTCTTGCTAAAGCGATGGAAATCAACATCGAAGATATCAATCTATAGGGAGTCTCATGTTTGAAGAACTCTTTCAGATCTTTAGCCTAGAAGAAAGCTTTTTGCTTCTATGGTGATAGATCTAATCTAAGGTATTTATATCTTTAGATATGGATGATCAAGCCCTGCAGGTTTCTGACTTGTGGGGCTTTTGTGTATGGGGTGAGAATGGCAGGAAATTGTATGGGGATTGGTATGGAAAACTGTGGGCGAAAAACTATGGGTGTCTTGGTTACATTTTGATTGCCATTCGTTTAATCTAAGGTGTTTTATTTTTAGAGTTTTAATGTAAGACAATGAATTATAGGGTTTAATATTTTTAGTCAGAAAAACTAAGGGGGAGTAATTTGCAGTTCCATCATTTGTAGAACTAAGGGGCTGTAACAGTGGGTGTCTTGATTAATTTTACCTTTAATCAAAAGGCTAACCAAAGCCAAATGGCTTTGGTTTATCACTTTAATCTGCCAAGCAGCTAGCAATTATGAGCAAGAGCCACAGCAAACACCTGGTTCACCGTGTTTTTTCTTAGGCGCTTCTTTCTCTGCATTTTCTTGTGTTTTTTGCTCTGCTTGTAATGCAGCGTTTGTTGCTTGATCGTCTTTCTTATCAAATAGTTTTTTTACTGAAAATGTCATAATACGGCTCTCGTCTTAAATTGATTTTCATTCGCTACGCATCATGGCAACAGAGAATGAGGATGTTTAATATGCACATAAGTTGCATCTTAAATACATGTTATATCGTATTTGATTCAAATCAAGTTTTATTTTGCCACTATCAAATCGCTCAAACTGCTTAGCTATGCCTTCTACGAGATGTTCCATATATACAAAACTTCGCCACTTCGACTGATATGCAATGGTGATATCAACCTTGTATCTATCACCAATAACTGTTCGATTTTTGATCATATGCTACTGAAATAATTGATGTCTTGTTGTGCAAAAGGCTCATGCTCGATAGGCAAAATAATGCCAACTTTTACTCATGCAGAGCGGTAACATCATCCAGATTTAGGCGCTATTACGGCGCATGTGGTTGGTGTGAATAGTGCTGTATTTAGTGACTCGGAAAATAAGTTTTAACTTTGGGTTATGTAAGAATTATGTGGACACCCATGATAAACATAATGTGAAAAGCAACGAAACAACGTGGACACCCACAAATAATCAAAAGTGGATCGGCAGCGATTTTTCAGTCTGTATTTTTCATATCTAAAAGACAAAAATGACAATGCCAACCTAAGCTCGGTTGGCATTGTTTTAAAATCAGCATTCAGTCAATTAAATCCCGCGATACCTAAACAACCAATATGAGTAGAAAGATGGGATCAATACAAATAGCAGTAGTGCGACTAAACAAATATAGAAACTAGGATATATGAGGGTAGTTAATAACAGCAAGATGCCAGTCACAGCAGAAACTTTGGCTATGAGCCTATGCGTTAATCTCCAATTATTGGTACTGGCCAATGTCCAAGGTAGTTTGCATCCAAAGAGGTAGTTGGGTTCTATCTTTCCCCAGAAATTACTCGATATGATAAAAAATAGTGCAATAGAACAGACCTTTGTTTGGCAACCTGCCATATTTTCAGCCATCTCATGGTATTGCGTAAGATTTGCGTAGTGATAGCCCAGCATTAGGACACCTATCGCAATAATGGCCTCTTTCGTTGCGAACGTACTATTATCTAAATTCAATTTTGTCGGGCGCAGTTTAACGTACAGCACCGTTAAGAGAATACACGCCAAATAGGTAGTCGGTAAAAATATTGTGGCCACGTTTTTGGTTACATATTGGTATCCCACCCCATCTAAGGTATATCGCATTGCCAGCATATCTGGCAATGAAGAATATGATAAATAGCTGATAAATAACATTAAAAAAAGAATTGCAGCGCATATGATATTTCTAATCATTTGAGGACCTTAGTATCAATTAATGAATACATGTACGTGAGAACATCCTCCATTAAGGAGGTGTGTACCGTGTAGTAGATATTCCTTCCTTTCCTTGTCTTAATAATCAAATTGGCTGATCTGAGTTTATTTAAATGGTGAGTAACCGATGCTGGCGTGATCTCTAGTTGACTAGCAATGTCAGAAGAGCACAGCTCACCATGCTTTAGCATGTCGAGTATCTTACGGCGATGGGGATCAGATAATGCTTCAAAGATATCTTGCATGATTTTCAGTTTGATAATTAGATGACCATCTAATTATCAAACTGAGTGGGTTCACTGTATATACTTGAATTTTAAATCAAATATTTCATTTTCGGATGTGCAGGCTGTTTTTTAGCCATAGCGATGTGATGTAGTGTGGAAATAATGTGGACACCCATAATTAAATCCAGAATCAATGCATCTAATGATCTTCAAAGGTGCTTCACTCACAGCTCATACTTAGACCAAAAGACGATACGATAAATCATGGGTGTCTCGATAAAACCAGCCAACTAAAAAAGGGCTACTTCATAATAAAGTAGCCCTTTGCGATATTACTCGATGAAAATAAGCGGTTCACTGATTTCCTTAGTATCAGGATTCAGCAGTTCCATGCCTGTGTAGGCTGGTCCTTGGCCTGCTTCTTTGTTCGGGTATTTCTGCATCATCATTTCGTGGCGTTCTCTCATTCGTGCAAACGAATTGCCGTGCATGACCATATTCACCAACAGTGGGGATTGCTCCCTTGGATCGTTGAGCAGGTCATAATAGGTTGAACCAATACCACTTGCTGCCGTTGGGTCGGTATTTATCCAGTGCATTTTGTAATGCTTCTTGACCGTTGCACCCAATTTGTCTCCGGAATAAATATGAACATAATCTCGACGCCCATGCGTATCACCGTTAATCAGCAAAGAGGTTTGGTCGATACCATCAATCACTCTGTCATCTGGGATATTTTCTGTCGCGTTACCTAATCGAGCAAAAGTAGTGTAAAGGTCAGTCACATGAATAATATCGCCAACGGTTTGTCCTGGTTCTATCATTCCCGGCCACCATGCTTGAGCGGTTACTCGCACTCCGCCTTCGGTAAAGTCTCCTTTACCACCTCGGAATAGGCCTTCACCCATGCCTAGTCCAGCAGGAGGATTGTGCGTCATTGGCCCGTTATCCGCCATTGCGATGACTAAGGTGTTCTCTTCAATACCGGCTTTTTTCAATGTATCCATTAAAGCGCCTGCCGATGGATCAAGGTTATTCTGATACGCGTCCCCCACTATGCCTCGCTGACGAGATGATTTTTGCTGTTCAGGAATAAACGAGACCCACTGTGGCCACCAAGCAACATAAAACGGCTGTTTGGCTGCGGCATTAGTTTCGATAAACTCTAAAGCTCTTCGCTCTGCTTCTTGATCAAATTGGTTATAACAATCTAATGAAACACCACACCACTCTTTCGCTTGTTGCCCCTTATGCCCTTCATAAAAAAGCACAATATCGTCACTCATATAGGTATCATCTAAATGATAAGGATCGGGAGCTAGCACGGAATCTTTAAACCCTATGGTCGCATTCGCAGATTCACCTTGTTCGTTCCAAATACTGGCAACTTGGTTATAAATCGCGGCAAAAGCAACGTCAAAACCTTGGTTATGCATATACGACTCTTCTATATCGCCAAGGTGCGCCTTTCCAAAAAAGCCTGTTGCATAGCCCGCATCGGATAAAATATTCGCCGTTGTCACTGACTCTTCTGAAATGCCATGGTACTCAACGGGGAAACCCACTCGATACATGCCATTTCGAATAGGATGCTGCCCTGTTAAGGCTGCCGCTCGCGTTGGCGTACAAGATGGCTCAGTGTACATGCGGCTAAATAGCATTCCTTCATCAGCCATTTGATTTAGATTTGGCGTATCGTAACCTCGTGATTGCTGAATAGCCGGTACACCAATCGCCCCCATAGGTTGGTCATCCCACATAAAGTGAACAATATTAGGCGGTGTTCCATACTCCTCTGCTAGCTCCGCAAGTTTGGCGTCTAAGTCTTTATCTTCAACTTCCCAAACCTTTCCATTTTGCGCTTCAAGAATATAATATTCTGCATCATGAACTACGTTTGAATTAGCCGTTGCGGTAAAAGGAAGTATAGATAATGCTATTGGTAACAGTTTAAATTTACTCAGCCGCTTATTTGTTGAAATAATCATTTATATACCTATTGCAAGTTGAAATATTAATATTGAAGTGACATATAATATTCCCTGTATATAATCACCACACAAAACACCAATGGAATATTGGCATTTTATGCTTGTTAATTTAAGTGATAGTGGCTATTCCATTTGCGACTAGATTAATTTTCATGTCTCATAATTAATATCATGAGACATAATCGCTAGGCGTGAATATGTTTACCGTTTGCTACAGGCTGTTTAAGAGTACGAAGTATTTGAGATAAGTCTTTATCTGCATGACTAAAAAACTTATGCCAACCTGCACACAAATAATTTAGACCTGCTTCACCCGTTGCTGTCTTTATAAAGCGGTTTTTCGGGCATTCACCAAAGCAGGCAAACTGATAATCACACTGCTGACACTTTTCTGGCAGCTGATTAATTTTATCTAAGCCAAACAATGCCTGCTGACTGCCAAACGCCAGCGTCGCAAGATCATCTTCTAAAATATTACCAGTTTTATATTCTGGATATACATAGTGATCGCAAGTGTAAATGTCCCCATTAGGCTCCATCGCCATGCCCTTGCCGCAAACGGGCCCTAAAGTACACATTGGGTTCTGACCACCAGACCAGGCTTGAAGAATCGCTTCAAAATATTGCACATGAACACGCCCAATATCTTTTTGATACCACTCATCAAAAATCGCAATCAAAAAGTTACCCCAAGCAATATCACTGACACACCAAGGCTCTACAATTGAACGTGCATTCCCCGGAATAAGCGCCTTATCCCCTTGTTTTGGAATGAAAGAATCACTATTAGCTGAATCCGGAGCACACTCTCGAAAGTCTTTTTTTTCGACGATAGAAATGAACTGCATGATAGGCGAACGTACCTCATCACGTAAAAAACGATACACCTGCAAAGGATTACGACTGGTCAAATTATTCACACAAGTCAGTGTGGTAAATTGCACCTGATGCTGGTGAAACAAATCAACCGTTTGCATTACTCTATTGAAGGTTCCTCGCCCCGATTTATTGGTGCGGTAACTATCGTGTAGCATTTGCGGGCCGTCAATACTCAGACCTACCAGAAAGTTATTCGCTTTAAGAAACTGACACCATTTCTCATCAATTAGTGTTCCGTTCGTTTGCAAATCATTGAGAATTTCAACATTGCTAGGGCGATATTTCGCTTGCAACGCCACCACTTTTTCAAAAAAACTCACTCCCAACAAAGTAGGCTCACCGCCCTGCCAAGAAAATATAATCTGCGATGCATTCTGAGAGGATATGTAGCTTTTAATATAGTGCTCTAATGTTTCGTCATTGATTTCTGGCGAACAGCCTTTTTTATAATCTAACAAGCCTTGTTTGCTTAAGTAGTAACAGTAATTACAATCAATATTACATACGGCGCCAATTGGCTTCGCCATAATGTGCATTCTTTTTATTTCTTTTCCGTTAAATTCGTTATTTACAAAATTTAAAGTATGACTCATAACTACCTCTTACATTTTCTAGAAAGACAATAATTTATTATTCTTTTAAATAGTTTGTTTATTGACTAATTGTGTTTCCGGAAACCAGTGACTCCAAACCATCCACGGCATTCCTGAATATAAATTTACGCGCTCAAGTTTTCCTGACGTATATGACCCGTACGGATCGACCTCAGTCATTTCCCAGTCACGGCTATCATCAACAAAATATGCAGCGACGGTTTGGTATTCTTCATAATTCACAAAAAGAATCTTTTGATTTGATAGCTCAACAACCAACTGATTTTTCTTGGTAAAGTCATCTGTGGTCACGGCTACAGATTCATTGCCTACCTGCACACCCCAAACTTGCTCACCGGTTGCCAATCTGTCGTCTTCTAAGCTCAAGGTCGGGAACATTGGCTCGCCTTCATAATGAGGCTCTAACGCGCTATCAAATAACTTTAATGTCACATGGTCGTATAACACTGGCTCATAATTAAATACCTGCCCTTCTGGGTACAAAGCTTTAAACGACTCCCAAGGCATACGCTGCACCGGGTATTGCTCCAGTTCAGTTTGACTGTATTCAGCCGTTGCCGTCACTTGCTGAATCAATTCGCCACTATTGCGATCAGTAAAAATAAGGTTGTTGTGTACCTGCGCAATAATCTTAAAATCTGTCGGTTGACCTTTCATGTTTGGATTAAACGCCATCGGCAAGTTACTTAGTGCGCAGTAGGTCATCACCGTATCTTGCCCACCAACCACATCGCCGGCAATGTGAGGCAGTTGCATCCAATCTCTTGGATAAGCACGCGCATCGCCGTTAATCTCAAGAACAAAAACATCATCATTGGATTGCAAGCGCGAATCTGCTTCTTCTACTGACATAAAGGTCGCATTATGTTGCTGTGAGCGCAGCCAAAAATCAGGTGCAAACCAGTTAATCAGAAAGGTACAGCCAAGAATTGAAACCACATAGAGCGATAACACCATCTTGCTAAACACCTTGTTACGGGTGGACAACCACAGCGCAGCAACAGCCAGCAGTAACATGGCAACAGTCAGCAATCCCTTATATTGAAACAAGGTAAATACCCAATCACGAGGCATATTGATAAGCTGTCCACCTTCGGTCAAGGCGACTGAACCTAGCCCGCCAATCACTAAACTCAGCGTTATCAAAACCATAATTGCTTTTTTCATGTTGCCACCTCTGCTTTGCTTAATATTTGAGCTAAGTCTAAGGCGAGACTGTGGCATAGCACAGGAATAGCAACTATCACTATTAGTGATTGAGGGGAGTAAGGATTAGTCAAATAAATCAGAGACCGATCTAGGCTGTTCGATAATGGGATGCAGTAGTGTTGTCAGCCATCTTATCTTGGCGCTGCGTCTGGTCGCTGCTTTGGTCACTAATGCCATATCAAGCTTAATTTTTGGGGTTTTAGTGGGATCGCAAACCCGATAACGCAAGGTCTGATACTCATCCATTAGCTGAGTCAGAAGCACTTGATTATCCACAACAATCGAGGGCTCAAGCCTTGGCGCCAACTGTTGATACAAATTGGTGTAATCATTGAATCCGGGCACAAGATACTTCACAAATTCACCCTGTTCATGGCCGATGATGCTACCGGTGCCAGAGTGCAAATATTGCTCATGAAAGGCTTGGTTCCTGCCATTCATTGTTGTGATGCCAATATCTACCGCTTCATCAAGGATCAACTGCTCACTCTGTTTATTCCATTGCAACAATTCAATATGCGCATCAGTGTGTTGACGAATTGCGCTGATGACATCCCTGCCATAAGCAATGATGTAAGGCTCCATCATATGGATGGTGATGGTATCTATATTCTTTGGCGAAAAAAGCCTTGGTTGGACAGCCTTGTGCAAAGCGGCTAACGCTTCCCTCACCCTTGGCTCTATTTCAATGGCATACGCCGTTGGGCTAAACCCATTTTCATCTCGAATGAACAAAGGATCGTCTAGATCTTCTCTTAACTGACCTAAGATTTTAGATACATACGATTGTGAAAAACCACTGCGCTTAGCCGCGGCAGAAGTAGAGCGGGTTTCCATTAGTAAAAGAAACATATCTAGCATTTTAATTTCTAGCATCTAATTCCTCGTCCATGTTCGAATTCGTATGCCAAGCTTTTTGTCAGGCTAACCATCAAATGCAACCGCACGCAGATAATTAGCACCTTGAAAGAGTATACCCACTAGTTGATTCGATGCTGATTACGATTTAACTTTAATCGTACACATGTCACATAACACACTGAAAATGCGTTAAAAACTAGCATGGACACCCACTCTTTAGCGATATCCATTGCACATTTAAATGCCCCTTAAACGGCAACAGCTTTCCTCAAACAACATGTATCTAAAACAAATAGACAAAACAAAGATTAGAGCAAAATAAATAGAGACACCCATCAATGGTAGAACCAATAACATGCATAAGTTTCGCACTGACAGGATTTCCTATACTCTTAATTAATCACCCATTTTCAAGAGCAAAACATGTCAAATATCGTCTACATCGCCACTAGCCTAGATGGTTATATCGCTGACAAAAACAATCAAATTGATTGGCTGCATGATGTACCTAATCCCGAGCAATCGGACTTCGGCTTTGCCGATTTTATGGACAGAGTGGATGCTTTGGTGATGGGGCGTAATACCTTCGAAATGGTACTGAGCTTTGGTATTGATTGGCCCTATAATAAGCCGGTATTTGTACTCAGCAATACATTAAAAACCGTTCCTGAAAACTTACAACAGAAGGTGTTTTTAATCAGTGGAGAACTGAACAAAATCATTAGTGATTTAGCACAACAAGGGTACAAAGATCTCTATATTGATGGCGGAAAAACCGTTCAAAGCTTTTTAGAGCAAGACCTTATCGACGAATTGATCGTCACTACTATCCCAGTGCTATTAGGCGGCGGCATTTCTTTATTTGGCAATCTTGAAAAGCCATTACAATTTAAGCATATACAAGCACAAAGACTAGCGGATCATATGGTAAAAAACCGCTACCTTCGCCTTCGATAAGCTCAATATAGACGAGTCATTACGGGTGTATTTCTCTATAAAAACGTAACTATGAGTTAGGCTTCTTCGGCATCTAATGCCAAATAATACATATGATCGGCATAGCGTTGATTACCTATCGTCGAGGCATCAGCAATGGTGCGAATAAGCGTAAAACCCGCTTTAGTTAATACTCTTTCAGAGGCGATGTTCCCTTCGGTAACGACAGCGGTAAACATGTCTATATTTTGGGTTTTACTGGCCCAATCAATCACCGCCCGAAGTGATTCCGTAGCATAACCTAAGCCATAAAATTGCGGCAGAAGCATATAACCAACTTCGGCAATATCACCTTGCAAACAAAAGCCCGTTACGCCCACTTTTTCATTGCTTTGTTTATCGGTAATAACAAGACACAACCAATGTGTCGATTGCTTAATCCACGCTTGGGTGCGCAGTTTAAACTTGTCTTGAAGCTCTTCAATGCTTGGCACGTCATAACACAGTGCCATGACTTCTTGATTAGTATGTAAATCATGAAATATTGCCCAATCCTCTACACTTAATAGAGACAAACTGAGGCGAGGGGTTTGAATATTCACTAGAAAGCGCCTTGTAGTGCTTGCGACTGTCTTAATAAACCATAAGTTTCAATAAACCACAAACAAACGGCGGGCGATTGGAAATAAACACGGTAATTCGGTAAATTCTTCTACGCAATCCCATCTCATCACCTATTATTTATTTAACTAATTTCCTAATGGATCAAAGATTTAGATGAAGTTTATCTTGGTATGCTTGTTGTCTGTCGTTTTGACCGCTTGTTCCACCCCTAGCAATACATTGTTAGATGGCGCGCAACAGGTACAAGTGAGAACAAACAATGCACCGTTAATTCAAAACTGCAACTGGGTTGGCGAAGTCACGGGCAATGAGGGGCATTGGTATTCGTACCTGTTTTACGGCAATGATGTGCTGGTTCGCGGAGCCATCAATGACATCAAAAATAACGCCTACAAAATACAAGCCAATACCGTCGTTTTACTAAGCCCGCATTATTTTAAAACATCAGCCACCTTAATTGGTACGGCCTATCACTGCCCGCAGCCTTAACTTTGTAGCGCGAGATTGCCTTTAACTTTCCTCTGAATCTTGCGCTTTAGCTGCATCTCTTACCGCCCAAACACACAGCGCCATCATGGTGAATGGAATTGCAGCAGCGATATATTCCACCCAACCAAATTTCGCCAATACCGGCGACAATATGATATGACCAAAAATAGATAAAAAAGCGACAATGAGCATCGCAACAATAATTCTGAGCTGACTTTTATACGCTTTAGTTGCCACTTTAGATCCTTCTATGCTCAAGTATGACATTGGGTTTTCTACATTCGAAAAACGATAAATCTTGCCAGTATTCATACTAGATTAATCACACATCCTCTCAATCAAAATAGCACTAAGTTGTTATCTATATTCGATAAATTAACTTTATCCTCTTTGTTATCCCGAGCATCAGTGAAATGGTTTACACTGACTAGACTTAAAAAGAAGGTCAACTCATAAAAGGAACATTAAACCCATGACAGCGACCAACCGCCAACTTGTATTAGCTTCTCGCCCTGTAGGTGCCCCTACTGCTGAAAACTTCCGTTTAGTTACCACCGAATTACCTAAAATCGGTGAGGGCGAAGTGCTACTGCGCAGTGTATATTTATCTCTCGACCCCTACATGCGCGGAAGAATGAGCGATGCTAAATCTTACGCAGATCCCGTTGCCATTGATGATGTCATGGTGGGTGGCACTGTTTGTCAGGTTACGCAGTCAAACAATAGCGAATTTACTGTAGGTGAGTGGGTACTCGCATACACTGGATGGCAGGATTATGGCGTGTCTAACGGTCAAGGGTTAGTAAAACTGGGAGTGAATCCTGAGCACCCTTCATTCGCCCTTGGCGTGATGGGAATGCCCGGCTTTACTGCCTATATGGGGCTATTAGATATTGGTCAGCCTAAAGCGGGAGAAACCGTCGTGGTAGCCGCAGCAACTGGCGCAGTCGGCTCTATGGTCGGGCAAATTGCTAAAATCAAAGGCTGTCACGTGGTAGGTATTGCTGGCGGTGAAGAGAAGTGCCGTTTTGCGGTTGATAAACTCGGCTTTGATGCTTGTATCGACCACAAAGCGGATGATTTTGCCGAGCAACTCACTGACGCCTGTACTCAAGGCATCGACGTGTATTTTGAAAACGTCGGCGGCAAAGTCTTTGACGCCGTTATGCCTTTACTAAATAGCTGTGCGCGCATTCCTTTATGCGGCCTAATCTCACAATACAACGCCACATCTCTGCCGGATGGCCCAGATAGAATGTCCGCACTGATGGGACAACTATTAGTCAAACGCATTAAGATGCAAGGGTTTATCATTTTTGATGACTACGGCCATCGCTACCCTGAATTTGCCCAGCAAATGATGACATGGTTAAGCGAAGGTAAAATCACCTACAAAGAGCATCTAGTCGAAGGGTTAGAAAATGCCCCGCAAGCCTTCATCGGACTACTTGAAGGTAAAAACTTTGGTAAGTTAGTGGTGCAAACGAACCAACCTATCTAATTGCCCTATCTCGGCAATGGTATTGCTTAGCTCAAGGTTAATCACTATGGCTATAACTGGCCTTAACCTTGAGCTAAGAATGAGTGCAATCAGCCACTTTCAAACACATTTTCCAACAAACAAGACTTGAGCGTATGAGTAGTAGGATCTGTTTTATTGGTACTGTCGTTGACGTATTCAATTTCACTCAATAGGCCATCGCCTTTAATAGTGATATTTTTAATCCCCATTCGCTTAAGATCTTCCACAGAGTAATACCAGCCATCGGTTTTTTGCGCCAGTTGACAGCTGTTTTTTATGGTTTGTCCATAGCTAGTAATGTTCTGATCAACGCCAACAGTGTTAAAGAATCGCGTTTCTTTTTCTCGCAATATAGAAATATAATCCATAAATACCGCGCGCGAACTCTTTGGTATGCTGTTAGCCCAAAATTCATCGGATTGCATTGCGCCGCCATGCCAACCTAGCAACGAATTCGCATCAATAGTGACGCTTTTGGCGGCGGGAAGCACATAGTTAGCGCAGGCAGAAAAGCATAACTCTCTCACTTCCACATCCCAGTTTTGTTCTTTGATAAAGAAGCCCAATTCTATGCCCGCAGATATGTCACCACCTTGACTGGTGATGGCTAGCTTTTTCACTTTTGTGTTGCTTTCTCGAACAGCTCGCAATGCTTCAAGCACCGCTTCTCCTGAAATCAGGCCATCATAAACGAGCGTATCACCATCAACGAAAACGGTATGATCAGGGATATAGATAGGAATGCTTTGACAGCCCGCAATAAGAAATATCACGCTGCAAGTTATTGTTTTTGCGCACTTCATGCCACCTTCCTTTATTTTCGTTCAATCCTTCATCTTAAAGACTAGGAAAATCAGGGGCAAAAATAGTATGAAAAAGTTACGATTTGTTCACAATTAAACCAACAAAAAACACATGCACCATAAGCACATGTGTTTTGAAAATCACATAAAGACTGTGTTTGTCTTAGTCGATAAGAGAACGAACATATTGTTCAATGTCTGCATCTTGGCAGTTATTGAAAAAGCACTCTTGGAACTGAGTACTGCCTACGGCTTGTTTTACCAACTGTTGGTCGATAGCACGCAATGACGAAACAACATCCTTACAAACTGCTGATTTTACTTCATTTAAAATCGCCGCATTCGCTTGTTGCGGCGCCACACGTTCAATTGGGTAGCCTTCACCACGAGCACCAGTGAATGCTTTTTCGAAGATATAACGAACATTAAGTTCACCCGCCCAACCAAAGCCTTTAGCAAACGCTAAAGCAATGGCATTGCCGTTATTGATTTGATTAAACAAGAAGGCATCTGAGGGTTCTAAACAGTAGCCACACACAACACCAGGATGCAGGTTGCTTGCCATTAACGCACCTTGACCAGTTCCGCAGCCTGTGACCACAAAGTCTACCGCTTTTGAGTTAAGCAGGATGCTCGCCATAATACCAAGGTGAATGTAAGTGAGGTGATGATCGTTTTCATCAGTCATACCCACATTGAACACATAGTGTCCTAAACCACCAGCCACATTATTGAGCTCGGTTGCCACCATGGCATTTTTTTGAGCTTGGCTATTTTCCATCATCAGTGCGATTTTCATTTGTTACTCCTGCAGTAAACTGCGATAAATTTTTTTACTTATATCATTCTAAACTTAACGAGATAGCCAACCACCATCGACGGCAACAGTATAGCCATTCACATAGTCCGAGGCGGCCGAGGCTAAGAACACACAAGGGCCGGCAATGTCTTCGGGCTTGCCCCAACGACCTGCGGGTATTCGCTCTAATATCTCTTGATTACGCTTTTCATCAGCGCGTAAAGCATCGGTATTGTTGGTCGCCATATAGCCCGGAGCGATAGCATTGACATTAATATTATGGCTGGCCCACTCATTCGCCATAGAACGTGTTAACCCCATCACCGCACTTTTAGATGCGGTATAAGAAGGCACTCGAATGCCACCTTGGAATGAAAGCATAGAAGCGATATTAATAATTTTTCCGCCATCACCTTGAGCCATCATCTGTTTTGCTACCGCTTGAGACAGAAAAAATACCGATTTTAAATTGGTATTTAACACATCATCCCAATCTTGCTCTGAAAACTCGATAGCATCATTGCGGCGGATAATTCCAGCGTTATTCACCAGCACATCAATTCGCCCCAACTCAGTCACAGCGCGATCGATAATAGTGGGAATATCATCGAGCTTAGAAAGATCGGCCTCCACTTCAATAAATTTACGTCCAAGCTGCTCAATACTTTGCTTAGTCTCTAATGAAGTTGAACGATTTACGCCAACCACATCACACCCAGCACTAGCTAAACCAATAGCCATCGCTTGACCTAATCCAGTATTACAGCCTGTCACTATGGCGACTTTGCCTTGCAAACTAAAAGAATCGAGAATCATTTGCTGCCCTCAAGAAGAATATTTTTAGTGGGTGTCTCTTTAATGAGGCTACTATAACAGTTTTTGAAACTGCATTTCAATTATAAATGAAACGTTATTTTATTTTTTGAAGGCAAAGAAAGTGGGCAACCTGTAAAAGCACACACAGAAGAAAAAAGTAATAGCCGAAGAATACAAAGATATTTTTTGCCTGATCAGCGTCTTTGAAACAATGATTTGATGCATAAAACAGAAACAAACGTTTCTGATAGATTAACCTGTACTCCTCTCATAGGAAGCCAAATCAATAATCACAACAAACTTTGTGACATACCCCAACCTACTGATCATCAACATAAAAATTTAATACCACAGACATAAATCACACTCTATTATATTCACCATGTGAATGTAATTTCCTATCGAAGGCGTGAAGGGATTTTGTCGGGGTTAAGCATGTGTTCAATGTCGCCCTCTCTGATCAGCCACATCGCCTATAGACCTCTGCACTACTAACACTCTTACCGATTAAAACAAATCAAAAGGATATCAATGAATGATTAGAAGAAAACGACTGCCTGCACTGTTGTTGACAGCATTAAGTTTAGGTTTGACAAGCACAGCCGCTCAAGCAACGTTTCAGTCTTCGTTAGAGCATGGATTAACGTTCTTCTCTGATGGCACTCAGATATTGAAAAGTGAAAGCAACACTGTGATTAAATTTAATGACGGTAATGTTGCCGATGATGAACAGGCTATTTCTAATTACGTAAACAGCGCTGATAGAGGCGTAATTTCTTCCGTCGTGCGTGATAACGATAACAGTGCCATTGATTTTAACCGTGTGATTATTACAAGACCGATGTTGGGCACTGGAGCGTTAGATAATATTGCAGGGACAGAAGTGACCATCGTTTATAGTAATACTGGCAACGTTCTTGAAACCTATGATAGTGCTGGTGAAGTTAGAAAGTACACGCATATAGATGAAAACACTACCCATGTAGACAGCTCTATATATGGCTACGCTAGAAATAACGAAGAATGGTTAAACAACGTATTTGCTATGGTTAACCCGACAAATTAAGTTGCAAGTCAACGTTATCCATTTCAAATACTGACCTCGTTTTTTATCTGGCTTTCCAAAAGAGTATTGCTCCTTTGTCGTAAATTTTTCGGCGAAGGAGCAAAGCATCCACATGGATTTTTATGCCTCAATCTCAAGCTTTTCTATAACCCAATTGTCAGGGTTTAGGCACTAAATGCTCGGAACTCTAAGCAAAATAACGCATACTGCCACGCATCATACCAAGACAAACTCATTGTTAGAGCAAGCATGAACTCAATCAATCTCAGCAAACCTTTCACCCTTACCAATGGCCAAGTGATTAAAAATCGCTTATTTAAATCAGCGATGAGTGAGCAACTTGGTGACAAGCAGCATAATCCAAAATCTGGCATAGCCAACCTATATCAACGCTGGGCAAAAGGCGGAATTGGTCTATCGATGACAGGTAATGTCATGGTGGATAGAAATGCCCTTGGTGAACCCAAAAATGTGGTTTTAGATGAGCAAAGCGACTTATCACAATTTATTGAATGGGCCAATGCCGGAAAGCAAAATGACTCGCAGATATGGATGCAACTCAACCATCCCGGCAAGCAAATTCCTAAGTTTCTATGTGATCAGCCCGTTGCCCCTTCGGCTATTTCGTTAGGCGGTGGCCTAGAGAAAGGCTTTAATACGCCGCGTGCATTAACTGAAGCCGAAATTTACGAAATCATTGCTAAGTTTACAACCAGCGCCAAACTAGCCAAACAAACAGGTTTCACAGGAGTGCAGATCCACGGTGCTCATGGCTATCTTGTCAGTCAGTTTCTATCGTCACGCCACAATCAACGAGATGACAAATGGGGTGGCTCATTAGAAAACCGACTTCGCTTTGTATTGGAAGTATACCAAGCGATTCGCAAAGAGGTCGGTGATGATTTTCCTGTCGGAATCAAGCTCAATAGCGCTGATTTTATGAAAGGTGGCTTTACCGAAGAAGAGTCGATGCAGGTTGTGCAGGCATTAAGTGCAAACAGCATAGACCTGATTGAGATCTCCGGTGGTACTTATGAAAGCCCGTCAATGATGGGGGCTAAAAATAAAAGCGAGCCTGTAAAAGCCAGCACGATAAAGCGCGAAGCCTATTTTATGGATTATATGGTTAAGGTCAGAAAATTGGTCAGTACACCACTAGTGGTCACAGGCGGTTTTAGAACCGCGCCAGCAATGAACGAAGCCTTAAGTACATCAGCGACGGACTTTATCGGCATTGCGCGCACCATGGCGGTAGACCCCGACTTCCCTAACAAGCTCATCGAAGACTCTAACCATGGAATGCCTTTAACCGTACCAACAACCGGTAAGCCTGCGCTTGATAAAATGGCGATGGTGGGATTGGTATGGTACGAGCACCAAATGTGGCGTATTGCCGATGGCAAAAATACTGACCCCAAATTAAGTGCGCTTAGTGTTGTAGTAAAAACCATTTTCAGCGCGGGATGGCATACCTTCAAAAAACGCAGAGCATAAACCCAGAATTTAGAGAATCAGTGCGACACCTCAAATGACAGAGCTTAAGCAAAGCTCTGTCAATCAAAGATAAAGCCAACCAAAACCCCTCGCCCCTCATATGTAATCCAAGCTAATCCGTGACCTACAAATACACTTGTTTCTTTAGTTAGTGGCATACCCAAAATAGCGTATATCAAACCAATGATATGCATACGAGTTATTATTGATATTAAAAATAGGCATTGGTGCTTGCCCTCAGTACACCATAAACTCATTCGTACTTGCTAAGACAATGATTGCAGTTCATTGATAAGCATAAAATTTGAATCAACTACTATATTGAAAATACCAACAGTGGTTGCATCCTACTTAGAACGAATTGAGGTATTGAATAGATGAAAAAGTTTCTACTAGCACCAATCGCAGTAAGCATCTTAGGCCTGTCAAACATGGCATCTGCTGAAGTAAACATTAGCCGAGACAACTATATTCAAGCAGAAACCTCTAAGTATTTTGCAGTCACTGAAGTCAAAGCAACTGATGGCGTCAACAGTTGGAGACACTTTCGCACTCCGCCGTTAACTGAAGATCAGCCTATCGTGCGAATGAACCGCGACACTATTTACTCGACAGCGGTCATTGATACAGAAAAAGGCGCCACACTGACACTACCTGATTTTGGTGACCGCTTTGTAATGGTGCAATTTACCGATGAAAACCACCAAACCTTTGACATGGTTTACACCAAAGGCAATGAAACCCTAGAAGTGCCAGACTCGACAAAATTCATGTTCGTGGTAGTTCGAGCTTATCTGCCAAATATTCATGACAAACAAGAAATCGCCAAGCTTAACAAGCTACAAGACCAGCTAGTTATCACCGCAGGCTCAAAAGATGACTACCCTATTTATGGTGGCTACGACTTACCTACTCTCGCCGCAAAGCTTGAGCCAGTGAAGAAAGTGATTTTAACGGAGATCGCCGCTGAAGGTGTGGCTGACTCAGAGAAGATGTTTGGTACTGGTGAATACACCACCGCCGAAAAACGCATTCAAGGCGCCGCTTACGGATGGGGCGGAGCAACATTCAAAGACAATATTTACCAATACTCACCAAATTTTGAATCAACCCAATGCCACTCAGTGACATTTGAAGACCCAAAAAACAAAGGCTTTTGGTCATTTACCGTATATAACGAAGATGGCTTCATGTTCAATGATGATGCAAGCGCTAACAGTGGTGTAGCACAACCAAATGCAGACGGCACATACACTGTGTACTTTGGATGTGACGAAGAAAAATACGGCGCGAACAACATTCCGTTGGATGGCTTAAAAGACGGTCAAAAATGGAACGTGCTAGTGCGTCACTATGCACCTACTACTGAGTTTTTGTATAAAGGGATTGATCCGAGTAAGGGTATTAAGCCTGTGAAATAGTGAAGATTGGTTAAATTTGCTGATTAAAAATGCCTTTACTGTTGTCTATGGCTTCCATAAACTAATTACGCTCATTGCTCAGTCTATTCTGATTGTGGAGTGAGCTAATTTCGAATTATGTTATTAAACACAATCTTGTAGTGGCATACCCTCCAATCGAATCAGAAAAAATTTTCAGTGAAAGGCAATGCCATCACCAATCCAACTTAACAGTTAAAGCCACTACAAAGCGTTATAGTCTATGATAAATGAAGTACACGAACATTTTTCACATATGAAGAAGACTCTTCACTTTAGAGTCTTCTTCTAAGTATGTATACTATCAATAGTTATAAGTAATGGGTTATGGTCAATGGAACTATCAATAGAAAATTTTGGTCTTATTGCGCGTGGCACTGTAAAGGTTGAAGGACTTACAGTTATTGCAGGTCAAAATGACTCTGGTAAAAGTACGGTTGGAAAAATATTTTTCTCATTGGTTAAAGCTATCTCTAGATATAAAGAAGATTTACAGGAAGATAAGAACTTAAAACTAAAGACTATCATCAATAAAACCTATTTGACTCTCAGACGACAAGTTAATTTATCTGAACATGAAACCTTAAAAGAATTGTTTCAACCAGATACTTTTTTCCGAGATATCAATCTTAATTTATCATCTATCGAAGATAGAAGAAATTACATAGATTTAGATTCTGAAAGAAAGTTAAAAGAGTCAACAAAGATTTTCATACTTAAGAGTTTAGATTCAATAGATAAAATAATATCAGAACCTACGGATAAAAAAAGTGTTATCAATAAAGCTATTATAAAAGCACTCTACTCCGAATTTAAAGGTGAACTATTCCCTCTTGGAAAAGAAGTAAATGGAGAATCAATAGTATCAATCAAAGACGGTGCATCTAAAGTTCTTGATATTAGATTTGATATTAATGGTGTAAATAATATTTGTTTTTATGATGACTTAGGTTTAGGCTATCAAGATGCTACTTTTGTTGATAGCCCAACAATAATTCAATACCACGACTTAATAGAAATATCTAGAACCGTACTAGACGAAGATACAAGAAGTATTCTTTCTGTACCACTACATATAAAAGATCTTTCAAATAAGTTAAGACGAAGTGTTTTTCATATGAATCTTTTTAATAGTTATCATCGTCTAGATATAAACTTAAGTGATGTATATAAAGGCCAACTACAATATAATGAAGATAAAGCAGATTTTATTCTAGATAGAGGAAGTCATAAAGTATCTTCTTCTAATATTGCTACAGGAATTAAATCCCTTGGTATCTTAGAACTTTTAATATCTAGTGGTTTATGTGGGCAGGAAAGTTTACTTATTTTAGACGAACCTGAAGTCCATTTACATCCAAAATGGCAACTTATTTACGCAAAGATGATTTGCGAACTTGTAAATCAAGGTGCCAATATCATAGTAACAACACATAGCCCATATATGCTTGAAGCACTTTATGGATATTCAAAAAAGGATGATTTAAACTCTCACTTTTATAGAACATTTTCTGGAGATGATGGCATAGAATTTTCTGATGTTTCAAATAATATAGAGCCTGTAATAAATGATTTAGCATCTCCAATTTTTGAACTAAATGAGGAATTAATGAGTGATTTCTAATGAAGAGTTAATTTTTAAT
Source organism: Vibrio neonatus (assembly GCF_024346975.1). Lineage (NCBI taxonomy): Bacteria > Pseudomonadati > Pseudomonadota > Gammaproteobacteria > Vibrionales > Vibrionaceae > Vibrio > Vibrio neonatus. Next base: position 247,243 of record NZ_AP024886.1, on the reverse strand, counting down.
AAATTAGTAGAAACTTACCCAACATCTTTAAAAGAAATTACAGAACTCAGCTATAATGATTCTGATGGTAGAAGTTTTATTGAATGTGAAAAATTAGGCTTCGATTTTGATACTGTTAATAACATTAATACTATAGAAGGAAAACAGAAAAAGGAAAGATCTCCTGATGCTGTTTTCTTTAACAAAGATACTCTTTACCTAGTTGAATTTAAAGAGGGAACTCATAAGAAAGAAGACATTAGATTAAAGGTACATGAAGCAGGTTCAACATTATTCTTTTTTTGTCAAGCTTATTTACCAGATCTTAGCCGACAAGAATTCTTTAATCTAAAAATAAAATTTGTATTAATTCATCGGTTTAATCCAAACCGAGGAACAATGTTTACAGCAGCAATGGAACAATCAAGAACATTACACAATCTAAAAAATCTTGATGGTTATATTATTCAACAAAATCGTGTTATGTCTTTCCCTACAACAATATTAAGTTTTTTAAAAAGAATTACTAACGACGATAATCTGAGTATTTCTATCCATGAAAGCGATTCCTCAATAAAAGTATACCCTTAATAACTACTTATGCTTGAAGCAGGGCAAGCGCATGAACGTTTTCACTCAGTCTGAGTTGGTATTTCAAGCAGGTATCATATAACATTTACTCAATTTAACAGTTATTATCTAACTGTTGAAAAGCTAAGTTACTTCACCTGTTCAAATCTTAAACATGTATTCGCTTGCCCTAGTACTGGTTGACAGCTATATCTTAATCAATGTTGGCTGATAATGAGTACCGTTTTAAATAAACAACTTCCCGCCCCTATCTCTACTTCAAATTCACCGCATCAGCAATAACGTGGTAGATGTAGTTCTGCTCTACAACGCCTTGGAATAACCATGCTTGTGGGCCACGGGCGAAGATGGCTACGTCTTCACCTGAGTGCGTTTCTGATTTTAGTTTAATCATGGCTTGCTGGATGTAATCAGGGCTTGCCACTTCTTTTGCAGTTACGTCTGGGCGAGCGCCTTCGATGCCGCCAGGGCCGTTACCGTACATTAGCGTGGTGTATGACTTGCCTGTTAGATCTTTGTTTGGTTTGCCGCCAGACATAGATAGACCAAGGATGTCGTTACCACGTTCCGCGTAGCCGTTCGCTACGAAGCTGTGGGCGTGGTCGGCAGTTACAATGATTAGCGTATCTTTAGGATCGGTTTTTTCGATTGCGGCTTGAACAGCTTTATCAAATGCGATGGTATCTTCTAGTGCACGTGCTGCGTTGCCTGCGTGGTGAGCGTGGTCAATACGTCCGCCTTCAACCATCAACAAGTAGCCGTCTTTGTTTTTTGATAGTACATCTAGCGCTTTGCTGGTCATTTCAGCAATGGAAGGTTCGATGTTTTCTTTTACGCGATCTAATTCCCACTCAAGGTGGTTTGAGTTAAATAAACCCATTACGCGAGATTTGTCATCAAGCTTTTCAAAGCCTGCGCGATCATAAACGTAGTTGGCTTCTGGGTAGCGTTTTTGCCACTCTTCGATTAGGTTTTTACCGTCGCTACGCTTACCTGCAAAGCCTTGCTCATCTTTCATATCTTTGTCGATGAACTCTCTGCGTCCACCAGCGAATACAACTTGGATGCCATCACCGTGGTCAAAATTAACCAGCTGATGTGCAATGTCTGTACAGCCGTTATTTTTGTTGTAGCTTGAGATAGAAGAATCACTTTCCCAGTTACGGTCTGGGCTATGAGCGTAAGCGGCCGCTGGTGTTGCGTGCGTAATACGAGTTGTTGTTACAAAGCCAACTGACAAGCCTTTTTCTGCTGCTGATTGGAAAGCACTTTTTACTTTGTTCTCTTCAACATTGTTACAGAAACCACGTTTAATGCTCTCATTCACACCTAAAACGCCAGAGCTTGTTTTTACACCAGCAACCATAGCGGTTGAAGTACCTGCTGAATCTGGCGTTTGCATGTTGGTGTTGTAAGTTTTAGACAGAGCCATGTGTGGAAGTGCTTCCATACTTAGTTTGTACTCTTCGCCTTTCAAACCTTGTTGCTGTCCCGCATAAATACGAGCCGCTGTGATTGTTCCGACACTCATACCGTCGCCAACAAATAAAATTACATTCTTTGCAGGACCTACAATTGGTTTAACTTTTTTTGCTTGCTCTAATGCTGATTGGCCTTCTTTAAACCATTGGTCAGCTTGCTGAGGCAATTGAGCATAAGCTGATAAAGAAGCGCAACCAGCGATGGTTGCCAAAACTAATCCACTGCGTTTCATTCTTATTTCTCCGTGAGATTGGGATATTTTAGGATTGATTTACGAGTTTTTGAAACAGGGAATAATCTATAGATTGCATATGACAACAAAAGGTTACTGCATGAAATATTTCTTAACTTTTAATGACCAAAAGATGACAAAAGCCCCAGTGGTAGACTCCACTGGGGCTTGAATTTTTTGGCTAATTTCTACTCAACTAAGAGATAAGGTGAGTAGTACAGATTTTATTGCCAGACGGGTCTCTTAAATAAGCCATGTACAGTTGACGCTCTGTGTTTCCGCGAATACCCGGAGGATCTTCACACTCTACACCACCGTTTTTTAAGCCGACTTGATGCCACTTATTCACCAGCTCTGGGCTGGCAGCTCTAAAACCGATGGTTGTGCCATTACCGTGTGTCGCTGCTTCACCATTGATAGGCTTGGTTAAACAAAAAACACCGCTATCTGAGAAATAAAAGCAGCGGCCCTTTTCATCAATAACACCAGCCTCATAGCCTAGCGTTGCCAGAACAGCATCATAAAATGCTTTAGATTCATCCATATTATTGGTGCCGATCATTACATGACTAAACATACACTTCCTTTTTAACGATTGATGATTCAATGTGCAGAAATATGACTCTTTTGTCTAGCAATGAATGACTTGGACATTCACACATAGTGATCCACCAGCAGAGCAATAAATAACAACATTAAGTGATAGATTGAAAACTTAAAGGTTTGCATGGCTTGTTTGGCATCGGCTCTGTATTTGAGCTTCCACGCATGATAAATAAATCCGGCACTCAATATGGTTGAGCTGGCTAGGTAGATTTGTCCGCTCATACCCACTAACACCGGCATAGCGCAGACCAAAGCTAATAAAATGGTATATAACAGAATGCTGGTTTTGGTGTATTCAACGCCATGGGTAACAGGCAACATCGGGATATCGGCTTTGGCATAATCGTCTCTGCGATGAATAGCCAGCGCCCAAAAATGCGGCGGCGTCCAAATAAAGATGATCATAACTAATAGCCAAGCGTTAGCGTGCAGCTCTCCTGTTACCGCCACCCAGCCCAGCAGTGGTGGCATTGCCCCTGCGATGCCTGCAATAACAATATTTTGTGGCGTGGCTCGCTTTAGATATAAGGTGTAGATCAGCGCATAACCTAGCAGACTGGCAAAAGTCAGCACCGCAGTTAGCCCATTGACCCCAACAAATAAAATGGCAAAACCCGCTAAACCTATACTAGTGGCAAACAAAAATACGTTCGCTGAAGAGAGCTCTCCAGAGGGAAGTGGGCGCTTATAAGTACGAGCCATAATCGCATCAATGCGCTGATCAATAAGGTGGTTAAACGCGGCCGCCGAGCCTGCCATCAAGCCAATGCCAAGTAGCCCTAGCAAAGATTGTTGCAGTGGCAATGCTCCCGGCATCGCCAGACACATCCCCACCACAGCGGTTAGCAACATCAGTGCCACGACTTTAGGTTTGGTCAGTTGGTAGTAGCTGTGTAATAGCTGCTTACTGCCCACACGTGTTTGCGAACCGATAAGATGACTCATACCGAATACTCCCTTTTCGAATCATGAGCTTGCGTGCGACTAGATTGCACTTTGACCCACACAAAATGATTGGTGGCGACTAATATCACCAGTAGCAGCGCAGCGCCAAGGTTGTGCATGACTGCGTTGAGCAGCTGCAGATGAAAGACGACATTCGCCACGCCAAGTAATACTTGCACCATTAAGCCTAATGCAATGACTTTCACGTACGCTTTCGCCGCAGGTAAGGCGCTTTTATAAAGCAGTATCATTAATAGTAATAACACTAAGGTAGTGATAAGTGCCCCGATTCTATGGGTCACATGGATGGTCATTCTTGCGCCGTAATCCAATACGCCAAATTCATAATCATCAAAACCGGATTGGATAAAATTAAACGCATTGGCGAAATCGAGATGGCTTTGCCAATCGCCCTGACAGATGGGTAAAGAAGTACACATTAAGGCGGCGTAGTTTGATGAGGTCCAGCCGCCAAGCATGATTTGCAGTATAAGTACCGCGGTGGCAAAGACAGTAAAGCCGCGTAATACACTGAGTGATGATGTAGATAAATAATCGATGTTTGCGGTGCGCTGTTTTTGCATAAAAGAAGCGCTGCGAAGATGGCACATCAGCCATGCCAGTAAGCTAAACAGGGTGAAACCACCAAGTAAATGCAACATGACAATCACTGGCATCAGCTTTAAGGTGACAGTCCACATGCCAAGGGCGGCTTGAGCAATAATGATGGTGCTAAGCACAACGGCAAATGGATGATACGTGACCGAGCTTTTCCATATCAGATAAGACAGAGCAAACACCACAAGCCCGAGTATCCCCGCAAAATAGCGATGTATCATTTCAAGCCACGCTTTACTTGGCTCAACCGCTCTTTGTGGAAACAATTGCTGCGCTTTGGCGATGTCTTCAGCTTGCATTGGCACGCCGATTTGCCCATAACATCCGGGCCAATCGGGGCAGCCTAAGCCTGCATCGGCCAATCGGGTGTAGGCGCCAAGCGCTATCACCACTAGAGTCATAAACAGCGCGACCCAAGTTAATCGTTGTAATGAGATGCTTCCTTGCATAACAAAATTACCCCACTCTAGATAACTTTAAGATTTTCCGAACATCTGAGATAAGCCCTTTGTTTTGCGACACTTGCTGGTCTGCCCCAATATTGGAATAACGCATCACCCACTGCCCTAAAGGATCGATAAGCACATAATCTTGCGCATGCACCGGAGCATTTTTCTGGTCAATAAGTAAGGTTGGTCGCTCTTGCCTATTTTGTGCAAGCCACGTTTGATCTGAGGTCGACGTAGTGTAAAGAGAGACCACCACTCGTTCGCTATAAGCGCCAAGGGCGATGTAACTTTGATTCAGTAAATGCCATCTTTGATTACATGCGTCATCACACGTATCTGGCACGATAAACACCAACTGCCAACGCTCAGAAACAGGGTTAACTAAATTTGCCGATTCAAACGTAAACCTTGGCTCTATTAATACGCCTTTATTGGTTACGCCAGATTGATACCAGCCTTGATGCAAAATCAAATGCGCGGCAATAACCGGCACGGCAAAAATCAGAATCAAAGCCAGCAGTTTTGCGCGACCTTGTTTTTGCCGAGCCTTATTCTGCTTATCTTTATTCTGCTTAGTCTTATTCTGCTTGGCTTTTCCCTTTTGCGAACAAAGTGCTTGGCTTTGCATAGTCATTCCTTAACTTTTCTCTTTCTTAACACAAATAAAATCACCAGTAACGCGTACACTCCAGCCATGCCAAACCACTGAAATGCATAGCCAAAGTGTTTCTGAGAGGTCATTGGATACGGTGACCACAGCATAGGCAAATCACTATTGGCAATAACCTCAGGCTGAAACACAAACGGTAACAGTGGCGCATCAAGCGCAATCGCAAGCTCTCTTAAATTTAAGTTTTGAATGCGCATTCCCGCTGGCATATTTTCTAGCATGACGTCGGAGCTTAAAGGGTTGGTGCTTTTTTGATATACCTTGCCCGTAAAGCGTTGCGCCTGCCCAATGGGTGCCACTTTAGGAAGCTCATCTCGGGTCATGGATGCCACCACAAAACCGAGTTCCACCAGTAATAGATATTTTTCTCGTTGCAGAAATACCGCCATAGGTTGCAACACTCGATAGCCAACCTTGGAATCATGGGTCACGTTATCTAAATACACCAAAGGTAACGCCTGCGGTTTTACGTCTATTTGTAATGGAAAACCGGTTACATTGAGTCCGGCGTCCATAGCCGATAACTGCTCTACGCTAAGAGGCGACATTTGCTGTCTATCCAACAACTGCTGTTCTAGCTGTTGCTTTTCTTCGCCTCTGGATAATTGCCAGAAACCCAATTTGACCAATGCTACAAACACAACCACAGTTAATACTGACGCGGTTAACCAAAACACTTTGCACGCTACCTTGTTAGAGACCGCGCTTTTAAGACTCAAAGACGAAGGCTTAGGAGATTGAATGTCACCACTGCTTTTCAAATCCATCATCATCCTGTTGTTGCTGTTTATTATCTTCAACTTGGTTCTCGCAATGGTGCGTATGGTGCGAGAAAACGCTGATTCAAAAGTGCCAATGAGCCACTATTTAGGGCGCCGCGTCGCGTTATCTGCGGTAGTGATCATCTTTCTTATCCTTGCCCTAAAAATGGGCTGGGTTATGCCTAATCCAAGGCCGTATTAGTGCACGGCTAAAGCACGTACACAAAGACAAATAAACACAGCCACACCACATCCACAAAGTGCCAATACCAACTGCCTGCTTGAAACCCAAAATGATCTTTGGCGGTAAAATGGTCTTTGCTGATCCTAAATAAAAGCACAATCAGAAAAACCGTACCGATAAACACATGCATGCCGTGAAAGCCGGTCAGCAAGAAGAAGGTGTTGCCGTAAATTCCAGATTGCAGAGTCAGCCCCATATCTTGATAGGCGTGGATGTACTCTTCTGCTTGGAAGAATAAAAAGAACCCTGCCAACACTATGGTGAGCTCTAGCCATACCACCAGCGCCATGCGCTTATTTTGTTCAAGGCTGACATGCGCCATGTGCAAAGTGACCGAAGAGAGTAATAAGATGATGGTGTTTTTTAATGGCAATCCTTGCCAACCCATCGCTTGAGTGGTGTCTCCGGCAGGTGTTGTGGTTAAGGGCCAAATCGCCTCAAAGGTGGGCCACAATACTTCGTGAGTCATCGCGTTATTATCGGCGCCGCCAAGCCAAGGCACGGATAACATTCGAGCGTAGAATAGCGCGCCAAAGAAAGCGCCAAAGAACATCACTTCCGAGAAGATAAACCAGCTCATGCCTTGGCGAAAAGAGCGAGTGATTTGCGCGCTGTAATAGCCCGATAACGACTCTTGCACTACATTGGTAAACCAACCCGCCAATACCACCAAAAGAGCAATAGAACCTAAAGCCAACAGCCAAGGACCCAACAAACCTCCATCGTGCATGCTCTGTACGGTTAGCCCCGCTCCCACGGCAATAAAAAACAGAGCAAATGCTGCCACAAGTGGCCATTGGCTTTGTGCTGGAACGTAATAAGCTTGGTGCTTGTCACTCATAACGCATCTCCTTGCGTGTCATATGACGACGTCAGTTGCCCCGATACAGCAGAGGACGCGAGTTTAGGATCATCAACGCTGTCACTGATGTCGTATAAGGTATAAGACAAAGTCAGCGTATGGATTGAATTGGGCAGTTCATGTTCTACATAAAAAATTAAAGGCAGTTCCGCTTGTTGCTGAGCATTGAGTGGTTGCTGATTAAAACAAAAACACTCAATTTTATTAAAATGGGTCGCGCCTAAACCGGGGCTGACTGACGGCACAGCTTGCGCCACTAGCGCCAGTTGCGATTGATTCTTCGCAATGTACGCGGTGCGAATAATTTCACCCGGATGCACGTGCATCACTTTTTTCTGCGGCTCAAACGCAATGGGCAACCCCGGAGGAATGTGCGATACAAACTCCACCTTGATCGTGCGCGATTCATCCACTTGCATCGTGCTCGGTTGCTCGGCAGCCACGGTTGAAGTCTTGCCGTTGATACCCAGTTGTTCACACAAAATGTCGTACAGCGGCACTAACGCAAAGCCAAAACCAAACATACCTAACGTAGCTGCGCACAGTATTAATGTGAGCTTTTTATTCGACATGCGTTGCTTGGTTGAGGCTTCCTTAGACATAAGCGAATCAGTCCACTTTCGGCGGCGTAGAGAAGGTGTGGTGTGGCGCAGGGCTTGGCACGCTCCACTCCAAACCTTCGGCTCGCTCCCAAGGTTTGGCAGGCGCTTTTTCGCCGCCTCGTACACATTTAATCACTACCCACAAGAAAAGCAGTTGTGATAAGCCAAAGGCAAACCCGCCGATTGACACTATCTGATTCACATCGGCAAATTGAATCGCGTAATCAGGAATACGCCTTGGCATACCCGCCAACCCCAAGAAATGCATCGGGAAAAACAAGATATTGACCGATACTACTGATGTCCAAAAATGCCATAAACTGAGGCGCTGGTTGTACATATTGCCGGTCCATTTTGGCAACCAATAATACGCCGCCGCCATAATCGAGAATACCGCCCCTGAAACCAGTACATAGTGGAAATGCGCCACTACAAAATAGGTGTCATGGTACTGAAAATCCGCAGGCACAATTGCCAGCATCAACCCAGAAAAACCGCCGATGGTAAACAGCACAATAAAGGCTATCGAAAATAGCATTGGGGTTTCAAAAGTGAGTGCGCCGCGCCACATGGTCGCCACCCAGTTAAACACTTTTACCCCGGTTGGCACCGCAATCAGCATGGTGCAGTACATAAAGAACAGCTCTGCAAACACCGGCATACCTGTGGTAAACATATGGTGCGCCCATACCAAAAATGACAGCAAAGCGATGGAACAAGTGGCGTACACCATAGAGTGATAACCAAACAGCTTTTTACCGCTAAACGCCGGCACGATTGCTGAGATAATGCCAAACGAAGGCAAAATCATGATGTACACCTCTGGGTGGCCGAAGAACCAGAAAATATGCTGGAACATCACCGGATCGCCACCACCGGCGGCATCAAAAAAGCTCGTGCCAAAGTATTTATCGGTCAGCACCATAGTCACCGCGCCCGCTAACACAGGCATCACCGCAATGAGCAAAAAGGCCGTAATTAGCCAAGTCCACACAAACAGCGGCATTTTCATCAATTTCATGCCCGGAGCACGCATATTGAAAATGGTCACGATCACGTTGATCGCCCCCATAATTGAGCTGATCCCCATGATATGCACCGAAAATACAAATAGTGCAGTACTGTCAGGGCCATAAGTGGTGGAAAGCGGCGCGTAAAAAGTCCAACCAAAATCAGGGCCGCCGCCGGGCATAAACAATGAGCTTAATAAAATTAAAAACGCGAAAGGCAAAATCCAGAAGCTGAGGTTATTCATACGTGGCAATGCCATATCAGGCGCACCGATCATCATCGGGATCATCCAGTTTGCAAGCCCAGTAAAGGCTGGCATAACCGCACCAAATACCATTACTAGCCCATGCACTGTGGTCATTTGATTAAAAAACTGCGGATCAACCAGTTGCAATCCCGGCTGGAATAGCTCGGCGCGAATGATCATTGCCATTGCGCCACCAGTAAAAAACATGATCAAGCTAAACCACAAATAAAGCGTACCTATATCTTTATGGTTAGTAGAATAGATCCAGCGAGCTAACCCTTTGGCTGGGCCGTGATGATCATGATCTGTGGTATCGGCCGTTGTACCTGCGCTAACGCTTTGCAATTCATCACTAGCAGTGCTCTTGTATGTAGAGGCTTTGTCGTACTCTTTCATCACTCACCCTCCACCTTAGTTTGTGTATTTATTAGCGTTGCTACATCGGACGCTTGTACAAGATCGCCAGTGTTGTTGTCCCACGCATTGCGCTCGTAAGTCACCACAGCGGCAATTTCTTCGGCAGTGAGTTGAGTGCCAAAGGCTTGCATAGCCGTGCCACTCACCCCATTGACGATAATGTCGATATGTCCATTTACGTCACCCAGTACCACACTGCTGCCTTTCATTGCGGGGAACACATTGGCTACACCTAAACCGTTGCTTTGATGACATACCGCACAGCGCCCTTCGTATACCTCTTTTCCGAGTGTCATCAGCTCATCCATACTCAAGGTTTTTTGTAATGCTTGTTGTTGCTGACGTTTTTGCTCTGCTAACTGCTGCTCTTTATCGGCAATCCAAGCGTCAAATTCATCAGCCTCTACCGCCTTCACCACAATCGGCATAAAGCCATGGTTACGTCCGCACAATTCAGCACATTGACCGCGATAAATGCCCGGCTTATCAATTTTGGTCCACGCTTCGTTAATAAACCCCGGAATCGTGTCTTTCTTAACTGCAAAATCGGGCACCCACCATGAGTGAATCACATCATCAGAGGTCATTAAAAAGCGGATTTTTTTACCTATAGGCAGTACCAAAGCGTTATCCACTTCCAGTAGGTAGTGTTCGCCTTTTTTATCAGTACCTTCGATTTGTTCATTGCTGGTAGAAAGGTAACTAAAAAACTCCACATCATGCTCAAAGTAACTGTAATGCCACTTCCATTGCGAACCGGTAATTTTAACGGTCAGCTCTGACTCGCTGGTGTCTTCCATTTCAATCAAGGTTTTGGTGGCAGGAATGGCCATACCGATGAGAATTAAGATGGGTATCACGGTCCAAATAATTTCCACTTTCGTACTTTCGTGAAAATTGGCCGCAACTGCACCTTTTGATTTTCGATGCTTAATGATGGAGTAAAACATCACCCCAAAAACCACCACCGCAATCGCGACACAGATATAGAAAATAAGCATGTGTAAGTGGAACACTTTACCGCTTATTTCCGTGACGCCTTGAGTCATGTTGAAAGATGATGAGACCGTTGCAGAAGATTCAGAAGCTTGGGCCGTTTTGGCAAAAACAGATGCCAACAAAAACAATGGCATACCCACAACACTGTAAGCGCGCAGTTTTAGGTTGCTGATGATTTGCTTAAATGATCGCCTTATTGTGTGGTCATGCATTAGCGTATCACCCTCCTGGTGAACTAATTCATTTGCCTCAATGCATATCTGAACGGCCATCATCAGGTATGCGCACCCTAAAAACCCCCACATGCTCTATCGATTATCTAAGTAACCTATCGAGACCACCATGTTACATTTATGTTAATAAATGCTAGTTTAGATTAAATAACAATCAAGCAATCAGTGAAATTACATTTCAACATCAGCAAAGTACACGGTTGTTAACTATACTGATTTGGATATTGATAAATCTGTAACCCTATATTTTTAAACCACTTTTAAGAGACCTCCACATGAGTAAAGGATTACTGCTACTGATACTGCTGTGTAACGTCTTTGCCGGTGTCGCCACCGCCGCTGAGACTAACCACCTGTTGAAACAACAAGATAAATTTTCACAACAGATCGATAAAATTGAAAACTCAACTGGCGAACAAGCCCTATTTCTAGAAGATGTATTACGCCGAAAAAATGGCGTTTTGCGAGATGAAATCGCCAACTTAGTGGTTCAATCTCCAGAGTCAGACGTATTAAAAACTTTGATCCCAGCACAAGCTGCCATGCTACAAGCCTTAATTGTTCACGCCGATGGACAAGCTCAAGAATTGTTTAAGCAAGCAAGAGATGCCAATGAAGCTGACAAAGCCGAATATCAATTTTTAGCTCAACAGCGTGTGGGCAGTGTTGATATTTATTACACCGAACTTGCCACCACTTTCGACTGGGCAGAAAAGCTCAATATCAAATTGGATGCAACGAGCTTTAAGCAAGACTTACAAAAGCGCAGTGAAATTTTATACGACATTGTTATTTATCTAGATAGTCGCAAAAAAGCGCTCGATCAACGAAAGCTATATACCACCGAAGAAGATAAACCTGCACTGGAAAAGCAAATCGTTGCCTTAGCACAACTGCAACGCTATCTGCTTTCTAGCATGAACAACACCGTGGCTCTTATGTCCGATTTTGGGCTAGATGTGACGGAATATAAACAAACCCTATTTGCCATGACTGGAGATATCAATGCTGATATTTTGGATGTGAATGTGGCGCTAGGTTTATTTCAAGAATGGTTAGATTCTTTTAAAGATTGGGCATTTGATAACTCACCGTCCATATTGGTGAAGCTACTGGTGTTCTTGGGCATACTTTGGGCTACGCATATTCTGTCTAAACTGGTCGCTAAACTGGTGAAAAAGAGCGTTTCACACTCGAAAATGGATTTTAGTGTGTTAATGCAAGATTTCTTCATTTCCATTGTGTCCAAAGCGGTGACCTTTATTGGTCTGCTTATCGCCCTATCGCAAATCGGCATTAACTTAGGCCCACTACTAACAGGCTTTGGGGTAGCGGGTGTCATTATCGGTTTTGCCTTGCAAGATACACTGTCTAATTTTGCTTCTGGTTTGATGATTCTGATCTATCGTCCTTTTGATGTAAAAGACTTAGTGCAAGTGGCGGGGATACAAGGAACAGTCAGTCACATGAGCTTGGTTTCGACCACAGTACGAACCTTAGATAACCAAACTTTAGTTATTCCAAACAATAAAATCTGGGGCGATGTCATTAATAACATGACCTCAGAACGCGTGCGCCGCGTGGATATGGTGTTTGGTATTGGTTACGCTGATGACTTTGATTTTGCTATCGAAATTTCTAAAAAAGTGCTGCAGAACCACGACAAAGTACTTAAACACCCAGAACTGAATGTACGTGTTCATACATTAAATGAATCGTCGGTTGATCTAATTGTGCGCCCTTGGGTAAAAACGGATGATTACTGGGATGTGTATTGGGATGTCACCGAAGAGATAAAACGTCAATTTGACGCGAATGGCATTACCATTCCTTTCCCACAACGAGACGTACATATCTATAAAACGGATCAAGCGTAACTAGCAATACATCGATGTGACAAAGCAAAATGGTGAGGATTTAATCTTCACCATTTTTATTTTCTAAAATATTTATACCAATCGTACTAAATAACTGGTCATTCTAGCTTGTTAAAAAACAGCAAAAAATACAAAAGAAAAACCCCGAGAGCTTTCGCTCGTCGGGGTTGTGACCTTACTTGCAGCAATCCAGCTACTAAAAGTGCTCCATGCATCTATTCCATGATAAGTATGCTTATCCTAAGCTTAATCCTTTCACGCCTTCCTAGCGGTGTCCAAAGCCCCATCCTGGCAGACCAATATCCTTACTGGTATTACTCACTTGTTCCTTGAGCGGTGTCCCTTACATCATCCTGATGTTTGTCCTTCCTCTATCCTAGAGGTGTCCATTGCTGTCCTTTGCAAGCTACCATCCTAGTAACTTCTGTGTCCGTACAATGTCCTAAATCCTTTTCAACAACCTTCCTAGCTGTTGCTCTTCATCCTGAAGATTCCTTAATGTCTGCTCCTTGCCGACAACTAAAGTTTCGCTCTTTTTCGCCTTGCCCACAATAGACATAGGACTTTGTTAACCTGCTCATTTTATTACCATTAGAACCAAAGTCTTATATTTCAATAACTTAAACAAGTTGAGTGTCTTTTTCTGGTTAATATAGTCTCATTATCTCACGCATTTGTGAGAGATCTCTTACAAGCAAAGTAGTCATTTGCGAGATAAATGCCTAAATATACATTTCTGATAACTCGCTTTAATGCCTTATCTGGGCTAATTTCCCGTGCTATTAAGGTATTTTCTTTCGTAAGATGGTGGCTAAATTGACCGTAACTTGCACCTTAATGAGCCACAACTCGGTTTTCTTCATCAAAGTTGCACATTTTTTACATCAATACAAAATCTCGTATATGTCGCAAAAACCAGAAACTTCGACATGAATAAATACATATTACCACTGAATAGTATTGCTATTTACCTACCCAATACCGTATCCTCCCAATGCTAACCATGCAAAAAGTAAATCTAAGATTCCACACCAATAACAGTACCCAGCGTGAGCCCCATAATGCAGCCAAATAACGATACTCAATCGATACACAATAGTGATAACCCGCCTCAAAAAGGCAACTTCTGGATGTTTTTCATCCCCTCAATTATCGGGTTATTTTTATTTATGGCTCCCATCAGCCACGATGGAAACCTAACCATACCGGTTGCGGTACTCGCTAAAACTCTGCAATCAGGGTTAGAGGATCATTTAATTGGCATTATCACGCTTATCATCGCCAGCATGGCCGTTGCTTCTTTGCTGTGCGCCATAAAAACGCCGCGCTTTATTGCCGGAAATAGTTTTCTGCAGGGGTTGTTTAAACCTTCTCCTTTATGGCTAACCGTGAGAGTGATTGGTGGCCTAGCCGTGACTATGACTTATTTCCAAATGGGCCCAGAAGCTATTTGGGAAGAAAATACTGGCGGATTAGTTTTAGATGGATTGCTGCCAACGCTGTTTTCTGTGTTCATTTTTGCTGGATTATTGCTGCCATTGCTACTTAACTTTGGCTTGCTTGAGCTGTTTGGCACGCTACTGAGTAAAATCATGCGTCCTCTTTTCAATCTGCCAGGTCGCTCCGCCATTGACTGTATGGCCTCATGGCTCGGAGATGGCAGTGTCGGTATTTTGCTGACTAGCAAACAATACGAAAAGAAATTCTACACCCAGCGAGAAGCTGCGGTAGTCGGTACTACCTTCTCTGCGGTTTCTATTACTTTTAGCTTAGTGGTTATCGCGCAAGTGGAACTAGAACACCTGTTCTTGCCTTTTTACGGCGCAGTCTGTTTAGCTGGCCTAGTTGCCGCGGTGATTATCCCTCGTTTACCGCCACTGAGTCGCAAAAAAGACCTTTTCATTGATGGCACAGCGCCAGATCATGATGCAAACGCGATCCCAAGTGGTCATAGCACGTTTTCTTGGGGTCTGGATTTAGCGCTTTATAAAGCAGGTCAAGTGACCTCAATTAGCAAAGTTGCCAAAGAAGGCGTGAAAAACGCAGTGGATATGGTATTTGGCGTATTACCTGTGGTGATGGGGCTTGGCACAATCGCATTAGTTATCGCCGAATACACCGCAATATTTGCAATTTTGGGTAAACCATTTGTGCCTTATTTGGAGCTTTTGGCTATCCCTGAAGCGGCGGCGGCGTCTCAAACTATCGTGGTTGGTTTTGCGGATATGTTTATCCCTGCCATTCTTGCTGCTTCTATCGATAGTGAATTGACCCGCTTTGTGATTGCCGCTATGTCAGTGACACAGCTCATTTATATGTCTGAGGTAGGCGCACTGCTACTGGGCAGTAAAATCCCAGTCAATATTGGCGAGCTATTTATCATCTTTATTTTACGTACTTTAATTACCTTGCCCGTAATTGCAGGTGTTGCGCATCTGATTTTTTAAATACTTTCATTATAAAAAACGCCCGCATATCGCAAGATATACGGGCGTTTTGCTTTTTTCTACGAGATTAATTATTAGCATCCATACGAGCTGCTTCCCAGCCTTGTATCGCCACTTTTCTATCGCTGCCCCAACGAAATTGTCCTACATCACCATCACCACGGATAACGCGGTGGCAAGGAATTAAAAAACCTATGCTATTTGAGGCGACCGCACTACCCACCGCTCTGGATGCTTTAGGCGAACCAATTTTTTGCGCCACTTGAGCGTAGGAAAGTAGCTGTCCTGATTGACTATTTACCAGCGCCTCCCACACTTTCACCTGAAAATTGGTTCCTTTTACAATCAAGTGAATTTTATTGCCTGAGCCTGAGAATACCGACTCCGATATTGGCTGAGCATCACTTTGATGAAAACTTGCGAGTGGCCATTGCTGCTGCAAAATGGCGACGGTTTGGGATACACCTTGCTCAACAAATTGTAAAAAGCAGATACCCCTTTCTGTCCAGCCGATTACCGCTGAGCCAAATGGCGTTATTGCGCAGCCATATTTAATCACCAATTCCGCGCCTAGATTTTTTGCTTCACCTGGCGTCATCGCTTCACAGGAAACTAATAGATCGTGCAATCGCCCCGTGCCAGACAAACCTACGTTATCCGCCACTTCTAATAATGTATCTGAGGTTTTTAGCACTTGTAATGCACGCTGCTTGGTCATTGATTGCATAAATCGTTTCGGCGAAATACCTGCCCACTCAGTAAATACACGTTGCAGATGAAATTCACTTAAATGAACGTGTTCAGCGATTTCCGACAAACTCGGCTGACGCTGTAAATGCTGCCTGATATAGACAATGGCCTTTTCTACAGTGTCGTAGTGTCGCTGCTGACTAATGTTCATGTTGTTCCTTTCGCTGTAAATTCAGCATATTTTTGACTGAAAATCCGGTGACTAACATAGTGCCAACAATAACAAAGAGTGCGCCAAAAGCGGTGTTCCATCCCACGCTTTCGTTCAAAAATAAGTATCCCCAAAGAATGCCAAAGAGAGGAATCAGAAACGTCACCGACAATGCCGATGGCGGCCCTACATCTTCAATCAATCGAAAATACAGTAAATAGGCCAACCCTGTACACACAACCCCAAGCAATATCACTGAAATCGATATTTGAAAATCGGGCATTTCGCGAATGGGCATAAAGGGCAACAAAGGCAATATAATCAAGCACGCCGCCCACATACTGCCATGTGCATTATCAAACGACGATATTTTGGGCGCATTCTTCGCATAGTTGCTGGCAATCCCATAACAACATGCCGCCATCACTCCAGCCAACATTGCGCTCATCGAGCCTTGTGCCAAGTGACTGTTATCAAAGCCCACTAAGATAAACACGCCAATCACACCGCTGAGTAAACCAATAACAATCTTAAAAGTTGGCACACTACGTGACCATACAATGGCAATTGCCGCGCCCCAAATTGCCGCTGTTGAATTAAGAATAGACAGTATCGAAGCCGGTAAAGTTTGCGCCGCGTAAGCAAACAAAAGGAAAGGCAGCGCCGTATTAAAAAATCCAATAATAAAGAAATGTTTTTTGTGCGATGAAAAATCGATGCTTTTCTTCATATAGACCGCCACCAGCAACAAACTGATGGCTGCAAAAAATACCCGCGCCTCCATTAAATAAGCCGGTCCCAAAGCATTGGCGGAGATCCGCATAAATAGAAATGAACCTCCCCATATCGCCGCTAGGCATATCAGTCGTAACATACTTGGGATAGTCAAAATAAGTCGCCTTTCGATAGTGTTCGGATAAAAAAATAAGTAACGCAAAACCAATAGGAATGATGTATTACGATGCAGTGAGTGTGCGTTCAAATCTAACGATACTCAACCCGATTCTTGCTCAGTTTGCTCCTCGCTATCGAATACGACATTTCATCTAGGTAAGCATCTTATGCAACAAAATGTAGACATAAAATCAACAAACGTGACGAGAGTCCTAGTTATAAACAATTGATTTACAGTTTTCACATATAATTAAAATTAATGAAACCTTTTGGTTTAACAATAAGTTAATATGAATATTAACGCACAACATATGCACTTTTTCTTATTACTACTTAACTTAATATCTACTGATAGGGATTTCAGCCGATGAAAAAACTCTGCTTAGCTGCTTCACTGATATTGGCAATACCAACAGCTTCACTTGCTACAGAAAACACTGGGTTTCACTCTCACCTATACGGTGGTGTAAACATGGGTATGACCAATTGGGGCGGACTTGGTGCTGGTGTTACCGATGTCACCGGTGTCGATGACCCTAACTTTGCATGGGGTGCCTTTGTAGGTCTACATACGCTTCCATGGCTTGCGTTCGAATTAGGCTACCAAAATCTTGGAGAAGCTGATCTTACCGACGTTCCGGGAAGTTACGATGCGCAAACTATTAACTTTACTGCTAAGTTTTCTCATACGGTTGTTGAAAACATTTCGATTTACGGAAAAGTAGGTACGCAATGGTATGACTGGAATGCGAATGGCTCAAACGTCGCAGAGAGTGATACTGGATGGACTCCTCATTTAGGCATGGGGCTAGAGTATAAATTTAACCAACACTGGTCCGGCGCTTTAGATTACACGTGGTATAACGACGTTGGTGGTCCCGATATTAACTATTTCGGCATCGCAGCAATCTACCACTGGCACTAACCACCACACAAATACCATTTAATTGCTCTCCAAAATGGATGGATAGCACTTATTTCACACAGGAGGAATATCGTGAAATATAAACTAATTGCATTAACTGTCAGTGGCGTTCTACTCGCTGGATGTGGCAGTGACAACGAAAACCGAGTCGAGCCTACTAGCACATCAGTACAAGCATTCGACGGCGCTATTCGATACTTAGATACTTACATGGATTGTGCTGGCGGCGGTTGGGAGTTCGTTGGCGAAACCGGTGGTAAAGGCCTTATCAATATCGGTAAAGGGAACTACCCACTATTTGATGAAGATCCAACCCAATGTGATATTGCCTTTGGTGAATCTCGCTTTGGTAGTGGTGGTGGCACTAATGACGCTATCGATGAAAGCAACAGTAAAGACATGACCAAAGTCTTGTATACGGTTCCTGGAGAGCTTATCACCAAAGGTAAACCGATTGCAGGTACGCCATATACCACGCTAGTTGCACAAGCGATTGAAGAAGATACTTCTGGCCTAACGGTTGCTGAGATCATTGATAAAGTGTTTGCTGATACCCTGCCTGAAGGTACAACGCTATCTAGTGAGCAAAAATCACTACTACTGAGCGATCCACAAGCGGCGCTTGATAGCATGGATGCGGCAACGTCAACCAACGTGCAAGCATCGACTATGATCCTGTCTGATGCCATTGTAGGCGCAGAAGCACAAGGCGGACGCGATTCTGCTGATATCGCCAATGTCACCAAAACATTAGCGACTTCGCTAGCGGCGCAAGATAACTTCCCAACCAATGCTGCGGGTGAGCCAACGTATGTAGATTATACCGAAGATCTTGATGACGCTGACACCTTTGACGATACCGTAGATGCTGAACCAAACCCAGAGACTCCTCTACCACCAAGCACAGCCGCTGGTGCGGGTGATCCTCTACAAGATGGTGAAGTCATCGAAGATGAATTGCCACCAACAGATATCCCACCAGTAGATGAAGAACTGCCACCAGGCACTGGCGGTACTGGCGGTAGCGAAGGCTAATCTCGCACCCCGCAATAACGCCTCTTAATAGAGGCGTTATTTATTCCATCGACACACCAATTTAATACCTAGGATATGGATGTTCCTATGCCCACAGATTCTGTCCCTGCAAAGGTTTCTCGCACAGTCACTACCTCTCTAATCGCACTGCTCAGTTATCCTGTGTTCGCTCAAGTGGATATTCTGCCTTCTCAACAAGGTTTTAGCGGTCTTATTTTTACGCCCAATGCACAAACGTTAGCAACAGGTCGCGGCAGTGCGCAATTTGCTCAAGGCGTGCCTTATAAAAATAGCATTGCCGAGCTTGATAGCTGGTATGTCAATGCCGGTGTATTTCCTCATTTAGAAGTAGGCAGTCGTATCGTTACCGAAGAATACGATTCCAATTGTTTTACCGATGGATGCGGCATTCGCGATCTATCGGCGACGGCTAAACTTCAGATGCCGTATTTAGAAGAATTTTTAGGGTTTAACCTAGCATTCGGCGCTCAAGATATTGGCGGAGCCGCCAGTAACTTTGATGCCTATTTTGTGGTTGCCGATACCGAAATAGACGCATTTAATCTTCGCCTTAGTGGCGGTTATGGTAAGTCTGAGCTCAGTTTAGGGGTACTTGATGGGCCATTTGCCGGGGCTGAATGGCAACCGTTTGACTTTATTCAACTCACTGGTGAGTATGACGCTCAAGAATTTAACGCCGCCGTGCGTCTGATGACGCCAACAGATATGCTGCCCTATGGCGCCCAACTTGCGGCTCAATATCAGCTTTATTCCGGGCATGAAAATAGTGACCAAACCTTATGGGGTATCAGCGCGTCAGTACCCTTTTTCGGTGATACCTTTACTCGCCAAAAATACTCCGACGTTAAACCTGATACTCAAACACAAGTACAAAGCCAACTGGCACAAAACGAGGCGAGCAGTCTCACGCAACTTATTGGCAAGTTAGAGCAAGAAGGATTCGTCAATATTAGTGTCGGTAGTAATCTCGATACGCTAGTGATCGCTTTGGAAAATAAACGCTATCAACACAACGCTATGGACGGTGCAGGAGTCGCGTTAGGGATTATTTCTACCTACGCAGGTGAAGGGGTATTTGCCGACCTTCCAAGAGGCACCAGCAAAGCGCAAAAAGTAGATTTGGTGCTACTTAAAAACAAATTACCTATGTTGGCAATCAACACAGAGTTGCAATGCTATCGTGATTTTCTGCAAGTCGGCACTGAGTGCTCACACACGGCATTCTCCACTGAAAACCTCACCGATAAACTAGCAATGACCACTTGGATCTATGAAGTCAGTAACGATGGATTTGGTTATAGCGAAATCACTTTTGCACCGGTAATGAATTATGCCGTAGCTACCGAGTACGGATTTTTTGACTACTCCATTGGCCTAGGAACCAATTTGTACACGCCACTATGGAAAGGCGGCGCTATCGATGTTCGTCATATCCTACCCATTGCCAATAGCAATGATTATGATGAGGGTTATTACGCACAAGGTGCACTGGAAAACCAAATTGACCGCGCTCTACTTCATCAAGCCTTTAACCTTCCGGCCGATATGATGACCCAATTCAGCCTAGGTTTAATTCGTGGTGATTATTATGGCGGACAAAATGAGACTCAATGGTATAGCCCGCAAGGAATGCATAACTTAGGCTTTGAAGTGGGATACTTTACCGCTAGCGAAAGCACCGACCCAGAAGCGCGTACTCCGTTATTAGCGCATTATCGCTTATCCGTTGCACAATGGAATTGGCAGATGCAAGTACAAGGCGGTGAGTTTTGGGGTGGCGATCAAGGCGTTAAAGCCACCTCTAGCCATTGGCTTGGTGATACTCGCTTAGACGCTAGCTATCTCAACAGCGAAAGAGAGCAGTTTGTCACCTTTAATGTCTCTGTCCCTCTTACCTTCTGGCGTGGAATGCAACCACAACCGGTCACTGTGCGAGGCACCAGTGAGTGGAACTTTAGCGTGCAAACTCGAGTGGGAGAATCTCACAATCAGCTCAATACCGGCTTAGGTAAAACGGCCAGCAATTATCATAATTTAGACCGACAATATTTTGATAGAGCTAGACTTAACCCAAATTACTTTGAACACAACCCTACTCGTCTAAGAAACGCGTACTTGCGTTACTTAGATGAAGTCATTTACGAGTGATTTAATTAACAGGTAAGTACGTTAGAAAATAACGTGAACAATAAAGAGAAGCCCATGCGTTGTATGGGCTTCTCTTATTTTGATTCGCCATCTAGATTGATGCGCTCTGCTCTGCTTTCCCACATTTGTGCTTTTTCATTATCGGCCATAGGATTTTCCGATGAGCGATACCACTGTGCTAAAAACATTTGCGCTCTAACGCAGCGTTTATTGGCAGCGTGCTCTATCAATTGGATGCCTTTGTCCATATTGCTGGTGATACCAAAGCCTTCAAATAGGGCGATACCTTGCTCATATTCCGCCTGCTCATCGCCATTGTGTGCGTCAAAAGCATTTTTCCAATAGCGATGCTTGTCTTGGGAAATAAGCTCCTCTGAATAGTGCTCACACACTCTAAGAATACCTTTGATGCCTTCAATACTGTCTTGTTCGGCCGCTCTTTCGTACCAATATACCGCTTCTTTGGGATGCTTATTTTCGTTCATTTCGGCCAGTTCTAACTGAGTGGTTAAATGCCCGTTATCGGCCAATGCAATTTTCTCTTTATGAACTCTCACCCGTTCGGCTTCAACCTGCTTAGCCTGATCTTCCGCCTCTAATCTTCGTTGTTCAGCACGCTCTGAACGTTTTCTTGACCATCGCGCGATACTTAAAAACAGAGCCATGAACAGTAAAATTGCTATCCCTGAAGCCATCATTTCTGTGACTGTTAACATACAAAACCCCTATCCATATGAGCCTAGCCAAACATCATTTGCGACTCTATTTTGCTATTTTTTATTTCTAAAACAGCAACTTAAATGACACACAACGACAATGCACTTGCTCTATCCTGTATATAGCAATCATACCTATACATATCTATTATAGTTCAAGCACGCTTATACTTTGTACAAGCTATCAGCGAGACAAAAAAAGCCAGAGTAAGGTTTCCCTTCTCTGGCTAATAGGACAGAACAAATTTGTCATGTTGGTTTAAGCAATATTACTTATTTCTATGCTGTTCAAGAGCATCAATGTAGACCTGTTGCGCACCTTGTATTTGCAAATCTTTAGCTTCTTCTAACAGAGCAAGGGCTTTGGGCATATTATCTTCATCGACGGCTTTACGAATCGCGTTGTGGTAATAATCCTGCGTTGATTTTTCGACCGTTGCATCCAGCTCATGTTGATGTTTGTTTGCATCATTATTAGCATCTAAACTTGCGCTGACACCTTTCACTTCCACCAGCAATTTACCCGTGCTTGCATGTGCCGTTGGGATGTCCTTCACCTCTGGCAGATAGTTGCCCTTACCTTCAGCCATCGCTCTGGCTGGATGAATTCGGTCAGTTGTTTTGCCAAGCTCATCTTTGGTTGTATAGATAAGCATCGTCACCGTGTCTTGATTCACGGGCGGCGTGAATCTAACTTCAGCCACTAAGCGATCGCCCCACGCCAAACGAGGACGTCGGTATTCAAATGCAGAAGAGTCGTATTTTTCAATAACGTTGCCGTTATTATCAACCATTAAGATCTCAGGAGAAAAAAACGCTTCGTCGGTCATATTACTGGTGACTGAAATATCTAACGGACCACGATTCGCCGGAAGATCAAATGCCACCACAGGGCTATCTATTAGCTTGTTATTTAACACTTGAGTGTTTTTATCAATCGTTACTAGCGCTTGTGAATCAAGTTTAAAAGAGGATTTATTAAGAGATGCGACTGATGTCACTACAGGTTCAGCCCCGACTTGATGAAGGGTTTCTTGAGTAGCACAACCCGCTAGAGCCACACAGCAGCTTAAGAATAAAGCTTGAAATTTCATGGGGTATCTCCTTTATTATTTTTTTAATGACTTTTAGAGGTAATGCCTTTTATAACAAATACTTCACACGAAAGCCCTTAAAAAAATAGCCGACGACATGTCGGCTATTTCGCATCAACCTATTTCAAATTAAAGCGTTGTGATTACCACCACGCTTCCGCTTGAATACCTACAACGTATTCAGTGTCGTTGCCAGTACCGAACGCATCATCGTTCTCAGTATCTAGGATGTAAGAACCGTAAACGCGGATCTCAGGGCGAGCCCAGAAGCTGCTTCCCATCGCCCAAGCTTGAGCTACAGTGAATTTAGCATTACCGAAGTCTTCAGTACTACCGTTACCTAGGCGTTCACCTGCGTTATAACCGCCTTCAAATACAGTGCGCATAGTATCGTTCCACTTATACATAGGACGAACCACTACAGAGTATTGATCGATATCGTACTGCTGGCCTGTGCCGTCACCGATATCTTGACCTGCTAGGTATGCTAACTGGTGACCCATTTCCCAAGAGTCGCCCATTGAGATCACACCCCAGTTAAGTAAACGATAACCGGTTGAATCATTGTATTGATCCGTACCACGAGCGTAGTACGTACCTGAACCCCAGAAGTTAGCCGCTTGCACACCGTAACCCGCAGTACCGTATTGCAATACTGTTTGGTTAAAGCCATTGCTTAGACCTTGTTGAAGAATTGCAGTTGCAAGTAAACCATCATCAGCCTGTTCAGAAACTGCGCCGCCAGTGTCTTTATCAATGGCAAAGTTATATGCCAATGCAATTTCTAAGCTTGCATCAGACCATAGGCCAATATTTGCTAAACGTGCATCGAAGATATAACCCGAAGAATCACTATTGTTTGGATCTGTGCCAGCCGTTGTATTGTCACCATCTTGAACTAAAGCAAGAGACAGTTTTTGGTTACCTACTGATAGGTTTTCAATACCGCCACCAGTACCTGATGTGTTTAGGTAGTAGAAGTCAGTAATGTGGATGTCTTTACGTTGGTAGTAAGTTTTACCAGCCCAAAGCGTTGCGCCGCGATCAAACGCTAACGCACCTTTTGCTTTCACAGCAAACTGTGCCACGTTAAAGTCAGCGTCTTCCCAACCATTAGCACCAGGAGCGCCCGAGGCAATCATAGATTCAATGCGCCAGTTTATTTCACCTGTTTGCAAGTCTTGAGACAGGCCAAACTCAGAGTAGTTGTCATTTTCGTTACCTAGACGACCAATACCGTTTTTGTTTACAGAAACATCTGAACCACTGTTACCACTGATACCAGTACCAGCACGCATGTAACCGTTGAAATCTACAGCAAGTGCAGACGTTGAAAGTAGGGCAGCAGAGACTGCAGCTGTTAGTAGGTTTACCTTTTTCATTCTCGTTAACTCCCGAAACGATTATTATTTTTCTAGTTCATTCTTCATTGATTAACAGTCCATCTGTTAATACAGCCAATTTGGAATGATTAGTGTGAAACTGTTTGATTCGACAAAATAATAGTAATGCGGTTTGGTATTAACTAAGTCCTCCTCCTCCCTTTTATTGGTGGGGGAAGTAGAGAATCACGAAAAGGCGTAGTTGTAGCTGCTTGTCGTCTAGCTCACATTTTTGAGGATGAGATCTCGGCTTTCTAACGATAATGATCACACTGGCGAAAGTACAAATATAGATCCAGATCTCTATTTAAATAGTTCCCTGATTTTTTCACAAAGTTGCCGTAAAAGTGTAATCCGTGATGTAGATCGTTTAAGCATCAATAATCAACAAGTGACGATTATTGATACAAAGAAAAATGTACATTAGAAAAATCAGCTTAATTCTTGCGGTGTGAGCAGTAAGAGATATGTAACGCAATATTTTAAATAAAATAGCCCTTAGAACAGTGCCAACAGCACGATCCCTATTGCGTTCATAAGTTAAACCTTTTAACGTATCACTCAAACCATTCACAAAATAAACAAAAGATATAAATAGAGAATGAGTAGTAATCAATCACGCCCTTATCCGCTGGGTGCCGAGTTAGATAAATGTGGATGTAACTTTTCTATTCATGCCCCAAGCTGTAAAGAGATCTCTTTGGCTCTTTTTAACACGAATGGAGAATATGAAACCTACCCTATCACCAATAGCTATGCGGGCATAAAACACATATATATAGAAGGTGTCACACACGGCCAAGAATACGGCTTTATCGTCAATGACCAAAATGATGAAAAAATCCTTCTCTCAGACCCGTATGCCAAAGCAATAAGCAAGCCTCTGACTTACCAAGCACCGTTTTCAAATGACAAAAGCTGGTCTATGGCAAAATCCGTTGTCACCTCTTCTGAGTTTGATTGGCAACAATCGGAGCATCCTCGTCTCACTCGCTCTGAAATCGTACTGTTTGAAACGCATACCAAAGGTTTAACCAAGCTCAATAAAAACGTTCCAATGCAGCACCAAGGTAAATACCTTGGCTTAGTCAGCGACGAGATGCTGAGCTTTTATAAAGAGCAAAACATCAATTGCTTACAGCTACTGCCTGTTGCGGCCTGTATGCACGAACCGCATTTGCTGAATATGGATAAGGTTAATTACTGGGGCTACAACCCATATGTGTTTATGGCGCCAGATCCAAGATATGCCGAAATCGATGCCGTACATGAGTTAAAGACCACTATCCGAGAGCTACATAAAAATGGCATTGAGGTGATTTTAGATGTGGTTTACAACCATACCGCAGAAAGCGGTGATGGTGGCCCAGTATTCAATCTAAAACTGCTCGATAATCAATACTACTTAAAACACGGCTGTCACTACGCCAACTTCACCGGTTGTGGTAACACGGTCGACTTGAACTATCAGCCTGCTTTAACACTAGTAATGGATACACTTCGTTACTGGGTACAAGAATTTAAAGTCGACGGTTTTCGCTTTGATCTGGCGGCCACACTGGGACGCAATGGCGATAACTTTAATCGTGAAGCAGCGTTTTTCAAAGCAGTCGCGCAAGACCCAGTACTAAAAGAAACCAAACTGATTGCTGAACCTTGGGATATTGGTCCAAATGGTTATCAAGTGGGTAATTTCCCTGATGGTTGGAATGAATGTAACGACAAATTCCGCGATATTACGCGCAGTTTTTGGCGTGGCGACCAAGGGTTTTTAAAAGAGTTTGCTACTCGCATGATGGGCTCAAGAGACATCTACAGCGCCAGCCGCTGGCCCCATAAAATGACCGTCAACTACATCACTTATCACGACGGCTTTACCATTCAAGACTTGGTTTCCTATCAGCTCAAGCACAATGAAGAAAATGGTGAGAATAACCACGATGGTCACGGTGATAATCGCTCAGATAACTTAGGAATCGAAGGGGAAACTCAATGCCCTGAAACCCTATTACTAAGAGAAAAGCGTAAACGTAACTTTATGAGTAGCTTACTGTTCTCATTTAGCATCCCGCATATATTGACAGCGGATGTGGTTTCTCACACGCAAAAAGGCAACAACAATGCCTACTGCCAAGATAACGCCATCAGTTGGTTAAATTGGGATTTGGGAGAGCATCAACAAGCTTTCAAAAAATGGTTATCTGAAATGGTTGCCGCCCGCCGCGAACATATGATTCCTTTTATTGAAGCATTTAGTGGCGAAACTCGTAATGACAACCGAGTCAGTTGGCATCGCCCTGATGGCAACTTAATGGAAATGAATGATTGGAACCAGCTGAATGCGGTTTCCTTAAAACTCGGGATTGGCACTGATGGGGCTGAGTTGCTTTACTATATAAACCAATCACAAACGCCTGCTCGATTTAGAGTGCCTGAAGGGGACATCGAACGTTGGGCTCTCATTTGTGATACTGCCGAAGCGGAAGTTGGGAAAGGGAATATTAATAGAGATATGCTATTGCAACCTCAATCCATGGTGATCTTAAAAGCGCAAGGGCCGGCTAAAATCTTGCCGGTAAAACAGCAAGTTTTAGAAGCCTAACAAAATAGCGAACAATGATCTCAGTGGAATGCTGAGATCATTGTTGAGAAGCAGGCAAAATGGCATACAATTGCACTCTAGATATTGTAAATATCATTTTGCGCCAATCGGAATAAACAGAGCTTGATCAGCTATTAAAACTCTATATTATTGCCAGTCGTTGCACGTTGGACAAAAAACAACCGGTTCATATTTTGACGTTAAGCGTCGAACACAATAGACAACAAAATATATGGCTTTACCAAGAACAATTATCCGTCTTTTGCGTCCCTACGTAATTGGACTCGTTGCAATCCTAATTTACGTGGCTTATCAACATTACCACAAAGTTGAAAACGAAATTATTACTCAGTCCCATGCCAATTTGCGGACTGCGACAAAACTCATCCAAGGACAATTAGATACTAGCCTTAGTAGCATTGCATCCTTAAATAAAACACTCTCAATAAAAGACGCCAACGAAGCGAACCAACTGGCAATTGAACTTATCTATAGCACTGAAAACTATAACGATATTCTTCGGTACAACCACAAAAACCATACCGCACTCTCTGAAACAGATATCGATGTCGCCAAGCATAATAGCAGTCATCCAGCACCGATTGATCTCACTGCGTTGACTTGGACTGACATGAACTTCATGCACAACAACTATCAAGTCTCTAATCTGTATCAAAGCCGAAATAAACGCTGGGTGGTGGCTGTGCGCGAAAAGCACCCTAAGCGTGTAGAACAATACGTTATCGAGTTCGATCTTTGGTACATGAGCCAAACTTTAATTGACTTACAGACCATGAGTAGCGGCAACGTATTCGTGGTGGATCGCACGACAGGACAAATCATTTTGCACCCAAACCCTGATCGTATCGGCAAAAGTGCCAGCGTATATCGTTATGCGGTAGCAGGAAAGGTAATCCAAGATGATCGCAGCGCTCCGGTTAGCTATTACTTTGCCGATAAGCCAACATACAAGTTTGACACTAAAGACAATATTGTTAACAGTCATCCATCCGGTGAGGTGACTTACTTCTTTAAAAATGATCCTAAACTGGCGGTTTATAATGCGAGAAACAGCTTAAATTGGATCTATTTTTCGTCAACATCACGTTCGACACTGTTTTCTCATAGCTATTCACTGTTATTAGTTGTGGTGCTTGCCGCGACACTGCTTTTAGTGGTGTTTGTATTTAATTTTATCAACAAAGAGCTGCAAGTAGAGCTTACCAAACTGGCAAGATCGACGGATTTATTTGAGTTTAGAAACCAAGTAAACGTATTGCTTTCAAGATTTTGCTCACACAATCGAATCCAGCTGTGCTTGTACAATCATGACAGTCATACCTTTTATAGCATTGGCTATTCTGGTGAAGAACACGCGATCAGCGTTGATAAAGACTACGCACTAAACCTGCTTAGCAGTGATGTCACCTATATTCGACACATCAAAGATGACCTACTTGCTAATCAAGTTCAAATTGACAAACCTTTCTATCGCCTGCCTTTGCAAGGATACAATGGATTATTTGGGGTTATTTTTGTCGAAAGTCGCACCCGTACTTACAACAGTTTAATGAAGTTGTTGCAAACCTATATTGAAACAGCGCTAAGCAATGTGTTGTTCCATCGTCAATTATCACTGCGTGATAGTGCAACAAACCAAGATAACTTGTTTACTTTGCGTAATAAAATCAACCGCTATAAAGATCATAAAGATGTCTACTTACTGACCATGGATGTGGATGATCTAAAAGTCATTAATTACCAATATGGCTATACCTGTGGTGATCAGCTTATTTTAGAAATGACCGATATAATGAACTCGCATTTCCCAATCGCTTCCACCTTGTCTACTGCAAGGGTGAGCGGCGATGAGTTCTGCGTTCTGTATCATGCTGATGATCAGCAGATGGCTTACGCACTGGCCGATGATTTACGAGATGCTATCCAAACGCATCGCTTTAAGTTTGATAGAACCGATATCCACTTTACGGTAAGTATTGGTATCTCTCAGCTACAAGACTCTGTCGATAAAACCCTTGCCGCATCGCTACAAGCCACCGACCGCAGTAAGAAAAAAGGTAAAAACCTTACCATCATGAACGTCACCATCTAGTCTAATGATGCATCTTGTGCGATATTTCTTATATCTCACAAGGTGCTAATAACAATAATCACTGTAATTTAGCGTCCAGCAATAGCGCAGGAACAAGCTATCAAGCCCTTGCAGTTATGCCAATCGTACTAAATAACGGGTCATGTGCTATTTCTGATCTCTGATTTAGTGTGATTGCTATTACTCACTTTCTCTTCGCAAGGCGACATTTTAGGATCAATACATGTATAAACTATTTGAAGGATTCACTAAAGCCTTCCCTAAACAAGAGCCCGAACAACCGCCCAACACTGTGTTCGCTTTTTGTCGGTACTACACCAAAGGTTTTGAGAAACCTCTGCTACTAATGGCGCTTTTAAGTACCATAGTGGCGATTGTAGAGGTTTCTCTGTTTGGCATGATGGGTAAACTGGTTGACTGGCTCGGTTCAAGTAGCCCTGAAACTTTCATGCAAGACAACGCCAATACGCTGATTATCTATGGCGTTCTTGTGCTCATTGTCATGCCAATTCTGGTGATTTTACATTCGCTGATTCAGCATCAAACATTGTTAGGAAACTACCCAATGTCGATTCGCTGGATGGCGCACCGCTACCTATTAAAGCAAAGCTTATCCTTCTATCAAGATGATTTTGCTGGCCGAATAGCGACTAAGGTGATGCAGACCTCTCTGTCGGTACGTGAAACCGTGATGAAGTCGCTAGATGTGTTTGTGTATGTTTGCGTGTACTTCACCTCAATCATCGTGTTGCTAGCCCAAGCGGACTACCGTTTAATGCTGCCTATGTTGTTGTGGCTGTTCGCCTATATCGGCATTCAGTGCTACTTTGTGCCACGCCTGAAAAAGGTCTCCTCAGAGCAAGCCAATGCCCGCTCAACCATGACCGGACGCATCGTTGATAGCTACACCAACATTGCCACTGTAAAGCTGTTTTCGCACAGCAAACGAGAAACCGAATACGCTGAAGAAGGTATGGAAGGTTTCCTTGATACCGTTTACCGTCAAATGCGCCTAGTGACTGGCTTTAATGTGATGGTGGAAGTGGTCAATTACATTCTGGTGTTTGCCATTGCCGCGATTTCTATCTACCTATGGACCGAAAGTGCGATTAGCGTGGGTGCTATCGCCATCGCCATCAGTTTAGCGCTGCGTTTAAACGGCATGTCGATGTGGATCATGTGGGAAGTGGGTGCGCTATTTGAAAATATGGGTACAACGGTAGATGGTATGGCAACCCTCTCCAAGCCGATTGATATTCAAGATAAGCCAGATGCTAAACCCATCAAAGTTGAACACGGCGGCATACAGTTTGATGATGTGAGCTTTCACTATGGCGAAAATAAAGGGGTTATTAGCAACCTAAGCCTCAATATTAAACCGGGTGAAAAAGTCGGTTTAGTGGGACGCTCTGGCGCCGGTAAATCGACGCTGGTGAACTTGCTACTGCGCTTTCACGATGTGGAAGGCGGCAAAATCAGTATTGATAACCAAGATATCGCCTCCATTACCCAAGATTCATTGCGCAGCAAGATTGGCATGGTGACACAAGATACGTCACTGCTACACCGCTCTATTCGCGACAACATCTTGTACGGCAACCCGGATGCCAGTGAAGAAGCCCTTATTGCCGCGAC
This sequence comes from Vibrio neonatus, assembly GCF_024346975.1. NCBI lineage: Bacteria > Pseudomonadati > Pseudomonadota > Gammaproteobacteria > Vibrionales > Vibrionaceae > Vibrio > Vibrio neonatus. Next base: position 216,505 of record NZ_AP024886.1, on the reverse strand, counting down.
CACACAAGCGCACGCGCATGAGTTCATTGATACTCTAACCGACCCGTTTGGCAATGTCGGCTATGACGCACAAGTGGGTGAGCGCGGCGTTAAGCTATCGGGTGGACAACGCCAGCGCATTGCCATTTCTCGGGTACTGCTAAAAGATGCACCGATTTTGGTATTAGATGAAGCCACCTCCGCGCTGGATTCAGAAGTGGAAGCAGCGATTCAAGAAAGTTTAAATGAGTTGATGCAAGGTAAAACCGTGATTGCCATTGCCCATCGCCTATCCACTATTGCCTCTATGGACAGATTGATTGTGCTAGATAAAGGGCATGTGGTGGAACAAGGTACACACCAAGAACTGATTGAAGGTAACGGCATTTACGCTCAATTATGGGCGCATCAAACTGGCGGCTTTATCGCGCAATAGGCTATCTGTTAGCAACTAAAAAGCGTTTAAAAATAAAAAGGTTAGAAGCTGTGCTTCTAACCTTTTTTATGACTAATTTGTAGAGCGCTTTACACTAACTGAGCAAAGCTCGGGTCTTGAATCGACTCGGTATTAAACACAAAAAATGAATCAATCCAGAGCAATACAATGCCTGAATCAAGCACCTCTTTGGCTTGTTCAAATGTCGCTAAATACTGCTCTTCACTAATAAGATGCTTGCGCTGCTCCACAAATTGCGACATAAAATCTAAGGTAAATTCAGGGTGTCCCTGAATCGTGAAAATATGGTTGTCTTTGGCGAGCATAAAGTTAGGGCAAAATTCACTAGAAGCGATGACTCGCATCCCCTTGGGCACAGTAATCACTTGGTCTTGATGACTAACTAGCATGCGCAATCGATCAATTGAAAAATTCATCCAACGTTTTTGCGCCACGATATTGACCTCATAACTGCCTAATCCCCAGCCTTTTTCGGAGCGACCAACTGTACCACCCAGCGCCCGAGCAATCAGTTGGTGACCAAAACAGATGCCCACTAATGGAATACGACGAGCTTCACAACGCTTCACCCAATTCATTAAATCGACAATCCACGGCGCATCATCAAACGCGTTGCACACACTGCCAGTGACAATATAGCCATCACACTCATCTAAGTTGGGAAGTTGCTGATTAAACGCTGCATATTCTTCAAATATCATCTCGTTATCGACGGCTTGAAACGCAGTCTCAATCATATCTGAATATTGCCCATGCACGGCGGCAAGTGAGTCTGAAAGGTGCCCACATACTAATATCCCTATCTTCATCCATCGCCCTCTTGTTACTCAATGAGAATTTGATTTTACACTTATCAGTATAGGTGCTTCTCTAGACTCGCAAGCCGGAAAGCAAAAAATCCACAATAAAAAGCGTAAGAAAATGAACAACTAAACTTAGATATTGATCACACTTCATAAAAAGTCACAAAACAAAGGCGATCATGAGCCTGTTTTCATAATTAGTCATCTCTGGGGAATGTTATTCCACGTTACTGACTAAAGAAGTGAATACACAGTCACACAAAACGAATATCAGAGACCTAAAAATTGCATATATGCAATAAATTCACCTAACAATTGAATATCCCATGCTTGATCCCCCCGCCTTTGCCTGTATTGTGACTGCATAATTAAATGGCAAGGAATGCATTATTTATGCTGTTAATACGCCCTATTACCGCTGATGATCGTCAAGGATTGGCGAAATTAGCAAGACAAACCGGTACTGGATTTACCTCTATGCAGGACGATCCTAAGCGTCTAGATGAAATGGTCAAACAGGGCTGTGCCGCCTTTAATAGCGACACGCCATTACCAGACGGCTACTACTTGTTTGTTGCCGAAGATTTAGCGCAAAAACAGCTAGTAGGGACCTGCGCGATACAAGCAGGCATAGGTCTGCAAGACCCTTTTTATAGCTACCATCTCGATACTACTGTGCACTCGTCTAGAGAGCTGGATGTATACAATAAAATCCAAACACTCAGCTTGAGTAACTTTCACACTGGATGCACCGAGCTTTGCACTTTGTTTCTTCTGCCCGATTCTAGAAAAGGCTTCAACGGCCACTTGCTTTCTAAAAGCCGTTTCTTATTTATGGGACAAAATGCCAATCGCTTTGATTCAACGGTTATAGCTGAAATGCGAGGCTTTAGTGACGAAGAAGGTAACTCACCGTTTTGGGAAGGGTTAGGTAGACACTTCTTCAATTTAGACTTTGCTATCGCCGATAAACTGTCAATGCATGACAAAGTGTTTATCGCAGAATTGATGCCGAAAAATCCGATTTACGCCAACTTACTGCCCGAAACCGTGCAAGAGGTCATTGGTCATACTCACCCGCACACGCTACCTGCCAGAAAATTATTAGAAGCCGAAGGGTTTCGTTTTAATCATTACGTGGATATTTTTGATGCCGGTCCCATGTTGGAATCGCAACTATCCGACATTCGAGCCGTCAAAGAACAGCGAACCGCAAAGGTGCGAATCTCCCAGCACATTAACCACTCACACACGCCCTATTTAGTCAGTAATGGGCAGGTTAAACACTTTCGAGCCTTAGCCACCAAAGCGATACAAATTGAAGATGATGCTCTGCTAATGGATGAACAATTGGCCGACACTCTACAATTAAAAGAAGGGGACGCAGTAACGTATGTGCCTCTATTTGGCCCTTTGTCAGAGCAAGAATAACGCAATCAAGGAATGAAGATGAAACACTCAACTCAATACATTGAAGCCAACTTTGATGGACTTGTCGGCCCTACTCACAACTATGCCGGCCTTTCAGATGGCAACCTTGCCTCAAACAACAACAAAACCAAAGCCTCTAGCCCTAAATTGGCCGCCAAAGAAGGCTTAAAAAAGATGAAAGCCCTACATGATCTGGGCATGACTCAAGGGGTGATTGCTCCGTTAGCTCGCCCCGATATTGGTGCACTACGCCAGCTCGGTTTTACGGGAGATACAAGCTCTGTTCTCAAACAAGCCGCCGCGCATTCTCCGGCACTATTAGCAGCCTGTTGCTCTGCTTCAAGCATGTGGACAGCCAATGCCGCTACCGTATCACCAAGTAGCGATACCGCTGATGGCAAGCTGCATTTCACTCCGGCAAATTTGATCAACAAATTCCATCGCTCTATAGAGCATCCACAAACCGGGCGAATTTTAAAAGCCATGTTTAATGATGCAAGCCACTTTGTTCACCATGACGCCCTGCCTGCAAGCCCTTACTTTGGTGATGAAGGTGCGGCTAACCACACCCGTTTTTGTCTCGAATACGGTGAACAAGGGGTTGGTTTTTTTGTTTTTGGTGAAAGTGCTTTTAACCGCGCTCTAGCAAAACCTAAAAAATTTCCGGCAAGACAAACTCTAGAAGCCAGCGCAGCTATTGCTCGCACTCACGCATTAGCCGACGATAAAGTAGTCTTTGCCCAGCAACACCCTGATGTGATTGATGCAGGCGTATTTCACAACGACGTTATTGCCGTTGGTAACCGCGATATCATGCTCTGCCATGAAAAGGCGTTTTTAAACAAAGACAGCGTTTATCAAAACCTAAATAAAGCAATGGGGAAGCCGCTCAATATTATTGAAGTGCCGCAATCCGCCGTGTCGGTAGAAAACGCGGTAAACAGCTACCTATTTAATAGTCAGCTGCTCACTCTGCCAAATGGTAAAACCGCTTTAGTCGTGCCAAGAGAATGCGAACAAAACCCGCAAGTATCGGATTACTTACACTCTTTGATCTCAAGCCAATCGGGCATAGATAAATTATTGTGCTTCGACCTAAAACAGAGCATGCAAAACGGCGGTGGCCCCGCATGCCTACGTTTGCGTGTGGTCTTGTCACCTAAAGAACTCAGTGCAATGAATCAATCAGTTATGATGACTGACGATCTTTTCACTCAATTAAACCACTGGGTAGAGCGTCATTATCGCGACTCTATCACCGCTCAGGATCTGCTCGACCCTATGCTGCTGAACGAAAGCCAAACCGCTCTTGATGAACTGACCCAAATACTCAACCTTGGCAGTGTGTATGATTTTCAAAAAACCGGTGAGTGAGAGTCTATTTATTCCCTGCAAGAAATGATGTAGTGATATAAGGCAAAGTCGTACGACTTTGCCTTTTCTTTTTACTTTTGTTTTTTGGATGACCACTCTAAAAACTCTTTTTAAAACAATGCGCTGAGCAAACCTCTTAAGATAATTGAACGATCACTCAATAATTAGCTTGAACGAACGCTCAAATATAACTATAGTTCTTTCATCGACGGGAACACGTCGCTTATCATACCAATCACACTAAGTAAGTGATCAGAACTAGCGCAGGAAAAATGTTCGAGAACAAGGCAGAATTTTTCGATAAGTAGTTATTCTACAATCAAAAATTCTAACGCCGTTATCGAGCATTTTAACAAGCTAGAATGACCAGTTATTTAGTACGATTGGTATCAGTCAGGTTTTATTAATCCAACGCCTGACACTGCAATCAAGCACGATGAATATATTGGGGTAACACAATGAGCACATTCAAATTTCACACAGTAGAGACAGCACCAGAAAAAAGTAAGCCAATGCTAGAAGGCGCAATTAAACAAGTGGGCGCTATTCCTGGGTTATACGCGGTAATGGCTGAGTCTCCTGAAACGTTCCAAGCGTACCAACAAATTCATCAACTCTTCACCAACACCTCATTTGATGCAGAAGAACTCACGGTTGTATGGCAAACCATCAACGTAGAACATGAATGCCAGTTTTGTGTACCGGCACATACCGCAATTGCACATTCAATGAAGGTTGATCCTGCGCTAAGCGAAGCACTACGTAATCAACAAGCAATGCCAACGCCTAAACTGCAAGCGCTACATGACTTCACATTAGCTATGGTACGTGAGCGTGGCAATGTCTCTGACGCACAAATGGAAGCCTTCTTTGCCGCAGGTTATGGTCAGCAACAAGTTCTTGAAGTGATCCTTGGTTTGTCTCAAAAAGTGATCAGTAATTACGTAAACCACGTTGCAAAAACACCGGTAGATCCTATGTTTGAGCAGTTTGCTTGGACTAAAAAAGCATAATAGTGTGTGTCTAAAACACATAATAGAAAACAAGGAATAGAAGATAAGACACATCAACAAAGTCTTTTAGCTATTCCGTGATTAAATAACTTGGTTAAATAGCTTGTAGTTAAATAGCTTACTTAAATAACTTAGTTAAATACCTTAAAAGCACGGCATACTTTCAAAGCGGAGACTCATTATGAGCAACAGAATCAAACTCGACATCATTTCTGACGTTGTCTGCCCTTGGTGTATTGTTGGTTTCAAGCATCTTGAAGCGGCCATTAATGAGCTTGGTATCCAAGACCGCGTTGATATCGAATGGCAACCCTTTGAACTTAATCCAGATATGCCAGCAGAAGGGGAAAACCTGCGCGATCATGTTGCACGCAAATATGGCGCATCACGCGAAGACAGTGATAAGGCACGGAACAATATCGCCGAGCAAGGAGCGCAATATGGCTTTAAGTTTGATTACTTTGAAGAGATGAAAATGGTCAACACTCGCGATGCGCACGTTCTTTTAGAACACGCCAAGCAGTTTGGGTTACAAAGTGAACTAAAAATGCGTCTGTTTTCTGCTTTCTTTACTGAGCACAAAGATGTATCAAATCGCGAAGTTTTGCTCAATGAAGCAAAAGCGGTCGGTATTGCTAAACAAGGAGCAAGCTTGGCACTTGACGATAGAGAGCTCAAAAAATCCATTCAAGCTATTGAAGAGCAGTGGCATCAAATGGGCGTAAGTGGCGTTCCTACCGTAGTATTTAACCGAGAAAGTGCGTTAACGGGCGCACACCCACAGCAATCATTTAAGCAAGCACTGCAACAACTTATAAAATAAACCGAAATGGTTATAACAACCAAACAGAGCGAGTAGACAGCATGAATTCCGAAATTATTCTATTTGATATCAATGAAACTGTTTTGGATCTGAGCTCACTTAAGCCCAGTTTTACACAAGCTTTTGCTCAGCAAGACGCTCTGCCACTGTGGTTTTCACGCCTACTGCACACCTCTACGGTATGCATTGCCACCGGAATCAGTAGCGATTTTGCGACACTGGCGGCGATAACACTGGATAATCTAGCAGCTTATTACAAAGTCACTTTAAGTGATAAACAAAAAAATGAATTACTCAAAGGGTTTGCTAACCTACAGGCCCACTCAGACATCAAACCCGCACTGAGTAAATTAAAACAGCGCGGCTTTAAAACCGTGGCTTTTTCTAACTCATCGTCGGCATTAATCAATCAGCAGATTAGCCAAGCGGGATTGGCTGAGTATTTTGATGAGGTGGTTTCGGTTGAGAGCACTGGCAGCTTTAAGCCAGATGCCAAAGTATACCAATTTGTCGCCGAGCAACTTGGCGCTGCCAACGAGAATTTACGTTTAGTCGCGACGCATGATTGGGATACGCATGGCGCAATGTCTCAAGGACTAAAAGCGGCGTATATCGCTCGCTCTGCGGCCTTTTATAATCCGCTCTATCTCAAACCAGAGATACAAGGTAATAACATGCTAGAGATCGTCGAACAGATCATTTCGACAAAAAGCTAGACTGAATTCAGCTCATTTCTTCTTAGTTTTATTTTCTAGAAAAGGTTTTCTTTACCCGTTAATAAATTCACTTTAAGATTGAACATACGTTCAAAAGAATGGGCACTATCAATGGCAAAAACGGCACAATTCGATCGTCAAGAAGTGATTGAAAAAGCGACCAACCTATACTGGAAAAAAGGCTACCATGCGACCTCGATGCGCAATCTTCAAGATGAAATTGACATGCGCCCAGGTAGTATTTATGCCGCTTTTGGTAGTAAAGATGGCCTATTTAAAGAGGCACTTAAAAACTACACCCAGCAAGGATTGGCTAGCATTGAGGCATGCCGTCAGAATAACCCTTCTCCATTAGGCGCTTTAAAGGATTTTGTAAAAGCGCAAGTCATTGAAACCGCACAAGGAGCACCCAATGGGGTGTGTATGTTAGCGAAGACCTTAAGCGAACTGACTAGCGAACATCAAGAATTACTTGATGAGACCAAAGCGCACCTTAGTCAAGTGGTGGATGAATTTATCAAACTCATCGAACAAGCCCAGCAAATGGGTGAGTTGGATAAAGAAAAAAGTGCTACGGATCTCGCCACTTATATTCAAATTCAGATAACTGGCCTGCGCACCTTTGCAAAAATGAACAATGATAAGGCCGTACTTGAGAGTATGATCGACGATATATTTATACATCACCCATTTTAATGCCTAACTGTTGTCACCACTCAATGCCCATTAACTCTTGAGAAAAGAGTTATAAAAGACTGATTCTTTTATTTCTTATTGGCATGAATAAGCATTTACAGGTAGGCTTATTGAGTAATCATAATAAATATCAATAATTGGTAACTCTGAGAAAGGCTATCTAAAGCCTCATATCATTAGGTCTACTTTGTATCAGTTGGCAAACTTACACATCTAAGACCCTCTCTCCATACCCAAGACTATCCAGCTTGGGTTTTTCTTTTTATGGGCAACTTCTAAAAGCGTACTGATAACCGCAACAGCAAATAATCGCTGCAAACTAATGCCAATCACACTAAGTAAGTGATCGGAGCTAGCGCAGGAAAAATGCTCGAGAACAAGGCAAAATTTTTTGATAAGTAGTTATTCTACAATCAAAAATTCTAACGCAGTTATCCAATATTTTAACAAGCTAGAATGATCCGTTATTTAGTACGATTGGTATAACTAATACTTAGTCTGCTCATTCGCATGCGTGGCCACTCCAAGTCGATTCCAAGCGTTCATCATGGTGCAAAGTACCAACAACTGCGCAATTTCGTCCTCAGCAAAATATTTTTGCAATGTTAGATAAGTAGAATCGGTTACTCCTTGAGCAGATATGTGCACCATTTCTTCTACAAGGGATAGAACAGCTCGCTCTTTTTCAGAAAATAACACTGATTCTTTCCATACACTTAACGCAAAAATACGCTGCTGAGATTCTCCACGATCAAGTGCTCCTTGGGTATGGATATGAATACAATATGCACAACCATTAAGTTGCGATGTTCTTACTCGAACAAGCTCTTCTAGGATCGGGTCAAAGGCACATTGTTTTAAGTATGCTTCAACAGCAAAAAATGCTTTGTAAGCAGCAGGTTGGCTAGAATAAACATTCACTCTACTCATTGTGATCCCTATTGCATATATGTGTGATTATTATTCGCTACTACTCATATTAGACTATGATTAATATTCACTGAATGATGAATGTTTTCAAGTATATAGCCGTAGTCATTTTATACCTATTCTTCAGTATGTAAGAACCGAATGTCACTATCAAAAAAAATTACGTATACCTTATTGCCACTACTAATCGCCATAATCGCCATTAGCTTTTATGGTCAGTGGCGATATGTCCTACCTACCTTTCATCAACTAGAACAAAATGACGCTATCACCAACTTTGAACGTGTGGCCGCCAGCCTCAATAGTGACATTGAAAGCCTTGACTTGCTCAACAAAGATTGGGGAGCGTGGGACGAAACTTACTCATTTATTCAGGGAAAAAACCCAAAATACATTACTTCGAATCTAGGCATAGAGTCATTTCGTAATGGACAATTTGATTTCCTATTCTTCTTTGATGAAAGCCACTACCTTATATGGCATGGCATCTATGATAACGACAGTAACTCATTTATCTCTGACGATAATTTTACCCAGAGCGTCGTTGACAGATTGCAGATTAAATTTACGAACTTTACCTCTCCATCCATCAATCCCCAAGCCAATTACAAGGGGTTTCTTATACTCAACCAAAGACCCATCGCTTACTCCATACGCCCCATCCTCACCTCTAATGAAAAAGGCCCATCAAAAGGGTTAATTGTTCGTGGGCGTTATGTCGATACCGAGTTTGTGTCCGATATTATTGAAGAAACCCGAGTTCGATTCCAAATTATCCCTGTAGATAATAAAGCGATACCCGTAAACGATCAGTTTATGATTAATGAGTTGAATAACGGCACACTCGAAGTGTCGCGTTATCTTTTTAGCGATGGTACTCCCATTATGCTAATGAAATCCTACTTTCAAAGAGACATTAGCCAACAAGGTAAAGTGGCCATTCAATCCGCGATTATAATCAGTGCGCTACTTGGCATTCTGCTGTTAATTGCGGTTTGGTTTATTCTTAAAAAGATTGTTATTGCCCCTATCACCCAATTAACCGCCAGTGCGACTTCGATTACTTACACACAAAACTACCAGCAACGAACGCACGTAAAATCTAATGATGAGATAGGTAAACTGTCTGAACAACTCAATGAAATGTTGCACGTTATTGAAAACCGAGAGCTTCAACTAGAAGAAATATTAAGTAAAGTGAAGCGATTATCCATGACGGATTCTTTGACCAATATTGCCAACCGCTTAAAATTTGATTCTGTATCGGATATTGAATGGCGCAGAATGAAGCGCGAAAGAAAACCTATGTCTATCATCATGTGCGATGTGGACTTTTTTAAACAATACAACGATCACTATGGGCACATCAAAGGGGATGAAAGCCTAATTTTAGTGGCTAAAGCACTGAATGAAACATTATCTCGACCAGCCGATTTAGTGGCTAGATTTGGCGGTGAAGAGTTTGTCTTACTACTGCCTAATACCGATATTGAAGGCGCGACTCATATTGCTGAAACAGCGCTGAATAAAATCTTATCACTCAAAATAAAACACCCTAATAGTGAAGTCTGTCCTTACCTCACTGCTAGCTTCGGTATCGCTAGCATGGTCCCTTCAATTGAAAGCTCAATACTGCAATTAATTAGTGATGCCGATAAAGCTTTGTATCAAGCGAAGCAAAAAGGACGTAATACTATTGAGGTAATCGCAAGTTCTAGCTCTGAAAGTATAAAATCGAATGCGTAATATCGGCACCAATAAATCTCGACAATCTGTTCGATAGGTGTTAAAAATTTACATACACAATGAACACCAAATGCTTTTAAGTCATTAAAAATAAACGAATTTATCCTTATCTTTAAACATAAAGGCACTACATTCATTCTGATGTACGAAATTATTTACGCATTTCGTAAATTTTTTCTACTTTCAATATATTGCTTTTCATTGAAAAAAGTGGTTGAAAGTCATTTTTATCTTAGATAAGTTGCATGGAAGCAATAAATAAAAGACGTCGTTTCTGTATTTAGTCACCCATAAAATAAGCACAGATGCTATAGCGACAATTAATAAGGATTATTAAACATGTACCAAACTGATGACGTTCGCATCAATCGAGTAAAACAACTGCTACCCCCTATCGCTATTTTGGAGCGCTTCCCAGCAACCGAAACCGCAACTCGCACCACCTATGAGTCTAGACAGTCGATTCATAATATTCTTAATGATCAAGATGACCGTTTACTGGTCATTGTTGGTCCATGTTCAATTCACGATCCTAAAGCGGCACTGGAATATGGCGAGCGTTTAAAAGTATTGCGTGATGAGCTTGGCGACCGCCTTGAAATCGTTATGCGCGTCTATTTTGAAAAGCCGCGTACCACAGTCGGTTGGAAAGGCCTGATCAACGACCCATACTTAGATGACACTTATAAATTAAATGACGGCCTAAGAATGGCACGTAAACTGCTTTTAGATCTTACAGATATGGGGCTTCCGACTGCGGGTGAATTCTTAGATATGATCACACCACAATACGTGGGTGATTTGATCAGTTGGGGCGCAATCGGCGCACGTACCACAGAATCACAAGTACACCGCGAGCTAGCCTCTGGCGTCTCTTGCCCAGTTGGATTTAAAAATGGTACTGACGGCAATATTAAAATCGCCACCGACGCTATCCGTAGCGCAGAAGCCCAGCATCACTTCTTATCAGTGACTAAGTTTGGTCATTCTGCAATTGTAGAAACAGCCGGTAACCCTGATTGCCACATCATTTTACGCGGTGGTAAAGAGCCAAACTACAGCGCAGAACATGTTGCTTCTATCAAGGGGCAGCTGAACGCCTCTAAACTGCGTGAGAAGGTGATGATCGACTTTAGTCACGCCAACAGCAGTAAACAATACCAACGCCAAATCAACGTTTGTCAGGACGTTTCAGCGCAAATTGCTGGCGGCGAACAAGCCATCTTCGGTGTCATGATTGAATCGCACCTTGTTGAAGGCCGACAAGATCTGGTTGACGGTAAAGTGGACACGTACGGGCAGTCTATTACCGACGGCTGTATTGGCTGGCAAGACACTGAAAAAGTGCTGTATCAATTAGCTGATGCGGTAGCTCTGCGTCGTCAGAACTAATAAATCCCTTTAAGCAAAACAAAACGCCCTAGCACGATAATCTTAGTGCTAGGGCGTTGTTTATTCAGTCTCTGTTTTATCACTTATCACGCTTTGTTGTGGTCGTGATTCTCTATTTCACGCTACCCAGTGCCTTGATCAGTGCAACTAATTCATCTTCCGTTTTAGGCTCTTTATGAAAGTCTACCTCAGGTGCTGCGCCACCTTTTAAGATATACGCTTTTGTGCCGCAATGATCATAGTGATACCAAAGTCCATCTACGCATACGTCCGTGTAACATCTAGGGTCTTGTTTTAGTTCCATGCGAATACTCCTTTGTTCACACTTTATTAACAACTCCACCTTAGTTCAGATATCTATTCAAAAAAATGATCTAGATCAATAGCGAGCCAATGATGTTAATCAGTTGTAACCTACAACCGCAAACCCTAATCCATTAAAAATCTACAGTAACGAAAGCAAAACACCATAACCAATAAAGCTTGCCACCAAAGCAACGATGGGCAGTTTTAGTTGCTTCAGCAAAAAATACCCAATCAATACAATGGCAAAATCTTGCGCTCCAACAACGGCGCTGACAAATATTGGTTGATACAGCGCAGCTATCAATAAGCCAACCACCCCTGCATTCACCCCTTTTAGCGCAGCCGTAACACTCGGTATTGACGCTAAAGATTGCCAATTATTGATAACCGTTAAAATCAGTAAAAAACCCGGTAAAAATACCGCAGCAGTTGCCACTACAGCGCCAAGGATAGGTTGCTGCGGAAGTAACTCATAGCCTAAATAGGTGGCAAAAGTGAACATAGGCCCCGGCACCGCTTGCGCCGCCGCATAGCCCGTTAGAAAAGTATCTGTGGTCAGTTGCTCTCCCGCCACATTTTGCAACAAAGGCAGTACCACATGACCGCCACCAAACACTAACGAGCCCGCATAGAAAAAATCATGGAACATTTGCAATATCGATGTTTGTGACGCCACAAATGGGCCAACAATCAATACCGTGGCAAACACAACTAATGGCATGATAGAAAGCTTGCCTGTATCAAGCCTTGCTGTTGCGCTCTCTAGGGGCTGCTCTTTAAACCACAGCGACCCCAACGCGGCACATACCAATAACGTCACCACTTGCGCCATTATTCCGCTAAATAGCAACATAGAAACCGCCACAAACAAACACAGCGTAATCGCGCGTTTGCTTTGGCAGAAATTTTTATACATGCCAACGATGGCATCTGCCACCACTACTACCGCTAGCAGTTTTAGGGCATGCATAATGGCGATAAACACAGAGGTTTCTAACAAACTACTACTTAACAACGCCAGTCCAATCATCAACAAAATAGAAGGCAGTGTAAAACCCAAAAATGCAGCAAAAGCGCCTGAGATGCCGCCTTTTTTATACCCTAAAGCAAAGCCAACCTGACTTGAACCCGGCCCAGGAAGGAACTGACTTAAAGCCACCAGCTGAGCGTATTCTGCATCTGTTAGCCATTGCTTTTGTTCAACAAAGGTTTTCCTAAAATAGCCAATATGAGCCGCAGGCCCGCCAAAACTGACCCAGCCTAAAGCAAAAAATATCTTAAAAATTGACAACATACCTAACCACTCACCATTAAAGTCAGGCATACAATATGCGACCCACCACTATGATTCAAATTAATAGTATTGATATATACTATGAACAAAATAGGATTAGATAATTCACTAACAAGGGTTCAGGGAGCAGTGTGTGAGCGAAATTAATTGGAAAGGTGTCGACCTTAATTTGTTGATTGCTTTTCAGGTATTATTAAAAACTCGTAGCGTATCGCAAGCGGCCAGCGAACTGCATATTAGCCAGTCGGCCATGAGCCATACCCTTGCACGACTACGTAAATTGTTGGGCGACCCCTTGTTCCATCGCCGAGGACATACCATGCAACCCACAGAGCGCGCATTGTCTGTGGCTTCTAATGTTGAGCAGATTTTAGCGATCGTTAAAAACAACATCTTACAGCCGGAAGCCTTTTGCGCTGCAACCTTTCAAGGAACCTGTCGCATCGGCATGACCGACTATGCTGAATTTGTGTTTGCTCCTGTGCTATTTGATGCTCTCACCCAACAAGCGCCGCATGTACGAGTCAGCTTTATTAATGTTAACCGACATAACTTCTCAGAAATTATAGAAAAAGAACGCCTAGACTTAGTGATAGGCAGTTTTCCCGACTTAGACGAACGCTTTCGATCTGCGACTTTATATCAAGAAAGCCATGTTTGTTTATTTGATGCCAACACCACAGGCCTTAGTGCGCCACTCAGTGTTGACGATTTTTGCAAGGTGCCACACGCCTTAGTCAGCGCCGATGGTCACTGGAAAACCCCGATTGATGCAGAACTTGCAACACTCAATCATCAACGCCAAGTGCAAGTGATCTCGCGAAATTTTTTAACGATTGGGCAGTTAATTAAAGGGCGTAATTTAATCTGTATCGTACCCAAACTGATGTCATTAATTCCATTTATCGCGCAAGGGTTAACACGCACAGAGCCTGCCATTAAAGTGAATGATTTTACAATCAGCATGGTGTGGAAAGACAACCCATTAAATGATGATAAACTACAGTGGTTGCAGTCTTTAGTAACCGATGCCGTACAAAATAATCAACTCAAGGAAACTAATCCCTAATGGAACAAACCAATACCGAGTGGCTCAATTTTTTTAAGATCACCGATAGTGCCATTTTTAATGAAATCCTGCTGATCACCGTCTTGAGTTTGATCTTTTGGATTGCTTGGACAATTTTGATCGGACACCTAGAAAAAATCGCAAACAAAACACGAATCGTGTGGGACGATGCGGTATTACACGGCATCAAAACCCCAATCAGTACCTTAATATGGCTATGGCCGGGTACAGTATCTCTAGGCTTAGTGCTGGAGCGCTATTTTGATCATAGATTTGATTGGCTATATTCTTCAAAGCTCATCTTAGTCATCTTTATAGTGGTGTGGGCCCTATCGCGCATCATCACCAATTTTGAAAATCAAATCCTTGAAAGACAAGGGCGAGATGTAACGACAGTACAGGCTGTCGCTAAGTTGGTGCGCCTATTAGTGATCATTATTGGTGTGCTCACGGTCATGCAAACCCTTGGCCTAAGCCTATCGGGCTTACTGACCTTCGGTGGTGTCGGTGGTTTGATTGCAGGTTTAGCGGCAAAAGATCTACTGTCTAACTTTTTCGGCGGCATGATGTTGTACTTCGACCGCCCATTTAAAGTCGGCGACTGGATTCGCTCCCCAGATAGAAACATCGAAGGTACAGTAGAGCGCATCGGTTGGCGCATGACCAAGATTCGCACCTTTGATAAACGTCCTTTGTATGTACCCAACTCAGTATTTAGCAATATTGTGGTCGAGAACCCTTCACGTATGACCAATCGCCGTATCTATGAAACTATCGGACTTCGCTATTGTGATTCGAGTAAAATTGAGAAGGTGATCAGTGAAGTTCAGCACATGCTAAAAAATCATCCTGATATCGATGCTAATCAAACTCTGATGGTCAACTTCACCACGTTTGGTCCATCTTCATTAGACTTTTTTGTGTATACCTTTACCAAAACCGTCAATTGGGCAAGGTTCCATGAAGTGAAGCAAGATGTACTGATGCAAATCATGCAGATCATCCAAGACAATGATGCTGACGTCGCCTTCCCAACTCAAACGCTGAAAATAGAGCAAACACCAGACCCTCTATTAACGCCGCAACAGCAAAAATAGTCATAAAAAAAGGAAGCCCTGCACTAGCATGCGCGGGGCTTTTATACCAATAGCACTAAGTAAGTGATCAAAAATTCTAACGCAGTTATCGAGTATTTTAACAAGCTAGAATGAGCAGTTATTTAAGTACGATTGGTATTCACTATCTTGCGAAAGGCAACCATAAACTCACATCTAAAATGATAACCTTCCCCCCACACCCCAGCTATATTCAGTGCTGTTCATGCCATAGTAGGTTCCGTTAGGGCTAAAAGCAGACACTTTTGCATAAGGATACACCCGCCAAATGGGACGCATTGTACCTAATGATATTTCCCACTCACCAGCTTGGCCTTGGTTAAAATCAACCATATCGGATTTATCTTTTGCATAATGGTATTCAAAGCGACTAGTTAGGTAAGTGTGCTGAAAATACTTAGCGACCGCAAAATAGGTGGAGTATTTATTGGCGTCATCAACGGTAATCCAAGTGAAGCCATTGCGTACAAACTCGCTGGTCACACCAACCTTGGCTGAATACCCGTCCCAAAATCGGGTTGCAGAAAGTTCAACAAAGTGAGTGTTTGTTTTAACACCATCAATACCCGCAAGTTCTTCCAGTAACCAATCATCTTTTAGACCATACTCATAGTAAGAGGCTAATTTCCAGTTCCGATCAATATATGCATAGTATCCCACGCCTAACGCGACCCAACTGTCGCTATCGCCACCAATATATAAGTACGAGTTATCAGTGACCGAAGCGGTGACACTGATTTCTACAACATCCTTTTCAATAGAGAGATCCATTCCAGCTATTGCTGAAGTGCAGAGCATCATTGCGCTGCAAGTAAGTGAAATGGTTTTCATGTTTTACCTAGGGAAGAAAATCGGCTAACCAAGAGCTAGGACTCATACCAATCACAGTAATTAACGTTCAGAAATAGCATTAACTCATTGTGCTACCAACAAAAATCACCACGATTGGTATGATATTGAATTAGTTTAGACGGGCGCGAATGGCATCACGAACAGCGCTACGCTCAATCGTACTGTCACTACTTTCCATCAAGGGTCTTGGTCCACCTTGAACCGTATCACGGCCAATTATTATGGATTCACCATCAACTATAATGCCAAAATCACCCTCAAATTCGCCCTGACGAAGCACCTCTACGTAGTATTCATTTCCATCTTTGTCTTCCACTGTCATCGTTTGACCATGCCAGTTAACATTAGTAATGCTGTAGGCATTTCCATCAGCATCAGTGATGGTATTACCAGAGATGGTATAGCTAGCTTCTGGGCCATTATCTATCTCAGGCATGCCCGGTCCTCCCCATACTGGAGGCAATCTATCCGGTACTGATGCCGTAGGAAGACCAAAGTTTGGATCAACTGGGTCACGATCCGGTGTACTACCCATATCTAACCCCCACTCAGGTGAGTTATCCATATCTGGAATTGAAGGAGTTTGTGAATCAGCACCGCTTGAAGTGCCCGAAGAAGAACAACCGGTCAACGCCAGAGTCGATGACATAATTATCGCCAAAAAACATTTATTCATTGTGTGTTACCTAAAGGTCGATTTAAGTTCACTGACTTTTATTGCAAGTCAGCGGGAAAACTTTAGCCATCTCCTTTGGCGTAATGACATAGGCTTGGTGAGTACGATTAAAACTAAAACCAATCCACAAAATCAGAGTCTTTACTATCTGCAAATCCATGCAAACTCGTTGTTGTTGGCGGGTATTATGAAAATGTTGCGTTAAAGTTTCTAATGACTATTACTTCTCATCGCAATAAGCTAAGCTTATTACTATTTATTTTTAAGAGAACATCAGTTAACAATAAAATTCAGAGGTAAACGATCTACCGGAGGCTAAGGCAATAAGAACTGTCATTTAGGCATAAGATGGGGCGTCGAGGAAAAATACCTATCATGGTATGTGGCGGGTGAGGCATGGATAGAAAAAGAATTAACAGGAATTAACTAGATGGCTAAAGATTTATTTTTCAGTATGGACTTAAATTTATTGAGAACCTTTCTTGTTCTATCTCAAGAACTCAATACACGAAAAGCGGCAGAACGCCTATTTGTATCACAACCCGCAATCAGCCAATCTCTACAAAAACTCAGAAGCCAACTTGATGATCCATTATTTGTAAAAGTACCTACTGGTTTAAAGGCAACGCCTTTTGCAGAAGAGATGGCCAAAGACCTTACTCCACATCTAAATGGCATATCTACGGTATTAAATAGAGGTCGAGAATTTGACCCCTTATCTCTTCAGTCTTCGGTAAAAATAGCAGTAGCGCCGATTGTACTCACCTGTCTTTCAGGCTCACTCTATCGTCATTTTGCTAAAGTTGCCCCCTATTGCACATTAGAATTGGTCGCATGGAAAACAAGTTCTATAGATCAAATACAAAATGATGACACCACGATAGGTGTCAGCCTAAATCAATCACCAAACCAAGGTATTCACTTAGAATTAATCACCGAGGTAGAGGCTAAAGTTATTGTTCGCAATAATCATCCATTAACCGGTGATACGGTTACCGCTCAACAATTAGAACCTTATCCGATCGCTTCCGTGATAACCCCTGGTTATAACGATGGCTTTACTGAAGCCGCAGTCCTTATGCAAAATGAAGGCTTAAACCCAAGCATAGGTTTTCGTACTGAATTCGTTATGGCAGTGGTTGATGTCATCGAAAATACGGATTTTTTCATGCCCCATTCAGACCTATTTCCAATCCAACGTTATCCTTCATTAAGGGCTATCACGCCATTAATTAATGGTGAACCATACACAAACAGCATCTACGCTTACTACCATGCCAAACACAAAGATACAGCGCTTATTTTATGGCTTGTTGAACAAATTAAATGGGTTATTAAACAAGAAACTCAGGGGCAAAAACTCTTTAACAAAAAGACCTAATGAGCGCATATAAAAGAACTTAAAATGACACGCAAGCTCCAAGCTATACCCTACATTATTGCCGACTATTGGTATGAATCAGCACTCTACCTTGCGAATTAATCGAACGGCGCAAGCTAAACTTTAGCGTTAAAGTCACAGAAATAGTCATGACCACAAAGATGGCAATCAATATTAAGATTTGATATTTGATGGCAAGAATGGGCGAGGCACCTCCTAAAATCTGTCCGGTCATCATCCCGGGCAATGTCACCAACCCAGAGGCCGCCATAGAGGCTAAGATAGGTGCAAATGCCTTTTGCATTGCCATACGTACAAAAGGCAGTGTGGCGTACTCTGCAGGCGCTCCAAGCGCGATAGCCACTTCATATTCCTCACGGCGGTCTTCAAAAGCGCTATAAAGGTTCTGCAAAGCGACAATATTGCCGCTCAAGCTATTGCCCAATAACATTCCTGCTAAAGGAATGACATATTGTGCACTATGAATCGGCTCTGGCTGCACCACCATCCAAAATAAGAACAGTAGCACTGGCGCTAAGCCAAATACCAAGCCGCCCAGTACGGGAAAAAACAGCTGCCTACGGGGAAGTTTAGCCTTGCCCACAATGGTGCTTGCGCCGACTCCAAGCATCACGGCTATCCAAGCCAAATTGATCCACAAGCTATCAAGGGAGAACAAAAACTCCAGATAAATGCCCACCAACATAAGTTGAATAGCCATGCGCACCACTGACACTAGCACCTCTTTTCCTAGCTCTAATCGGTAAAGCTTATTGATGGCGAGCGGAATTAAAAGAAGTGAAGAAAATGCGGAGAGGCTCCACCAACTAATGTCATATGAGGACTGCATAAATTAAACCGTAATAAAGAAAAGCCATCAACCTAGCATCTTATACTAACCGTACTCTGTAACTGGTCATTCTAGCTTGTTAAAATACTCGATAACGGCATTAGAATTTTGACTGTAGAATAACTACTTATCAAAAAATCCTGCCTTGTTTTCGAGTATTTTTTCTGCGCTATTTCTGAGCGTTTACTTAGTGTGGTTGGAATTAGATAAAAACTCTTTTCCCGCTAATACACCAGATTCGTAATCGGCAAGGATATCATCTTTATGGCTCAATAGACCGCTACAGCTAAGCGGCTTGTGAGGTGTGATCTCCCACAGATTAACCCCTTCTGGTGGTTTATTCATAAACCCAGAAATAGCGGAATGATTCATATAATGATTAAACAGCATTTCCACCGTGCGCGGGGTGTGCGCTTTAAAATTAATTTTCTGCGATTGATGAGCCAACATTTCCGATAGCTTTTCGGTATCAGGAAGCCAATTTTTAGGAATCGAATCTAATTTCGGAAAATTATGCTGTGCTTGAAGTTGATTAACTCTGGCTAAGAACTGCTCACTAATCTGTTTTGCCTTATTAGCACCTTGGGTGGTTTTATGTGGCGCAGCTGTGGCGGCTCGAGATGAAAAGCGCTGAATGTATGGCTCAATGCCTTTAGAAAGCTCTAACTTTAATTTATCTAAGTTGTCGGAGGATAAAGAAAAATGAGATTTTGGCGTATCATCAATCATGGCTTCCGTGGTAATTGCCACGATATTACAAGCACCTCGTCGATACGCCTCTTGCACTGGAATGGTCGCAGTCACACCGCCATCCACCCATTTTGCGCCATCGATTTCAATTTCTTGATGATAGAGCATGGGAATGGCGCATGTCGCACGCAAAACGTCGTACCAATGCTCAGAAAATATGGGAAAGTAATAGTCCTTCATTTCTTCAACATGGGTGACACAGGCTAAGGCTTGTTTGTCCGCACCTAAATTTTGCGCGCCTTTCTTAAGATCTAGTGGAAACTCGCCGCTGTGTACAAACTGAAAAGCCCAATCAAGATCCATAGCGGCTTGTTGTTTATGCATCAGTCGGTGAAAATCGAAAAAGCGATTTTTGGTGGTGTAATTGATGATGAAATCTAAGCCCAAACCCGGCTGTTTCGTCACAAAAGAAGAAACGTTTAACGCCCCTGCGGATGTGCCAATGTATAAAGAAAAAGGATCATAGTTTGCCGCAATAAAAGTATCTAATACTCCCGCAGCAAACGCTCCTTTTTGCCCTCCACCTTGCACAACTAACGAATATTTACCCGTACACTCCGTTAACATATTCTTATTCCCTCAGTGAACTTCAAACAAAAATACCGAGTAACCACTAAGTATTCAACTCAGGATTTAACTCGGCATTCTGTTTTAAGAGGAAAACTTGTTATTAATACTCTGCACTGCCCAATTCAAGCAAAGTAGCATTGCCACCGACGGCCGTAATATTAATGGTGCGAGTTCGTTCGGTAATATAACGAAGCGCGAGCTTAGGATCTTGAGCTACGGGCATTTTTGCTAATTCAACTTCAGCGATTAAGGGGGCAATAGCGCCAGATTTTTGCGCTAGATTACGGTTCACTTGTTTGACAAAAGCGTCATCGCCCAGCACGGTTGTAATACGAACATCACTCTGTAGCAATTGTACGTACTGGTCATATTCAACCAAGCTGAGTACACCCACAGGCAACGCCAGACACTCAATTAACTCCAGCACTTGCTCAGCAAGATCACTATCTTGCACGCAAAGCACCACGCAGTTCCCCGCCATCAATGACACACAAAGCTGAGCATAAAACGCTTTACTCACCGGCACATCAACACGACTATCAGCGATAATTAGCGATACGCCACGACCTGCGGTATATAACTCGTTCGTTTCTCCCGTTGGGCCCGGCATTAGTACAGGCTCGCTTAACAGCTCAGCACAATATTTATGATGAAACTCCAAGGGTACTTTCAGATTACTTAGCGGTAATGTATTGGCCGCCGCCAACATCAACTCATAACGAGTGGCATAAGGTACTTGATTCCATAACGACCAAGCTTGTTGCGCTTCTGAGAAACAAATAGAGGCATTTTTCATTTCTATACTCCTTGCTCATTGGCTTTAGTAGTTGGCTCACAAGTCTCTGTATCAGGTGTAACGTCGGACTGATGGCGCTCTTTACAGGTATATTGGGTAAAGCGGTATAGATAATTTGGTCCACCCGCTTTAGGGCCGGTACCTGACAAGCCTTGACCGCCAAACGGTTGTACGCCAACCACAGCGCCAACCTGATCGCGGTTGATATAACAGTTACCTACTCGCGCATTGTGTTCAATCCAGCGATAGGTCGTCTCATTACGAGAATGAATCCCCATAGTCAAACCAAAACCCGTGGCATTAATCGTCTCAACCACCTCTGCCATCTGGTTTGCCTTAAAGGTGACAATGTGCAGAATCGGACCAAACTGCTCCTCTTTTAATACTGAAATATCACTAATTTCAATCGCCGTTGGCGCAATAAACATGCCTTTGGCACATTCGTCACTCAACTCTACCTCTGCGACCACTTTTTGTGTTTTTCGCATCTCTTCAATGTGTTTGTGCAATTTTTGCTGTGCGGCGCGGTCAATAACCGGTCCCACATCAGTGCGATGTAAATAAGGTAAGCCGACTCGCAGCTCTTTCATGGCACCTTGAATCAGATTGATGATGCGCGGAGCAATATCTTGCTGTACAAACAGAACGCGAAGCGCTGAACAACGTTGCCCTGCGGAAGCAAACGCACTTCGCAACACATCACGTACCACTTGCTCTGGTAATGCGGTTGAATCGACAATCATCGCATTTTGACCGCCCGTTTCAGCAATAAATGGCACCGGATCGCTATCGCGCTCAGCCAATGATAAATTAATGCGTTTTGCAGTTGCTGTAGAGCCGGTAAAGGCCACACCGGCAATTGCTGGATGCGAGGTCAAAGCAGCACCGATTTCTGCGCCGCGTCCCGGCAAAAATTGAATGACATTGGCAGGGAATCCACAATCCAGCATGATTTCAATCGTGCGCGCGGCAATCAAACTTGTTTGCTCCGCAGGTTTAGCGACTACCGTATTACCCGCTACCAATGCCGCTGATATTTGCCCCAAGAATATTGCTAATGGGAAATTCCACGGGCTGATACAGACAAACACGCCTCTGCCATGTCTTTCACACCACTGCAAATTACCGTCAAAGCCGGCAATGGATTCAGGGCCAAGCTCGCTGGCGTTGTTGGCGTAATATCGGCAAAAATCGACCGCTTCGCGCACTTCATCAATACTGTCATGGATGGTTTTTCCCGCTTCCATATGACAAAGCGCTACCAATTCAGCTAAGTTCGCTTCCAGCTTATCAGCCAAGGTATTCAAGCATTGTGCTCGGCGAGCGACTGGGGCATTTCGCCAATCCTCTAATCCTGACTGTGCGGCCGCAATAGCATCGGAAACATGATCAAGGTTGGCAAAGGAGATCGAGCCAACAATGCAGTCACTATCAAAAGGCGCAAGCACATCTTCTGCCTTGATCATCGTTTCGGATACACGAGATCCATTAATGATCGGTGCACCTTGCCATTGCTTGTTTAAAAAGCTCTGTACTTGCTTTTCAAAAAGCGCTGCTTCACTTTCGATATCAATATTGATGCCGATCGAGTTTTTACGCTCACCAAAGATCTGGGGTGGCAATGGAATTTGATCGTTATGTAAGGTGTTGTTGGCAAGTAAGGTATCGACGGGATGATGAGTCAAATCAGCAACCGGACAACGAGCATCCACCAATCTATGGACAAATGAACTGTTCGCGCCATTTTCCAGTAAACGACGCACCAAATAAGGCAGAAGATCTTTGTGATTGCCTACTGGCGCATAAATGCGAATAGCTTGTCCGTATCTCTCCAGTAGATGAAAATACAGGGAGTCTCCCATGCCGTGCAATCTTTGAAATTCATAGTCTGTATGTTCGGCCATTTCAGCAACAGCAGTCACTGTATGGGCGTTATGACTAGCAAATTGTGGGAAAATATTGCCACGAACGCCTGGGCTTAAAAGAAAACGAGCGCAAGCAAGGTACGCCATATCCGTTGCTTCTTTACGGGTAAATACTGGGTAATTTTCTAAGCCCGCCTGTTGAGACCACTTTATTTCACTATCCCAATAAGCACCTTTCACCAAGCGCAGAGGAATAAGATCGCCCTGCTCTTTTGCCAGTGCATTTACCCACACCAAGACAGGTAAACAGCGTTTGGAGTAGGTTTGAACCACCAAACCAAATTTACCCCAACCTTTCACTTTTTCGTTGCTATACACTTTTTCAAATAACTGCAGTGATAGCTCTAAACGATCCGCTTCCTCAGCGTCCATAGTGATGGCAACGTCGAGCTCAATAGCGCGAGTCAGTAACTTGATCAAAATATCATGCAACTCAGTCAACACTCGATCGCGATTTGCCACCTCGTAGCGAGGGTGCAATGCAGAAAGCTTGATGGAAATAGAAGGGGCATGCAAAGAATCAGAGCCTTTTCTATTCGCTCCCACAGACTCAATTGCCATCATATAGTCGTTGAAATATTTCTTACCGTCATCAGCGGTTAGCGCGGCCTCTCCCAACATGTCATATGAATGAGTGAAACCTTTTTTGCGTAATGCCTCGCCATTTTTCTGCGCTTCGGCGATATTGCGCCCTAATACAAACTGATGCCCCATCACTTTCATTGCCTGATGCATTGCCTTTCTAATGATAGGTTCAGACATTTTGTTCATCAGTTTTGAAAGGGCAGAGCTAGGGCTAGTCTTTTCAGGATTGTTAATACCGACGACTTTCCCCGTCAGCATTAAGCCCCAAGTTGATGCATTCACAAATACAGAGTCAGACTGACTTAAATGAGACTTCCAGTCTGCTACCGTCAGTTTATCTTTAATTAACGCATCGGCAGTTTCTGAGTCAGGGATGCGCATCAGTGCTTCAGCTAAACACATCAACAAGATGCCTTCTTGAGTGTCTAAACTGTACTCCAACAATAACGCATCGATCATTTGAATTGAGCGTTTATCCGCTCGAATAGCCTCAATCAGTGAGGTTGTCTGGCGTTTAATTCGCTGTTTTTCCTCGTCTAACGGCGTAGCGAGCTTTAACAACTCTTTTAACCAAGTCGATTCATCCACCATATACATAGGTGAAATTAGAGACCATAACGTCTCTTTGGGCTGATCGATGAAATCGGGATTTAAAACACTAGATGCTGTAAACATTGCTTTTCCTCAGCTCTATAAAACCACCATGAAGTTGGCGACAATCCTACAGAGCAAAACAAACAGCACAAAAGGAAGAATAAAAGAAATGTGATTACAGACACTTAACAATAATAGCAGTTGTGATTAACATTCAATTTCTTGGGATTTAACAAATATTACGCAGTGCTAGACACATACAGCAACACCCTATAGACTCTCAATCGCTGGTGTCATGATATCTTCGATTTCATGCTTTAAAGGGAATTTGGTGTAAATCCAAAACTGACGCGCAGCGGTAATTGAGAACGAACATCTATGGGCCACTACGCCCACACACTGCAATATATACTGTGGGAAGTGAGATGCTAGGTTGTAGAGGTATCTACAGTGCTCATGAGTCCGAATACCTGCCAGTAACAAAAGATGCACTATAAGCATTTTATCACTACGCGTATTTAGGACTTAACATGAAAAAAACAATTTTAGCGACAGCGATCATTTCGTTGTACGCACCCACTCTTTTCGCTCAAGAAGCTGACGCAACCCAAACTGATGAAACAATGGTTGTCACCGCAAACCGTTTTGAGCAGCCTAAAACTTCCACTCTAGCTAATATCACTGTTATTGAACGTGAAGACATTCAAGCTATCCAAGCGGACAGTGCCATTGATGTACTAAAAACACTTCCGGGTGTTGAAGTGACTCAGCTAGGCACGAAAGGTAACACTACAAGTATTTACCTACGAGGCACAGCATCGGCTCAAACACTTATCTTAGTCGATGGTGTACGCATCAATTCACCAACATCTGGTGGCGGTTCAATCGGTCTAATTCCTGCATTTGCCATTGAGAAAATTGAAGTTCTACGTGGACCAAAAGCGTCTGTCTACGGCGCTGATGCGGTAGGTGGTGTTATCAGCATCACGACCACTTCTAAAGACAATGTTCATGAAGTGTCATTGACTGGCGGCAGTAACTACTACCATTCTGAAGGTTGGCGTAGCGCTGGCGAAATTAGTGACAGCACTCGCGGTTCTTTTGTTGTCAATAATGAAGCTTCTAAAGGCTACAGCATCTCTACCTACTCTCCAGAAGGTGAAGATTACGGTTACAAATCTCAAGTTGTATTTGGCTCTCTAGAGCACGATATTTCAGATAACTGGAGCGCTAACTTCTCTGGCTACAACCAAAACAGTAGCAGCGAGTTTCAAGCAACTACCAAAGACGAAACAGCACAAGATTTTTACTCTCTAACTGGCGGCCTTAACTATACAATCAATGACTTCCAGTCTTCTTTGCAAGTAAGCCACAGTAATGATACTCAAGGTACGCGTGATGCAGCGAAAACTCGCGCTGAAGCTATCCTAGAAGCTCAAAGAAACACAGTATCTTGGATTAACTCTTATAACTTCAACTCTCTGTTAAATGTGACAGGTGGTCTTGATTACTACAAAGAAGAAGTGGATCGTAGTGGTTCAAACACAACCAACTATGAAAAAACAGACCGAGATAACCGAGGTATTTTTGCGACAAGTTCACTGAACTTACATCCATTTATTCTTGAAGCGAGCATCCGAAATGATGACGACAGCTCATATGGAAGTAACACCACTTGGAACTTAGCTGCAGGCGTAACTATTGCTGATACGTACACCTTATCATTAAGCCATGGTACTGCTTATCGTGCGCCTACCTTTAATGACCTTTACTGGCCAGGTAGTGGCAACCCAGATCTAAAACCTGAATCTTCAGAGTCTACTGAATTTACCGTACAAGGTTACCATTCTTGGGCTTCTTGGAACATTTCCCTATACAACACTGACATTAAAGACATGATTGCTTGGGCTCCAAATGCATCAGGTCAATGGCAGCCAGCGAACATCAATAAAGCTCAAATCAAGGGTATTGAAGCCAGCATTGAATTTGATACTTGGCTAATTCACCACACCGTTTCTGCTGATTGGAAAGATCCGAAGAACAAAGAAGATGACTCGCAGTTAGTTAACCGCGCGAAACAAAATTACTCTTGGATTGGTACGGCTAACTGGCAAGATGTGCAAACGTCATTAATCGCAAACTACGTTGGCGAACGTCCTGACAGCTCATCTGCATTCGCTAACATGATGGATGCATACATCACGTTAGACTTCGCACTAAAATATAGCTTCACGGATAATCTAGATGCTAGATTTAAAGTAAACAACTTGCTTGATGAAGATTACGAGGTTGCTAAAGATACTAACTCGTTTATGACTGACGAGTACTTTAAAGGCGCAGAGCGTAGCTACTACGCAGGTATTGATTACCGCTTCTAAGCGATAAAATCTACCCAAACAAAAAAGGATCTGACCAATGTCAGATCCTTTTTTTATGCTAAAACCAATTGATTGAGAATCAAAAAGTGCCGAACCAGCGACACTTATTTATATTTCAAAGGTAGGTATTTACAGAGTGGCTATTTACAGTAAGTAGACTCAACTTTAAATTCAACCGTGTAATTTGTCGGGTACTTCTCCGAAACATAATCATGTACTTTCTCATCACACCAATCGACTGCTCTGCTTTTACTCGTATAACCATCGGCTTTGGCATTCCAACACTGCTTTTCATCATGCTGTTGTTGATAACGAAATGGCGCATTAGAATCCGTAATTTTACAAGAAGAGTAAGTAAATACTGAAGAACCATCAGAATTGGTCACATTACACGATGAAAGCAAGCAAACAGCCAATAACACAAATATCTTTTTCATCTTATTCGCCCTGCTTTCTTTGATTTTTAAATAGCTCAGTAAACACCACTTTGGACTGACAAGGCACTTCAAAGTAGTCGTGATCATTATTCAGCACTTGCAATTCAAGATCATGGTAGCCTTTGCACGCATACTGAACGCCAGAAGTCGGAGCTAACTTCAGTGTTTCACCATAAATATTAATTGAAACCGTCTCGTTAGATATGTTTTGAATCGATAGAGTCGGCAATTGGGTTGTAACCACCTCAACGCCATCCAATGGCGCTACAATTTCGTTTGCTAATGCAGCGGAAGATACCACTCCCAACATCAAGGCAACTTTACTACTAAATTTCATGGCTATTCCTATGCTAATTTATCCGTTACATTCGTCTATAAAATGAACGGATGTTATCTGGCGCACATCTTACTCCTTAATGATTGCAACTCCAGAAGGTAAAGATAACTTCTCACATAGGGTAAGCATGTCGATAGGGTCAGTGAGATTTAGCGTTCATCCAATTGGAATTTTACGTTAGATAACAACGAATGCATTGCATTTAGATAGTTAATTTTTGCGTAAGCTCACCAATTTTCTAATCAATACCCGTATAAAAGGAACTACACTTATGCATAGCAGGCATTGTTATATTGTGCTGTTTTAAAAAGATAAATTCATAGAATAAAGGAATACCAATGAATCGTTCGTTTTTTAAAGTATCGGTTTTATCCATCTTTACCCTATTTGCCGCGCATGTTTCTGCCGCTGCACCCAAGGTCCCAACACTTCCCCCATACATTGTACTAAGTGACAATTTAGATGAGCCTAACGGTTATGGATTCTGCATTGACACCTATGGACCAGGGCAATCAGAGCTAATGCAAACTCACTCCTGTAAACCTAAAGGGCCAGAAGGCTCACCCCGAAACTATTCAGGGCATGATGTTAGATTTGAATACGATGCTCAAACCAACAGGGTTCAATCCTACGCTTATGAAGGCTTATGTATGCAGGCATTGCTAGCAAAAGGGAAAACTGAGGTGGCGCTACTAGAATGCAGTGAAGCTAAACATCAGGGATTTGTTTACAACAAAGAAGATAAAACTTTTAGACTGCAAGCCGATACCAGTTACTGCTTAACCGTTGTATCAACCACTGAAGAAGCCGGCCCGTGGGTAAAAAGAGCACTACAGTTAACTCAATGTGATGAGTCAGAAGAAAGTGTAAAACAATGGACAATCGTACCCGAAGCATAGCGGGTGTTGTGTTACTTAGACATAAAAATGGGATCTAACCTAAGTTAGATCCCATAAATCAGCAAGCAATTCAAAATGAGCTTATTCCTCAATAATGATTGGTAAGCAGTCTACCCATTACTTCTGAAATTCTAGCAAAGCTGCTAACGCTTGCTCAGCCTTGGCGCTTTGCACAAAAATATGGTCATGGTAAAAAGCAGCAATAACATTCGCGCTAATGCCCTTTTGTGCAAGCTTAGTCGCAACCGCCGCCGTTAAGCCGACCGCCTCAAGGCTTGAATGCACCGTTAACGTGATCTTTTTAAAACTGCCATCAAATGCCAGCTGCGCTTTTTCTGCGGCTTGTTTCTCTACAACTAAAGTCAGCCCTTCAGATTCGATAAAAGTGGCAATCGGATTTAACGCGACAAAATCTTGCAGCTCACCTTGTACGGTACAAAATACAAATTCATCATTTTGCAACTCTGGTTGCATTGATTCGAGTAGTTGAGTTAACTCTGTAATTCCTGACATCATAGGCCCTTTCTAGTGCTAATAGTTATACCAATCGTACTAAATAACTGGTCATTCTAGCTTGTTAAAATGCTCGATAACGGCGTTAGAATTTTTGATTGTAGAATAACTACTTATCGAAAAATTCTGCCTTGTTCTCGAGCATTTTTCCTGCGCTAGTTCTGATCACTTACTTAGTGTGATTGGTATGATATTTACAGTGTAAATTATGGCGCAAGACGCTCAATTTCCCACTGTTGAGCATCACCCACACGAGTATAGATAAATCTATCATGTAAACGATTAGCTCCACCTTGCCAAAATTCGATAGATTCAACCTTAATACGATATCCACCCCAGAATGACGGCATAGGTATTTCACCATCAGAAAATTTCTTTTTAAGCTCTAAAAACTTACCTTCCAAAATTCCACGCGCTGAAATGCGCGAGCTTTGCTTGCTGGCTATTGCCGCTAGTTGACTTCCTTTTGGTCGAGAGGTGAAGTATTTAAAGTTTTCTGCCGCAGTCAGCTTTTCAGCCACACCCGTCACATGAACTTGTCGCTCTAATGGATGCCACGGAAAGTGCAGGCTGATTTTGTTGTTATCTTGTAGATGAAGTGCCTTACGACTGCCTAAATTGGTATAAAATACAAAACCTTGGTCATCAAGACTTTTTAACAGCACAATTCGTTGATACGGCTGACCGTTTTCATCAACGGTTGCCACTGTCATTGCGGTAGGATCCGTCAACTCTGCTTCAATCGCCTGCTCTAACCACAAATTAAACTGATCTACTGGGTTTTCTTTTAAATTCTTCCTACGTAAACCGCCCAGCGTATAGTCGCGACGAATATCCGTTAACTTCATTTCACATCCTCAAATGACTTTTGTTAAATTTTGCGCTTTCGAGATAAATATCTCAAGAAGGTTTTACCTGTATATTCATTTAGCTTAACTCTTCTCTCATTTTTTAAGCTATTTAGACATACCGCCAATGACGCTATACATAGTTTGGTAATTATACTTAAAATTCAATCGTCTACATGCCCACCAATCATTACATGACAAGCGATAGTAAGGTACATTTACTTAACATTTACAACAAACAGGCATACTATAGGGTTATGTCTTTGCGAACGGTTGTCATTGTTCCCTCACCCTAGCAACGGACTGTTAATCACTCAATGCGCAAATGGATGGCCTATGAGTCAAGAAAAGCTAAAAAACCTCGGTCGAACCGAGCTAGAATACGTTGATGATAAAACCGCAGCGCTACTGTTAAATACACCTTCAAATGCCAGACTGCTACTGTGGTTAGTGTTGCTATTCTTTGGCTGCGCCGTCGCATGGGCACACTGGGCTGAAATAGACAAAGTCACAGTAGGAAACGGCAAGGTGATTCCTTCAAGCCAACTGCAAGTGGTACAAAACCTAGAAGGTGGCTTGGTTAAAGCCATTTTGGTACGTGAAGGGCAACAAGTCACGCAAGGTCAGCAACTATTGCTCATCGATGATACACGCTTTCAATCCGACTTCAGAGAGCGTGAACAGCAAGTCTACAACTTAACCGCCAAAGTTCTGCAACTCTCCGCTTCGGTCGCCAGCATTGAAGTAAAAGATAACGTCAACCTAAATAATTGGCGCGATAGTGTAATAATTAGCACCAATAAACTGGTGTATCCGACTAACTTTGAAGAGAATCAACCCAAGTTGGCAGCCAGACAGCGAGTAGAATATCGACAAGATCTCGGTAATTTAAAAAACCAACTAAAAGTGATTGATGAGCGAATCGCTCAAAAAATCCAAGACATGAATGAGACCCGTGGTCGAATTTCTAACCTTAGACAAGCGTATGAGTTTGCACAAAAAGAATATGACTTAATGAAGCCTCTGGCAGAAGAAGGCATAGTTCCGCAAATAGAATTTATTAAATTAAAACGTCAAGTTATTGATACTAAAAGAGAACTTGATTCAGCTCGTGGGCAAGTCCCTGTACTTAACGCCGCTATTCGAGAAAAACTGCTCAGTCGAGTTGATGCCGCTCTTGATTTTCGCTCCGAGCAACAAGAAAAATTAAATCAAAGCCAAGATGAATTATCGGCGCTGACTCAAAGCACCGTGGGCCTTGAGGACAGAGTTAGCCGTACCGTCGTCACCTCCCCTGTCACTGGCACCATCAAAAAGCTATACACCAATACGGTCGGTGGCGTTATTCAGCCGGGCATGGATTTAGTTGAGATAGTGCCGAGTGAAGATACGCTAGTCGTGGAAGCAAAAATTGCCCCGCAAGACATCGCATTTTTGCGACCCGATCTGCCTGCTATCGTAAAATTTAGCGCCTATGACTTCACTAAGTACGGCGGTCTGCAAGGCAAGCTCGACCATATCAGTGCAGATACCATTCAGGACGAAGAAGGTAATAGCTTTTACCTAGTACGAGTTCGCACAGAACAAACAGAGTTTGGTAGCAACGGTCAATTACCGATTATTCCTGGAATGACAGCTTCGGTGGATATTATTACCGGCAAGCATACCGTGCTCGACTATCTACTAAAGCCAGTGTTAAGTGCTAAAGGCCGCGCATTACGCGAATAAACAAACACTTACCCGTAAATGCACGAAAGCATGATCAAGGCTCAATAACGCTGCCAAGGATGACAACAACGCATGAAAGACTCACTATTACATTCACTGATCTATATCAGTCGCTACTACGGCCTCTCCAACTCGCCAGAAGCACTGCTCAACGGATTACCTCTCCCTGACGGCAAGCTAACCCCTATTTTGTTCTCACGCGCAGCACAACGTGCAGGTTTGGTGGCAAAAGAGCAATCCGCTTCTTTATCGAAAGTATCAACATTAGTACTGCCTGCCATATTACTGACAGGAGAAAACGAAGCCTGTGTCTTGCTCAGCGTAGACAAGAACAATGGGCAAGCTGAAATTGTCAGCCCTAAAACAGGATTTGTCGCCACAACCGTGACTCTTGCCGAACTAGAGGAAGATTATAGCGGCCGTTATTTTTTAATAAAAAAACAGTTCCGCTTTGATCAACGTTCACCTGAAATACTCAAAACCCGCAAAGGGCATTGGTTTTGGGGAACATTGAAAGAATCGCGCTCTATTTATCGTGATGTTTTAATTGCCTCTATTTTGATCAATATCTTTGCCATTGCCACTCCCCTATTCACTCGAATCGTATACGACAAAGTTGTTCCCAATTTAGCCTTTGAATCTTTATGGGTGCTCGCGAGCGGCATCGTGGTCATTTTTATCTTTGACTTACTACTTAAATCGCTTCGAAGCTATTTCATTGATGTAGCGGGTAAAAAATCAGATATTCTGATTTCCTCAAAGCTGTTTAGCAAAGTCATGGGAATCAGAATGGAAGCACGTCCGCCATCAGTTGGGGCGTTTGCCAGACATCTACAAGAATTTGAATCTATTCGAGAATTTTTTACTTCAGCCACAATAGCCGCCTTAATTGATTTGCCTTTTGCTTTGCTGTTCTTACTCGTTATTTGGTTGATTGCGGGCAACGTAGTGCTGGTACCTATCGTCTGTGTGACTTTGCTGATCTTACACTCATTAATTATTCAACGACCGCTACGTAACAGCATCGAAGAAGGCTCTCGCCTCGCTTCGCAAAAATACGCTAACTTAATCGAAAGTCTAGCAGGATTAGAATCACTAAAAATATTTGGCGCGCAAAGTCAGTTCCAATATCGCTGGGAAGAAGCTGTGGCGCACATGGCAAACTGGAACATCAAAAGTCGTCGCATTACAGACGGCGTGCAAAACTCAGCAGGATTTCTACAACAAGCATCCAATGTGGGTATGTTGATAATGGGGGTTTATCTTATCTCAGAAGGAGAACTGACCATGGGTGGCTTGATTGCCGCCACCATGCTCAGTGGCCGCGCCATTGGTCCTTTGGTTCAGGTGGCCCTGCTTTCGACTCGCTACAATCAAGCAAAGTCATCAATGACGATTATCGAACAAGTCATGAGTATGCCTGATGAGCAAGAAGCTGATAAGCGCTACATTCATCGCCCAGTGTTACAAGGCAAAATTGAGCTCGATAAAGTCAGCTTCAATTACCCTGATTCTCCGGTTTCTTCTATTCGAGATCTCAGTGTCACTATTCGTCCGGGAGAAAAGGTGGCGATTATAGGTCGTATTGGTTCGGGTAAAACCACTCTCGAACGTCTCATTATGGGCCTGTATAAGCCGACACAGGGACATATTCGCGTTGACGATACCGACATCCAACAATTGCACCATACTGACGTGAGAAGCAACATAGGTTGTGTACCACAAGACATCACCTTATTTTACGGTTCAATTCGCGACAACATCACCCTCGGTAAACAACTTGCCGAAGATGATGAGGTGTTACTTGCGGCTAAACGCGCTGGCGTCACGGACTTCACCATGAAAGACCCGGCAGGATTAGAAAGACAAGTCGGTGAAGGTGGTCAGCTGCTTTCTGGAGGACAACGTCAAGCGGTTGCTATTGCCCGAGCATTTCTGGGCAGACCTCCGGTACTTTTGCTTGATGAGCCAACCAGTGCTATGGATAACCGCTCCGAAGCCCTAATTAAAGCCGAACTTAAAAATCTATCGCAGCAAGAAACATTAGTGCTTATCACCCATAAAACCTCTATGCTCGAAGTAGTGGATCGCTTAATCGTAATGAGTGCAGGCGCTATTGTGGCGGATGGCCCGAAAGAGAAAGTTCTAGCTGAACTTAAGAAAGGAAACTTAAAGAGTGTCAATCAATAACGATTTACACTGTAAATTTAAGGGCCACAACAATTTGCTGTTGTGGCCCTTTTTAATGGTTCATCGCGGTTTTCCGGGGAAGGCCGCTTTGATTTTTAAAAAGAAGTACTCTGTGTCTCGGTAGCCATACCCCATTCGCTTGATCAGTTTTATCTTGTTGTTGATCCCTTCTAGTGTACAAGTATTCAGATGATACGATGCTGAC
Source organism: Vibrio neonatus (assembly GCF_024346975.1). Lineage (NCBI taxonomy): Bacteria > Pseudomonadati > Pseudomonadota > Gammaproteobacteria > Vibrionales > Vibrionaceae > Vibrio > Vibrio neonatus. Next base: position 182,847 of record NZ_AP024886.1, on the reverse strand, counting down.
GCTACTATTCCGTGAAGGTAAGGCTTGAGCTTTCTAGCGAAGTTGATTAGTGGTTGTATGCCACTTTCTCTCACCTGCTGGCACCATACTTCCCATAGCCCTTGAGCTTGCTTCTCTGACTCACAGTACCAAAGCTCCTTCAGCAGAGCCCCTAGCAAGTGTGTTATCATGAGGTCTCGGTTAATCGATAATATTTCATCAAGATAGCTCTGCTGTTTTGCGTTTAAATTCTCTCGGTTTTTTAATAACACCCAGCGCGAGCGTTTTATCCAGCGACGTGCTTTTTTATCAGCTTTTAGTTGATTAGCTTGGTCGACGCGAACTCTGTCCATGACCTCTCGACCGAACTTAGCTACAACATGAAACATGTCATAGATGATACGAGCATTTGGGCAGTGTGTTTGTACTTCAAGATCAAAAGCTGTGTTCATATCCATCGCCACAGCTTCAATGTTAACCGCATGCTCTCCCAGTTCCTAAAAGAACGGACGGATGTCTTTTCGGCTTCTTCCCATACCAACCCAAAGCACTTGATGAGTTTGTGCGTCAGCAATGACGGTCGCATATCGGTGACCTTTAAAGATAGCAAATTCATCCATGACCAGTTGGCGTAAGTCACTCCAATGCACGGGAGGCACGACTCTCTTGAGACGTTGCTTATCAATCTGCTTAACGGTGTGCCAATGCACGTTTGTTAGCTCAGAGATATGCTTAATTGGTAGAAGTGGGAGTAACTTCTCGATATAGCTTTTTAGTCGATTTGTGATTCGCGCATACGGAGCAATCCAAGAAATTGCCTCTGTTTTTACGCCACAATCTGGGCATTTTACCCGCCTAGTTTGCACACAAAGCTCGACAGGAATATCAAGCATCATGGTTTCCTTGAACACTCGCCATTGATAGTCATGAATCGAATCAGATGAGCGGCCACATCGGCATGTGGCAGTGGCGTTAGGCTTTAAGGTAATTGTAATTAAAGAGTCAGTTTTATGGGACTTTATAATCTGAAAGCCTTCCCAGAAGGAAGATAGAAAAGTATTATTTGGCATGAAGACGGTAGTTTTTGGAAGGTTGTGTTTGGCGATGTAACCATACCATTAACTACCGTTTTTGTTTTTCAGAACCCGCTAATCCGCGATGAACCTTTTTAATGACTGACTGTTAATGCTCTCGAATTTACAGTGTAAATCGTCGGTAATGAGCAAAACATCTCAATTTACACTGTAAATCAAAGCGATATTGGCGTTAAAGCTGTAATAGCCTGGCGATAATGCGCTTCAGCTTGTTTACGGCCAGTAAATCCGTATTGCTGACAAAGCGCCGCCCAACTTAGCTTCTTGATCGACAGTTCAGCAATAACATAAATCGAGTCATACTCTCTCAAGCCAAAGTGACTCAAGTCATCACCTGCAACGTAATCCTTTGCAGAAGTTAGCTTAGCCAATAATAACTGCTGTACTATAGCGCGCGTCGCTTCAAAGCTAGAACCGCCCTGTACATAGTTCGAGACTAATTTTTGTAGACGCTCGCTTAAAACTTCGGTCGTTGAAGGAGCATCGACTAACAGCGCAACCAACACTTCGGTCGCAAGGTTTAAATGAATATCTGACGCGGTATCAAGCAAGCTGATAACAAGCTGTGTCTTGGCCTCTTCTCTCCATGCAAGGCGGCTGTACAATGGTTTAACCATAGTCACCGAAAAACAGCCACTGGCTTGGTCTTGCTTACTGCCTAAACGAACCGCATCGAAGTCATTGCTACGCCAAAAATTAAAGAGCTCACCCGTCACACCGAAACTGGTAGAGAGGTATGCCACCTCATTGCCCTGTAACGACTCCAGTTGCGACAACATCCAACTGCCCATTCCTTTGCCTTGCAGTTGCGGATGAACTGCTATTCTCATCACTCTAAGGCTTAAATCCGTTGCCGGTTCGTTATTCGCAAGTTGTGCAACCATAGAGACTGGGACTAAATGGCCCGCTGGTCTTCTTCGCCCAAGCTGAATATCTTGTAGTTGAGCTTCACTCAAACCACCTTCGCGATAGCCAAGAATGACACCGGCTACATCTCCTTCTAGTAACACCTGATACAGGCACACATTGCGATCATCAAGCAATTGAAACACATCGTTTGGTGATGTTTGATAATGAGCATTGACCAATAAACCGAAAGCTTTTCGCAGTGCTGCGATACACTCTGTTGTTGCGTCAACCTCAATCAGAGTCAGTGTGGCGTTCGAATAATCGCTTAGCGCAAAAGATTCAACCTCCGCATCAAGTAAGAAAGTGTCGAATAACCATGCTTCCACTGGATCCTCTGCGTTCCAGCGAATAGGTTGTGTCAGCTTTAATGACTTCCAACCAACACGATGTTGATTCAGCCACGCCGAAAACTTTATTGAAAACCCTCGTCCGCAACCTTCATAACCGTGCACCGTAGTCGCAAAACAAGTACGGTGATAACGCTCAACAATGGATTGCAACAGAGGCAAAGGAATGGCGGCAGCTTCGTCAATCAGCAACAAATCACAGTTGGGGTTTTCCCTAAGTAATTCGTCAGGCGCAATAAAACGCAATGTGCCGCCACCGTTGGTACTTAGCGTATAACCTTTTTGCGGCGCTGTACCTAACTGCTTCGCGGCGTGCTCGAATAACGTTTTTACTGCTTGTGTACTGGGCGCTGTCACCAATACTGTTTTATTGGACTCTTTAATGATCTGTCCCGCCGCTATCCCTAATGCCGCTGACTTCCCTCGTCCTCTATCCGCGGTAATAACCAAAGGCCTTTTGCGATGACCAGTCAAAACTTTATGGATTGCGTCTATAACTTGTGTTTGTTGTAAGAAACGATTACTACCGTCGCTAGTATCACTAAATGAGGAAGCAATGGATTCAATGGCGTTTACCTCAAAGCCGCGCGTAGAAGCTTGCTCAATACGAATAAATGCCTGACAAGCTTTTTCCAACCATAACTGAGAATGAGTCGACGGCTGAGTATTTGGCAAAATAACCAATAAACTGCCACCCTTTAAAGTGCCTGAGACAGCAGTAAAACCATTGGCATCAAAAGGGGCATTCAAATCGGCAATAATAAGATCGCTTTCTTGACCTAACTTTTGACGAGCCTGTTTAAATGAGACAGTTTGCGCGTAACTTAAGCTGCGTTCACCTAAGATTAACGCCCCTTGATAGTGGTGCAATTCCCCCAACTGCTGCAATACCTGTTGTTGCCACTGCACAGTGCCCGCCAACACCACAGCAATTCGGTGTGAGCTTTCTAAAGCCTGATTTTGCAACGCAATCAACTGTTGAGCGTGAGTATGGTATGGCAAGGGAGTCACCTGTTTTCTTGATTATAAGTTTGATTACTAGTTATTAGTTATCAAATCCAGTATTGGCATAGAATAGCAGAATAGAGAAAAGATTTGATGTGAATAAAAAGCTAAGCGGAGCTTAGCTATGAATGAATATCACAGCAAAGATCAGTAAGATGCTTGGTTTCTGATAAGTAAGATTCATTGCAGCTTTACTCTCACCAAATGAAAGGCTTAGTATAAGAAAAAGATAGAACACGGAGGTTTATCTAATGGAGCAAGTCGAAACATCCGGCACTTGGGTGTCCGATCATCTAGGACATCTACTGATTGATTTCCTATCATTATTTGGCGTTACCTTTGACCGGTACGATTTATTCGCTGACGCATCGCTAATACTGATCACGTTATTGTTTTCAACCCTTACCTGCTTCATCGTTCGTCAGTTTACCCGCACCTTTGTGCGCAAAAGTATCCGCAGTTATGATGAAAAAATAAAACGAGCCATTGAACTAAAACACTTTCCAGAAAAGGTTTCCTTAATCTTGCCTTACTATTTGGTGATGTCGACCTTTGAATTAATCATTCCTAAGGTGACGATTCTCGGCCAAACCATCAATGCTTTTCTGGAAATTGGCGCAGCCATTCTCGTATTAAGAGCGCTGTTTGTGATCTTCGATATCAGCTTAATTGTTCTAGCCACCAAGCAATTTGGCCACCGTTTACCACTACACGGCATAGTACAGTTTTTCAAACTCGCTTTCGTTGCATTAGCTGTGTTGCTAACCATATCGCATATCTTAGATAGAACACCTATTTATCTCATATCTGGAGTCAGTGTAATGGCTGGGATGATAGCCTTTGTTATGAAGGACACCATAATGGGGTTTATTGCCGGCATTCAGCTAGCCGCCAACAAAATGATTTCCACAGGCGAATGGATACAGCTCGACAATCACAATGTTGATGGCACAGTACAAGAAGTGACGCTCACCACCGTTAAAGTCAAAAACTGGGATAACACCATTGCCATGATCCCTTCACAAACCTTAGTCAGTGAACCTTTTATTAACTGGTATGGCGTAGAAGAAACGGGCGCAAGACGCATAAAGCGAGCCTTGTTTATTGATACTGAGAGTATTAATTTTTTAGACGCTGATATGCTAGAGCGAATGCAAAGATTTAGATTGCTGAAAACTCACATATTGCGTAAACAAAAAGAAATCGAGCAATACAATAAAACCCTACCTGAAGATGCCGATCCTATTAACTTTAGACGTTTAACAAATTTAGGCTGCTTTCGAGAATACGTTGCTAGTTATCTCGCCACACACCCCGCAGTCATACAGGACTTAACCATTGTTGTGCGCCAACTAGAAAGTAATCGTTTCGGACTACCTATCGAAATCTATTGCTACGTAAACAAAACCAGTATCAAAGATTATGAACGCGCCCAAGCCGATTTATTTGACCATATTTACTCCATATTAAAAGAGTTTGATCTTAAAACCGTCAAACCTTATGCTTCGATTAACGCATAAAAAAACGGGTATCAATTTCTTGATACCCGTTTTGCATTCTATTTTGTAGTAAATAAACGACTGGCGATTATTTCAATTTAGCTTCGATAAACTGAATAATTTCTTGAGCTAAAGAGTCATCGATTTTTTTCAAATTTAACGCTAAAGACTGACCTTTACGAACGTAAGTCGCTTTGCCTTTTACTAGCTCTACAGGCTTTTTCGCTTCTTTATGCGTGGTTTCGTTGACCTCAGCAATCCAACCTTCAAGTAACAAGGATACTTGCTTGGTGATCTTAGCTTCGCTAATACCGCTAAAACGTTGCCAAACGTAAGCACCGTCTTGCTGACACTTATCTAAAATACCCTGCTGTGCGGCTTCCTCAAGCTCATTAAACTGTTTATGTAGCTTAACGATAGTTGGACGCCCAAGCTCGGTTACGTTTGGATACGCTTGCAATAATGGTAATGGCAATGAGGCCGCTTTTAATGCCCCACTCACCAATGCTTCACTGCATTTAAAGAGCGATGCGAGCCCTTTTTGGTCACTCACTTCTGCAGAATCTAGCTTGGCTTGCATTTCACGGCCACGTTCATACAAAGAAAGTGGCTTGTGCGCATTAGCAACGTCAGATAAAAACTTAGCGTGTTCGCTATTAATGTCTTCAGCAACGTAAATGAGAAAGTCTTTCTCCGCCAAAATACACGATTTTCTACGACGACTACCATCAAGAACTTCGATTTGACCTTGGCTATTCTTTCTACCTACCGCTGGGTATTGCTGACCACGGTCTTTGAGAGTATCCAGAATATCCGACAACGCGTGTTCATTAAGAAACGTTTGTTCACGAGCATTGTCAGAAAAAACTACTGTCTGCTCTTCAATCTTCGCTGCAGGAATACGTTGTAACTGGAAGGAGACCATATCCTGCCCTGCCACCGCAAGTTCAATCACTTGCGCGTTTTCTTTAGCTGCGGTTTGCGCTTCTGTAGGCGTTGTTGCTCTACGTTTATTAGCCTTACCAAATAATTTAGCGTTCAAGTCGGATGTTTTTATCGCCATACCTTAATCCTCCTGATTTAATGACGCCCAGTGGCTATGAAGCACACGTTCTAATTCTAATGCGCTTTTTTGAACCGCATCTTGAGCAACTGCAAGTGTCTTTTTGCCCCCTTCAAAATCACCTGGGGTTAAGTCAAACACAGTGCTATATGTATCGGCACAAGTTTCAAATGCACGACTTCTTGGGATGGTCGCCATCATCACTTGCTCTTGTAACAGGTAGTTCATTTCAGTCAGAACCGATACCTGCTTTTTATTATCATCTTCAAACATGGTTGGCACCATACGAACAAACTCTAATCCGTGCCAGTCCTCAGGGAACATCTCATATACCGTCGGTAAATGCTGGAAGAAGTTAACCGTTGACGCCCAGTCCAATCGCTTAGCGGCACACGGAATCAATAACGCATTTGATGCGTACATGGCATTCCAAACTAATGGATCAACGTGTGGACCGGTATCAATCATGATAACGTCAAAGTCATCAGCAATTTTATCGATAAGCTTTTCTTTAAGTAGCTTAACAATATCAAGAGATTGATCTTGCGATAGTGATTGCCACGCTTCTGCGTTAAACATAGCATCTTCAGGAAAAGCTGAAATGGTTTTCAGGTTTGGATACTGCGTTGGAAGTAGTACATTCTTACGCAGAAAATCTAAATCTACATCGGTATCTTCCGGTACATTATCCAGCATAATATCAACCGCTGAATAGATATTATCGTGCTCGCTAATACTGATCTGCGGATTTAAAAACAGTCGTAGTGACCCTTGCGGATCCAAGTCAATAAGACAAATGCGGTAACGCTTATCTAAATTCAGTGCCAAACAAGCCGCTAGGTGAACCGCAGTCATCGACTTACCTGTGCCACCCTTTTGGTTCTGCACATTGACAACCCAAGGCTTATTGTTTTGATTTCGCTTGCGCTCGTGAAACATTTCAACGCCGGCAGACTCCATCAAATGATGAGCCTCCTCTAAAGAAATAGAGTAGTGATTGGCGTTGTTTTTTGTAAATTGATGCCCTTTGGCTTCCATTTTGCTGATAGCGTCGTCTAGCTTTCTGCGAGTCAAGCCAGAGCGAGTTTCCATCAATGCTTTAGACATTGCAGGGAAGTGCTCATCGTTTCGCTCTTCCAATACAATTTCAATACGATCAGCTTGAACCTGTTTTGTTTGTTCTGCTAATTGATAAAGATTATCTATCGTTGATTCTCTTTTCATCATTCTTCCCATAAATGTATGACTAAGTTAATTGTACAGCTAATACGAGATAATTCAATTAAGTGCTGAACATTTATTAATGGGTTGAATCACATAAATAACCTGTAATATTGCCATAGTGACGTCAGATTTACACCGATAACTAGTCGAAAAACTTTATAGATTTTAAAAGTTACAGGAGTCACTTATTTACAATGTAAACAGACTAAAAAGCGCAAAATAGGGTAGGGCAGGATAAATAGCCACCCACAAGCCCATTTTTACCACAATAATCGGAACGATGATAAAAGCTGTATGAATTACGGTCATTTGCAACCCAATATAGCTACGCTGATGATTATTGAGTTATATTTTAAAAACTCAGTGCTTTTTTAACATTATTCAGCAACCGGTCAAATCATAATCACCTTGCTCTACACTCAACGCTGACGAAGTGGCAAATGACTGTGCGCCACTAAAAGCGGAAGAATGATCAAGTGAAGACCTTGATCATTCTTCCTAAGCAAAAATAAAGATAACTCAGCAAAATTGCGTAAACTCGAAACAATGATCAAGGTAACCGATGAGCAGAGTCTCAATTCGATATGATCAAGGTTTACCGATACTTTACAGGATCTTTTTCGGATCGATGATCAAGTGTAATTTCAACACGGAAGCATGTAAATTCCTCGCTAGATTACGGGAAACATCAAGTAGAATGGGCATTTACAGAAAATAAGGTACAAAAATAGCCCAATTCATTTACCAATGCATAATCAAATCAAGAAAAACCAATTTACTTGATCATGCTTCCCTCTATTTTTTAAAAATAAAACGATATCGAATCTAAAGAAAGAACGCCCAAAGACAGACTGGCAATTGATATACCAACAATGGAAACAAATTGGACGGAATTGAATTGAGGGAAACAATGGATCAATGACACTCATGATCATGCTTCCAATGATTAAAGCGTCCAGAAATCAGGCTTTTGCAGGTTTATAACAAGCCAAAATAGAATATGATGAACAAGCAAGACCTTAGAACTAGGGTGCTGCTCAATAAATACGCTAAAGCACTGTGGATAAGTTGTTTACATTCAATGATCATGCTTTCGTCGCTTACTTGATCATGGTTCATTCATTATGTTGATCACACTTCCGTAAATCACTGATCATGTTTACGTATTCTGTATGATCATTCTTTCGAAGTAACCTTGATCATCGCTCCGAAACACTCTAAAAATTACTCTTAGTTAATCAATAACTTACAAGCAAATCAAAGCCCGGATCATTAGATCACATAATCAATAAGATCAGTTTTAAACAGAAAGATCAGTTTTAAAAAACCTCTATAATTTTTCTTTCTTTTTAGTAGAATTTTTCTTAAGCTATACGGAACAATGATTAAGTTACGATTGAATGTAGACGGATAATAAATGACCAAAGACAGTAAGATCTTAATTAAACAGCCTAGAAGTCATAAAGATGGCCATTTATTTGAAGTCAATGATGCAGCAATCGAATGGATTGAGCAGTATCAACATTTCAAAGGTGTTACCAAAAGCATCATTGAACTGCTTAACCTCATTTCGTTACGTGGCATGAGCAGCAAAGATGGATTAGTTTCTACCACAGAGCTTATTGACGCAACAGACGGACAAATTACCCGTGCAGCCATTCAGCAACGCTTACGCGCAGCAGTAAACATAGGTTTATTTGGACAAACTCCAGTCCGTTTTGAAACAGGGCTTGCTGGAAAAACCATGCTGCACAAGTTTGTAAACCCATCTCTGCTTATCACAACTTTAGGCACCGGAAGTCTACAAACCGAAACCAGTAAGAAAACGGCCAAGAAAAAGAAAACCCAAGCGCTTGCTCAAACTCATGTGAACAAACAACTGCTCAGCGAACATGGATTAAACAATCCACCCGCAATGTTAGACGAAGCCGATCAATTTGTCGTTTCTCCAACCAACTGGGCAGGGATTATTGATCAAGCATTAGCGCCACCAAGAACTCGTAAAAACTATCAAAAATCAATGGTTTCAATCTCTGGAACGCGTGCGGTGATCGAAACTCGATCTTCCAAACACATTATGACGGTAGATGATCTCATGACCTTGTTTGCGCTGTTTACCCTAACGGTGCAATACCACGATCATCATCAAGATAATTATCACATCAATGCTCAGATCGCACCAAATAAAACGCCACTGTATATCACGGATATCTTGTCTCTTAGGGGCAAAAAAGACAGTGGTCCGGCGCGTGATTCTATTCGTGACAGCATAGACAGAATCGAATACACCGATTTTCAACTGCATGAATTAACGGGGCAGTGGCTAAGCGAAAACATGCCAGAGGGCTTTAAGAGTGATCGTTTTCGTTTCTTAGCTCGAACAATCACCGCCTCTGAAGAAGCGCCAACCGAGAACGAAGCAGGTGAGATAAAAATCAAACCTAATCTCTATATTTTAGTTTGGGAGCCGTCGTTTTATGAAGAGTTGCTAACGCGTGATTATTTCTTCTTGTTCCCGCCTGAAATTTTACGTCAGCACACTTTGGTATTCCAACTGTACTCGTATTTCAGAAGCAGAATGTCGCGTCGCACCAACGACAGCATGTTACTCAGCGAATTAAATCAAAAATTAGCCAGAAACATTGAATGGCGTCGTTTTTCGATGGATTTGCTACGAGAATTAAAGAAACTGTCCAACGGTAAAGGCAATGATGAACTGTTTGTAGTGAATCTATGGGGCTATCACTTAACTCTGAGCGTTCTTGAAACCAAAGGCAAAGTGAAAGACTACCAAGTTGATATCAAATGCAACGCGGAAGAGGTAATTCGTTATGCTCGCGCTAGAACTACCAATGCCGGTAAGCGTAACATGGCACCTACCTTGCCTAACCCATTGCGCCACGAAATGGTTTCTAAGAAAAAACTCGATGAATTAGCAGAAATCATCGATGGCGAGTTTGAGCCAATTCAACGCAAGAAAACCTCTCCAAGAGGGCATTTAGGTCGTCGCGTTAAATTGCGTAAGCACTTAGTTGAGATCAACGCAGAAGAGATCACCATAAGTTTAACCAAATATACCTCTCCAGAGGCTCTTGAACGCAGTATAACGGCTTTGTCTGCAATGACAGGTCATTCACCTGTATCTATCCGAGAAGAGTGTCAGGAGCTTTTAGAGAAGCTAGATTGGCTGAGAGTGGAAGACAAAGTGGTGAGCTATGAAGCGCTGAGTCGTACCATCGAATTATATAATCAAGATTCTGAAGGTGTGCATCTTTCGATCGAGCGTTTGATCTTAGGTTTAGCGGTGCGACGTAAAGTATGTCGCCAGATCTTCGAAGGTCATTACGATGAAACCGTTATGCGAGTATTGAGAGAGATCGCATCAGGCTCTTGATCATGCTTCCGTATAGATCTTAATCCCTCGCCGTGATGTCGAGTAGATCTATGCGGATTGTTTAACTGGACGAAGGCTTGAGCGTTGGTAACGGAGATTCATTGAAAGGGTAGTGGGTTAAAAATTTAATATGCATTTCTATTTGATTTCGTAGCTCTACTTGCCACTCTTGATCATGTTGTTTTTTACAAAACTCAAAGATCAATACCATCACCTGTTCTAATTTTCGACAGCAACTGCATCGAATGTTTTGATCCACTTCGGCGCGACATACCACCGATTCTAAACGAGCTTGTGCTAAGCATAAATAAGAGTAGGCAGCGGCGATGTTCCCTTGCTCCAAATGATGCTGATAGATGCGTGCACAGCCGTCTAACCAATACCCCAATCCCTGACTTTGCTCTATCGACACTTCTGGCCCCCACAATTCTTGAGGCGCATTATTGATAAGCTGAGCAAGGGTTTCCACTTGATCATGCTTACGTACTTTATGCCAATGCGACACTTGCTGTTGCCATTGATCGAGCTGATTCACGAAAACCGTCCTCTTTGACTATATTCATAATAAGTGTAAATCAAAAACGGTTAAAATGTAGTCAAATGCAGTCTATGCCAATAAATCAAAAATGCGCTTGATAACTGCATCACATTTTGGTTCGAAAACTCTTAACAGGAAGGGGCTAGATTGATATCAATGTCGATGTCAGAAGAACTCAGCTAATAAGCAAAATAGTGAGGGTTTCTGTTACTTAGCAGTAGGGTAGAAACCCTATAAATTATTGTTATTCTAGGAGCAAAGCGATGTCTATTAATTCTATAAGCCGAGAAGAGATGCAAGATCTCGCGGGTTCGTGGGATGAATTGAACGCAACCCGCGCAACTACTTCGAATAAACAGTTAAAATCTGCAGAGGCAAGACGCCGAATAGAACAAATGCGTGAAATCAGGGAAAGTGGATTGACACTGGAAGAAGCTCGAGAGTTGGGGCTGTTGCATTAATTTTACCCCGTCACCAGGTTGGTACTTAATTTGATTAGACGCGTATTAGATTAAGTACACAGTGGCGACAAAGCGTTCCGTGATTATTGACGCAATATTAATTACGGTCTTGAAATGCATACACTATGTTGAAAGCAGTGTATGCATTTTTGTTTATATATCAAAGTATTACTGAATAAATCGCTGCGGTTTTTACGTGAGAGAAAGCCATTTTTGAATGCTGTTTTTGCCTATAAATTCAGCCACTTTACAGTGTAAATTTTCTCGTTTTTTCATCCTCTGAAAATGTGTTATATTACGCAACACGAATTCGTATAAAAAACCTCACATGTCGATAAATCTTTCTAAACTTCCTGCTGAAGACAAATACCGCGTTGAGTTAGACAAACAAGCATCTTATTTGGTGTGGAAAGTCAAAAACTCGCAGGGTACTGAACTCGATATTTCAGAGCAACGCAGCAAGCTTAAAAGCGAACAACACGTGCTTTGGTTTGATGAGTCTGTTGCGAAATATCGACAGATGATGAATTTAAAGCCAATCACAGCAGTTTAACCCAGTTAATTGCTAGGATTGGTTAAGGTAGTTTTTTGGATTACCAGCTGCGTGCTGGTGACTGTGACTTTTTCTGAGACATAGAATTAGAGAGTAGATCCCGATGGGAAGAAGTTTTGAAGTGCGCAAGGCCTCAATGGCCAAAACAGCTGGCGCAAAAATTAAAGTATATTCTAAGTACGGTAAAGAAATTTACATGTGTGCTAAGAACGGTGGTGCAGATCCAGATATGAACCTGTCGCTAAAGCATTTGATTGCTAAAGCGAAAAAAGACCAAGTTCCTGCACACGTTATCGATAAAGCTATTGATAAAGCAAGTGGTGGCGGTGGTGAAGACTACCAACCAGCACGCTACGAAGGCTTTGGCCCAGGCGGCACAAGCGTTATCGTTGACTGTCTAACCGATAACGGCAACCGTACTTTCCAAGACGTTCGCCAATGTTTTGTTAAAGTAGGCGCTAAAATCGGTGTTGAAGGTTCTGTTTCACACATGTTTGATCACCAAGCGGTATTCCAGTTTAAAGGTGAAGACGACGAAGTGATTCTAGAAGCTCTTATGATGGAAGACGTTGACGTAACTGACGTTGAGCTAGAAGACGGTGTGATCACTGTATTCGCTCCGCATACTGAGTTCTTCAAGACTAAAACAGCATTAAATGCCGCTTTCCCAGATCTAACTATGGATGTGGAAGAGATCACTTTCGTACCTCAAACTCAAACCCCAATCGCGGGTGAAGACGCAGAGAAATTCCAGAAGTTCCAAGATCTTCTTGATGACTGTGATGATGTACAGCAGGTTTACCACAACGCTGAGCTGTAATAGTTCAAGTTTAAGTAAATCGTCTTTGATCTAATGTAATGGGATTGGAGACTGTGAATTGTAGAGCAAGCTATTGGCTTGCTCTTTTTTTTTAGCATCAATTTTATTGATACGCGTGGTACCCTGAATAGAAGCACACTATAGCGATAAGCAGGAGCAAATTATGAGAGTCAGTTTTCTAGGTTTAGGGGTAATGGGATACCCAATGGCAGGTCATTTAGCGAAAGCCGGTTTTGAAGTGCGCGTTTATAACCGCACCACCAGCAAGGCTCAGCAATGGGTTGCTGACTATATTGATGAAACTGACTATATAGGGCAAGCATTTGCCACTGTTGCTGAGTGTGTTGATGGCGCGGATGTTGTTTTAGTCTGTGTCGGTAATGATGACGATGTACGCAGTGTTACTACCTCAGAAACTGGCGCATTAGCTCACATGAAAACTGGCGCCATTCTCGTCGATCACACCACCACTTCCGCCAACCTTGCTGAAGAGTTATTCGAGGCTTGCGCTAAAGCACAGTTAAGATTTATGGACGCCCCTGTATCTGGCGGTCAAGCGGGCGCAGAAAATGGTGTTCTGACTGTGATGTGTGGTGGCGAAGCATCAGACTTTGATGCGATGCAGCCCGTATTTGAGGCTTATGCGAAATCATCGGTATTGATGGGTAAAGCAGGGCAAGGTCAGCGCGCTAAAATGGTTAATCAAATCTGCATTGCTGGCGCGTTAACCGGGTTATCTGAGGGCTTATTGCTTGCTGAGAAATCAGGTTTGGATGTGCAAACGCTGGTGGATTGCCTGAAAAATGGCGCGGCAGGTTCATGGCAGATGGAAAACCGAGCGCAAACCATGGCGCAAGATAAGTTTGATTTTGGATTTGCCATTGATTGGATGATCAAAGATCTGGGTTTCTGCCTAGAAGAAGCAAAACAACATAATTTAACCCTTCCTCTTACTCAAGCCAGCACTGACGCTTATAAAGCACTATCTGCAGATGGGCTAGGGCGTATGGACACTTCAGTTTTACTAAAAGCAATTCGTAAACAAGCTGAATCTTAAGCGCTGATTCTTCATTGCACAGTAATCAATTTGTTGTTTCATCGGCAAACACTATATACTTCAGCTATTACTTCCATTATCAAATTTAACGTGCCGTCCTAGGACGGCACGTTTTTTTACTAGGAGCGGCAAATGTCTGCAAAAAAAGAAATCCAAAACCTGAACAACCGAATCGATAAATACAAACATAAACTTGCCGCGGCAATTGAAAGACGCGACCAATCTATCATTCAACAATTTGAAAGAGAGATGGCGAAATTAGAAAAGCAAGTTGCTCAGCTTAAGCACAAAGAAAGCTACGATCTTAACAAAGAGCGTAAAGAGCTTTCTGACAAACCATTTTCTCGCCCTATCACTAAGCAAGAGCAGGCCGATATGGGTCAACTTAAGCGTCGTGTGAAAGGACTGGTTGTCGTGCACCCATTAACTAAATTGGGTAAAGCATTACGTGTTGATGAAGTAACCGGTTTTGCTGATAAAGAGTTTTAATCACTTTTAACCTATCAAAAATGAGATTTAAACTTGCTGATTTCATTGGTTCAAGTAAAATATGCTTCCGGTTAAAAAATAATCAGATAGCAAGGTATCAATGAAAGAGCACGTGATAGTCACCGTCTCCACTGTGGATGGTACGCGTCATTTCCAGCTAGGAAAAATATTACAGCGTTGTCTTAAAACCTTCGGTTATTTCATGGTGGCAGCAATTATTGCTGCCTGTGTGTCTATTTATTATCTCAATAACGAAGTTGAATTTGCGGTTTCTAAACAAACAGAGTTGCAGAACCGCTCTTTAAAACTCAGTGAAGAAGTCGAACATTTACAAAATCTAAAACTGGAACTCGAAGGCGATCTGGGGGCTCGTGAAGAACGATTACAGCAAGTGTCTGATAGGTTAGGGGATTTAGAAGTTGTACTTGGGGTATCTGATAAAGACGGTGAGCTGGAAAGTCGTTTAGATGCCGCCGCAGTTACTTCATCTGTTCGCCTTAATATGTTGAACAATATTCCTAACGGCTCACCTGTTGGGGATGTGCGAGTATCTTCACACTACGGCTACCGTATCCACCCTAAAACGGGCAAAAAGACCTTACACCGCGGCATTGATTATGCGGTGAATACTGGGGCGCCTGTGTATGCCTCCGCTGATGGTGTGGTTGAAGTCGTTAGGCCAAGTGATGTGGGCTCGGGTAATTTCTTGAGACTGCAACACTCATACGGTTTTTCAAGTTCATACTCTCATCTACAAAAGTTCAAAGTGAAATCGGGTGATTTTGTCGAAAAAGGACAGTTGATCGCTTATTCGGGCAATACCGGTTTTTCAACCGGTCCGCACCTTCACTATGAAATTCGCTTTGTGGGACGCGCCCTTGATCCGCTAGCATTTCATGAATGGAGCGCCGACAACTTTGAATCGCTTTTTGAAAAAGAACGTGGCATCCGCTGGGATTCTTTGGTGGCAAAAATAGAAAGTCGAGCTAGCAATCAGCTTAAGCTCTCTTCGAATAAGTCCTATAAAGCGAACTCAGCAGCTACTGACGAAACCGCAGCGCAATAAACTGCGTTCTTATGTAATTGTGTATTTTAAGGTCTTACAGGCTTTCCTGTGAGGCCTTTTTTAGTGCTTGCGAGCAGGCAGCTGTTGCCAGTAGTGCTTCTTCTCTATCGGGATGGTTTTTAGCAAGTCAGGGATCTCCACTTCAAATACAATGGATTCTTGCCATTTATCTAGAGGATAGGCCGATTTAGTGACTGGATGGGTTCGCATCAGTTGTTCTACCAAGCCTTTTTCATTGGCTCGGATCAGCCCTGTTTCTATGCGATAAGCCAGTAAGAAGTTTTTATGACTGGTAAAGAAGAATAGCGGCACAGTGTAGTGCAGCAATACTTTATCAAATGCCAGTAAAGGTTTATCAGGATTGGCTGCGTTGTAGGCTTTGAGTTCACCATAGCCCTCGGTAATGGCGCGAGGAAAGTAATCACATCTTTCATTGTTCAGAAAATCAAACATGGTTTCAAATTTGTCTACTCGAATGACGTTATAGCCCTGATCTTCGAGAATTTTGGAATCTGGCCACGCTGAACCCTGACAGGCTTTTAGTGCTTTGAGTTGTTCAGGGCGTTTTATGGCTAAAAACTTGGCTTCATCTTCTGGGCGAATCAACATCATGCGGTAACCAAGCAGTCCCATCAATAAGGGAAATCGAGCCGCGCGAAATTGCACTTCTCGTTTGACGGTTGGCGCTGAGGCGACTGTATCTAAAATATCTTCAATATCCAGCAATGGCAGCACTAAATTTTGCCCCAATTGTATTGGCATAAAGTCTAATTTCGCAGGGCCAAAATCATGTTCAGTTTCTTTGATAGCAATTTCTAACAGTGACACCAGATAGCTGTGTGAGACATCTTCTGCAGATTGTTTTGGCGCCATGCGTATGATGCGTGGCTGTTGGGTGGACAGTTCGCTGGGCTGGGCTGTGTCAGAATAAGCAGGAAAACTGAAGGTTAATGTAAACAGCGATAGCAATGCGACTATCGACAACGTCAATGTCGAAAATTGAAACCTTGTTAACGTTAATGTGTGGGTCAATGTTAGCGTAGGTGTCACCAGATCATCCTCTTTGATATATGCAACAGCAGTCCATGTTTTATTAGTGTAGCAAAGCTTTGAAAATTAACATGAAAGCTCATACTTTGCTGATTTTGAACTAAGCTATATTGAGTTGATTTATGGATGAAATGAGCAAGTATTTTTAGTGCTCAGAGAAAGGGACTGTCCGTGGCGAAATATATTCAATGGATTCTTGTAGTCGTTTGGTTTGGGTGCTCGTTTCCTGCGCTTTCTGATGCCCAGGTTCATGAGAAACAAGTTCATGAGAAACAGATTAATGAAAAACAGGCTAATGACGTTCAGGTAAAAGATAGCGGAGCTAGCGAAAGCGAACAATTGCCTGCACACTTAGTGCCGTGGGTCGAAAAACACCCAGTGGTTAGATATAGCCCATCATTTGATCTGCATCCGGATGATTTTATTAATGCGCAGGGTCTACACAGCGGTTTTGCTAGCGAGCTGTATGCGGCATTAGACAGGGTACTTCCAGTACGTTTTATTGCCGATAATACGCGCAATTGGAATCAACAATTGGCGGCGTTAGATCAAGGGCAAACCGATATCTTAGCCGTATGTAGTCGCAACCATGAACGTGAGAGTCGATTTTTATTCTCGGAACCCATTGCCATGCAAGCCCCTGGTTTTTTGATTAATAAAGACTCGCCACAACTTGCGGATATCAATAATTGGGACAGTTCTACCATTGTTGGCACCATACAAGGTAGCGCACTACAAAATCACATTAAATCAGCCTTAGATAGAATTCAGCTCACTTACACGGTCGATAATGAGCAATCGGTAAACTTAGTTGCCAACGGCACGATTAATGTATTTCTTGCGTACCAATCGAGCATGCATTATTGGGCTAAGGTCGGTAGCTTAGATTCAGTACAGTTCATTCCGTTTCCTAATACGCTTCCCGATGTCAGTACTTTTTGCGTGCGTAAAGATGCTCCTGAGTTGGTCGAATTGATCAATTGGGGACTTAAACAAATAGGCGCAGCAAAACTCGAAGAAATGAGAAGCAAATGGTACTCGAATAAACTGGGCGCTTCCGAGCAACTGTTTGAACAAACCATTGATCATGATGAGTCGTTGTGGCGCGTTGAAAAGATGCGTTGGACTTTCTTTATCATGTTCATCTCCCTTGCGCTGTTCGTTCTGATATGGACCATTTGGCTACAAAAAAGAAAACTATTTCATGAGTTCTTTGGCTCAGCAAACCAAATTAAGATTTTTATCAGTCTGACTATTTCTATCTGTATTGCTTTTATCGTCTCTATCTCCTTGGCTTTAAATACTCTAAAGCAAAGTGAAATAGAAAATTATCAAATCCAGCTCGATCTTGCCCAAGACGGCGCTAAAAACTTGTTATATGAATGGGTTGCGGAAAAACGCGCCTTAGTTAAGTTGATATTGACCCCTGAGTTTTCCATTTTATCTGAAATCTTAGGGCAGTTATCAGCCATTACCGATGATCAAGTAGAGCGCGCTGCATTACTCCGAGAAACTCCTGTGTTGGCTAAGGTTCGTCAGTTTGTGTATGACCGCGCTTTATTGTCATCCAATTCCGGCTTTTATGTTATTGGCGAAGGTAACATTACTCTAGCATCAGACAGAGATAGCGACTTAGGCACGCCAAATTTACTGTTTGAAAAAGCGCCAAATTTACTTGCGCGAGTATGGGATGGTGAGGTGGTGCTAGTGCCTCCGGTACATACACAGTTACAGTCTATGACTGGAGCCATAGAGGGTGCGCCTGATGCCGCGATGTTTTTGCTAAGTCCGATAGCCAATAGTGCGGGGCGAGTGGTGGCAATCTTTGCATTGGGGATTGACCCAAGAGCGGGCTTTTCTAACCTATTTCGTATTTCTAATATTGGGCGCACGGGTGAGCAATTTGCTATTAGCCGTGAAGGCGTCATGCTTAGCCGAAATCGCTTTGAATCTAAGCTACTAGAAGATGGAATTTTGGGTGATAACCTGACCTCCATTCTTTCCATTACTATGGATTCTAAGTTGTTAGAGCAGACTTTTGCCCTGCATCCGCTAGATGTGGAAAACGACACTAACTTAGAGAATTACCAAGATTACCTAGGAAAACAAGTGATGGGATCATGGCGCTGGATCCCAGATGTTGAGATAGGCATAGTGGCACAAATTGATATGGATGAAGTGTTCAGTGATTATTACGCCACCCGAGAAGTATTGCTGGGGTTGTTGATCATCGCTCTGATTGTGATTATCGCGATTGCCTCTTTTATGATGTTTGTTGGCCGTCGATCCTATCTGCTTTCACAACGATCTAAGTCAGAGCTTGAAGAGTTAGTCCAAACCCGCACCTCAGAGCTTGAACAAAACCAGCAACTGCTTTCTATTTCCGAGAAAAATACCAAAGCCATGATGCAAGAAGCCCCGTCAGCCATTTTGATGGAGGATGATAAGGGGGAGATCATTCAGGTCAACCTTGCCGCCAGTCAGCTCTTGGAAAAATCAGAATCTGAGCTACTTAACAGCAGTTTTGCGCAGTTGTTCTCTGCTGATATTGAAAAGAAAGTCAAAGAAGCGATGGATAGGTTTTGGTTAAAAAACGAACCTATTGAGCTACTAAAAGATCAACAGCTGACCTTAAATTCCTCTAGTGGTGAGTTGGTTTACTTAAAGGTCATGTTAACGCCTATTTTGTTATCTAGCGGGCGTTTTACCCTTATCTCGATTCAGGATGTTACCTCGCTCATTAGCGCCGCCAACGCCATGAAAGAGGCCAGCAATGCCAAATCTAATTTCTTAGCCAATATGAGCCATGAAATAAGAACGCCGATGAATGCCATTATTGGCATGTCTTATCTGGCCTTACAAACTGAGCTCAATGATAAAGCGCGAAACTATATCAGCAAGGTCAATGGCGCAGCTGAATCACTACTGAGGATCATTAACGATATTCTTGATTTTTCTAAAATTGAAGCGGGTAAGCTGGTGGTTGAAAGGGTTAATTTTAATCTCGACAACATCTTAGAGAGCTTAGCGGATGTACTTTCACTCAAAGTGGAAGAGAAGAAACTGGAACTGCTGTTTGACGTTGATCCTAATATTCCTAAAGAGCTTGAGGGGGACCCATTACGCTTAAATCAAGTGCTGCTCAATCTAGGCTCAAATGCGGTCAAATTTACCCACTCAGGCGAGATTTTGATCTCGGTGAAAATGCTTACTTGGCAAGGCAGTCGCTGCCAACTGCAATTTTCGGTGCAAGATACCGGGATTGGCATGACGCCGAAACAGCAGTCGCAGTTGTTCCAATCTTTTACTCAGGCGGATACATCGACCACCAGAAAATATGGCGGCACAGGGCTTGGGCTAAGTATCTCTAGTAAGCTAGTTGAGTTGATGGAAGGGAGTATTAGCGCCACGAGCAAGCCTGATCAAGGCAGTTGCTTTACGTTTGATATTTGGGTCGGGGTCAACCAAAGCAAACCGGATAACAAAGAGCACTATAGCCTTTATGGCATGAAAGTACTGGTGATCGATGATAACCCCGTCGCCCTTGGCGTGATTCGTGATTTGATCAAAAGTTTGGGAGCCAATGTTTCGGTGGCTAGCAGCGGTTCGCAGGCTCTAGATATTTGTAACAAAGAGGGTGGCAGGTTTGATTTAGCAATTATTGATTATGACATGCCACAACTTGACGGCGTGGAAACTAGCCAGCAACTTAAATCAATCAATGACAAGAAGCTAAATACCTGCCTGATGGTGGCCGCCAGTGTGACAGAGGATAGCTCTGTTTTGCAAAATAACCCCTATGTTGATTTTGTGGTGCGTAAACCTCTGACCGCATCGAGTTTATTTGATGCCATTGTCGATTTGCCACAAATCGATAGCGATCTGCCTACGCTTGAGCAAGCCTCGATCGAGTCTCAAGCAAAAGTATCATTATCAGGGATTAAGTTATTACTTGTTGAAGATAACGATCTCAACCAAGAAATCGCCGTCACCTTGCTTGAAGCAGAGTCAATAGAAGTTGAAGTCGCCATTAACGGTAAGCAAGCCTTAGATAAAGTGCAACAGGGTAGCTTTGATGGCATTTTAATGGATATACAAATGCCCTTAATGGACGGTTATTCAGCCACGAAACACCTTCGAGAGATGGGAGTGACTGTACCTATTATTGCGATGACCGCCAATGCCATGTCAGGCGATAGAGAGAAAGCCCTGCAAGCAGGAATGGATGACTATATCTCTAAGCCTATTGATGTCGCAGAGATGTTCAAAGTGCTCACGCGTTGGTTTGCTAAAGGAAATAGCACCAGTGTCGAGCCGGATATCAATCAGAATAGTTGTGATAACGTTCGTATTGATAGTAAAGAACAGCATGTGACGCTTTCACAACAAGCAGGGCTTGCCTACTGCAATGGAAACCAAGAATTATATGGACGCATTTTATTGCGCTTTACTCAAGGGCAGAGCGATTTCTTAAATCAGTTCAATAATGCTTGGTCGGAACTTGATTGGGAGTATTCAACCCGCCTTGCGCACACACTAAAGGCTAATGCCGCCAATATAGGCGCACAGCAGTTGCAACAGCTTGCCTCCGAGCTGGAAACATCGGCTGAGTTAAAGGCCGATAGCGAACGAATAATGAGTCAGCTCGATGAAATTACCTTAGAACTGGCAAAAGTAATGAATGAGATTAAGCCTCTGCTAGTAACGCCGCAGACAGCAGAGGTAATCGCTGAGGATTTACAAACAGAGGTGATAGAAAATAGTGCCGAAGTAGCGCAAGGGATAAAACAACTGCAAACACAGCTGTTAGCATTTAGTAGTGAGGCGAAAACTCAGTGTAAAGACTTACTCGAGAAGAACCTACCTGCCGATGTACGAAAGGTACTGATTGAAGTGGATAATGCGCTAAATGGCTATGACTTTATCTCGGCAGCTGAGCTAATTAAGTTACTGAAATCAGAATAGACTTAACGTATATGACGCTGAAATAACAAACGCTCCCCTAAAAAGGGGAGCGAAATAGCTTAAGAGTGGAAGCTTTCAAGCTCCGAAATCGTGGTTTGTGATACTAAAGTGCCATCCATATAAAAGCGCACGTTTTGCCCTTCCTTGATGCCAGTTAGGGTTGCCGTATCTCCGTTTTGGTACAGAATATCCATTTGCACTGTATTCTCGTCAATTTGCACCATCTCGCCTGTTTCGATAGTTCGAGTATTAGAGATTGGTCCTATAGGCGCATCAGTAAGGCTTGGGTCTAGCTCATCGTTCATTTCAAAGTGAGTCTCCACTTTTGAATCAAAGATGTGTGGCGAGCCACTAATCGGGTTTTTACCTGTCCAGAATTCTAGTGAGTTGAACACCACATAATCGGCGGCAGTGGTAATGCCATAAACTGGCGCTAGTAAAAAGTTCACCCCCGCTCTCGCATATCGGTTATCAACAACTTCAACGTTAAATTTCATGACTTTGCCTGTAATGGCATTGCTACCAATACAACCCGTGAGTGCTGATGCCAAAACTGTTAATCCAATTACTTTAAGAGCGATTTTCTTCATTACATTACCTGTTTTAATTAAAAGTGTTTGTCGTCGGAACAGGTGTAGTATCGGCCAGATTCGCTGGTGGCTTTTACCATATTATGCCACTTGGTGTATCGGGCAGAGTTTTTGTTTTTATTGCTTTGGAGAGCAAAATAACTACAGAGTAAATATGTTTAAGGATGTTCTATTCTCTGGAGAAAACAGAAGAAAGCTGTTATATATCAATGAAGTGAAATTATAAGTTACTTAATTGTTAGCTTATTAATGTGGCGTGTTCGTTTAGGAGTAAGACCTAATATGGAAATACAAATCCGCCGCTCAGAAGCAACAGATGCAAGAGCAATCAAAGAAATATATGAATTTGAAAATGCTTACAGTGGCACCTTGCAACTACCACACCCTTCAATTGAGTTGTGGGAAAAGCGCATTTCGAATATTCCGGATCATGTTCATTCCTATGTCGCTATGCTTGATGGTGAAATTGTCGGTAATTTAGGTCTTATGTTGGAAACCAATCCGAGGCGTAGGCATGTTGCTACTTTTGGTATGGGTGTGAAAGATCATATGCAAGGTTACGGTGTTGGTAGCGCTCTACTGGCAACGGCTATTGATCTTGCTGATAATTGGTTAGATTTAAAAAGAATAGAACTGACTGTGTACGTGGATAATGAGCGAGCGCTGAGTTTATACAAAAAGTTCGGCTTCACGATTGAAGGGGAGTCTAAGGCTTTTGCTTTTCGTAACGGTGAATACGTTAGTGTTTATCAAATGGCGAGAATCAAAGTCTGAGCTTAACCAGACCCTACCGGAATTATAATGAAGATACATTACCTCGAAATCGTGACCCCAGATGTTGAGTCTGTTTGTAAAGCGTATGAACTATCGCAAAATGTCAGCTTTGGCGCTCCAGATGCACTGCTAGGTGGGGCGAGAACAAGTGTGTTGTCTGATGGCAGTATTATTGGTGTTCGTGCTCCATTGCGTGAAACAGAAACGCCAGTTGTTCGCCCATATTGGCTAGTCGATGACATTGAAAAAGCGGTATCTGAGGTTGAAATGCAAGGAGCTATAATTGCGGTTCCGCCACTGGAAATTCCAGCTAAAGGCCAGTTTGCTATTTATATTCTAGGGTCTATTGAGCAGGGGTTTTGGCAGTTGTAAGCCCTATTCTGATTTGGCTTTTTGGTATCCAAATCGAGCTAAGTAGTGCCAAACTTTCTTTATCTCTTGCTCGCTGTAACCTTGCTCTACAATGGCTCGTCCCAGAATTTTGGCGTTAATTTTACCTTCTTGAGCTAAATTGCGGGCTAGTTCAATATATTCTTGTCCCCGATATTGTGGGTGGCGAGCCATTTCTTGAATGCTTAACTCATACCCATTGTGCCATTTTATTGGCACTCCCTGTAGTAAGGCTTGCTCTGCTATCTGAGTCTCGGAATAAATGGGATCTAATACGATACATTCAATATCGTCTTTGACTGAAATAGTCCCATGAATATGGGCTTCGATATAATCATCTAGCAAGTCAGCGCTTGATGAAGTTGCTTTCTCGATGAGTGTCTTCACTTTGCTAAAAATAGCAAAGTCTTCAGGTGCAAAGAAACTGTCTGGATAACAAAATGTGGTTCGCTCTAAGACATGAGCTTTTAATTGAAAGTAAGAAGAACCGAAACGAGGCGAAGCGCCTGTAGCGTAATTTCGGAAATTTAGAGCGCCATACTTGGGCCTTAAACTATTTGGTGCCTCATCGTACGCTCCATCAAAGACATTATGTTCCCACAACCATCGTTCTCCACCAACATAAGCGGTTAAGCCGCCATTACTGGTGCCTGTTTCAAATTGGGATTTTAAAAAGCCATCATCAGCAATGGCCTGCAGTAGAGGTTTGTTGTCAGCAGTCACTCGGTCTGGATGAAAGTTGATAGTGACGGCGCAATCCAAATGCTCATCGATTCCCTTAGACTTTAATCGGATATTGTTGATTGCTTGTTCCACTGCGTTGGTGAACATTAAATCTCCAGCTTTTAATGAAAGCACAACTTTATATCAATCCTAGCTTATTAAAACACTCGATAATCGCATTATGATTTGCGGTATATTTTTTAGCGCTGTAGGCAATATTTTTAGTCTAATTTGAGTCAATGATATGAATACACGCCTTAAACAAATCACATTGTGATTTGAATATGTGCTGTTTTCGAATCAAGGAACTAATATGCGCAGGCTTTATATCATCAGAAGGTTTCCTTTGATTACACCAAGTGCAATCAAAGAGAAATGATTAACCCAAGAGATAAAACTCACACTACTGATCTTGATACTGCTCTTTATACCGCAAAATCTCATCAAGGTTTTCGATGAACAGATCCACCAGCATAGGGTCAAAATGTTTGCCTTTTTCACTGCGGATCAGTTCGATGGCTTTTTCAACGCTCCACGCTTGCTTGTATGGGCGGGCTGAGGTGAGGGCATCAAAGACGTCGGCGATAGCGGCAATGCGACCCACTAGAGGGATGTCAGTGCCTGCGGTTTGATTTGGGTAACCTGTACCGTCCCATTTTTCATGGTGGTTTTGCGCCACATCAATGGCCACTTTAAGTAGCTCAGAGTGGCTGTATTGCCCTAGAATTTCTACGCTAATATTGACGTGGCTTTGCATGATCTTCCACTCTTCGGCATTGAGCTTGCCGGGCTTTAACAGCACTTCATCTGGAATGCCAATTTTGCCTACATCGTGCATAGGTGCGGCGTCACGTAAGGTTTCCGCATCTTCTGCTGTCATACCTGCCGCCAATGCCAGTACGTAGCAATAATGGCTCATACGCATCACATGCATGCCCGTTTCGTTGTCTTTAAATTCAGCGGCGCGGCCAAGGCTTTGTATGGTTTCTAATTTACCTTCGTTGATCTTTTTAGTTTGCTCTTTTACTTTTTCAAACAAGGCTTTTTGTTGATCGTGCAGTGCCAATTGAGTTTTGATTCGGCGCAGTGCAACCGCAGGTGTGACCGGTTTAGTTAGGTAATCGACAGCGCCTAGCTCTAACCCTTTTACTTCATCTTCTGGGGCAATTTTGGCGGTGACAAAAATAACAGGAATGGGCGCTGTATTAGGTTGAGATTTGAGAATTTGGCAAACCTGATAGCCATCCATCTCTGGCATCATAATATCGAGTAAAATGATATCCGGCTGCGGCTGCATTTGCGCAATATTGATTGCCAGTCGGCCGTTGATCGCAACGCGCACTTGGTAGTCATTTTCCAGTACGCCAGTCAGCACATCCAAATTGTTTGGTGTATCATCAACCACAAGCACTATAGGTTTGGAAGTCATTCTTTCCTCATTTAACTCAATGAAATTACGATACTTTTAGTCTATTAATAGAAGTGTAGAAACAGATTGCTTATCTCACCACTGCATAAGTTGAGAACTTATGTGAATCTGCTCATATTTGTGTTGAACAGGCTGAACTCATGACTCGATTTCGCCCTGCTCGTTTGGCTTGGTAGAGCGCTTGATCAGCTTCGCGATAGGTTTGTAGCTCTTGTTCAAGCACAGGAGATACGCCGCAGCTGACGGTCACATTTAGGTCGCGGTTGTGATAAATACTGGCTTTTAATCGATGCGCAGCTTCTATGGCATCAAGCATATTTGTTTTGGGCATGAGCACGGCAAATTCTTCCCCACCAATTCGGCACACTAGATCACTGTCTCGGCTGTTATTGGCTAAGGTATTGGCAACTTCAATCAAGACTCTGTCTCCTTCATCGTGACCATGCCGATCGTTGATCTCTTTAAAATAATCGATATCAACAATGATCAAGCATGCATGAAACGAGGGATCTTGTTGCACTGTATTACTGAGCTTGCTAAGTGCACTATCAAAGCGACGACGATTCCAATGCTTAGTCAGAGGGTCTTTCTCCGCTAAGGTCATTAGTTTTTGCTGCGCTCTTTTTAGGTGACTGATATCAGTGAAAGTGATGACAATGCGCTGAGTCTTGCCCCACTTATCAAGCTGTTTACCCGCATGGAGCAAACAGCTAAATACTTCACCAGACGGGTTACTGGCACTGAAATCACCGCTCCAATGTTCACTTACCCGTAATTTTTCCACTACAGTGTCAAATAGCGCGGTGTGCTGCACAAAAGGCAGTTCTTTAAATGTGATATTGGTGAGCTGTTTTTCGGTGAAGCCGGTGATGTGACAAAGCTGTTTGTTTACATATTCGACTTTTAGCGATGGATCTAAAATGAGCACTCCCATCATCTTATCCGCAACAGACAGTGTCAGTGCTTTGCAGTGATTGTGGCGTTCAAGGCGATAGATAATAAGCGCAGTCACTAGACTAAGTGTAATGGCTGTTAATACCTCCAAGTTAAGGCTTACCGTCTTTTCTGTCGTCGCGCTTAATCCAATCATCAAGCAAGCCAAAATGAAAAGCAGACTAAATAAGCTTGCTTTCCATTTTTGTTTTGCTGAGTCGCTACAAAGTAAGTCAGACATACTCTATTTTACTTTTGTGTATCCAGTGCTAGGAGCTGCTCTCGAATCATAGTGGCCAAATCGATGTGCTCGGGTAATTCTTGAATGTCTTGGATTTTTGAGTGTACGGTCATCTTTCTTTCCTCTTGATTGGTGAACAAAAAGTATGCATGGCTAGCAAAGAAAGTGCTTACCACTTTACGCCACTGATAAGAAAGTGCTTCGTGTTAAGTGTGCTGATACGTCTTGGCGTCACATTGCTTATTGGGCTAGCTAGTAATTTAATGCATTGAACCTATGCTGTATAAGTCACTATATAAAAAGGGAATTTTATGAGTTCGACTGCATTTAATGTGCCTGTGCTGCAGACTAATTACGCTAAGATTTTGGTGGAAGTGTGCACTGAATACGGCATTGATCTGCATAAATTATTGGAGGAATCTGGGCTACCCGCAGATTTATTTCAGGCTGAAAGTGACTTTATTCCCTCTGAATCCATTAAACGGCTCCTGTTTTTAAGTTCAAATCAGCTGGGTATGACCAAGTTTACTGAGGTGATTGCGCTGGCGATTAAACGCCGCATTCTTCCCTATATCCTGCATCAGTTTAAGCCGTACTCAACCATTGGTGAGGCGCTACCTCATTTGAATACGATTTTTACTAGCGATACCCCCAGTAGTAATGTGTTCTTTAAACAAGAGCACGGACAGAGTTGGTTTTGCGTCAATTCGGCAGGTAAAGACCGCCAGTATTTTCAGTGGGCAGAGGTGTTTGCCATTTTGTATATTATTGAGCTAATAAGCTTACTGACCCGCTCTCGCTGGCAACCTGACAGCATTAAAATTCAGGGCACAGAGACGGATATTATCCAGTCTATTTTGCCAACAGGATGCAAGCTCTTTATCGATCAAGAGTACAAAGCCATTCGCATTCCGCAGCATATCCTTGCACAGCCCATTTATCTTGCTTCAGGCTCATTTAGCGCCAAACCTGCGGTTGTGGAATGGCACACCAGTTTTACTGACAATGTGTTTGAGGTATTAAAGCCCTATGTAAAAGAGAAAGATCTCAGCGTTGAGTACGCGGCACAGTTACTCGATTACTCAGTTAGAACCTTGCAACGAAAATTAAAAGCTGAGAAAACCACATTTAGGCAACTAAAAGAAAACCTAATGCTGTCCGTTGCTTGTGAGCTATTGGAAGAGGGGCACTCCTTAACCTATGTTTCCAGTCAATTAGGTTATGCCAATTTGTCGCACTTCTCTCGTGCATTTAAGCGAGTGTCAGGCTTAACCCCAAAAATGTATAAAGACTCAGTGACGGGTAAGTGACTATTGAGATTTCTGCCAAAAGAACAACAAAACTTATTGCACTCTTCTAACGCCGCAATGGCGCCAATTTATGATAAGTTAGCCATCCATTTTATGAGTAATACCAATCACACTAAGTAAGTGATCAGAACTAGCGCAGGAAAAATGCTCGAGAACAAGGCAGAATTTTTCGATAAGTAGTTATTCTACAATCAAAAATTCTAACGCCGTTATCGAGCATTTTAACAAGCTAGAATGATCAGTTATTTAGTACGATTGGTATAAAGTTAATAGGTAGGCGAGAAAGCTCGATGACGTTTAAAGCAGTAATTTTTGATATGGATGGGCTGTTGTTAGATACAGAGCGCGTTTGTTTACAAGCCTTTGAAAAAGCCTGCCATACCTTAGGTATCGAGTTTTTAGAACCGGAATACTTAGCCATTATTGGGCAAAATGAGCAAGGGATTGAGCGCACTATTCGAGCGGGATACCCCAAGGATATTGATTATCCTAAGCTGCGCAAACAGTGGATGCAGTATTATCATGCTGTGTCAGAGCATCAAGCTATTCCGGTGAAAGAGGGAGTTGTTGAGCTTCTACAGTGGCTTAAAAGTAAACAGATCCCAATGGCTGTTGCCACTTCGACCGATAAGCGCCTCGCCCCAATCAAACTTAAACTGGCCGGTCTGTATGATTATTTTGATAGCCTGACTTGCGGCTGTGAAGTGACGTGTGGCAAACCCGACCCTGAAATTTATTTATTAGCGGCTAAGCGACTGAATATTGATCCTATGTATTGTTTAGGGTTTGAAGATTCAAATAACGGCGTAAGAGCCGGAGTTGCGGCAAACTTACAGATGGTACAAATTCCTGATCTAGTGACCCCAACCGATGAGGTCATCGCATTGGGGCATAGAATTTTACCGTCGTTAAATGAGGTGTTGCGAGAGTTAAAACACAGCTCGTAGTAGTGAACCACATATTGTTAAGTTGTTGTAAAGTAAGTTATTTATTTTGGTGTGTCTTTGGCTGTGTTTTTAGCTAAGGTTTTGCGTGTTATTCCATACTATCGCTTTGTTTTTGATCTTAGGTCACCTTTTGGTGCTTCCAATGCCGTTAAAAGTTGTTCATCTGGCAGTGATAGAGGAAAATATCGCACTTCGTTCACATTGGTTTGGTGAATGTTTCAACTAACACTGCACAGCATAACCAAGAGGTAAATAATGGGATTGTTTGGTCAAAGTAACGGTAAACCTAGTAAACATTCAGCTACCACGCTTATCGCGAAAGGCTGCCAAGTTGAAGGTGTGTTTAAACTAGAAAGTGATATGCATGTCGATGGCGTTGTCATTGGGCAAGTTAGCGTAGAGCAAGCACTTATGGTCACTCAATCTGGACGAGTTACGGGTGATATCTTTGCCGGTAAAGTGATCGTCAATGGCATTATTGAAGGCACTTGTCACGCTACCTCAGTAGAGATCTTAGAAAATGGTCAGGTGAAAGGCACAATTTTTACCGATGACTTGAGCATTGAGCGTGGCGGTAAGTTTAATGGTGACATTAAACCGGCTGAAAAAGAGCAAGTGGTAGAGCTTGCATCAAAAGAGAAAAAAGCTGAGCCGATCAAAGCTAGCAAAGCATCAAATAGCTAAAGAGAAACAACGAATATCAATAAAAAAGCCATTTTCCTGATAAGTAAGAGGAAAATGGCTTTTTTGGTTTTGGGCTCTTGGCTGTGAATTAAGATTTTATTCTACAATCAAAAATTCTAACGCCGTTATTGAGCATTTTAACAAGCTAGAATGACCCGTTATTTAGTACGGTTGGTATTATCTGCTAACTGCACCAGATATTCAGCGATAGCTTGCATGCCAGATTTTGCGACGCCACCTTTAATTTCGGCTTTTGAGTTATAGTTGGTGTTGGTATTCACATCATAAGAATACCAGTTGCCGTTTTCATCACTGATTACTTCGATGCCTGCAATATCAATGTGATTATTGGCTAAGAACTTTTCATGCAGCTCTATCAACGGTGAATCATCCAGAGCTGTGGTGATTTCAAACTTATCTTTTTCTTGGCTGTCAGCAGGCTTACTGTCTGCAAATGCTGGACAGAAAGCATCCTCAATAGAGCAACCATCCGCAGGGCAGAGCTCAAATCCACCTTCGGTTGAGACTTTAACTGCGTATAAGAACTTACCACCGACATATTCACAACGGATGATGTAAGGCTGAGTTGATTTTACGTATTCTTGCAGTAACCAAATACCATCAAGAGGTGCGTCGGCTTTGAGTCGTCTAAGACCGAGTTTTACATCATCAAGGCTGTTGAATTTTTCAACTCCAAGCCCTTTACCACCACGGTTTGGTTTGATGATCAGAGGCCAAGTGTTGAATTTTTCTGCAGCGGCAACGATTAAATCGCTACCTACTACCGCTTGAGTTTTTGGCGTTGCAATGCCGGCTTTTTGTAAGGCAGCGTATTGTGAAATCTTACACACTTCTAAATCGATAACGCCACTGCCGTTGACCACAGTCACGTCGTGCAAACCAAGCCATTTATCAATAACGCGAGTCAGTTCAGGCGCATAACGGTGCCCGCGGGTATGTGAAGAGGCGCTCATGCGGTTGTAGTAAATGGCATCTTCTGGAGCGCAATCAAACTCGATATGACCTTCATTGACGAACCACTCTTTGGCGGAGACATTTAGCTTTTTAAAGGCTTCATGAAGTGGAGCAACCCATTCTGCGTTCTCATGTAAAATATAGATTGGTTTCATAACAGCGTTCCCTTTGCTCACTTTTTCGAATGATATAGATAGTGCCAAATCCTCGTCTGAAAGCCAGTACCAAGTGGTCGATTGCGTATATGAAATGGATATAGCTTATAACATGAAAGATTGGCACGAACGGCTAAAGAAGGGTTATCGATTAGAGATGTATGATTAAGTGACTGTTTCAGAACAATATTATAGAAATGCCCAAAGCGCGTTACTTTCGGTATTGGCTTTGGGCATTTGCTTTTTCTGAGTTATCTATTTTCAAAACGGTTGTAGTCAAGTAGGCCGTTTTCTATCGGTTGATCTTTGGCATACCACTCATGAATCTTGTCGCTAAATGGCCAAAACCTAAGATCGGTACGGCGAATAGCGAAACGATCCAGCAGTTCTTCATAGTTATCATCGTCATCCACTTCTCGAATGCGTTTTAGTAACTCAGGGATCTCTCGCTCTTGCAGAGTCAAGAAAGCCGCTGGATAACTGCCCAAAATACCGTTTACTAAGGTGAGAGTGTCTTCTTCGGGTTTACGGTTGTCTTCTTCGGCAAATAAGCTGGAGATATTGGTGTGCGCGTTGCTGTGCACTAAGGTAAATACGTGCTGTTGCCCGTTATCTGCTTCTATGTTGATGGTCATCAATTGTGGAAAGTTTTCGATGCCTCCACCTACTAGGCTGTTGATTTGCTGTAATAACAACTCACTTTCTCGCTTGAGCGGTGTATTGGCGATTTCATAGCGCGGCTCAAGGATTGCCGAAACATGTTCAGTCAGCAGTGTCAGTAGCTCTGTCTTAGGGTCATTGGTGCGATATTCTATGCCTGATTCTTGATCAAAAGGTTTGGCGTTACGCGTTAGGTAATCAGTAAATTCAATAGATTGTCCTTCATACCAACTGGATAAAATATCGTGGCGAGACTCTTTTGGCAGCAGTGCGATAAAATTGGTTTCCCCTTCAATTCTCAGTAAATCCATATACATACGAGTAATGAGCTGGTGGCCGAAGTTACCGTAAATATCAAAGCCTGCCACGAGCAAGTAATGAATACGCTCTAACAATGAATAGTCGATAACCCAAGCGGTTTTGGGTTGATTGCCGACTAAGCCTTTTGCCACTGTTGCGCTGTCAAAATGGCGGAAAATTGTTAGGGCTGCGTTAGGGTTGGCGCCGTCGCCATTCCAAATGACATCGATGTCTAGATGCTCGCCATTTTTAAAATGGTCATTCATGAAGTTCATCTTTTCTGTCAGATAGATAGACTGAGATTTAGAGAATTTAACCCAGTTAAACAGAGGTGTGGTATTGCTGTCTAATTGCCCCGGCAATGCCATGTTTTCGGCTTGAGATCTAAGGAAATCAGTCGCCACTTTGTTGTCCATGCGACCTGGGTTGGTAAAGAATACCCAGAAGTGGTCATTAATTACGTTTAGGGCCAATTGTCCGCGACAAACAGGCCCTTTAATAAAGGCCATTATGGTGTTTTGCGCTTCGTCTAAAAGGAAGTTGTAGCGAGAATCGACAGGAATATCCGCAAAGGCAAGAATGGGGTTAGATGCTACTTCAATGTCGTAACTTGGCAGTTTTTTGATGGTGTAATCGGCTTTATCAAACCATGTTAGCCACTTTTGCATGCGCTCTTGGTTTAGCGCGTATGGCATGTGGGTTTTGTCGACAATGGTTTCGCGCTCTGCAATTAAGCGGTAGTAGACACGTGCAACCTGTGGATCGCCATAAGGTCGGCGCGTCGCAATACGTTTTACCGGTTCACCGGGAGGCGTTGCCGAGCGCACTAGACTAAAGAAGCGTGTCTGTTCATGCTCAGAGAAGTAGATATGTGAAAGAAACAGATGCTCGTAAATATAGCGACTAGTAATTTGACGCTTTAGACTATCTTGGTTGAAATACGTCTCCCATTTAGCCACATCTTCAAGTTGCGCTTTGGTGAGAGGCACAGGCTCTGACATGCTTGCCCCTTGGCGTAGCCATGCAAGCAAGGTTTGTTGTTCGTCATTCGCAAGCGCGGGCATGCCATAAGGCATTCCGGCGAGCGGGTATTCTTCTTTATAGGCTTGAATAGAATCTGAAGTGGGACAGACAAAGGCGCGGTCGAGGCTAAAATCAAAATCGTCATCATCTAAAATGACATCTTGCGGAAGCGGAAACTCTTCTTTTTGAATTAACAACTGCGCCATTACTCCCGCTTCTATATTGGCGTCTGCGCGTTGTAGGCGTTCATTCAAAACAGGATAAAAGCCATGATTACGCCATTCTTGGGTGGAAAATGCATCTTCATATAATCGAGTTGGAGTGGTGGCGGTCAAGCGAGCACCTTGATACACCATTGCTGTGGTTGCCCCTCTGTCTATGCCTTCTGCAGAGGTTAGCTTGAGTTGGCAGGGAGCGTCATAACAGGCGTGGCAGACAACGCAGCGTTTATCGAGAATAGGCTGCACCTCATCGATAAAATACTGAGCTTGTGAGAAGTCATGTGAGATGGTTCTATCTTGAACTTTTTCGGGGCCAAACAGCGCTTCAAAATTTAATCCTACGAAGGTACCACAGCCAGTAAAGGCGATGATGAAGGCAATCAGTGCGTACTTTTTCATTTAACATCCATATCCTCAATAAAAGCGACTCTTTTATGATGGTCGCATCTGCAATTTGTGTCAAAGAATATGGGTTCATAGTGGCGAGTTTTAATGAGAATACGCTTTGTTAAGGCACTGTTCTTAATAGGATTAAGGGATGATGGAGAGAAATTTGCAGTTAAATGCCATCTGATATTTATCTTGTTTGAATAGAGAGTATTATCGTAGCAGGCGACTTATTCGTATTTGAGTATGCCAAATCGTGTAATTTTTTCTAATTGTATGAAAAATCTATCTTTTAAGTCAGTGATATCACACTACACTTGTAGTCTGATTGTTTTAGTATTCGAGATAAAATAGAGTATATATTCTAATTTTTAATCGACAGATATCGCCAAGGAATAGAACAAGGTGAAATTTAAACGTATTGTCATTGCGTTGATGTGTGGGTTTGCGCTACCTGCTGTTGCTCAACCTGTGACCTTCTCTCAAGCGTGGGCGTTGTTACAGCAACAAAACAATTCACTGGCGGCTAGCCAAGCTAATGTTGACCGTTACAAAAACCTGCAAAGTGCCAAACAGAGCTTAAATTTGCCGTCGGTCACTTTAAATGCCAACTACACCCGTCTGGATGATGACATTAAGCTCAGTGGACAACAGATTGCCGATAGTATTTCGACCCCTATCGCACTGCCGCCTATTTCTCTGCCAATCTTAGCCAGCTCTTATTCAACTATTGCAGAAAAAGACGTATTTACCTCTTCTATTCGAGCGATTTGGCCCATCTTCACCGGGGGTAAAATCATTTCGGCACAATCTATTGCGTCTGCACAAACGGACGAAGCTCGTGCGCAACTAGAGATGGAGCGACAAGCGCGATACGAAGACCTAGCCAAATACTATTTTGGGGTTGTACTGTCTAAGCAAGTGGTTGAAACCTATAAAAATGTAGAGAAAGGCTTGGAGCAACATGCCAGCTTTGCCGCCAAGTTAGAAAAGCAAGGGCAGATTGCTCGAGTAGAAAGATTACAAGCGGATGCATCGCTCGCCAAAGCCAAAGTAGATAGGAAAAAAGCAGAGCGAGATTTAGAAATTGCCACCAGTGCATTAACGCAAATTTTAAATCAGTCGCAAACCGTGACCCCTGTGAGTCCCCTCTTCATCAATAAATCGCTTCCTCCTTTGAGTGCCTATACCAACGAAACGTTAGTGACCTATCCGGGCCTGTCTATTTTGGATGCTAAAGAGAAACAAGCTAAAGGGCTGACGGATGTGCAAAAAAGTAAGTACTACCCAGATGTGTATTTATACGGAGATTACAACCTGTATGAAGATGACTCGTTAGCTTCGCAATTAAAGCCAGACTGGTTTGTCGGGGTAGGGGTCAGCATTCCGCTACTTGAAACCAGTGGACGCTCTAGCCAACTGGATGCCGCTCATAGCGCGGTATTGCAAATCACTCATTTGCGCGCTCAGGCGAAGCAAGATCTTTCGGTGTTAGTACAAAAAACGTATTTAGAAGCCGAGCAGTCGATGGAAGAGGTCAAAGGGTTAGAGACCAGTATCGAGCTTGCCGAAGAAAACCTACGCTTACGTCGAAAAATGTTTAGCCAAGGGTTATCTAACTCGTTAGATGTGGTGGATGCGGAGTTATACCTTGCCAGCATTCAAACCCAGCAGCATGTTGCTCGTTTTAACTACTTAATATCACTGAATAAACTGCTCGCACTGAGTGGCAAAATGAACACTTTTAATCAATATGAGACCCGTCCTAACAAGGCTATCAATGAAGCTAGCGTAGGCACTAAAGGAGAAGTCAATGTCAGCTAAAACCCCTATTGCTCTAGTCGCAGTAGTCCTTATTGGTCTTGTTGGATACGGTTTTTATCAAGCTTACCAACCACAGCCAATTCGCATTCAAGGACAGATGACCGCTCAGCAATACAGCATCTCTTCTAAAGTTCCGGGTCGCATTGAAAGCATCAATGTGAAAAAGGGCGATCAGGTTAAGGAAGGCGACCTTATCTTTACCATCTACAGCCCTGAAATTGATGCCAAATTAGAGCAGGCGCGCGCAGGCCAAGAAGCCGCCGGTGCATTGGCTCAAGAAGCGGAAAACGGCGCTCGTACTCAGCAAATTTCTGCCGCTCGCGACCAATGGAGTAAAGCTAAAGCTGCGTCTGAGTTGATGGAGAAAACCTATCGCCGCGTGGATAATTTATATCAAGACGGCGTACTCGCCGAGCAAAAACGTGACGAGGCATACACGCAGTGGAAAGCGGCTAAATATACAGAAAATGCTGCTCATCAAATGTACTTGTTAGCCAAAGAAGGCGCACGCTCTGAAACCAAAAAAGCCGCCAGTGAAAAAGCGCGTATGGCAGCTGGCGCAGTGGCAGAAGTCGAAGCCTATGCGGCAGATACCCATATTGAAAGTTGGTTTGATGGTGAGGTCTCACAAGTGCTACTGCATAGCGGTGAGCTTGCTCCGCAAGGATTCCCGGTAGTGACCGTTATTGATACCTTAGATTCTTGGGCGGTGTTTAATGTGCGCGAAGATCTGCTTAAACATTTCCAAAAAGATGCTGAAATCAGTGCGTTTGTTCCCGCGTTGGATAAAACGGTTCGTTTTCGTATTTCGCATATCTCAGTAATGGGCGACTTTGCCACATGGCGATCAACAGACAGCAGTCAGGGCTTTGATTTACGCACTTTTGAGGTGGAAGCTCGTCCACTGCAAGATTTGGATAAATTCCGTATTGGTATGAGTGTTGTGTTAACGCTAGACGAAAAAGAGTAATCGTATGTTTCGTTTTATAGCGGACGAATGGCAACGATTGTGGCGAGATAAATGGCTATTGGCCTCCATTACTTGGGTGCCGATTTTGCTGGCAGTGAGCCTGTGGTGGATCTTTTCACAAGGTATCGCGCGTGCACTGCCGATTGCAGTCGTCGATCATCAGCAAAGCCGTTTGTCACACGAGTTAGTTCGATACCTTGATGCCAGTGAAACTTTGTATGTTAGCACTCACTTTCAAAGTGAGTACGATGCCAAAAGGGCACTCAGTGGCAGTGATATCTATGCCTATGTGGTGATCCCGAGAGATTTTGACCGCGATATTTTCTTGTCCAATCCACCGCAAGTGAGCGTGTTTTATAACAGCCAGTACATTTTGGTGGGGAAACTGGTTAATTCATCGGTATTGCGCTCAGTGGGAACATTTGATGCGAAGATACAAACGGCGAAGAAGCTAGCCTCTGGTAACTCAACCATTAAAAGTGCGTTAGGCAAAGCGGTTACGGTGCGCACGCAAATTACGCCGCTGTTTAACTCAAACAGCAACTACGCACAGTTTTTGGTATCAGCGATTGTGCCAGCCGTTTGGCAAATTGTGATTGTAGTGGGCACTGTGCTGACGTTAGCAATGCATAAGAGACTAGGCACTATGGATAAGTGGCTTGAGCAGGGCGTAGTGGGCGCTATGACGAAAACATTAGCCTGTTACATTCCGATTTATTGGACGCTGGGTGTGGGCTCTTTACTTTGGTTTTATGCCTACTTGCAGTGGCCGATGCAAGGCGGCTATGCGGTGCTTATCTTTGCGCAACTTGCCACAGTGCTGGCGTGCACATTAGTCGGCGCAGTATTCTTCTTTATGACCTTTGATGCTGCCAGAGCCTTGAGTTTTGCCGGTGCATTTACCGCCCCAGGTTTTGCCTTTATGGGGATCACTTTTCCGGTAACGGATATGGGGACGCTGGCACAAGGTTGGCGCAGTTTGTTGCCAATAAGCCATTATATCGAGGCGCAGGTGAGTCAGGTGTCTTATGGCGCTTCTACTTTGCAAACATTAGGTTTTCTCGTTCCTATGTTGGGGTATTTAGTTCTGCTACTGGTGCTGGCTAAACTGGCTCCGAAAAAGATAAAAGGGGCGTTAGCATGAATTGGCTGTCCATATTTAAGCTTGAATTAAAAGCCATTTTAACCAATCCGGTGGTAGTACTTACTATCTTCGGTGGCGTTGTATTCTATTCGTTTTTATACCCACTGCCATATGCAAAACAAATTCCGAATCAGCAACATATTACGGTGGTGAATCTAGATAAAAGCAAGGTGAGTTTTGATCTGGAACGCATGGTTGATGCTACCTCGCAAATTCAGATTGTGGAGCGAGCACACAGCATTGCACAGGCGAAACAGCAGTTTTTAAATGGCGATGTGCGAGGGATTTTAGTCATTCCAGAGCATTTCTATCGCGATCTACTGCTGGGCAAGAGTCCGACCTTATCCTTTGCCGGTGATGCTTCCTATTTTCTTGTATACGGCACCATTGTGGAAGGGTTAGCCCGAGCTGGTGGTACTTTGGCCGCTAAAGCAAAAGTGGCGCGTCTGGTTATGGAAGGGGAGCCTTTAGTGAGCGCCGCCAAGCACCACGCGTCAATTGATGTGAACATGAAGCCCACCTTTAACGTGACTGGCGGATACGTTAATTATGTAGTTCCTGCGGTGTTTGTGTTGATTCTGCAACAAACCCTAGTGATGGGCGTTGGTATCGTAGGGGCAACCATTACCCAGCCAACCATAGCCCAGAATGCTAAAGAACAGCGCGAGTCGTGGCAGAGGTTACTGGCGAGAGTGGTGTGCTTTACCGGGTTTTATTACGTATTGGGCGCTTATTATTTTGGTTGGAGCTTTGATTTTTATTCGGTGGCTCGCTTAGCGCATCCATTGCAATTGTTGATCTTCGGCACGCCCTTTTTATTGTCCGGCTGCATGATAGGGCTATTGTTAGGCATGCTAGTACCGAGACGTGAGTTAGTGACTGTGATTGTGCTAATGAGTTCAATGCCATTAGTCTTTAGCGCCGGCTTTATCTGGCCACTTGAGGCTATCCCAACTCCATTAATTTGGTTGTCCAACTTATTCCCAAGCACTCCGGCCATTCAAGGTTTCTTAAAACTGAATCAAATGGGGGCTGACTTTTCTCAAGTCACGCCTCAATATTTCTTATTAATTGCGCAGGTGATTGGTTGGTCAATACTGGTGTATGCCCTAAGAAGGCGTAAGCAGGCAGTGAAAATGCGAGAGGGAAAGGTATTGTAGAAAGAGACCACAGGTCTGAGTGGTTCAGACCTGTGGTGATATTAGCGTTGTAATTGCTATAACGTCATCTTTGCTTATTTAGGGAAGTTGACGATTGGGAAACATTTAAAAAATCCGTTATCTGCACAGTTCACTAAACCTACTTGTACCGCATCAATGTGTTTAGTTTTGTTGAAGAAACCTACTTGAACAGTAGATTTGTTTGAAAGGCTTACAAGACCCACATCGGCTACTGTTGTGCCTGTTGAGTAGTTTACTGCTGCCCAGTTAAGACCATTCACATCATGAGTAATGTTCGCTAAACCTAAGTTAGCACCTGTCGCTTTACCTGTGTTCCAGTTAAACCAACCAAGAGAGACACCAGTCATTTCTTTGTTAACTTTGTTTGCACCAAAGGCGATGCTGAAGTTTGCACCTGTAGTACGATCAGATTCAGACAAACCAACTAAAGAGAAATCAACACCTTTAACTTCAGATACTTTACCGTGTAGAACCGCCAAACGTACGCCGTGAACCACATTATCTTGTGGTGCGTTCATGTCGATAGTTGAAAACATAACAGGTGTTTGTGCACATGCAAATGAAGAAGCAACGCTAGCAGCAAAGGCTACGGCAACAAGTCTTTTTTTCATACGGAATCTATCCTAACGGTGATTAAATTTAATTTGATGCCAAGCAAACAACGAAGCGAAAATTAAGGAAAATGGCTAAGTTGCTATCGTTATTGACATAATTTGTAGGCTTGATGATAGTCGTGCGAATGGTTTGATATAACTAGCAAAAATGGAATGTAATGTTTACCAGTATGAGTTTGGAAATTAAATAGCACTTAAGGTACTGAATTTAAATGCTTTTATTTTTAGTGTCGTATTGGTGCATATTGTTTTGTGATTGGGGAATATCATCGCCAAACTCGAGAATATGGAGCTCTCATACGATTTGGCTTTAGTTAGCAATGTACAATTAAGCATCAAATATCATGTAAGTTGCTATTGTGTGGCAGCAATGCACTCAACTCTTCTATTAATATCGTTTGCATCCATAGGTGCGCTGCGCTGCTGGAACACCTTTGATGGTGAATAAGGTATGCCGGAACCGCAAGCGCCTCTTTTCCATCTAACTCTGGCGATGGTAATTGAATAAAGTGCTCGCCGAAATCGGGGAGGGCTTGGATGCTGTTAGTGCCAAATAATATGGCGTCTGTTTTAATCAGCACATCGACCAACACCTGAGTCTGTGAGCTTCTCAATATAGGGCGATTGTCGTGCATCATATCTTTGTAGACTTGTAAAATGGGTGCATTGAAGGAGTGGTGCTGATCCTCATCGACGACCATGCCAATCATAGGAAATGCTATCGTATCTTGCAGTGTCACCTCTTTATTCTTACTCAAAGGGTGAGAGTTGCGTACGAATAACTGAGGTCTCAATGAACCCAAGTGTGTCGCCACATATTTTGCATTGGCAGGTTGGATAAAGTGCAATGCAAAATCAATATAACCTTGGTCAATAGCAGGATACGGGTTAGCTTTGGCAGAGTGTTCAGTGATGGTCACTTTGGGGGCGATTTTTTGCAGTCTTAATACTAATTTGGGAAATAGAGCACTAGATAAAAAAGCAGGCATAGAGATAGCAAAACTATTGTCTGCAACATAGGGGTCAAACTGCTCTGAACCGAACACTTGCTGCAGTTGAGGGAGCAATACCAGTAGCTGCTTTTCGATAAGTAGCGCTTTTTCGGTAGGCACTAACCCTGTTGATACGCGAGTAAACAAAGGATCATCAAACGTGGCGCGTAGGCGTGCCAGCGCTCTACTGACCGCAGATTGAGAAACAAACAACACTTCAGACGCCCGAGAGACATTTCTTTCCCTTAACAACACATCCATTGTCACCAACAGGTTTAAATCCACTCTAGCTAAGCTTCGGTTCATAAATGCGAGCCTATTATTCACTTAAGTCATAATCAATTATAAGCATAAGTCGTTAGACGCAAATAAGGCAAGTGCCTATTCTTTACGCAACAGCAAATACTTAGACTTAGTTGAAATTACAGGTGGATATATGAAAAAAACACTTATTGCTACGATCATGACTCTGGGTTTAGTTGCATCTGCGAATGCTGCAACCTACGAGGCCGACGTACCCGCTTCAATCATTACTCCTAATCAAGTGGAGTCAAAATATTTAGGTGAGCTTTCGTACACAGATGGTGCGCCGTCTCTTGATACGCACAATAAGGCGAGTGATTTTGTGGATACAGCCGATGCGGTTCGTGTTTTCCTTTCAGGCATCCCTGTTGCTTCTATTCAAGGTTTACTAGCCGGTCATCAAAGCATTGGTATGGAGGCAAACCGCACTATAGGTATTTCTGAGGACTTATTGGATGCAAAAAGTATCTGGTTAACCGCCAACACAACCACTCCTTATGTATCAGGTGAGATTGACTTAAAACAAGGACCAGTCGTTCTTGAAGTCGGCACTCCCGTCCTCGGTTTAGTAGATAACGCAGCCTTTAAGTTTGTGGCACGTGTTGGAGCAACTCATCCACAAGACCAAGGTAACGGCGGAAAATACTTCTTCTACCATTCTTCGTATCAGGGAGAGCTGCCTGAAGGGTATATTCACATTAAATCAGAGGGTTACCGTCACTGGTTATTACTGCGTGTGATTACTACGCCACAAACGATGGACAGTGATATTGCTAAGCTAAAAGAGACCATGAAGTTGTACCCATACGGCAAGCAAGAACGTACTAACTTTAAAAACTTCTCGGGCGTTAAGTACAACACAGTGCACGCGATGGATGAGTCTTTTTATTCGGAAATCAATGAGTTGATCCAATATGAGCCATCAGCAGTGTTTGATGCAGAGTGGTTATCTATGGCAAAACGTTTAGGCATTGAAAAAGGCAAGCCATTTACGCCAGATACACGCATGCAAGGCATTTTAAAAGAAGCCTCAAAGATCGCGACCGCCGAAGCGCGCAGTTATTACTTCCATCCAGACGAGTCGGTGACTCGCTATCAAGATAGAAAGTGGTTTACGCCATTGGTAAATGGTCATGAGTTTATCGACAATGAAAATGGCGTGATTAACGCCGATGATCGAGCATTGTTCCACTTTATGGCGACAGGTATCACCCCAGATATGGTGACCAAAACCGAGGGTAAAGGCTCTGATTACCTTCTAGCGACTCGAGATCAAGACGACAAGCTGCTTGATGGTTCAAAACACTATACGGTCACGCTACCAGCAGGTGTGCCTGTAACTAAGTTCTGGTCATTTATGGTGTACGACAACCAAACCCGCTCTATGTTAGAGACAGATCAAAAAGCGGCTGGGGTCGATGGATTAAGCAAAGGTGTGAAGAAAAACGCGGACGGCTCAACCACTATCCACTTTGCACCTAAAGCACCACAAGGCGCTGCAGGAAATTGGGTTCAAACGGTGGATGGCAAAGGTTATAACGTGATTTTCCGTGTTTATGGCCCAACGCAAGCATGGTTTGATAACTCATGGAAACCTAGTGATTTTAAACAGGTTAAATAACTCAATAACGTGACGTTATAAAGGCAAATT
This sequence comes from Vibrio neonatus, assembly GCF_024346975.1. Taxonomy (NCBI): domain Bacteria; kingdom Pseudomonadati; phylum Pseudomonadota; class Gammaproteobacteria; order Vibrionales; family Vibrionaceae; genus Vibrio; species Vibrio neonatus. The sequence continues at coordinate 140,913 of NZ_AP024886.1, read as the reverse complement.
AAGGCCTGACTCCCATACACTATTGGAGTCAGGCCTTTTTCTTGCCAGTTTACTTTCTGTATTTAGCTAGTGGATCTAACTCGCTGAAAGCAATGGCTTTGTGGTGTGCTTGTCTGTGCCTAGCTCCATTACCCGTTCAAACAGCTCAGTTAGGTGGCTTTGGTGACTGACCATCAAGATGGTGCTGTGGGGCAATAGGGTACGCAATTGCTCAATCAGGGCGTAGGCACTTGGTTCATCAAGGCTACTGGTGGCTTCATCCAGAATCAGCAGTTGAGGTTTTTGTACTAAAGCGCGGGCTAGAGCAATCTTTTGTTGTTCGCCTCCCGAGAGCTTCATTTGCCATTCGGTTTCATTGTCCAAGTCTTCTGCCAGTGCGCTAAGTCCAACTTGCTCTAGAGCGGTTTGATATGGCGCATCGTCTGAGTTTGGTGCTTGTGGGTAGCTTAAACATTCACGCATACTGCTTTTGGGCAGATAAGGCTTTTGAGGAAGTAGCAACACGTTGTGATCATCGGTGCGGAATTGACCTTGATAAAACGGCCAAATGCCAGCTAGTGTGCGCAGTAGTGTCGATTTACCTAAGCCACTGGCCCCTTTGATCATCAGTGACTCTCCTGATTTCACTTGCAATGAAATATTAGAAAGCAGCGTCTGACCGTTTGGCTTTTGTATGCTCAATTGCTCGCAAGATAAACCGTAAGGTGTAGCCAAAGGTTTGTCTTCTGTTACTGAATGAGTGGTAGTAGCCCCTTTGTTTGGCGTGGTTTGTGAGAATGCTTCGCACTTATCCATAGCTTCAATAAATTGGGTTAAACGGACAACTGTGGCACTCCAATACGTTAGGTCGTCATAGCGGAAGATAAACCAACTGAGTGAGCTGTAAACACGCATAAAGGCCATACGCACTTGGAAGAGTCCGCCAACGGTAATTGCGCCTGCCATCAGTGCAGGAATAGCGGCAAAGTATGGCACCATAGTTGCAATTTGGTGGTAGGTGTTGATGACCATACCGAGTTTTTTTTCGCGCCCCATTAAGGACTTCCAGTTGAATGAAATATCATCAAATGTGGAGTCTAACTGGGATTTTTCGCGCTGTTGACCGTGCATTAAAGCAATTTGCTCGGCACTGTCGCGGCTACGTAGCAGTCGAGCACGAAAGTTCGCTTCTCGCTGTTGTTGTTGGTAGTAAAGCTTATGCAGTTTATGGCCAAAGAAGTGAGTTACGCCCGCACCAGCTAACGAATAAATGAGCGCCAGCCACAGCAAATAGCCGGATATTTTGATGTCATCAAATAAAGGCAACAAAAAGTCGCTGGAAAGGTTCCACAAAATGATACTGAACGCAGATAGAGTTGCCACACTTTGGATTAAGCCTAAAATCAGGGTTAAGGTATCGGTGGTGAGTAATTTAATGTCTTCAGCAATACGTTGATCTGGGTTATCAGGCTCTTCGGTAAGTGTGAGTCGATAAAAGTTTTGGTTGCTCAACCAGCGACCGACAAGGCGCTCAGTAAGCCAAGTACGCCAGCGTATTTCCACCCATTGTTGTAGCCACTTTGCGTAGACTTTCATCACTACGATGATGGCAACAAAGCCGATAAATTTAAGTAGCAGATCGTAAATTAGCGGACCATCTAATGCGGCCAAGGCATCAAAAAACTCTTTATTCCAAACGTTCAGTTTCACCATCACCTGAACAAGTAATAAAGATAGGGCTACAGTGGCGGCAAATAGCAACCATGACATGAGACTGGCTTTGCTCGACCAATAGGGTTTTGCAATAGCATAAAATTGTTTAAGGATTAACATACATTCCCTGAGATGACTAAAGCACATACAGCGTATAAGCCGTATGTGCTTGTATTAATGTCGAAAATTATTAATCTTCTGCTTTTTCAGCAGGCATTAAGCTGGCATCGATCCAATTGTTAGTGACCAATATTTGCTTTGCCATTTCATCCATTTGAGCTGGAGTGACACTGTCTACCCATGCCAAATAATCAGCGGCCGAGGTTAGGCTATCTCCGTATTGCGCCGCATCATTAAGATAATTTAGGCGCTGACGATCTGAGATATTGTCCGGTGCGAGCGAGTTCTTTGTTTGAGCAATGATTTCGGAAAGCTCTTTTTGGGTAACGCCCTGTTCTAATACTTTGTCTAGCACAGCCGTTACTTTGGTTCTTAGCTCTTCGCCACGCAGTGGATCATGTCCATAGCTCAGCATGCCAAAGGCTTGGTTGCGGTTTCTGTCTAGTCGAATAGCAAAGCGCACCGAATACACGCCGCCTGCATCTTCACGCAAAGATTCACGTAAACGATTAGAAATAATGCGGCTTAATAGATACGCTTTATCACCACGTTGCGTGCTGTAAGCAAAGTCCTGATTGAACAGCAAGCTTGTGATTGCCATTGGCTCTTCGCCGGCGGCAATTCTAACTTCATGCTTGCCGCTGCCTAGAGGCGGAAGTTCAATTTGAGAGTAAGCTTCTGCACTTGATGGTAAAGAGCCGATATAACGCTGCGCAAGTTCAATCACCTGTTTTGCATCGGCATTACCGACCACAATCAAGTGATGTTGGTTAGCATTGGAAAACAGCATATTCCATGCGTTGAACAGATCTTTAGTCTCAATCTTGCTTAATTGCTCTTTGGTTAAACGCAAGCGCTCAGGGTTGTTCACATAACGAATCGCATCGATGGCAGTGTTAAATTGACCATTTGAGCTTGTTTTTTGATTCTCAATACCACGCTCCATCAAGCGTTTAGAGGCTTGCCACAGCTCCTCATCCACTTGCGGTTGTGTGATTTGTAGGTAGACGTTTTGTAGCCAGTTTTCGAGTGATTTCGGGTTTGAAGTACCCGAAAAACCGTGCATGCTTTGGTTTACATAACTGCTGATGCGGTTTGAGTAAGGAGCATTTAGCATTGCCAGTTGGTCAGTGCTAAAGTCGCCGTAGCCAAACTTGCTCATTTGACGCAGTAGTAGTGCAATTGAGCGTTGCTCAGCAGGAAGATGCTGACTGCCACCCCAACCGCGATAATCTAAGCGCAGTTCATTGCTCGACTCATCACTGTATTCAAACCAAACTTGAGCGCCATTTTCTAGCGTCCACATTTTTACGCCTTGTTGCTCTTTGTAAGCGACAATTTTGGCAGCTTCAGGCACATCAGAAACGAGCTTTTTGCTTACGGTAACCGGCGCAATGGCGGCAGGAGGATTGGCCTTGGCGTATTCCCATGCTTGTTGTAATTGGGCAACGCTTGGCAATTGCGCCTGGTTGTCTACTTTTACTTGCGCAATAACTAATGGATTGAGCGTTTGTACCATGCGCTTGAGGTGCGCATTGATTTCGTCAAGGGTGATGCTATTTGACAGTTTTTCAATCACCACAGCGTATTGATCAGAATCGATCAGTGGCGATTGTGAGCGCAAACGGTTAAAGATAGACATCATTTCGCGGCGGTTAGTTGTGCTGCGTAGTGAGTCAGCCATTTGCGAATAGCGATTGATCATGGATTGACGTTCAGTATTCAGATCGTCTTGATTAAAACCATGTGAGGCAAAACGACTGAGCTGTTCAAATGCTTCTTCGGTGCTCGCTAGGTAGTTTTTACCCGTCAAAATCACCATGAGACGGTTGTTGCGATAACCGGCAGCCATTGGACGCGTCATCATCATCAATTTACTGATGTTGTCGCTCTCTACTTGGTATTGTTCGCGCAGGCGCTTGTTGAGCACTTGCATGGTGATATCGTTGACCAGTTTGGCGCGCAATTCAGATTCAGTATGCGGCGTCACTTCATGATCTCTAAAGTTAAAAGAGAGCACTTCAGTGGTAATTTCTTTGTCGGCAATCACTTTTAGATCAAGAGTATTGTCTAAAGGTACGTTTAATTGCGGACGTTGTGGAAGCTCTTTGGCCGGCAGAGGCGCAAAGTAGCGATTAAGCATTTTTTCCACTTCAGCTTGGTTGGTTGAACCGACCACAATCAGAGTCATATTATTGGGGTGGTACCAATCGTGCCAAAATGCTTCGATGCGACTAGCATCCACATGGCGCACTAGATCCATATCACCAATAGGCTCACGATCGCCAAAGCGACTACCTTCAAGTAGAATTTGGCGATTGGCTTTGCCTAGACGCGCCATCATACTCAAAGTGCTGCGCCATTCTTCTTCGACAACAGGACGTTCACGTTCTAGTTCATCTTGATCGAAGACCAGAGCGCTCGCTTGTTGAGAAAGCATGTTAAAACCTTCACTTAGCATCTCTTCTGAGCTATTTGGTAAGTGTAGGAAGTAAGAGGTGGTGTAATATTCGGTCATGGCGTTGACATCACGCCCAAATACCATACCGAGTGCTTGTTGATGTTCAATTAGGGTATTGGCAGGAAACTGCTCAGTCCCGTTAAAAGCCATATGTTCAACCAAATGAGCAATGCCTTTTTGGTCATCGTCTTCATCTAAAGAGCCAGCATTAACAACCAGCTGAAGTGATACGCGATCTTTCGGGCGGTTATTTTCCACTAAGATATAACGCATACCGTTATCAAGTTCGCCTTGGATCATATCCTGACGTATTGGTAACTGAGGATCTTCAATGTCTGTTTTAGTTTGTTGGCAGCCAGCTATAGCAATGCATGCGGCTATCAAAATGGGGATATATTTCATACGATAGTGGCGCGCAAAGCGCGCCAACTCCTGGTTATTGATGATATTGCTCAAAAGAGATGAAAATGAATGGCATTAGGTTTAGTTACGCAGGTTGACGTTTAGCCAGATTTGTCGACCTGAGTTGTAGTAATCGTCTGGGACAACGACACCATCAACATGAATACCTGAAGTAGAGATAACTTCTTGAGTATTTAGAATGTTGGTTACGCTTAGACCTAGGATTAGGTGGTTATTAAGCTGAGTTGGAGTCCAGTTAATGGCCATATCCCATGTCACAAGATCGTCGAGCTCGACAGACTGCAAAGAATTGACTGTTTCTGGCTGTCCATCAATTTCAACGGATTCAACACCTAGATATACATTGTCTTTTTTGCCTTGCTGGTAGTTCACGCGGTTGTTCCAAACAACGCCAGCGTTCGCCCAGAACATATTGAGATCTAAGCTACTTTTTAGTGGCGATTGGTAACCGCTCACATCCATTTCGCTGTAGCGAACTAGCTCACCGTCAACCATTACCCACTCATCTTGGTAGCCACCGTTTAGGTTATTACCCGCTCCATAAGTGCCTTTTAAGTCACCGTGACCACGGCGGTAGTTATAAGCGATTTTCCAGTTGGCACTAAAGTAACCCCCTGCAACTTCGTATGGTTTACGAGTGGCAACTTCTAGGCTAATAATGTGGTCGTCACTTTCGATATTGTTGTGGATCGTCGCTATGCCTAGGTCTGAGTCTTCAGAGAAGGTGATGCCATCTCTTTGCATACGGTAGATGTATGTCGTATCGAAAGCGAAGTTGCTGACATTGATATCCCAAGATGCAGTAACTTCATCAGAATAAGGTACATCTGCTGAGCTTAGTGCTGCGCCATCGAATGTTTCAGTTGATGCACAAGTCAGGTTACTTTCGTCTAGGTTGTTCCAATCACCATCGTTTGGCGTACAACTACTAGAGCGAGAAAGGTAGTTGTCTTGTTCCGCTTGTAGTGCGAAGCCAAGCATATTTGAGCTGTAGTAACGGTTAGCACCCAAGGTAATGCGGTTAGTGTTAACAAGATCGAAATCCCAGCTAGTAGCAATACGAGGGGAGAATACGGTTTGCTCAAATACACTCATGTGATCAACACGAGCACCTAAGTAAAGGCTCCAACGATCCAATTGCATTGTACTGTCAGCAAATAGGCCGTATTGCTGAGCATCAACATCGTAGTTTGAGGCATTGTAGCGAGTTAACGTCGAAATGCTTGGACTACCAAAATCAAGATATTGGTAGGCAACAAAATCATTGGCGCGATCAACGTTACTTTGCTGGTGGGTTGCTTCTATACCGATACTTGGTTGAAGCTCTAAGTTACCGATGTAAGTTGGATCAGAATAATAGACTGATTTAACTAAGTATGAGTCTTGAGATTGTTTCAGGTTGCCGTAGCTTCCCTGATTGTACATTTCTAGACCATCCGCTCCGAAAACAAAGAACGAGCCAAAATAGTCATGATCAGATTCACGTTCGTCGAGTAAGTGATCGTAGGCCAGCGTGGTTTGCCAGTGACCACTGTCAAACATGTAATCCAGTTTAAATGTACCGCCCATGCCTGCGTGAGTAACAACTGAATCACTGCCTTCTTGAACGGCATCATTGCTGTTTGCGTCATTTAAGAAAGTGTTTTTATGATGACCTGTGTAGCGAAAATCTGTGGTTGTCTGCCATGCACCTGATTCCCAAATATGGGTAAGGAATAGGTTGTCCATGGTTTGATCAGAATCTTTGCCATTCGCCATTGGAATATCCGATGCCTGATGACTGATATTAAGCGCTAGCTTTTGTGTCTCACTAATAGGCCCGCCAATATGCAAGGCGTGCATGCGCTTTTGGTAGTTAGGTTGGTAGTAACCTGAACCATCAATAGGGGTACCATAATCATCTGCGAAGTTGACGCCCACTTTCTGTTTGGAGTTCCAAGAACTATCATTCATACGATAGTTATAATCAATCACAAACTCATCGGTTGGTTTACGCACATGTGCGTTGACGACACCACCGGTGAAGCCGCCGTATTCCGCCTTAATGTTATGGTCGAAAACTTCAATACTATCAATGAGGTTGGTATCAATGAAGTATCCAGAAGTATGTCCAGAACTTAGGCTTCCAGGTAAATCATTAGCACCGCCAAAGGTAGTGTTGTTGTTTACGCCGACACCATCAATGGTGTATTTGGTTTGATGAGGTCTAGCACCTGATAACGAGATTTCTTCTGGTGTTAGATCGCCACCTTGCATTGCTCCTTGCGCGTCATCAACACCTACTCGAGGTTCATGCTTGATGGCTTCAGATAGCGTTGGATTATCTTTTGGTGATTGCTCTAATTCCAAACGGTCAATGGTCAGCGCTGTCCCTGTAACTACGACGATTTCTTGGTCGCCATTTTCTTCTGTTGTTGCAGAGTCAGTTTGAGTTTGTGCGATAGCATATCCGCCATACAAAGCGGCAATTATCCCTAATACTAGTGTGGTTATTTTGTTAGAACGATCCATAAATCCTACAATTTTTGATATAGACAGAGTGATTGGTAGTTATTCGCTAAAGAAAAAGGAGATTTCATTGTTTTTGAACAGTTATGCGAATCATTATCGTTAGCATGTACATCATCCACACCTAAAAATGAAAAACAAGCATTCATTCACCAAATTAATGCTAAGTTCAAGTTTTTATTGATATTTGTTATGTCTGTCGGGGTGTGTATGGATTTCTTGAATAAAAATCAACCGCATTTGCGATCATTTAAGTAATGACCAAATTGATGGATTTATAGTGCTGTGTAGCGCAAAAGATGTGCGTATTTTAAGGGAGTGAAATGAGGCTTACTTTTTTGGGAAGAGGGGGTGGTTACCCGTAACTTCAAAAGGGGTGTGACGCCTACTACGCCGTTGTATGAGGTGGGTTTATGGTAAAGCGGTCATGTAGGGTAATGCTATGAGTTAGCGCATTTTCCTGAGTAGTAGTCATTATTGGTTGACTGCGGTGCTAACACAAACAGGTCACCTTGCCACATTTTAAAATCAAAACACCACTTGGCAAACTCTTCGCGCTTTGGTTTTGCTATCTGCATGTCAACACAGTGTCTCTGACAAAATACTTCCCAACGGCTTGCTTCTAGAAAGTGTTTAGGCTCGGTTTCTGTCAGGTACTTCTCGATAAACTGCTGGCGCTTCTTTGCTTCCGCTTGTTGATATTTGGTTAAAAGTAAAAATCGTTGTGACGTTTGGGTCATTGAATCGTTCTGCATATTAGTGAGTTCTTTGTTAGATTAATGTTATCTATACAAAAAGAGCAAACTATACTGAAAACTATCGTTCAAGATCGTGATGGAGTAGACACTAAAATGCAGGTTGTTTTCAGCAATTGGGTGCATTTTATTAACATTTTGTATCATTTAGCCAGCGGTGACGGGGCGCATTTTCAGGGGTGAAAAACACAGAGCTGAATAAAGGTTTTAACTCAAATGTATCTTTGAGTGTTGGAATATTATTCAATATCGTGCATAGCAATTTTCAGCGTACACATGTACCTTTTTGTTATTAAAACGTTTCTTTTTTCTTGGTGACAAAGGTGCTGGTGGCGGTTTATTCAGCATTTGTAGCCCTGTGAGCATGGGGCATCTTTACAGTGTAAATTGACTCTATTTTAAAAATGCTAGAACTTTGATAACTATCTTTTAATTATTCAATATTTCGTTATGTAAATCAGATGTTTACTATACTGAAATCGCAAGGATTGTAGTTAGACCGAACAGTGTCATTGGAGAAAGTAAATGAGATCGACGAAAAAGCAGTATGCAGTGATAGGTTTGGGACGATTTGGCTTGTCCGTCTGTAAGGAATTAAGCCGAGCAGGAGCACAAGTGCTGGCGATTGACGTTGATGAAGACCGAGTAAAAAGTGCGGTTGAGTTTTCAACCGAGGTGATTGTGGCTAATTGCTCTCAAGAAGAAACGGTCGCAGAATTAAAATTAGAACAATATGACATGGTCATGATTGCTATCGGTAGCGATATCAATGCCAGCATTTTGACCACCTTAGTATTAAAAGAGGCGCACTGTAAAACGGTGTGGGTGAAAGCCAACGATAAGTTTCATGCCAGAATACTGCACAAGGTTGGCGCAGATAGAGTCATCATGCCAGAAAGAGAAATGGGCGTTCGTATTGCAAACCAAATGATAGATAAGCGGGTGAAGGATTTTCATCCTCTGGGTAGTGGTATTGCATTAACCGAAGTGATTGTGAGCGCGAAAATGCTGGGTAAATCTTTAGCCGATATGTCGCTATGTCGCGAAGAAGGGGTCAGTGTTATTGCTCTCAAGCGTGGGCCAGAAGTGATCTCTTCACCAAGCTATAAAAAAAGCTTAGAGATTGGTGATGTGATTATTATTGTTGGCCCTGAAGCCATACTTGCACAAAAACTACGTACATTATGATACCAAGAATTCATCAAAGCCGAGTCTATAGCCTAGGGCCTGAAAGAAAGGGTGGCAAAGGTGGTGAGCCGAGAATTATTGTTCTCAGCTTTCTTATGATTTTGTTTCCATCTGCGGTGCTACTGACGCTTCCCGTGTTTTCTGTTTCAGGTTTGTCGATGACTGATGCCCTGTTTACCGCCACCTCTGCCATTAGTGTAACGGGCTTGGGCGTGGTGGATACTGGTCAACATTTCACTCTCAGCGGCAAGATATTGTTGATGATCTTGATGCAGATTGGCGGACTTGGTCAGATGACACTTTCTGCTGTATTGCTTTATATGTTTGGTGTGCGCCTGTCTTTGCAACAACAAGCATTAGCCAAAGAAGCGCTAGGACAAGACCGACGCATTAATTTGCACAGCTTGGTGAAAAAGATCATTATTTTTGCTCTAGCCGCTGAGTTTGTTGGCTTTGTAATACTCAGCTATCGCTGGGTGCCGGATATGGGCTGGAGCACAGGCATGTTTTACGCCTTATTCCATTCTATTTCTGCCTTTAACAATGCTGGCTTTTCACTCTTTTCAGATAGCCTAGTAGGTTTTGTGGGCGACCCGATTGTAATCAGTTGTCTAGCATCGCTGTTTATCCTCGGCGGATTGGGCTTTACCGTGGTGGGAGATTTATCCGCGAACTTACACAAAGGCTTTAGGCACCTACAACTGCACACCAAAATCATGTTATTGGGCACGCCAATTCTACTTATTGTGGGTACGCTGATGTTTTGGCTATTAGAGCGTAACAACGCCGCCACTTTAGGCAGTTTATCTACGTCTGAGCAATGGTTTGCCGCTTTTTTCCAATCGGCAACCGCGCGTACCGCAGGTTTCAACAGCATTGATTTATCCTCGCTGACTTCTCCTGCAATGCTCTTTATGATGCTGTTAATGTTAATTGGTGCGGGTTCAACCTCTACCGGTGGTGGTATTAAGGTATCGACCTTTGTTGTGGCAACCTTGGCAACATGGAGCTTTTTGAGTCAGAAGAAACATGTGGCGCTATTTCATCGCACTATCGGCAGTCAAACGGTGACTCGCTCTTTAGCCATTATTGTGGTCAGTGGTATTTTGCTGTTCTTTGCGATGTTTGGACTCATGATTACCGAGCAAGCGCCATTTAAAGTGATTATCTTTGAAACCATTTCCGCGTTTGCGACGGTCGGCGTCAGTGCCGGGCTTACCGCTGAACTTTCAGAGCCAGGAAAACTCATCATGATCGTGGTGATGATTATTGGTCGTATTGGGCCTTTGACCTTAGCCTACATGTTGGCAAGACCTGAAAAAACCTTAGTTAAATATCCAGAAGATCCGGTCTTTACAGGTTAACAGTATAACCTTTATCAGCAAACGCTCTGCGTGATGCAACTGGGCATACTTCTCTATTAGCAATGAGTGTGAAACTATTTCTCATTTAGGTGGATAAGTATGCTCTTTTATTGTTCAATCCTTTCTTTGTTTGCACCGTTATCACCCATCCAAATATTCTGCTATTGCCCATTTATTGTGCGTTAATATGTTATCTACTTAAAAATCAACCGTTTAACTTGCTTGTTTTATTGATGCAAAACTTGGCATCAATCTTGGATATTTTCATATGAGTTAACAATCATAATATGGAGATGTTCACTATGAACAAGGCGTTCAACACTAAATTAGCCGTTTTATCTTTAGCACTAACTTTGGGCTCTGGCGTGGTGCAAGCCGCAGATACCATCAAAGTGGGTGTATTGCACTCACTGTCAGGCACTATGGCCATCAGTGAAACAACATTGAAAGATACGGTTTTGATGCTTGTTGATGAGCAAAACAAAAAAGGGGGCCTACTAGGTAAAAAGCTAGAAGCAGTGGTCGTTGATCCGGCTTCTAACTGGCCTCTGTTTGCCGAAAAAGCGCGCGAGCTTATTGAAAAAGAAAAAGTTGATGTGGTGTTTGGTGGTTGGACTTCGGTATCGCGCAAATCAATGCTGCCGGTATTTGAAGAGCTCAATAGCATCCTATTCTATCCAGTGCAGTACGAAGGTGAAGAGTCGTCTAAAAACGTCTTTTACACTGGCGCCGCGCCAAACCAACAGGCAATTCCGGCTGTGGATTACTTGATGGATGAACTTGGCATTGAGCGTTGGGTGCTGGCGGGAACGGATTACGTTTATCCGCGTACCACCAATAAAATTTTGGAAGCCTACCTGAAAAGCAAAGGTGTTTCTGATAAAGACATCATGATCAATTACACCCCATTTGGTCATTCTGATTGGCAATCTATCGTATCAGATGTGAAGAAATTTGGCTCAGAAGGCAAGAAAACTGCGGTGGTTTCAACCATCAACGGTGATGCAAACGTGCCGTTTTATAAAGAGCTAGGCGCACAGGGGATCTCATCAGAAGATATTCCAGTGGTGGCATTCTCAGTGGGTGAAGAAGAGCTTTCCGGGATGGATACCTCCGCATTGGTGGGACACCTTGCCGCATGGAACTACTTCATGAGTGTCGATACTCAAGCTAACGAAGAGTTTGTGGAAGCGTGGCATAAATTTATCAAAGACGATAAACGCGTGACTAACGATCCAATGGAAGCAAGCTACATCGGATTCAACATGTGGGTGCAAGCGGTAACTAACGCAGGCACAACAGACCCTGAAGCGGTGCAAGATGCCTTGATTGGTGTTGCTGTGCCGAACCTTTCTGGTGGCTATTCAACTATGCTGCCAAACCACCATATTACTAAGCCAGTATTGATTGGCGAAATCCAAGACGATGGTCAATTTGACATTGTTTGGGAAACCAAAGGTCTAGTGGCAGGCGATGCGTGGTCAGACTTTTTACCTGAATCAGCCAAGTTATTTTCAAGCTGGTCAAAACCTTTCTCTTGTGGCGCATTTAACGTAGAAACCAAAAAGTGCTCTGGCGGAAATTAATCATTCTGTGAGGCTTTCTTTTGCTCTTTTTCGTAGCAGTAGTTCGGTAAAGAGCAAAAGGAGGTGATTTTTAACACCTTTAGTGAGCGCATATTTTTTTGGTGAATGATCACCTTTGATTATCAGCCTCATTATTTTATAGGACACAGTTCATGAGACATTTTTATCATGGGTTGAAAGTTGTCGTGTTCTTGCTGATTAGCATTAACTTTGCAATGGCCAGTGTGAGTGATTCAGACAGTTTTACTCAAGCACTGAAAGGTCGCGATACGCAAAGTAAACAAGAAGCGATTGCTTGGCTGGTATCAAGCCAAACTCCAGAGACTTCCACTCAAATATTGAATGCATGGCTACACGGTGATTTATATTATTTTAACGATAAGTCGCATTCTAAATACCTTTCTTTATACACAATCTCTAGCCACAAAGTAGGCTCAACGGCGACCTCGGTTTGGGATGGTGAACAGCGAATTGTAGAAAAGAAATCCTTATTTAAAAAAATGCGCGTTAATAACCGTTTTCGCGGCGCAATTCGCGCAGAGCTTGCCTCCCTTGGCTTAAACGACCCTAACCCTGTTACACGTCGCAGCGCGGTGGAATCCCTGCTAGGTCAAACAGATGACCACATAATCAATGCCTTGCAAACTCGTTTAGCTACTGAGAATGACAACCAAGTGATTGAGCTGATCCATTTTGCTCTAGCAATTGATACTGCATTAGATGTGAATGCGGCGACGGATAAACGTGTGGCGGCTATCCACTCTTTGAGTGATGAAAAACACGCTATTGTGTTTAAAACCATGCAAAGCGTTTTAGCGTCATCGGATAATCAGCAGATTATTGAGGCGGCAAACTACACCCTCGCTCAGTATCAACAGAGTCAGGCTTTGTACTCTGGGGTCGAGACGCTGTTTTTTGGGCTTAGTATGGGCTCAGTGCTGGTGCTAGCGGGCATAGGCTTAGCCATTACCTTTGGCGTAATGGGCGTGATTAATATGGCGCATGGTGAGCTGATTATGATAGGTGCTTACACCACCTATGTGATGCAACTGCTGTTACCCAACAACACCGCACTGGCGTTGTTGCTGTCTATTCCAATGGCCTTCATCGTGTCAGGGCTAGTCGGCGTGCTTATTGAAAGAAGCGTTATTCGTCATTTATATGGGCGCCCCCTTGAGACACTGTTAGCCACTTTTGGTATCAGTCTTATCCTGCAACAAGCCGTGCGCTCGGTATTTTCTCCTTTAAATCGTTCAGTAAGCACACCTGATTTTATGTCGGGAGCTTTACAGTTAAATCCTATGCTATCGCTGACCTACAACCGCCTGTACATCATTATGTTTTGTGTGCTGGTGTTTATGGGACTGCTGATGGTGTTAAAGAAAACGCCATTAGGTTTGCAAGTTCGCGCTGTTTCACAAAACCGTGGTATGGCAAGGGCAATGGGCATTCGCTCAGAGCGCGTTGATGCCATGACGTTTGGTTTGGGCTCTGGCGTGGCGGGCATTGCTGGGGTGGCACTTTCTCAATTAACCAATGTTGGTCCGAACATGGGGCAAGCTTACATCATTGATTCGTTCATGGTGGTGGTGTTTGGCGGTGTGGGCAACTTATGGGGCACATTGGTTGCAGGACTTAGCTTAGGCTTGTTCAACAAGATCCTTGAGCCTTGGGCTGGCGCTGTATTGGCGAAGATTATTGTGTTGGTGTTTATTATTTTATTCATTCAAAAACGCCCTCGTGGACTCTTTCCACAACGTGGCCGCGCCGCTGATAGCTAAGGAGAGCATCATGAAGTCAAGATCGTTTGTACTTTCCGCCATGAGCGGAGATAGAGCGGGGCAAATTACCATTCTTGCCTTGCTAGCGGCTGTAGTGTTAATTCCTCTAGCCAACACTCTTTTACCTGCTGGGCACCCTTTGCATGTAGAGACCTTCACTATTTCGCTGATGGGTAAGTATCTATGCTACGCCATGTTGGCGCTGGCACTGGATTTAGTGTGGGGATATCTGGGGATTTTGAGTCTAGGACACGGCGCATTTTTTGCTATCGGCGGTTATGCCATGGGCATGTATTTGATGCGCCAGATTGGAGATCGCGGCGTGTATGGTGATCCATTGTTGCCCGATTTTATGGTGTTTTTGGATTGGAGCGATCTGCCTTGGTTTTGGCAGGGCTTTGATCAGTTTTGGTTTGCCGTGGCGATGGTGGTGTTGATTCCGGGAGCATTGGCGTATGTGTTTGGTTACTTGGCGTTTCGCTCAAGGGTTTCAGGAGTGTATCTGTCCATTATGACGCAAGCCTTAACCTACGCACTGATGTTGTCGTTCTTCCGCAATGAAATGGGCTTTGGTGGCAATAATGGATTGACCGACTTTAAAGATATTTTAGGCTTTAGCTTGCAGCTAGATGGCACCAAAATCGCGCTGTTTGTTTGCTCTGGCATTGCGCTCATTATCAGCTATGTGTTGTGCAGAACCGTAGTCACTAGTCGCTTAGGGCGAGTGGCATTGGCGATAAGAGATACAGAGTCTCGTACTCGCTTTATGGGTTATGACGTAGACGGAGTAAAGCTGTGGATCTTTGTGTTATCGGCGGTCATCGCAGGTATTGCAGGGGCGTTATATGTACCTCAAGTGGGCATTATCAATCCGGGAGAGTTTGCGCCAATTAACTCGATTGAGATTGTGGCTTGGGTGGCGTTAGGTGGACGTGCCACTTTAGTGGGCGCGGTCGTTGGTGCTTTGATCATCAACTACGCAAAAAGCTGGTTTACGGTGGAATTTCCAGAAATTTGGCTGTTCGCACTGGGTGGATTATTTGTGTTCTCAACCATGTATTTCCCGAAAGGTGTGATGGGCTTTATCAGTGACAAGTTTGCACTTACTTACGCTAAAAGAGCGAACAAACAACAAGGTGCCAAACAGAGTCAATCAGAGGCTAAGCCAGCGGAGGCCAATCTATGAGTGCGTTAGATAATATGAATACTCTCAAGGAAAATGTGCGTTCATTTACTCGTCGCGATCAAGTGTTTCCTTTTTTGATTCCGCAAACTCACCCGCTCATTGATACCAGTCATAACATTTTGCTGTACGCAGAAGGGGTGAACAAAAGCTTTGATGGCTTTAAAGCGATCAATGATCTGAACCTTTATATCCGTGAAGGAGAGTTGCGCTGCATTATTGGGCCAAACGGCGCAGGTAAAACCACCATGATGGATATCATCACAGGTAAAACCAAGCCTGATTCTGGCAAGGTTTGGCTTGGTTCAAACATCAATTTATTGGAAATGAACGAAGCTGAAATTGCCAATGCCGGCATCGGTCGTAAGTTCCAAAAACCGACCGTGATTGAATGTATTTCTGTGTGGCAAAACCTTGAGTTATCTATGGCGGGCGTACGCTCGGTATGGGGGACATACCGAGCCAAAATGTCATCGCAGCAGCGTGATAAGTTGGAATCGGTATTAGAGCTTATCCATTTGAAAGACAACGCTAAATTATTAGCAGGCAACCTATCTCACGGACAAAAACAGTGGTTAGAAATTGGTATGTTGCTGATGCAAAATCCCAAACTGCTATTGGTGGATGAGCCGGTAGCGGGCATGACGCATCAAGAGATGGATCGCACCTCAGAGCTGCTTAACTCATTGGCGGGCAATCATTCTGTGGTGGTGGTTGAGCACGACATGGATTTTGTACGTTCGATTGCCAGTCACGTCACTGTGCTTCACCAAGGGCATGTGTTGGCGGAAGGCACCATGGATCAAGTGCAAGCTCACCCTGAGGTGAAGCAAGTGTATTTGGGAGAATAAGATGTTAGAGATTAAATCGCTAAACCAATTTTATGGTGAAAGTCATACCCTTTGGGATTTAGATATCACTATCCCAGAAGGAAAATGCACTGTGCTGATGGGGCGAAATGGGGTGGGTAAGAGCACCTTGCTTGAATGCGTGATGGGTTTAGTTAAGGTAAAAAGTGGCGATATTTTACTAAAAGGTGAGTCGATACTGGATTTAGATGCAGAAGAGCGACCACGTAAAGGGATTGGCTATGTGCCGCAAGGGCGTCAGATTTTCCCTATGTTGACGGTGCAAGAAAACCTAGAGGTGGGACTGCCGATTCGTGATAAGGGCGATCGCCAAATACCTGAGTTTATCTTCGACCTTTTCCCTGTATTAAAAGAGATGCTACATCGACGAGGTGGCGATTTATCGGGAGGACAACAGCAACAGCTCGCCATAGGGCGTGCGCTAGTGGTCAATCCGAAATTACTTATATTAGACGAACCAACAGAAGGTATTCAGCCCAATATCGTGCAAGAAATTGGCGATATTATTCGAATGCTCAATGAAAAAATGGGCTTAACCGTATTGCTGGTAGAGCAAAAGCTGCCTTTTGCTAGAAAGGTCGGAGATTGCTTTTGTATCTTAGACAGAGGCAGGCAAGTTGCGACCGGAGAGATACAAGAATTGAGTGAAGGCTTGATTAAGGAGTATCTAACGGTATGAGTGTTTCTTCTGCTTTGCACGCGGCTTCTGTTTTGCAAGATAGCGCGGATGCGCTATCGCCTTTGGGCGCAGAGATCAAACATCAAACAGAGCAGGGCTGGAAAGCTCAGCTCTGTTTGAGCTTTGTCGATAGAGGCGATAAAACGGTCATTAAGCACCGCAGTCAACAAGGGCCGTTAGCGATTCAGCGACCTCTATACCCAGAAGGCAAGCCTTGCCATACCTATTTACTGCACCCTCCGGGTGGTGTGGTCGGCGGGGATACTCTTAATATTAACGTGACCTTACACTCGGGTGCTCACTCCTTAATTACCACGCCGGGCGCGACCAAATTTTATCGCTCAGACAGTAAATATGCGCACCAAAAGCAGGTGCTGTCGGTCAAAAATGGTGCTCGCCTAGAGTGGCTTCCTCAAGAAAATATCTTTTTCCCTAATGCTTACAGTCGTTTAGATACTGAAATTCACCTTGAGTCAGGGGCGCAGTTTATCGGTTGGGAAATGCACTGTTTTGGACGGCCTGCACTGAAAGAGGGATTTGAGTTGGGTCATCTAGTTGGGAAAACTGAAATATTCCAAGACGGGAAGCGCTTGTTAGTCGAAGGCATAAATTTCCATGGCGGAGATAACCTCATGATAAATATGGGGCTTTTAGGTCGCTCTATGCTGGGAACACTGTATGTGAGTGAAGTTTCACAAGAATTATTGGAGTTGGTACGGAGTTTGCTTTTATCAATAGTAAGTGAGAACAACTCAAATGATGCCGCCGGTGCAAGGCAAGCGACGAGTCAGCGATCTAGTCATCAACAATCTAGTCAGCAACAACCTTTGCTATTAAGCGTGACTCAGATTGATGGCTTGATGGTAGTGCGCGCTTTGGGTGAGTGGAGTGAAGATATCTTGTCTGCCTTCACTTTGGTATGGCAACAAGTCCGACATTATTGGACAGGCGAGACGCCAACCCCACCGCGTATTTGGGCGACCTAAAAAAGAGTTAGGGAAGAATAACGACATGGAATTAACACCAAGAGAAAAAGATAAATTGTTGATTTTTTGCGCTGGAATGTTGGCGCAACAACGTAAAGACAAAGGCTTAAAGCTCAACTATCCCGAATCTATCGCCTTGATCAGCAGCGCTATTTTAGAAGGTGCTCGAGAGGGAAAAACGGTGGCGCAATTGATGGATTATGGTCGCACCATATTAAGCAATGACCAAGTTATGGAAGGTGTGGCCTCTATGCTCCCTGATGTGCAGGTGGAAGCGACCTTTCCTGACGGTACAAAGTTAGTCACTGTTCATGATCCCATTGTCTAAATCAGGCTTGTAATAAGCCAAGGCATCACCCCCATCATACTCAGGGACGAGTTCTGCAACACAATTTTAGGGACGGAAAAATGGCAGTAGCAAAAGTAAAAACAGGCACATTAATCCCCGGTGAAATAGAGGCAGGCCAAGGAAGCATTGAATTAAATGTTGGCCGTGAAACGCTGTCTATTAAAGTGGAAAACATCGGCGACAGACCAATTCAAATTGGCTCGCATTATCACTTTTATGAAGCGAATAACGCCTTAATTTTTCCCCGAGAATCCACAAAAGGTTTCCGTTTAAACATTCCTGCAGGCACAGCCACCCGCTTTGAACCCGGACAATCTCGAACGGTAGAACTGGTGAAATACGCCGGCAAACTTGAGGTGTATGGATTTCAAGGAAAAGTGATGGGCAGTCTTGAGTAATAAAGTGCTGAGTAACAAAGTGCCGAGCAACAACCGCATCCGTCACCTTAGCAGCGCGTAATCTTGCTAATAAAAACAGGCAGTTAATAGAGAAAGGTAGAGTAGGTCATGGCAAAGATATCCAAACAAGCGTACGCCGAAATGTTTGGTCCAACAATTGGGGATCGAATGCGTCTTGCTGATACCGAATTGTGGCTAGAAGTAGAAAAAGATTTCACCATTTACGGTGATGAAGTCAAGTTTGGTGGTGGCAAGGTCATCCGTGATGGCATGGGACAAAGCCAAAGGCCGAGCGCCGAAACTCCCGATTTAGTGATCACCAACGCAGTGGTGCTCGATTATTGGGGAGTGGTAAAGGCCGATGTCGCCATCAAGGACGGACGAATTTACGCTTTAGGCAAAGCGGGCAATCCAGATGTTCAGCCTGAGGTTGATATTGTGATTGGTCCCGGCACTGAGATTTTAGCGGGGGAAGGCTCAATTTTGACCGCTGGTGGTATCGACTCTCATATTCACTTTATCTGCCCGCAACAAATCGAAGAGGCCCTCGCCTCGGGCGTCACCACTATGATTGGTGGCGGCACAGGCCCCAATACCGGCACAAACGCAACCACTTGTACGCCGGGCCCTTGGAATATGCACCGCATGTTAGAAGCACTGGATGAATACCCGATGAACTTTGGTCTGCTGGGTAAGGGGAATGCGAGCCAGCCACAGGCATTGCGAGAGCAAGTAGAGGCAGGCGCTGTGGGGCTAAAATTGCATGAAGATTGGGGAACTACTCCGGCCTCTATTGATACTTGCTTGAGCGTTGCCGATGAAATGGACGTACAAGTTGCCATTCATACCGATACTTTGAATGAATCAGGGTTCGTCGAATCCACTTTGGGGGCGATTGGCGATCGCGTTATTCATACCTATCACACCGAAGGGGCCGGTGGCGGTCATGCGCCCGATATTATTCGCGCCGCAGGTGAGCCAAACGTACTGCCATCTTCCACTAACCCAACCCGACCTTACACGGTCAATACGGTTGATGAACATCTCGATATGTTGATGGTATGCCACCATTTATCGCCCTCGATTGCCGAAGATGTGGCGTTTGCAGAGTCGCGTATTCGCCGTGAAACTATCGCAGCCGAAGACATTTTGCACGACTTAGGCGCCTTTTCTATGATCGCCTCTGACTCTCAAGCGATGGGGCGTGTCGGCGAAGTCATTACTCGCACATGGCAGACAGCACATAAGATGAAGGTACAGCGTGGCAGTTTGCAACAAGACTCTGACTACAGTGATAACTTTCGCCTAAAACGTTACATTGCCAAATACACCATCAATCCAGCGATTACTCACGGCATGTCCCACGAAATCGGTTCGATTGAAAAAGGTAAACTGGCAGATCTCGTGCTTTGGAAACCGGCCTTTTTTGGGGTGAAACCAAGTGTGATTATAAAAGGCGGCATGATTGCAATGGCGCCAATGGGCGACCCGAATGCCTCTATCCCAACGCCACAACCCGTTCATTACCGCGCTATGTTTGGCGCTTCTGGCAAGGCGAGTCAAAGCACCTCTATGTTGTTTGTGTCCAAAGCGGCCAAAGAGAACAAGATAGCTGAGCAACTTGGCTTAAATAGCTTAATTGGCGTGGTCAAAGATTGTCGCAACATCAGCAAGGCTGACATGAAGCTCAATGATTGGATGCCAAAGATTGAAGTGGATTCGCAAACCTATCAGGTGCGAGCAGACGGTGAGCTATTACAGTGTGAGCCCGCCGAAGTATTGCCGATGGCACAACGTTATTTCTTGTTTTAAGCATGTAGTAAGGACAAATCATGATTGAACTGACCAAAGTCAATTCGCAAACCGTCAGCAACCCCAATGGCTATCTTAGCTTACCGATAGATAGTCGTATCAAGAGCCGTTTAAAAGTCAGCCTAGAAGATGGCCGAGACGCAGGGCTGTTTTTACCTCGAGGTCATATCTTGCGCGGTGGTGAACAGTTGCTCAGTGAGTGCGGCATGGTAGTGGAAGTGAAAGCTGCACCAGAGACAGTCTCAACGGTGCATTGCTCGGACACATTATTGCTAATGCGAGTGGCGTATCACTTAGGTAATCGTCACGTTCCTTTGCAAGTAACCGCTGATTGGGTTCGCTATCAACACGACCATGTATTGGACGAAATGGTACAAGGGCTTGGCGCAACAGTGACGGTCGAATCTGCGCCATTAGAGCCAGAAAGTGGCGCGTATGGCGGTCGCTCAGGCGGCGGTCATCACCACCACTAATCATTTATTTATCAGTTAATTATCGGTTTAAAAGTAAGGATCACTTAATGAATACATTATTAAACATACGCGCGGCGGCAAACAAGTCTGCAAAATCAATAACCGCCGCATTAGCCATGACGCTGCTTACCCCAATTAGCGCTTTTGCTCACTCAGGACATGCCGATCACTCTTTTTTTTCGGGTCTTACACACCCGCTGACCGGCGTTGACCACTTGATTATGCTATTGGCGTTTGGCTTGTTAGTCGGCACGTTAAGTTTCAAAAAAGGCAAGACATTTGCCCTGCTGGCGGCAGGTGTTGCATCGTTAGTAGTGGGATTACTAGCAGGCAAAGCCTTAGGTTATGCCGCGTTTATTGAACCTATGATCATCGCATCACTGTTTGTGATGAGTGTCTGTTTGTGGCATGTGGTGACGCCGTCGGCGACTAAAGTCAATGCTGCGCTGAGCCTAGCTATTGGACTGCTGTTTTTCCACGGATACGCACATGGCGTGGAAGCGGCCGCCAGTCTTTCTCAATTTGCGCTAGGAATGACCATGATGGCATGCATGCTATTAGCTGCAGGTTGTATGGCAGGTCGTTGGATTGGTTCAAAGTGGCTTTCTATCGGTGTGGCTTCGGCTAGCGTGCTGTTTATGGTGGCCGCTTAGTGTTGTTTGGTGAACCATCAATGAATGCAGGGGTGAAGCATGGCGTTAGATAAAAACCTGGCTTGCTATCGCTTGTTTCAGTTGTTTAGCCCCTCATTGCCGATAGGCGGTTTTACATACTCTCAAGGGCTGGAATATGCAGTAGAAGCAGGCTGGGTGAGTAACAGGCAAGAATTTGAAAGTTGGCTGATGAATGTGGTGATGTCGAGCATTGCTACTTTGGAGTTGCCGATACTGGAAAAATTCTATTACACCACTAGCCGAGCGGTGACGGATGAGGCTATTGCATCTATCGATCACTGGAGTGAAGTGCTGTATGCCAGTCGTGAATCCAAAGAGTTACGAGCTGAAGAAGTGCAGCGAGGTAAAGCGTTAAATACCTTATTAAGGCAACTCAATATGGATATGACAGTGGTGGACAAAATGACGCAATCACCCAATCAACTGATAGGTATGTGCATTGCCGCTCACCACTGGCAGATCAATTTAGAACAATTAACCGAAGGCTATTTATGGAGCTGGCTGGAAAACATGGTCACAGCGGGAGTTAAATTAGTCCCTCTTGGACAAACTGATGGTCAGCGAGTGTTGCTGTCGGTCACTGAGTGTTTTCCTGACGCCATCGCACGCGCTAAGCGCACAGAAGAGTGGATGATATCAAGTTTTACCCCTTCGCTTGCGCTGGCAAGTAGCTTACATGAAACCCAATACACGCGGTTATTCCGCTCATAATGAATAGGACATAAGACAATGGAAAGTTACAAACAACCTCTTAGAGTAGGTATTGGCGGCCCTGTGGGTTCGGGCAAAACCGCGCTGTTGGAAGTCTTGTGTAAGGCGATCCGAGATAGATTAAATATCGCCGTGGTCACCAATGATATCTACACCCAAGAAGACGCAAAAATTCTGACTCGCGCAGAAGCGCTAGCGCCAGATCGCATCATTGGCGTCGAAACCGGAGGCTGCCCACATACTGCTATTCGTGAAGACGCATCCATGAATTTAGCCGCCGTGGAAGAGCTAGCAAAACTGCACAAAAACCTCGATGTGGTTTTTGTGGAAAGCGGTGGCGACAACCTCAGTGCCACCTTTAGCCCTGAACTGGCGGATTTAACGATTTACGTGATTGATGTCGCCGAGGGTGAAAAAATCCCTCGAAAAGGCGGCCCCGGAATTACCCGTTCAGATCTATTAGTCATCAACAAAATCGACTTAGCCCCATATGTAGGCGCGTCCCTAGAAGTAATGGAACAAGACACCCAGCGCATGCGCCCTACTAAGCCGTATGTGTTCACCAATTTAAAAGAGAGTGTCGGCCTAAATACCATCATAGATTTTATTATCACCGAAGGCATGCTGACGCCTAAAAGCTGATGATAATTGTCGATGGATTTCGATTTTTCTGTTTAGGAATCCATCGACCTTTTTCCACCCAATCTCCATATCTCCAACTTCTATTTCTTACTCACGCCTATCATTTTTACTTACCGCCTTTTATTGGCAGAGAATGGTGAACTAGCGCACATTAATATATGATTCGTTGTCTTCTTTTTTAACGGTACCTAAACACTATGCCGGCGTCTTCTTTCTCATCAATCCCTGTTGGGGTTCGCTTCATGCTTTTATCTGCGGTGGGTTTTGCGTTTATGTCTGCCTGCGTGAAATACATCAGCAATTACGGTATTCCGGTATTTGAAATTGTGGCGGCAAGGGCGTTGGTGTCTTTGATTATTAGCTATGCCGATGTAAAGCGTAAAGGCATTTCGGCATGGGGTAACAATAAACAGCTGCTATTGTTGCGCGGTGTGGTGGGTACATCTGCCTTGATGTGTGTCTACTATGCAGTCACGACCTTGCCGTTGGCGGAAGCGACGATTTTACAATATGTGCATCCTGTTTCGACCGCGTTGCTTGGGGTCTTATTTCTTAAAGAGCGCATTCAAAAATCAACCATGATCTGTATTGGCTTTTGCTTATTAGGTTTATTGGTGATGGTGCAACCGAGTTTGGCAGAGGGCACAAGTGAGGTGCCTTTATTTAGTATTGGTATTGCGCTGTGCGGAGCATTTGGCAGCTCTATTGCTTACATAATTGTCAGGAAGTTAAGCCAAACCGAGGATAGCTCGGTGATTATTATGTATTTCCCGCTGGTGGCACTGCCCGTATCTATTGTGTTGATTTGGAATCATTTTGTTTGGCCAAGTGTGTTTATGACTATCCTGTTGATTTTGGTGGGTATATTTACGCAGATAGGTCAATACGGCTTAACCAAAGCAATGCAAACCCAAGAAGCGGGTAAAGCGTCGGCTTATTCGTATGTACAAATCGTCTTTTCTGCGCTGTTAGGGGTATGGATATTTAATGAAATACCATCAATTTGGACCTATTTAGGTGGCGGATTGATAGTGACTGGGGCATTGATTAATGTATTTGGTAAGCAGTTGCTAGGTCAACGCGCTCGTTAAGAAGGGACGCTATTTCTAATCGCTGTTCATATCGATTAAAAAGGCATGCACGATAAAATCGGCATGCCTTTTGTTTTGATTAAGCTGTTGTTTCTGCTTGTCTAGTTAAGACTGACTTAGCTAACGCGAGCTTAGTTAATCAGACCAAATGCTCTTGGTAATGCCAAGCTGATTGACGGAATAAAGGTAATCAGCAATAGAGTCGCAATTAACACCGCGCAAAACGGCAATATAGCGCGAATTACCCCTTCAATCCTCGCACCGCTGACACTACAACCGACAAACAATGCCGTCCCTACTGGCGGAGTGGCAATACCAATACATAGATTGAAGATCATCATCATCGCGAAGTGGATTGGGTGCATGCCCAGCTGCGTAGCAATCGGCATGAATATTGGGGTGAAAATTAATACCGCAGGGGTTAAATCCATGAACATGCCGACAATGAGCAGGATGATGTTCATCAAGATAAAGATGATGATTGGGTTGTCTGAAATAGACAACATCCACTCACTTATCATGCTCGGCAGGCCAGTAAATGCCATTGCCCAAGACATAATGGTTGATGCGCCAATTAAGAACAGCATGATGCCGGTAATCTCAGCGGTTTCAACACAAATGGTTTTGAGCTCTTTTAAACCTAAGGTTCGATAACACAGTGATAAACCAAACGAATACAGCACCGCAATACAGGCTCCTTCGGTTGCAGTAAACACTCCACCAATGATACCGCCAATGACCACCACCACTAATCCCATACTTGGGATGGCGCGCCAGGTAATAATCAGTTTTTCGCGCATTGTCAGCTCAACAGCTGCGCTTCGGTAGCCGCGTCTTTTGGCAATGATATAAGCCACCACCATACAGCTGAGCCCCATTAGAATTCCCGGCACGTAACCTGCGATAAATAGCGCAGCAATGGAAGTGCCGCCACTGACCACAGAGAATACGATCAAAGAGTTACTTGGTGGGATTAATAGCCCAGCTGGACAAGAAGCGACGTTTACCGCAGTTGAATACGATTTATCGTATCCCTCTTTTTCTAGCTCTGGCTCTAAGGTTTTGCCGACTGCGGCAGCGGCGGCAACGGCTGAGCCTGATACCGAACCAAATAGCATGTTGGCTAATACGTTGACATGCGAAAGTGCGCCGGGCAAACGACCCACTAAAATTTTGGCAAATTGCACCAGTCGCGCGGCAATGCCGCCTCGATTCATTATGTTACCGGCCAAGATAAAGAAGGGGATGGCAAGTAAGCTAAAGCTATCTATACCTGTGACTATCTTTTGTCCTGCGGTCATAAAGGCGACGTTACTTGGAAGAATAGAGCACATGATCACCAAAGACGACATAGCAATCGCAATGGCGATGGGAACGCTAAACGCAATTAAAAATAGGAACAAGCACAACAGCCAGAAGCCAATTGAAATATCCATATTATTCACCTTCCTTAACAGGTTGTGCTGGGGCAAACATCTCAAGGGTGCTCAATAGGATATAAGTCAGCATGATAACGCCTGATAGCGGCAAAATGAGATAAACGTACGCCATAGGGATTTGTAATGCCGGTGAAAATTGCATCATAGTGCGGCTCATCAATAACAAGCCACCTTTAACCATCGCAAGGCTAATGAAAGCCACTGAAATAAGGTTGATGACGATGTGAAAGTATTTACGGTGTTTGGCTCTAACAGAACCAATAAAGAGAGTAATGGCAAGGTGACCATTTTTACCAAACAAGTAACTGGCGCCGGCAAGTCCAAACCAAATCATGGTGTAGCGGGCCAGTTCATCGGTAAATGAGCTAGGGTCGTTGAGTACATAACGGCTAAATACTTGCCAAGTTACGGTGATGACTAAAGTGACAATTGCAATGCCGCAAAATGTCAAAATAGCCTTATCTAGAAAAGTCTTGAACTGACGTAAAACTGAGAACATCCTTCCTCCACGTCAACAGCGGTTGATTAAGCCCTCCGCGAAGGGAGGGCATTGATATTAAACGATTGATATTATTTAGTGGTGAGGTTACATCGCTTCGATTGCGTCGATGTAGTATTTCAATGCAGGGTCTTTCTTTGCATCGTTGATCATAGGAAGGACTTTTTCACGGAACTTACTGGTATCAACTTCGATGAAAGTTACGCCAGATTCTTTAGCGATTTTCATGTTTTTGTCGTCGGTAGCAGCCCAAATCTTGATCTCTTCTTCCATAGACTCAAGCGCCGCTTCTTTTACCAGTTTTTGCTGTTCAGGGTTCAAGCTAGCCCAAGTCGCTTCTGAAATCATGATCAAATCAGGTGTCATCATGTGTTGATCCATTGCGTAGAACTTAGCCACTTCTGAGTGCTTCATTTCAACTAGGCTAGAAATGTTGTTCTCTGCAGCATCGATAACCCCTTGTTGTAGTGCAGTGTATACCTCTGTGAAAGGTACTGGTGTAGCTTTAGCGCCAAGTAGACGTACCATTTCCATCATAGTTGGGGACTCAGGGACACGGATTTTAAGACCTGCAAGATCGTCTGGAGAGTTGATAGGTTTTGAGCTGTAGAAGCTTCGAGAACCAGAATCATACAAGGTGATGCCGATAAAGCCTTTGCCTTTACTTGATGCTAGCAGTTTCTCTGCTGCGTCACTGCGCATGAAAGTGTGCATGTGGTCTGAGTTGCGGAACAGATAAGGAATGGAAATCGCTTTATAAGTCGGTTCAAAAGACTCAGCAAGTGAGCCATTGATTTTTGCCATATCTAAGGCGCCGGTCACTACTTGCTCAGCTTGATCTCGTTCCGAACCTAACATGCCATTAGGGAAGATCTTAACTGTGATGTCGCCATTGGATTTTTCTTTGACCTTGTCAGCAAAAATGACCATACCCGCATGCGCTGCACTGTTTAAGTTCATTGCATGACCAAGAGTCAGTGTTTTTGCCTGTGCACCAACGGTGAATAGAACTGATGAAGCAATAAGCGTTATTAGAGACTTTTTCATTCCTGATATCCTTTTTTGGGAATTTTATGCACCTATTAGGATTAACTAATGTATGCGTCTGTTTGCACTGCAGAAGTAATCTTATATGACAAATAAACTCCATTTGTGGATCTGACTCTCGCAACGGTGAGATTGAGCGGTTTTTCTTCAATTTTTACGGTGATTGATCACGTTTTGAACGGGCGTGTAATGAAATGTGACAATTGATTTGTGGCTTACGGCAAAAAAATCGTTGGGTTTTTAAAAGACTAGAAATAAAAATGCAAAATGGAGTGAAGGCTGAGGAATGAAAAAAGGGGTTAGAATGTAAAATCTAACCCCCTGAGTTTTCGATCTTTAATTGCCTTTGTTCATGAAAATAGAAGCTTCATGTGGGCAAGTTTCGGTTTGAACTTCAAGCAGTGATAGCACTGAGCAGTAGAAGTTATCTTGTGAGAATGGTAAGTCTTTATTTTTCACCACATCCTTGTATTTAAAGGGCGAGGAGTCGTTTAACCAAGTGATAGCCGCTACGTGTTTTTGTACTTCTGGCGCAAATGCGTAAGGCATGCCGTGCAGATAAATATCATCTTCCCCTAGTGATTCACCGTGGTCACTGATGTATAGCAAAGCGGTGCGATACTGTTTTGAATAAGTGTCTAGCCAATCGATACTTTGGTCGATGAAGTAGTCAGTAAATAACATTGTATTATCATACGCGTTAATGATTTCTTCACTGGAACACTTATTTAACTGGTTGCCTTTACACACTGGGGTGTATTTCTCAAAGCGAGCAGGGTAGCGCTTGTAATACTCAGGGCCATGACTACCCATTGAATGTAACACTACTACTATGTCTTGATTTGGATGCTGACTAACATAATCATCAAGCCCAACAAGCATGCCTGTATCACGACATTCTGGATCGCAGATGGTATTGGTGTCTGGTGACTTGAACGACTGATACTCAACACGTTCAGCAACACCTTTAGAGCTGGAGTTATTATCCCGCCAAAGCACTGCAACATTGTTATCTTTGAGGGTATCGAGCGCATTGAGCTTATTGTAAATAGACTTACTGCTAAATTGTGAACGGGTATCTGACGAGAACATACAAGGCACAGATACCGCAGTAGAGGTGCCACAACTGGTCATTTTAGAAAAACTGATCACACCTTTGCGTTTGCTAAGCAGCGGATTGGTTTCGCGAGGGTAGCCGTTTAATGAAAAGTGATCGGCGCGTCCTGTTTCGCCCACAATAAGCACGATCAGTTCGTGGGTATCTTTTACCTTATGCACTATCTTGGCATCAGGTGCTACGTTTTGCATTTGATCGGCAGGTTTAAGTAAATCTTTATGATCGCCCTTAAAATATTTACCCGCTGAGTAAATAGGAAACAGAGGCGCTGAGTAGTAACGTACGCTTTTGTATTCACGGAAGAACGAGGCATAGTTTGCTGAATACGCAAGTAAGGTCAGCAGGATCATCACCACCGACAGTAAAATAGAAATTAGCTTAGCTCTGCTTTCAATAAAGAGAGAGCGGTAATTTAAAGAGACTTTATAAATAAGTAATGCTGGCACAACCGCAAAGATAACCATTACTATGACAAGTTGCGTGGAGAGCAAACCAAAGGCTTCGGCTGTGTCGGTTTGTATCATGTTTTGCAACATGGTTTTGTCGATGACAACGCCGTACGTCCAAGAGAAATAAGCGGCACTTGCGCCAATGAAAAAACCTAATATAAGCAGAGCTTTGGTAAAAAATCGCCCGCCTAATAGAGAAAAGAACAGAGCATGCACTGCAACTAACAGTACGCCTGCACTTACCACAAAGCCGGTATTACCGTCTGCAATTGGAAAAGCATCCATAAAATGTTTAAAGAAGCTTAAATTGAATAGAGCTGAGAACAATAAGGCGCAGCCCCATATCAGTCTATATTGCGGCGTAATCATCCGTGCCAGTACTTTCATTGTTCCCCCTGAAGGATGCGAGTTTTGTCGGCGCTATTGCTAAACGCTCAATTACTGTGGTTGGCATTATGCAATATGTTCACGAAATAACAATATTGGGTATAGCTAGCTAAAGCTGAAATTAAGTTTGTATAAATTAAATGGAACTTATTTAGCTTAGGTGGTTTATAGAAAACTGACTAGTGGGTAGGGGCTTGAAAGTAATGCAGATAGCAGAGTTTTATACTGAGTTGAATATGATACCAAGTAGCGTGCTGGTCTACTTGGTATCGGATATTAATGGATGAAGCTAAAAGACATTACTGGCCTTCTAGTGGTACCACTAAGATATCAATTGGAGAGTTATGGATGAGGTGTTTGGAGTACGAGATGATAGTGCTCCAAAAATCATGATGGTGACCACAGATCAATAGGTCACAACCATAGTCGGCAATGGTGTTAGGAAGCTTGTCGCCAAGATCTCCGGTACCAATAAGGAAGTGCTTTAATGGTACATCAACATCACTGGTTAAGTGCTTTAACTGCTCCATAGCGACTCGTTTGATTGGTGGCTCTTGGTCATCGACACATATATCCACTAATTCGGTATAAATCTCGCCATGTGATCCATCAATATGGACAAATGAAACATCCGCCTCGAATGTTTTTGCCAGAGCGGAAGCCTTTTCTATCAGTAGTTTACTGTCTTCAGATAGCTCTAGTGCGACTAGAATATGTTTGTAGTTCATAACGTCACCCCCTTCGATTAATAACCCTTTAATCATAGTTATATTTGAAGAGAAAGTGTGCAGCTTAGCTCGCAAATCAGACAGTTAGCATAAAATGAAACAATTATTGCTGCGTCATTTTATGCTAACTCTTAGTCTTGATTGGCTAGGGTTTCTTTATATTCATTGAAACCGGCAACGATGGCGTCGATGACTACCTGCTGGGCATTGGTCTTACGCGCCCTGTAGCGGTACACCAAAGAGATGTCACGGCTTGGGAACTCATAGTCTGTCATCCACTCTACGAGTTCGCCACGTTTGATGGCGTTTTCGGCAATGTATTCCGAAATAAAGGCAAAGCCAAAATTGTTCTTTGCCATTTGCACTACCGATTCGGCGCCGGTGAGTGAGATTTTAGGGTACAGCTTTACCGTTTCCAGATTGTGGGTCTTGGTGTTGTAACCTGTGATGAGTTGATGTTGTAGATGCCCAATGTAATCTATGTCTTTTAACTGTGCTAATTTGGTCGGCGGCGTTTGAATAAAGTCAGGGGATGCGACCACTTTGACATTAATCGACATTAGCTTTTTAGCAATAAGGTTGCTGTCTGGAAGATCGCCAACCAGTACCCCAATATCGGCATCGGAATCTAACGTGGATGTGTCGGAAGCAGGGATAAACTTGAGTTTCAGTTTTGGGTACTTTCGAAGCAGTTCTTCCACTTTGTCTTTAATAAAGTATTGATAAACAAAGTCAGTACAGTCGATAGATACACGCCCTGAAATATCATTTTTATCGTTATTGATATTATCAATTTCTTCTGCCAGATTAAGAAAGTGAGGCGCGAGTCGTTGATAATATTGAGTGCCAGTGCTAGTTGGCGAAAGCGTTGTCTTCGAGCGAATGAAAAGGCGCGTATTCACATCTTCTTCTAAGGTCGAAATGCGTCTACTTACAGTTGATAGCGGGATTTCTAGCTCCTCACTTGCGGCTTTCATACTGCCTAATTTAACTACTTGGCAAAAGATATAAAAATTATCGAAGTGCTTAGCCATTTGATTCCTTGCATCCTCTTCTAACAGACTGTTTTTAAACATACATCACAGATACACAAGTTTCGAATGAAAATTGATGTATTAGAGCAAGCATGTGTGCTTTTGGTTAATTTTAATACAATTCCTGTTTAGGTATACATGTATATTGAAGGGTTTCGTTGAGGGCTCTTAAAGTGGCTGTTATAGAAACATAACGGATGGTTAACTCAGTTAGTAAATCTTATGCAATAAAAAAGGCTCTAGATGCAATATCTAGAGCCTTTCACATTTACTTTAGCTTATCGAAATAATTACAGTTCGATAGTTGCTGTTTCGCCATCAACTGTTAGCTCAAGAGTGTTGCCAACGAGTTTGTGAGACACTTCAATTTGCTCACCGTTGTTCTTATTAGGAACAAGAAGAGTCAGAATGTTGTGCTCTTTAGATGGTTTGAATTCCACTTCAACGTGACGGTGGATTTCAAGATCTTTGAATTCGTATGGGTCAACTTCACCGAAGCCTTCAACATTTTTCACAGAAGTGATGTTGTCAGCAGATTCGTTGATGAAGTTCACGTCTAGATGCGCTTTCTCACCACGGATAGTGAATGATTTATCAGCCACTTCGTTAGTGAAAGTAGTGTGCATTAGCCAAGTCATATCTTTCTCTTCAGAAAGAGTCGCTTTGTCTTGAACTACGAATACTTTACCTTGTACAAACCAAATTTTACGTTTGTAAGATTCGATTTCAGGTACGAAGAATTTGTATGATGCAGTTGCATCACCTTCGATCATCTTAATATCAGATTCTGTATCGTAATCAGTGATGTTACCACCGGCTTCAATACAGTAGCGATCTTGGTGACCTTCAAACTTAGTATTCTTGTTCTCGCCGTACTGACCTTTACCGCCAAATAGTGGAAGGTTTTTAGAGAACGTGTGACGACGCCATTTAGTGTGCATGTCTACACCGAAACCACCGTAGTAACCAGTGATAGAAGCAAGAGTTTCACCAAATGCATGTAGAGTGAATGCGTTTTGATCAGCGTGAGAGTGGCTGATTGAACCAAATGGAGAACACTTGAATACCATGTGGATGTGTTCTTCGCGCTCAGTCATCTTGTTGTGGAATGCAGCCCAACCAGTGATTGGGAATACTTTCAACAATGGATCGTTTGAAGGCGCTTTCTCTTCTGGTGCATCCCAAAGGATGTTGAAACGAAGATCGTCGTAGCCAAAGTCCCACCAACCGAAGTTGTAGAATTTAGTGTGCGCTTCAGTATCACGAGCTTTAAGTTGGTTGTAGTACCAAACGTATTCTGGTTTTTGGTTAACACCCGCGTAGTGCTTGATGTTGTAAGCCAGTTTTAGACCAGGGAAGTCACCAATTGAAGACTGGTCACAGAAGCTAGCGCGCTTAGAGTGAACAGGCATGCAGTATAGTGGGAAGTCACCAGTGTTTTCGTAGAATGTTTTGTTGAACATGTCTACGCCACAGTATGCTTTTAATAGGTCGAATGCTTCGCCTAGGAATGCAGTTTGTGTGTTCCAGTAGTCAGGACCTTCAGCCCAACCGCCGTCTTCACCGCCCCATGGTGGGTAGTGTACTGCGTAGTATTCTAGTGCGTAAGCAATGTATTCGCCTGCTTTAGGGTGATCGTGGTAAAGCGCGATACACGTTGGGATAATAGCAGAAGAAATAGAACGAACACCGTGGCTGTTAAGTGGGTTGTTCAGTAGATCAACTGTCACTTTAAGGTGGTGCATGATTTCGTCTAGACGAGTGATCAGTGCGTTCTTAACGATTTCACGCTCTTCATCAGTGAAGTGTGCGTTTAGCCAGTCGTAACCCCAAGCCATAGCTGCAATAACACGGAAAGCCGCTTCGTCATTGTAACCACGAGATGTCACGCCATCTGGATCGTATGTAGCAAGTTTTAGAGTCCAAGCTTTTGCTTTTGCAATTAGAGCGTCGTCATCGTTAACGATACCAGCAATAGATAGGTTACGAGTCGCGTTCATTGCCATTTGGCAATCTACGTACATTTGACGCCAGTAAGGACGCCAAAGAGAAGCTTTACCTACTGTTTCTGGTGGGTATGCTTGAGGCTCGTCGTATGGTTCAGTGTCATAGAACTTTTCAGTAGAGTTCTTGATGAAATCATCATACATACAGAAAGAAGGATCGGCTTTTACTTTAGCTTTAAACTCTGCAAGGTCAGCACCTTGAACTAGAAGACGTGGACGTGCTTCTGAAAGAGTATCCAAGAATGATAGATCAAAGTCTCTTTTCTGTACTTCGATAGGCAGTAGGTCTACTAAGTTACCTGCTGACGTATCATTCTCTAGCTTCATCTTTCTGATAGCATCAAGTGCTTTGTCGTTGCTCATACGAACTCCCGTGAATAAATCGTAGTGTTGGGGGAACAAATAAAAATCTGATAAACCTTATTGTAATACAATTAAGTTATGATCTCGATTACCATTTCAAGAAATGATCAAATTTGTGACCTCTACCGCAGGTCTGAATATTCTTTACCACTCAAGATAAAAAGAATATTGCGTTTATTCTGCTACTTCTATTGGTTATTTCAAATAGATAGCGCCTAGTATGTGTGGTCTATATGTTGCCTACTATATACTGAAAAAACTCTGTTTTTGCTGCGATATGTTATTGATTTTCTATACGCACTTAGTTTTGTATTGCTTACAAGTCATAATGCAATGCCGTTCGTATATCAGTAAATTCAGTGA
The DNA here is from genome assembly GCF_024346975.1 of Vibrio neonatus. Lineage (NCBI taxonomy): Bacteria > Pseudomonadati > Pseudomonadota > Gammaproteobacteria > Vibrionales > Vibrionaceae > Vibrio > Vibrio neonatus. The sequence goes on along the minus strand of NZ_AP024886.1, from coordinate 107,736 downwards.
GTATAAGTAATACTTTTCATATGATAGTAAACACAGAACGCGGAGGGAGGAATATTTTTTGTTACACTTATTAGCAAAGGGGTCAGGTCTTGAAATTTGCATATGCAAATTTCAAGACCTGACCCCTTTATTGCAACAAGATAAATTGTTCGCGACCAAAATATGCTGTCATGACAATGGATATTCAAGGGTAGAAGAGAAGAATTTTTTATTACAAAGAAGTGAATCACAGATGTCTGCGAGGATTCTTGGTGAAAGCCATTGTTGTTTGCTAAGTTTAAACCATAGAGTGATAACAAAGGTAGCGACAATGAAAGTAAATATCCAAACACATCATGTATCAATTACCGAAGATTCACGCGTCGAAATAGAAAGCAAATTCGATAAGATAGAAAGCCACTTTCCTCAACTGATTAGCTGCGACATCATTATTACTAAAGAGCACGGCCATCACGAAGTTGAAGTATTCACTAATTATGAAGGTGTCCGAGTTTCCGCTAAGTCCACCAACGATGTGATGTATCCAGCCATCACAGCAGCAATTAAAAAACTCGATGTAGGCCTAAGAAACCGTAAAGGCCAACTAAAATCAGACCTACACGAAAAACCAACCAGCACTAAACCAGAAATCGCTTCTGACATCATCCAAGAAATGAAGCTGGTTTAATTTTTTCCTCTAAAGGGGGTCAGGTCTTGAAATTTGCACGGGGCGCTTTTAGCGCCTCGTGCAAATTTCAAGACCTGACCCCCTCATTGCATCTATTACATTAAAAAGTGATGCAGATTTGACTTTATAAAGGTCAAACTGGTCATATCACACATTTCATTTATAACTCTTTTTTAACCAATCATTAACTATTAGTATCCATAAAAATTATTAGCAAATTCAAAGGATTGAACTGCTTATGCGTTATGAAATGGGTTTTATAAATGGATTTAAGCAAGGTGCAACGCTACTGGTCATCATTTTAATGGTATTGATGATCGCCGAGTACTTTTTCTACGGTTTAAACCAGTCAATAGTGGCATTTGGCTACGTTGATGATGTATTCGAAGATTTCTAATGTGTGTGGGGTTGTTGCGGGGTCGGTATTGCGGGGTCGGTATTGCGGGGTCAGGTCTTGAATTTTGCAGTGGCAAGCTTGCCACTGCAAAATTCAAGACCTGACCCCGCTTTATGTTATGCAAATTTCAAGACCTGACCCCGCTTTTATGGTTTCTTTTGTAAACCGTAGGGGAGGGGGGTGAATAGATCTGGGGTTGTGGTGGTGTTTGGGCCGGGGGTTGGGGTGTGCCAATCGAGGAGTAGGATGGCAAGGAGGTTGCGGTGTTCGCCGTGGCTGTAGTCGGTGCTGCCTTTGGCGGAAGGGACTAAGCCTGCTTGTTTATCGATAGAGTGTTGGATAGCCTGACGCGCCTTTTCTACTGCCGGATCATTGTCTAATCCGGCTAAAAGAAGGCTGATACCCACTTCTGAAATCACGTCTTGTTTGGTGTTAGCGATAATATCGTCAATGTTTTGTTTGAAATAGGCAAAAATCCAAGGATGATCTTGCTCATTGACCTGATGCTGATAGTAGCCTGAGTCGGCGATTATTAGATGTGTCATTCCATAGATTTTGTTTTCATATTGCTGAGTGGTGAGTTGGCTATCATCTTTATCGGGATAGGTACGCTGCAGAGTTTGGGTAAATAGCTCTACATAATCACCGAGCTGTAACTGTTTTAACCAATACGCTTGGTTGGCGAGTTGCGCCGCCCATGCTTTGGTCATATCTTGGTCGGTAAATAGCGCTTGAAAAGGATAGGCCTTTAACTGCTGACGAAACAGCGCATCATCTTTGTGCTGTAATCCATAACCGTCAATTCGCGCCATGTAATGCAGCAGATCTAACCCTAGGTAAAAATACTCAGGTTTGTGTTGGGTGACTTGTAATCGTCTTTGACTGCGCTCGCCGTTACTTTGGCGGTACTCACTCAATCTTTGCTCTGCGTATCTATCTAATGATTGGTTAGTGGTGAGATCGCTTGCCAATTGATTAAGCTTAATCGAAATATCGGCGATGTTTTGTCGAACCAGTGGCAGGTATTTAGGGTCTTGCGTTTGCCTAAACATACGCAATCCATAGTGCTCTTTTTTATACGCCGATAAGGTGAACAGATCTCGCTCGTAAGTATGCTTAATAATATCGGCGGATGAACGGTAGCTTGCTGGCGCGTGAGACTGGGATTGCCAATAAAAACCAACCCCAATAATGAGCACGATAAGTGTGCCGATGAAATGCCGTCGGTTTTTTAGCATGTATATGAACCTTTTTGCTAAAAGCTGCTGCAATACTTAGCTTTATTTTAGTTGCTATTTAAAGCGCTATCCTAACTTTAATCGTATTAGCACTTACAAAACAGGCTCTAGCGTAATCGGCACTATATAAAGAACAACGAAACGATTAGTTAAAATCCAATATATTTAATACCGCCGTTTTACACATCTCGATATTGTCGACATCTTGTGGAATAACCACAACAGTATCATCACCCGCAATTGAGCCTAAGATAGAGGAGTCGGTGTCAAAATCGATCAGTCGCGCTATAAGCTGTGCACTACCTGGTTTAGTTTTGACTACAACCATCGCTTTGTTGTGCTCAATGGATTCTATTTGAGAGGCAATCGAGGAGTTAAAACGGATAGGGCTGCTTTCTGGGGCTAAATAGTAAACTTTTTTACCAACAGAATTAGCCACTTTAATAACACCAAGCTGGCACAGTAAACGAGATACCGTAGACTGACTGATCCCTTCAAAGCCATGTTCAATTAAGCTTTTTCTCAATTCACTTTGATTATAAAAGCTATTATTTTGTAGGACTTGTTTACATACGCTTTCGAGAGTGCGGTCTTTATTTTGAATGCGATTTAATGTGAGGGTGTCCATAGAGCTTCTACCTTTATAGGGCGTTAAATTAAGTGAATTATTTTGTGGCGGATACTAACATTGAAACGAAAAATGGTATTTGAACAAGATCACTGAATCAGAAAATATTTTTCATTTGTAATCAATGTGTTGCATATATTTATCCCCCCTTAACTGGTTGGATAAATAGTGGGTTTTGTTGGATTATTATTGCTTATTAAGCCACTGAATTTACGTTAATTTGTTGATCAAAGATGATGACCATATCTACTAAATTGCGCCAATTACTATTTTTCATATATGAATTATTACCTTTCAATAATGCAAGCATCCTTATCTTAATTAGCCTGAACTTATCTTATTGTGCAACTGCTTGAATAACTTTGGTTTATTTATAACCGCATCTAGTGTCAGATGCTTTGTTTCATAATAAAGTGACACGATTATCATAAATGGAATGATTGATGTCGATATTTGGTATTTTGATCACGGAATTTTAGGCGTAACTTAACGGTATCGAAGTTATAGCCAATGAGTTTTATATGGCGAGATTTCGTGGGGATGTATAGAGAGCAGCCAAGAATCAAGTTATTAATAACGAGTCATTTTCGACTGTTCTTTATATTAAGTTTAACTGCCAAATACGAGGTTTATTATGAGGCTGGATGGAATCAGTGGTGACATTCTTGTTGCTGCAAAAAGAGTTGTTCTTTGCCAAGTAGTATTAGCCGTCGGTGTAGTTTTATTTGAAGTTATTTTCGGTAATAAAGTAGATATGGAATCTGCAGCATTGGGTGTCGTTATTGCGATGATCCCACCGCTAATCGGTTTTATATATGCAAGCCTTAAGGTTCAAAAAAATCCTAATTATAGTTTGCGCGATCTTATGCAAATGAGTCGTGTAGTAAAACTTATATATACCTTTGTAATGTTTATCGTTGCATTCCGATTCTTCGGACTAGATAACCCAGTTATTTTAGAAGCGTATGTAGTGACTATGATTGGATATTTCTTTGCGCCGTTTATTATCGGCTCACATACATCGGAGTACGCGTAGTATGGAACATATTACTACTGCTCATGACTATATAGAGCACCACTTAACTTTCTTTACTGCAGGTGATGGTTTCTGGGCATTGAACATAGATTCTATGTTGGTGTCTTGGATCACAGGTTTACTTTTCATTGGCGCTTTTCGATATGTTGTAACAAAAGGAACCAGCGGCGTTCCTGGACGTTTTCAATGTTTAATCGAAGTTACGTTTGAATTTGTAAATAATCTAGTAAAAGAGATTTTCCAGGCAGAAGATAAATTGATTGGTCCTTTGGCATTAACCACCTTTGTATGGGTGTTGTTAATGAATGCAATCGACTTACTACCTATCGATTTAATTTCACAGCTTACTCAAGCCATGGGCTTTACACACTTTAGAGACTTACCGACAGCGGATGTAAATATCCCAATGTCGATGGCACTAGGTGTATTTATTCTGCTTTTAACTTACACATTTAAACACAAGGGACTGAAAGGGTTTATTAAAGAGTTAACAACTCAGCCATTTGATAATCCGCTTTTATACCCAGTAAACCTTGTTCTTGAATTAGTAACGTTAATCTCAAAACCAATATCACTAGGTTTACGATTATTCGGAAACATGTACGCAGGTGAAATGATCTTCATCCTGATTGCATTAATGCCATGGTGGATGCAATGGGCACTAAGTGTTCCATGGGCTCTATTCCACATCTTAATCGTTTTCTTACAAGCATTTATTTTTATGGTTCTAACCATCGTCTACTTAGGCATGGCAACTGAAGAACACTAATTATTAACCAGATTTAATTAACAAATTTATATATCGGAGATACAAATGGATATCGTAAGCGCAGTTTTATATGTAGCAGGTGCATTACTGATCGGTCTTGGTGCGGCAGGTGCAGCATCTGGTATCGGTAACCTAGCAGGTAAATACCTTGAAGGTGTAGCACGTCAACCTGACCTAACACCAATGCTTCGTACTCAATTCTTCATCATGATGGGTCTTGTGGATGCGGTACCTATGATCGGTGTTGGTATCGGTCTATACATCATCTTCGCAGTAGCTTAACTCAAATTTTACAAGCTTAAAAAAGAACGATTTATAAGTATTCAAAATTTAGTTTAGTGGTGAAGGTATGAACTTAAATGCAAGCATGCTCGGACAAGCAATTTCATTCGTGATCTTTGTTTGGCTATGTATGAAATATGTATGGCCACCTCTCACAGCGATGTTAGACGAGCGCCAAAAAGAAATTGCTGAAGGCCTACGCCATTCAGAAAATGCAGCTAAAGAGCTAGAAATAGCTAAAGCAAATGGCGCTCAACTCATCGAAGATGCAAAACGCAATGTGACTGAAATGGTTGAACAAGGCAACAAACGCCGTAGTGAAATCATTAGCTTAGCTCAGCAAGAAGCTGAACAAGAAAAAGCACGCATCTTAGAACAAGGTAGAGCCGAATTAGAAGGCGAGCGTCAAAAATTACGTCAAGAACTTCAGGCGAAAATGGCAGACGCTGTAATTGAAAGTGCACAGAAGTTGATTAGTAAGAACCTGGATTCTGAAGCGAACCGAGCTCTAGTTGATCAATTGATAAGTGAAATCTAAGCGGAGGCAATATGTCAGAGTACACAAGTATTGCTCATCCCTACGCCAAAGCATCGTTTGACTTTGCTTTGAGCGAAAACAAGTTACAAGAATGGCAACAAATGCTGTCAATTCTTGTAGCTGTGGCAGAAGAAGAAACCATCGCAAGTGAAATTTCTTCAGCACAAGGTGCAGGCGCACAGCAAGCCGAAACACTGGCCGATATCATGATTGAGGTTTGCCAAGGACTAGTTGACGAACATGTCGTAAACCTAATTAAAGTCCTGGCAGAAAATGGCCGCCTTTCGGTTGTAAGAGAGTTGTATGACCTGTTTACCGAGCTAAAGGATGAACATGAACGTGTTATTCCTGTGACTGTCACAAGCTCAGAATCACTTACACAAGAGCAAGTTACGGCATTAACTGCCGCGCTTGAGAAAAAATTAGAGCGTCGAGTTGAACTAGAGCAAGTGCTAGATAACACGATGGTAGGCGGGATTGTCGTCCAAGCTGGCGAAACAATCATCGATGGTTCAGTGAACACATCAATCAGCCGACTAGCTAGTCAACTTCACGCGAGATAGGTAACAGATATGCAATTAAATTCAAACGAAATTAGCGATCTGATCAGAGAGCGTATCGCAAAATTTAGTGTGAGCACTGAAGCTCGCAATGAAGGTACTATCGTCTCTGTTCGTGATGGCATCATCACAATCAACGGTCTTGCAGACGTAATGCAAGGCGAGATGATTGAATTGCCAGGTGGTAAGTTCGCACTTGCACTTAACCTTGAGCAATACTCTGTAGGTGCCGTTGTAATGGGCCCTTACACAGACCTTTCTGAAGGCATGAAAGTAAAAGGTACTGGTCGTATCTTGGAAGTGCCTGTAGGTAACGGTCTACTTGGTCGTGTGGTAAACACCCTTGGTGAGCCAATCGATGGTAAAGGCGCAATCAGCTTTGACCAACTAAACCCAGTAGAAGTTATTGCACCGGGTGTAATCGAACGTAAATCTGTAGACCAACCAATTCAAACTGGCTATAAAGCCGTTGATACAATGGTTCCAATCGGCCGTGGTCAGCGTGAGCTAATCATCGGTGACCGTCAAACTGGTAAAACAGCAATGGCGATCGATGCAATCATTAACCAGAAAGATTCTGGCATCAAATGTGTGTATGTAGCGATTGGTCAGAAAGCATCAACTATTGCTAACGTAGTACGTAAGCTTGAAGAGCACGGCGCTCTTGCAAACACTATCGTAGTAGTAGCATCAGCTTCTGAATCAGCTGCACTTCAATACCTAGCACCTTATGCTGGTTGTACTATGGGCGAATACTTCCGCGACCGTGGTGAAGATGCACTTATCATTTATGATGATCTATCAAAACAAGCAGTAGCTTATCGTCAAATTTCGCTACTACTTAAACGTCCACCGGGCCGTGAAGCATTCCCTGGTGACGTATTCTACCTCCACTCCCGTCTTCTAGAACGTGCGGCTCGTGTAAACGAAGCTTACGTTGAGAAATTCACTAACGGTGAAGTGAAAGGTAAAACAGGTTCTTTAACTGCTCTACCAATCATCGAAACCCAAGCGGGTGACGTATCAGCGTTCGTACCAACTAACGTAATCTCAATCACAGATGGTCAGATTTTCCTTCAGACTCAACTGTTTAACTCAGGTTTACGTCCAGCGGTTGATCCAGGTATCTCTGTATCACGTGTTGGTGGTGCTGCTCAGTGTAAGATCATCAAAAAACTGTCTGGTGGTATCCGTACTGCATTGGCTCAATACCGTGAATTGGCGGCGTTTGCACAGTTCTCTTCTGACCTAGATGAGACTACTCGTAAACAGCTTGACCATGGTGAACGTGTAACTGAACTAATGAAACAGAAGCAATACGCGCCAATGTCAGTGGCTGATCAAGCTGTTGTTATCTTCTCAGCAGAGAAAGGTTACTTGGCAGATGTAGAGCTTTCTAAAATCGGTTATTTCGAGACAGAGTTGTTGGCATACGCGAACAGCCAAAACCCAGAATTGATGGCTACTATCAATGCTACAGGCGACTACAACGACGAAACTGAAGCGGGTTTACACGAAATACTGAAAGGCTTTATCTCAGTTCAGTCATTATAAAGCTCTGGTTTGTTGACTAGAAATCGAAACAAATTAGGAGCAGATAATGGCAAATACTAAAGAGATTCGCACCAAGATAGGCAGTGTTAGTAACACTCAGAAAATCACCAGTGCAATGGAGATGGTTGCGGCAAGTAAGATGCGTAAAGTTCAAGACCATATGGAGCAAACTCGCCCATATGCTGAGAACATGCGTCAGGTTATCTCTCATGTCGCGTCGGGTTCGTTGGAATACCAACACCCGTACCTTCAACAGCGTGAACCAAAACGTGTTGCATACATCATCATTTCATCTGACCGCGGCTTATGTGGCGGCTTGAACAACAACTTGTTCAAGAAAGTATTGGATGACATGCAGCAATGGCGTGAGAAGGGCGTAGAAGTCGATACCACTTTGATTGGTTCGAAAGCTATCAACTTCTTCCAACGTGCTGGCAACGTCGTAGCGCAAACGGCTGGCCTAGGTGATACTCCAAAATTGGAAGATATCCTAGGTACTGTTAACGCGATGTTGGGACACTATGATGAAGGTAAGATCGACAGTTTGTATTTGGTTTACAACAAGTTCGTCAACACCATGGTGCAAGACCCAACGACAGTACAATTGCTGCCACACCCGTCAGATGTAGAAGCAGATGCAACGGCTAAACAAGCACGTCGCTGGGACTACATCTACGAGCAAGCACCAAAAGACATTCTCTCTGAATTGCTACACCGCTACGTAGAGTCGCAAGTGTACCAAGGCATCGTAGAGAGCATCGCGTGTGAGCAAGCAGCCCGAATGGTAGCCATGAAAGCGGCCACCGACAACGCTGGTCAACTGATTGACAACCTACAGTTGATTTACAACAAAGCGCGTCAGGCTGCCATAACCCAAGAACTGAGTGAAATCGTCTCAGGCGCCCAAGCGGTATAGGGTTCGGAAAAGAATTTGAGGATTTAGACATGAGTGTTGGTAAAATAGTAAAAGTGATCGGTGCGGTGGTGGATGTCGAATTCAGCCACAACAACGGTCCACGCGTTTATGACGCATTAACAGTACGAGGCGATGCACTTGGTTCGCTAGTACTAGAAGTTCAACAACAAATGGGCGGCGGTATCGTTCGCTGTATCGCGATGGGTACCTCTGATGGTCTACGTCGTGGTCTTGAAGTTGAGAACACTGGCTCTCCAATCACAGTTCCAGTAGGTGAAGAAACACTTGGTCGTATTATGAACGTACTAGGTGAACCTATCGATGAATGTGGTGAGATTGGTCAGAAAGAAAACTACGAAATTCACCGTGCTGCGCCTTCTTATGAAGATCAAGCAAACAGCACTGAGCTACTAGAGACTGGTGTTAAGGTTATCGACCTTATCTGTCCATTCGCTAAAGGTGGTAAAATCGGTCTGTTCGGTGGTGCTGGTGTAGGTAAAACCGTAAACATGATGGAGCTTATCAACAACATCGCGAAAGCTCACTCAGGTTTATCAGTATTTACTGGTGTAGGTGAACGTACTCGTGAGGGTAACGACTTCTACTACGAAATGAAAGAAGCAGGCGTTCTAGACAAAGTTGCCATGGTTTACGGCCAAATGAACGAGCCACCAGGAAACCGTCTACGTGTTGCGCTTACAGGTCTTACAATGGCTGAGCGTTTCCGTGATGAAGGTCGTGACGTACTACTATTCATCGATAACATCTACCGTTACACACTTGCGGGTACAGAAGTATCAGCACTGCTAGGCCGTATGCCTTCAGCGGTAGGTTACCAGCCAACACTGGCTGAAGAGATGGGTGTTCTGCAAGAGCGTATCACTTCAACTCGCCAAGGTTCTATCACTTCAATCCAAGCGGTATACGTACCTGCGGATGACTTGACTGACCCATCGCCAGCAACCACGTTTGCTCACTTGGATGCAACCGTTGTATTGTCTCGTAACATCGCAGCGCTAGGTCTTTACCCAGCAATCGATCCACTAGACTCAACTTCACGTCAGCTAGATCCTCTAGTTGTTGGTGAAGAGCACTACAACGTGGCACAAAAAGTTCAAACAACGCTACAACGTTATAAAGAACTTAAAGATATCATCGCTATCCTAGGTATGGATGAGCTATCTCAAGAAGATAAGCAAACTGTATCTCGTGCTCGTAAGATTGAACGTTTCCTAACTCAGCCTTACCACGTAGCAGAAGTATTTACTGGTCAAAAAGGTGTGTTCGTACCTCTAAGCGAAACACTGTCAGGCTTTAAAGGCTTGCTAGACGGTCAATACGACGATATCCCAGAACAAGCATTCTTGTACTGTGGTTCTATCGATGAAGTGCTTGAAAAAGCGAAAACTATCTAAGAGGCAGAGTGCATTATGGCTATCGGAGTTACAGAGAATACATTTCAACTTAACATCGTAAGTGCGGAAGGTACGCTGTTTTCAGGGCCTGCACATGCCCTTGCGGTTTCAGGCGCTGATGGTGAGCTGGGTATTCGCCCAGGTCACTCGCCACTTCTTAGCAAAATTAAGCCAGGGGTAACAGTATTTGTTACTGGCGAGAAACAAGAAGAGCAAGTGCTTTATGTTTCTGGCGGCTTAGTGGAAGTGCAACCAAATGTAGTCACAGTTCTAGCAGATACTGCTTTGCATGGTAAAGACATTGACCGTGCTCGCGCAGAAGAAGCAAAACGAGCTGCATTAGAAAACATCAATAAAGGCGATATGGACGCTAACTTTGCTCAAGCTCAGCTTGAACTAGCGAAAGCCATTGCCCAGTTGCGAGCTGTGGAGCTTACCGGCCCACACTCTCGCCACTAAGAGTCCTAGGACTCATTTATACCAACTTGAGAGTCCGCTCTTGAGTTGGTATCAGTTAATAGGCTGGCTTGTTGTCTCTTACCGACAGGTTGGCCTCCCTATGTAAGCAGTCGAACGTAAGACTTACCAAGGGAATACCGGTTCTTTTAGCAGAGAAACTTCAGAGCAGTAGTAGTTCTGATCCCCTAAGGCCTCAGGTGACTCACCCTCTCTCTGAGGCTCTTTCCTTTCTGCGATATACAAAACACAAATATTTACACCTTTCTCGTATTCACTATCGGTTTATTTTGGTTAGTGATGAGCGGTAAGTTGCATATGCTATGGGGCAACGACTAACAACTTGTTTATAGAACGGTTTTTAGTTTGAATGGCAAAATATAGCGCATTCTAAAATGCGACTTCGTTAATGAGTGTTTATGTGAATGAGTTAAAAAAACATCGATAACGATGAAATTAAAGGCTTTACAGCCTGATAAATTAGTGTAGTATCCAATTTCACTCTGTGATTCAGAGTTATTAATGAAATATAAAGTAAAAGCAAAACCCTCAGAATTCCTTCGTTTGTGTAGTCATCCTCAGTGTTTCCTTAGCTTCATCGTAGCATTAAATAATTCAAAATTTCAGCGTCTCGCAATTTCGCGAATAAATATGATTTTAAAAATAAGGGACACATTATGTCTAACAAAACTACTGGTATCGTAAAATGGTTTAACGAAGAGAAAGGTTTTGGTTTCCTAACTCAAGACAATGGCGGCCAGGACGTATTCGTTCACTTCCGTGCTATCGCTTCTGAAGGTTTCAAAACTCTAGCTGAAGGCCAAAAAGTGTCTTTCACAGTTGAGCAAGGTCAAAAAGGCCTTCAAGCTGCTGACGTTGTAGCTATCTAGGTTTTAGTCGGCGTAGATGGTCTGTGATCATCTACGCTAACTTTTCGTTGTACACCTATTAATCATTTATATCGTAACACCGCAAGTAAAAACCTGTCACACATCTGCAAGCTGTAAATGTTCGTCTAGTTAGTTATTTTCTTCGCTACATCAATATAAATAAAACCCAACCTATCAATTTCAGTCGGCATTATTGCGTCTGCAAAGAGAGGATAATCAATATTTAAGGAAATTTTATGTCTCGTTCTATTGGACGCAAACGTTTTTGGTTTCAAAAACTGCGTATTCAAACTAGCTCAAAATTTAAAAAAGTCAGCTAATTAATCGTTATTAGTTGATAGTAAAAAATGTGGACTCAAGCCGTTTTCGTGATCCAGAACGCTTTGAGTTAATATTTCAGCTCTACTCCTCGTTTATTTCCAATTTCAAACAATTCCCTATTGTCATTTATAAGCATAACAGTGCTTATCAAATCGTGAGTTATGCGTAAATCCCTTGAATTCATTGGCGTCAGGTATTAATTTAGCTGCCATCAGTAAATCCAAAGAAGAATGACCAATGACTACAGAAAACAATCAAAGTCAGCCATGGGCACAGCCTATGCCACAACAACAATTTGAGTTCATGTCTAAAGTGCTTTCTGCTCCTTCACCAATCGGTTTTGAAGCGGCAATGAGCTACGGCGTGATCAAACCAGAATTTGAATCTTTCATGCCACAAGGCTGGGGCGTTCATCAATTTAAAGGCAGCGCGAGCATTGTTTTCGATTCTCATCCAGGTCGTGATGATCTAACTAGCGTTATGATCGTGGGTCACGCTGATAAAATCCGCATGCAAGTTCGTAAAATTGATGCGGATGGTAAAGTGTGGATCAACACCGATTCTTTCTTGCCAACCACACTGATTGGTCATGAAGTACAAGTGTTCTGTCAAGATCCTGAAAATGTTGGATCTTACAAAACGATCAAAGGCGCAACCGTTGAAGCACTTGGCGCTATTCACTTCTCTACTCCTGCTCAACGTAGCGGTACTCAGGGCATTAAACCTGAATCTATCTACCTAGAGCTACAAATGCACGGTGAAGAACGTAAAGCGCAAGTTGAAGCGTTAGGTCTGCGTGTGGGTGACCCAATCTTGCTAGACCGTCCTATCAAACGTGGCGTAGCGGCAGACACTTTTTACGGCGCTTACCTTGATAACGGTCTAGGCTGTTTCTCTGTGACTGAGATTGCGCGCACTCTAGCGGCAGAAGGTCTAGATAACGTTCGCGTTCTTTACACTATCGCCACTCACGAAGAGATTGGTCGCTTTGGTTCAACACAAGTGGTGGGCGAGCTAAAACCTGACATCCTGATTGCAACTGACGTTAATCACGATTACGAAGCGGCGCCTGGCATTGGCAGTCGTAACATGAACCCATTGAAAATGGGCGCAGGCTTTACCATTGGACGCGGCTCAGTATCATCTGAATACTTAGTGCAAACTATGGATGCTCTATGTCGTGAAAAAGGCATTCCGTGCCAACTAGACTTCTCTGGCCGTGATATGGGTACAGACGGCATGGCGGCAGCGCTTGCAGGCGTAGACAGCGCGGCAATCACTATTGGTTATCCTATCCGTAATATGCACACTTCATCAGAATCTGCGCATACAGGCGATTTGCTAGCCTCTATCGAAGCGATCACTGAGCTACTTCGTCACTTCAATAGCATGAATGAAGGCAAAGGCATTCGCCAAGATGATCTGAAAAACAGCCATATCCGATTAGATACTCTTTAATCGAGAGCGCTGCTTCATCAGTGATGCTTCATCATCGATAATAAATAGATCAACGCTCGAATGATATTCGAGCGTTTTTTCGTTCTATAAGCCAGTCAATACCCGTCAAGGTTCAGGTTTTGTCGCTATTTCTGACAATTTGATCGTAGAGGATGATCAACCCTTTTTGACCTTGTATACTCTGGCTTGAAAGATCTTAAATGAGACAAGGGAATAACAATGCCTAAGGCAAGTGAAATCAAAAAAAGTGCTGCGATTGAGCACAACGGTAAAGTGTACTTCGTTAAAGAAATTAACAAACTAACGCCAAGTGGTCGTGCTGGAGCAAGCCTATACCGCATGCGTATGTATGACGTAGCGACAGGTGCTAAAGCCGATGAAAGCTTTAAAGCCGATGAAATCATTAACCTTGCTGATTTCAGCCGTCACCCATCGACTTTCTCATACGTTGATGGCGATGAATATGTGTTCATGGACAGCGAAGATTACACCCCATACAGCTTCAATAAAGAAAGCATTGAAGAAGAACTGCAATTTGTTAACGAAGAGACACAAGGTCTGTTCGTACTGCTTGTTGACGGTAGCCCAGTGGCACTTGAGCTTCCTTCAGTAGTGGAATTGGAAATTGTAGAAACTGACCCTTCAATCAAAGGTGCATCAGCAGCAGCGCGTACTAAGCCTGCAACATTGACTACAGGCCTTATTATTCAGGTTCCTGAGTACATTGCTGGCGGTGAGAAGGTTCGCGTGAACACTTCTGATAAAGCATTTATGGGTCGTGCTGACAAATAAATCTCTATTAAAGGTACTTTCTGTTTAGCAGAATTCGCTTTAATAATCCGAAAACGCAGTGGCTGTAAGGCGCTGCGTTTTTTTGATCTTAAAAAAGAGGAAAGGGGTAAAACAACTTAGGAGCTGTAGTGCAAATCTGCAAGAGCAACGCTATATTTATGAATAACTGTTAAATTTGTTGCGATGATGTTTATTTGGTGTGAGACTGATTTGCAAGACCTACATTTTAATCAGCTCGGATGAACCATATTTACTGCGATTGCTATTAGGTAGGGGCACTATTTTACGGAGTCGTATATGTATAAATCACTGCAAATTGCTATATCTAGGATCTCTAGAACGAACCTATCTATATCTCAAATATCCCTATTTCAATTATCCCTATCTCAACTATCCATAGCTACTGCACTTGCTGTGAGCCCTATTGCCGCGCATTCAACTGAAGGCGAAGCAAGCACTTACATTGTGAATGGCACTCCCATTTCCGTACAAATGTACCCATCGTTTACCAGTGTGTACTTTGATCAGCTCGATACGTCAGGTCTGTATCAAAACTACTGTGGCGGCACTATCCTTGACCAATATCATATTTTAACAGCCGCGCACTGTGTGGAAGGGGATTCTTATTACTACACCTATACCTCGGTCGCGCCGCAACTGCAAAATGAGCAGCAAGTCAAAAGCGCGGTTGGTCTACTGCCCAAGGTGGATTTAATTCGAGCCAGTGAGTTTTATTACCCTAGCACTTTCATTGATAGTGCGACTTTAAGTTGGCCGGATGACATCGCTATTATCAAGCTGGAACAGCCGATGCCGGTATCGTCTTCCGACTACACAAAGTTAGCTTCACTAGCCGATGCCAGTTCTTATAATGTAGTGGGCACCGAAATGCTCTCCATTGGGCACGGTTATACTCGCTCAAATAGTGATAACGATAATATCCTGCAAGGGGTGACGCAAAGGATACTGTCTAGCTCAGCTTGTGATTCGGCCAATATCAGTGATAAACAGCTGTGTTTGCAAGGTGATATTGACCTAGATTCTCAACTGCGCAATTCCACCTGTGGCGGAGATTCTGGCGGCCCGTTGTTTTGGTACAACGGCAGTGAGTATATTCAAGTCGGAATTACCAGTTTTGGTCCTTCGCAATGCGGCGATCCAAGCGCGGATTATTCATCAGCGTACACCGAAGTTGCAGAGTATCGAGATTGGATTGATAGCGTATTAGCTGGGCGAGAAACGCCGCAAACCGTGGTCACCGAATTTGATCGAGAAAACTACACCCCAGAAGACGACTCAACCTCTAGTTTGTTAGAAGAGTCAGGTGGGACGCTATCTTGGGCTTGGTTACTGACCCTGATAGTTGGCCGACGACTGCTACAAAATAAGCAACGCGGTTAATGTGATAAAGCACGCTAGGTCAGCGTGCTTATGAATTTTTAGCGTCGACCGTACAGTTAGAAAATGTACTTGGTTTCTGCTGTGCGCTTTGCTGTACCATGCTGGTAGAGCGTGCTTCTTGCGCCATATCGTACAAACCATTCATTGAGAAGCCGACAATTACACCTAAGATAACAAATTGTATTGGCTTTATATTCATACGTCCCTCAAATATCAACCGTCCAGTTACTACTAATCAGTTACTACTAATCCTATTCTGATACGAACTGGCAGAACACAATTGCTATAATCGTAGACTCAAATGAGCAAGCACGCAAAAATCACAACATTATTTTTATTTAAAGCAAACATCTGCCCAACGAGCGAGGCCTGCGGTGACTGAACCAAAATAGTTCCCACTGACAATCGGGATATTCGGTAGTACTGATTTCACGGCGTTTTGCAGAGTTGTAGAGCGCGCAGAGCCGCCCGTCATAAATACCACATCAGGGGTAATTTGAGATTGATTCACCGCTTCGAGCACCAGTTTAGTGATTTTCTCTTGTGGCACCTTGATGGCTTCTTCCATTTCGCGCTGTAGCACCGGCACTTCAATAATTTCGGATAATAGTTTGATTTGCGCTGAATAATTATCGGTTTCAGAAAGCGCAATTTTGGTTTTTTCTGCCTCAGAGACAATGCTGTAGCCAAGCGCGCCTTGATGGACTTCAATCATGCGCGCCAGTTTGGCAGGATCAACCGCTTCACGTTGTAATTGTTTAAGCACGGGTAGATTCTCTTTGGCGTAAAATTCTCGCTGAGCTTGCACGTTGTTAATCAAGATAGAATGCCAAAACTGACTGATAGGTAGTTCAAGTCCAGAAAGTTTACGTCCACCTTTACCTAGCTCAGTCATAAACTGTTTATAGGCAATATGGATATCCAAATCATTGCCACCCACAAGTTGACCCGTATGCCCAAGCAGGGTTTGTGTGCGATCGCTTTTGCCGAGCCAATCTGGCCCCATTTGAATCATTGAACAGTCGGTGGTACCGCCGCCGATATCCACCACCAACACGTTTTTGTTCTCGGTTAAGGTGCTTTCGTAATCGAGCCCCGCCGCAACAGGTTCAAATTGAAACTCAATGTTTTTAAAGCCCGCTCGGGTTGCGGCGCGCAGTAAGATATCTTGAGCCTGTTGGTTGGATTTTTCTCCGCCTCGCCCCAAAAAGTTAACCGGACGCCCGATAACCGTATCGGTGATGGAGCGCTCAAGTGAAGTTTCTGCTTGAGATTTGATGTTTTCCATCATGGCGCACACCAAATCTTCAAAGAACGCGAGTTGCACCTCTTTTAAACCACGAGCGCCAAGAAAGGATTTTGGTGATTTGATGTAGTAAACATCTTTTGGCTCTTGCAAATAGAGGTCGAGCGCAGCCTGACCAAACAAGATATCTTCTTCCATCACGTCTATCCCTTCTTCTTGGTTGCTACGGATAGCACGCTTTAAGATAGCTTCACCATGCTCGGTGATTGGACGGATATTTTTGCGACGAAACAGGTACTCAGATATGGATTCTGAGGTGGGTGCACATAGAGTTGATGAAATGTATTTCTGATTGTTGTCCAATGGAATATGAACGGCTTGGTTATCGATAATGTGTGCGACGGAGCAGTTTGCTGTGCCGTAGTCAAAGCCGATTGCCATAATGTTCTCCAAAGGTCTATTTTTTAGAAAGGGGCGCAATTAAACACTGTTTCGACGGATTGGGTCAAGAAAATCACTGAATTAATAAAAGCGTAATTTGTTCGTACAGAAAAAATGATATTTATCTACAATCTTAAAGATGACAACTTTGGGTCTAGAGAAATAGTTTTGTTGGCTTTATATGAAAATTTTGTAGTGTAAATAAGCAGATAGGTGAAATCTCTATTGCATCAAATGATGGCAATCTCTAAGATAGCGGCCACTTATCGTAAACAATACCGCTTCTCATTTGCGTTTGTGTCACAATTTTGACTTTTTAGACTGAGTTGAAGACATATTTTCGTAAACAATGGGGTGAGATCAAAGTGTTTGTACGACAGGTATTATTATATAACTCCACTAAATAATAGTACTGAGCGTTTGTCTCAAAGTGTATTTCCGTATTCAATGCAAGCTAAATCAAAGATTTAATGAGAACCTTATGAACCACAATACAGTGCGAATTCTGGTCGTCGCGGGCTTATCTATGCTCAGCTCGCTCGTTTTCGCCTCTTCGCAGGCCACATTACAAAAGTCGCAAAAAATTGAGACTCAAATCACTAATAGTGCGGCAAACAGTCAAAAAAAGGTGCTTAAAAGCAGCCAACAAGCCATTCAGTTAGAAGCTGACATTGCCGCTCTTAAACGTGAAGTGCATAACCTAGAGGTCTACCATCAGCATCTTAATGGTTTGATTGCTAGCCAAACCGAAGAGTTAGCCAGTTACGATTCTCAAATCTCAAAAATTGACGATACGCGCCAGAGCATTGTGCCTTTGATGTATGAAATGTTGGCGGGCCTTGAAGGCATCAGTGCCAATGATCGTCCTATCCGAACAGAAGCGCGCGCGAAGCGACTAACTAGCCTGCAACATATGATGACGCAAGCAGACATCAGTGACGCAGAAAAATATCGCCGTATTTTGGAAGCCTACCAAATTGAAATGGATTACGGCACTAAGATGGGGGCCTATACAGGCGCGATTCAATTTGCAGGTAAATCCATGATTGTTGAGCAGTTATACCTAGGGCGCATCTCTTTGGTGGCACGTTCTAACGATCGTCAAAGATATTGGGCATGGGACGCCAATCAAAAAGTGTGGCTTGAGCAAAATAGCAGTGTCGGACATGACATTGATAAAGCCTTTGATATTGCCGCCAAGCAGGCCTCGCCGTCGCTGCTTGAATTACCTGTATCGTTAACCCAAGGCCAGGAGAAGTAATCAATGAAACACTACCTAGCCATAATGACACTGAGCGTGGCGATGCTATTGGGCGCGGCGCCAAGTTATGCCAACCAAAACCTGCTTAATCAAACCACGCAAGCTAAAGCGGCTGAGCAAAAAGCCAATAAGCAGCGAGAAGGTGAGTTTGCAGCCACAGAAGCCAAGCTGAAACGTGAGTTAAAAGCCTTGCAAGCCAAGCGCACTCAACTTAATAAAGAGATTGAAACGCTCAGCGATACTTTCCAAAGTAATGAGCAAACACTGGCCGATAAAGAGAAGCAACTGACCTTAGCCACCGGCAGTTTAGGTGAGATCTTTGGCGTGGTACGTCAAGCGGCCAAAGATGTACAAATGGAACAGCAGCGCTCAGTGGCCTCGATTGGCTTAGAGAGCGATCTTGCTTTGGTGTCTGGCATTATCGATGCGAAATCCATTCCGGCAAAAGATGAGCTGTATGGTTTGTGGCGCGCTTATGCTCGCCAAATACAAGTTAGCTCGCAGGCAACACGGGTGACGATCTCTTATGTGAACCAAGCGGGTGAAATTACCCAAAAACAAGTGCTGCGCATGGGCGCATTTGCGTTGGCGGATGAAAATGGCTATTTGGCTTGGGATGCCGCTAAGCAGATGGCGACCAGTTACAGCGTTCAGCCTGAGCATCCGCTCCTGTCGAGCATGGACATTAGCAGTGGCACGCCAATGATTGCCGTTGATGCTACTCGCGGGGCGTTACTCGAGCAACTTGCCAACAATCCCACTTTATTACAGCGCATTGAGCAGGGCGGCATTGTCGGTAAAATCATTATCGGTTTGCTATTGATTGGTTTGCTTATTGGTTTGTACCGCGCACTTGTTTTGATTTCTATTAAATCGAAGATTTCAAAACAGCTAAAACATACAGATAATCCAACCTCAAATAACCCTCTAGGTCGCGTTATCTTGGTCCATCAAGAGGATAAAAGCCCCACTATTGAAGCTCTTGAACTGCGTCTGCTGGAAGCGGTTATGGATGAGCAAGAAAACTTAGAAAAAGGCATTTCCACAGTTAAGTTATTGGCCGCCATTGCGCCAATGCTAGGGCTATTGGGTACGGTAACGGGCATGATTGATACCTTCCAAACCATCACTCAATTTGGCAACGCCGATCCTCGTATTATGGCAGGCGGTATTTCTATGGCATTGATCACGACGGTACTTGGCCTTATTGCGGCTATGCCATTACTATTGGTGCACAACATGCTGTCTAGCTTGTCAGAAGGTATTCGCAATATCATTGAGAAGCAAGGTGTGGGCTTAGTTGCCCAAAGAGCAGAGCATGCCCAGCTAAGAAAACTTACTAAATCTGACGCGCAAGATGCTAGTCAAGAGGTTCGTGCGTAATGAGCGACGTATTGGCATTTTGGACTACCTTAACGGATCTCCCCATTTACGGCTCTATTGAGCAGTTGATGTTTCGAGGTGGGCCCGTTTTATGGTGGCTTGCCTTTGTGATGCTGTTTTTTTGGGTGTTGGTGCTCGATAGGGTGATGTACTTTGTGTGGGTGTTTCCCAAGTATCAACAGCAGTGGGTCTCAAAGTGGCAACAGCGCAGTGACCGCCATTCATGGTTTGCTCTGTCGCAACGAGAAGCTTGGCTATCGGAATCAGAACTTAATTTAAATAAGTCATTGTCGCTGATGAAAGTGTTGATCTCTTTATTCCCTATGCTTGGATTATTAGGGACAGTGACCGGCATGATTTCCGTCTTTGATGTGATGGCCGCGCAAGGCAATAGTGAGCCACGCTTAATGGCCGCTGGCATCTCAATGGCGACCATCCCTACTATGGCGGGCATGGTGGCCGCGCTAGTGAGCATGTTTATTTATTCCAGATTGTGTGGGCTTGCAGAGCGTAAGCAATTGCATTTAGAACGCTTGTTGCGCACCCACACCGGTTAGCCAAATGCTAACCCAGTTTTTAAAGGTTTATTAAAATGAGATTAGGACGACGTCGCCAGCGCAATGATGAAGCGCAAGTGGATATGACTTCGATGCTAGACATCGTATTTATCATGTTGATCTTCTTTATTGTGACTAGTTCTTTTGTGCGTGAGTCAGGGGTGGAAGTGAACCGCCCGCAAGCGGCCAATGCCACTAGTCAGCAAGATGCCGGCATTTTTATCGCAATTACCGACAATAACTTGGTTTATATCGACAAACGTTTAATCGATATAGAGCGCGTGCAAGCAACGCTAGAGAACTTACTTATCGATAAACCCGATGCATCCGTGGTGATTCAGGCCGATAAATTTGCCTTTAATGGCACTGTGGTGGAAGTGATGGACGGCGTAAAAGGTGCAGGTATCGAGAAAATTGCCCTTGCCACTGTGGCGAAATAGAGACTGTTGATGAAACGATTACTTATCGCTTTGCCGATTGCGCTATTACTGACATTTTTTGTGTTTGGCTTTATGACTTGGTTGGTCAATTTAGGCAAAAGCCCTTTGCCTGAACAGCAGTCAATCGTGCGTTTTGATATCTTACAAGTAGAGCAAGATAGCCACGCCCAAAGGCGCCAGCGCCAGTTGCCAGAGCCTCCGCAAACGCCGACTAAGCCGCCAGAGATGCAAACCAGTAGCTCAAGCCAGCTATCGGATACGCCTTTTACCATGCAAAAATTTGACTTGCCTTTAGTGACGGTAGATACCGCAGTGTCTGGTTTGGCGATTGCTAATCCGGGTCCGGTCAGTATTGGACAAAATCAACAAGTCATGCCATTACAACGAATTGAACCTCGTTATCCCATCCGTGCATTGAGCCGTAAAATAGAAGGTTATGTGGTGATGAGCTTTACCATTAATGATCGCGGCCGACCGACAGATATTAAGATTGTTGATAGTAAACCAAAACGTATTTTTGACCGAGAAGCGATGCGTGCATTACAGCGCTGGAAGTATCAACCGCTGGTGGTTAACGGCAAAGCCACAGCGCAAAAAGGGCAAACCTTGAAGTTGGAGTTTAGACTGCAAAAATGAAGCACTTACTATTGGCTCTAGCCCTAATGATTAGCCTAATAGCGGGCACAGCTCAAGCACAAACGTTAAGTCGTAATGTGGCTACTCGCGTGTATCAAGCTTATGAATTGCAAAGCAATGATCACAATGACAAAGCGATTAAAATTTTACAGAATATCTCAACAAGCCGCGTCTACGATACCTCTGTCGTACAAAGAATGTTGGGTATTTTGTATTGGCAACAAAAGCAAACGCACCTGGCAGAAACGGCACTTTCTAAAGCCGTAGAAGCCAATGGCTTACCAGTGGAACAGCATCTTGAAACCTTGCGTATGCTTGCGGATATTCAGCTATCTAATGGTCACACTCGCTCTGCAATCAAGACTTATCATGAGATCATCGCGCAAAATAATACGCACAAAATTATTGCCATCAACGCCATCCAACAAGTGTGGTTACGTATCGCACAAGGCAACTATCAGTTGCAGCAGTGGCAACCAGTGATTGATGCAACCAACAAATATGTGGCATTGGGCGGAGCCCCTCAAGTGTCCGTATTAAACCTACGTTTAGGGGCAGAGCTGTCGCTGCAAAAATGGCATAGCGCCTTAAAAACCACCTTAGCCCTGCGCGGATACGAGCCTGACATTACGCGTTGGTGGCTACAGACCATTAATCTCTATTTGCAGCTACAAGACTACCCGCAAGCGTTGGCAGCATTGAAGCAGTATCAGCGAGCAGGCTTTACCTTAACAGAAACTCAACGCCGCATGATGGCGCAACTGTACTCTAAGCAAAATGTCCCTTTCAAAGCAGCCGAAGTCTTTCATGCATTAAACAAAGCCGACAACACTCAAGCAAAAGATCTCGCCATAGAAGCACAATATTGGCAACAAGCCAGAGAGTGGGACAAATCATTAAAAGCTTGGGCCAGAGCCACCGAAAAAGAGAGTAAATATCGCTGGTCATATATCCAATTATTAATGCAAAACAAGCAATACAAAACTGCATTAACCCAACTGAAAAAACAAAAAACCAGCTCAAGAACCGAGCTCACCAGCGTTGAGGCCTACTACCGCCTAGGCGACATCCCCAACGCCCTACGCCACGCCCAAAAAGCAAACCAAATAAACTCGACCCCCTCAACAATCAATTGGGTTAAATACTTAACTCAATTAAGCGGGGTCAGGTCTTGAAATTTGCACTGTTGTACAGTGCGGTAGAACCATCTAGCGTTTTGAGAGTGAAAACGAGCCTTATTCTAGCTTAGGTGTGGGTTACTCTCAGAGTGTTTCTATAAGCAAAAAACGAAGTATAAGTTGTTCGTATATCATTAATCATTTGGAGTTAGCCTGAAACGCTCTTTCAATCATTACCATCAATGCCTTTCATCGTTGCTACTGGCTTGCTTTTTGTCATTATAATTGTGGTTGTTGCAAAACTCAGCTCAGTCAAGAAACAGCTTTTATCCGTTAAAGACGAGTTAACTCATAGCCATAAAGCTATAGCGGACTATGAGGAAAAATATGTTGATATTATTGATATTGACAAAGAAGTTGATGAACGGGAAAGTCAGTTAGCAGCCTATCAAACAGAGGCTGAACATAAGCGTTCACAAGTGAATGATGATATTGAACAGCTTCGAAATCAGTATAAACAAAAGAAAACGGTTTTTGACTCTCTTATCTATCAAGTGGGCATTTACAATGATGACGTAGAGTTGCTTGAACTAGGGTTTTATGAATCTCACTTTGATTTTGCAACATCGGAAGAATTTAAAGATGAAATCCGTAGATGCAAAGAAGATCAAAAGCGTCTGGTTCGTGATAAGGATATTACAGGTGCTATCTACTGTACCACTCAGTGGACGCTTGGTGATTCGAAAGTGGAAGGCCGTAAAATGACTAATCGAGGTATTCGATTAACGGCTAGAGCGTTTAATAATGAGTGTGAAGCAGCCATTGCAAACTGTACTTGGAAAAATGCAGTTAAAATGGAAGCGCGTATTGCCAAAGCGTTTGAGGCTATAAATAATCTCAACGAATCTAATCGAATCGTTATTTCAGAGCAATACTTGGAGCTAAAACTCAAAGAGCTTCGATTAACTTATGAATATAAAGAGAAAAAGCAGCGAGAAAAAGAAGAACAAGCTGAAATAAAAGCTCAGATGCGCGAAGAGGCTAAAATTGAAGCCGAAATTAAAAAGGCTGAGCAGGAAGCAATTAAAGAAGAAGCGAGATATCAGAAAGCCCTAAAAGTTGCACAAACACAACTTGAATCGGCTAGCGAGGAAGCGAGAGCGAACCTTGAGGCGCAAATAGCACAACTTCAATCAGACTTAGAGCAAGCAGAACAAAAGCATCAGCGTGCACAAAGTATGGCCGAGCAGACCAAGCAAGGACATGTATATGTCATTAGTAACATAGGTTCGTTTGGTGAGGATGTGTATAAAATTGGTATGACACGTCGATTAGAGCCCTTGGATAGAGTGAAAGAGTTAGGTGATGCTTCTGTCCCCTTTAGTTTTGATGTACATGCCATGATTCATACTTCAGACGCCCCTTCATTGGAGAAAGAGTTACATCGTCAGTTTGATCACAAACGTCTTAATATGGTTAATCGACGCAAGGAGTTTTTTAATGTCGAATTAACAAAAATAAAACAGGCGGTTGAAGAATTTGCTAGTGAAAAGGTAGAGTTTATTGAAACAGCGGTAGCTCAGGATTACCACGAAACCAAAGCGATTCTAAAACAAGCTGAGATGAAAGAAGCTATACGCTTAGGTCAATCTGTCGATGCTGATTCAAAAGTACCTCAATTTGCAGAATCTATTTAATGAAACTGAATGGGGTCAGGTCTTGAAATTTGCATTCTAGAATAAAATATCGCACCATTCTGCCATTATCACTTTGCTCACTAGAGAAAATATCCATGAACAATGATGCAGACATTATTACCACGTTAGAAGAGCTTGAAGCATTTTTAGTTGCGGTTGAAAATGGCGGCTTTAGCCTAACCAATGTGGCTGGACTGGCTTTAGCCACTAGCAATAAAGACGGTCGCCGCTTTGTTGCGGTACTTGATGATAATCATCAGCTTCTACTTTCTCGTTGGGTCACAGAAGATGTATTCCAGAACGGGCAAGATCTTGTAAGAAGAGGTCCAACACGTCACTAATCTAATCGGGGTCAGGTCTTGAAATTTGCATGGCTAGATAAAATCTAGCCATGCAAATTTCAAGACCTGACCCCTAGGGAACAACAATGGCAAGAACAGCGCACGCGCTTCATATATTGGTGAAGCATAAAGATAAAGCTGATGACATCATGGCTCAGCTTAAAAAAGGCAAGAAATTTGCTGAATTAGCTCGCAAGTACTCCACTTGTCCTTCGGGGAAAAAAGGGGGGGATCTGGGTGAGTTTAAGAAAGGTCAGATGGTACCTCAGTTTGATAAAGTGGTTTTCACCGCTGAAACCATTACACCGCATTTGGTGAAGACAAAATTCGGCTGGCACATCGTGAAGGTGCTTTGGCGCACCTAGATGGCTTAGATGCCTAGATAGCGAGGCATTTCTATGCACTGAAAAGCAGAATATTGAGTTCTGCTTTTTTCTTTTCGCTCACATCACTCTACAGCTCTGTTAGCTTATAGAAAGTAGAAGCAAGCTTGATCAAGCCTTCTTATCTTCGTTATCGCTTATACCTATCACAGAAATGAAAGGTTCAGAAGTTGCTCTGAACAATGCTTGACGATATGCCATTTTGTTAATAAGCCTTTATTTTACAATCAAAAATTGCAAATCCATTATTAAGTATTTTAACAAGCTAGAATGACCAGTTATTTAGTACGATTGGTATAATTCCGCTTGGAATTTCTATTTTTCAAATATTAGGTTCACATTACTAATTTATCACCGCGTTTCTAATTGTTTTGAGAGGCGCTGCAGACAGGATAAAACAATGACTCACATCACCACCAAAGATTATGTGTACGCCATGAGTAAAGACAACGCTGCCGTTGCACATGTACAACAAAATCAAACATTCTCTGTTGATACCTTCGATTGCTTTCGTAACCAAATGGAAGGGGCTGGTTATATTCTCGAAGAGATTGATTTTGCAAAGGTAAACCCAGCTACAGGCCCAGTATTTATTGAAGGTGCAGAAGTAGGGGATGTGCTTGCCATTACTATTCATGATATTGAGTTGGCAGCAATAGGCTCTATGGTGTCCTCAGATCTATTTGGTAGCCTTTCACATAAGCTTTCTGGTTCGATTGTACAACCTGTTGAGATCATCGGTGAAAGCGCACAGATTGCGCCAAATCTTTCTGTGCCATTGTCTCCTATGGTAGGTGTGATCGGCACAGCGCCAGCAGAGGGTGCGATTGCCTGTGGTAGCCCAGGTGAGCATGGTGGCAACATGGATACTAAAGAGATCAAAAAAGGATCTATCGTGTATTTGCCTGTAAATCATGCTGGTGGACTGCTATCGCTTGGTGATTTGCATGCGGCAATGGGGGATGGCGAGCTTTCTGGAACGGGTGTTGAGATTTCAGGTAAAGTCACCCTTTCTGTTGAGGTATTAAAGCAATCGCAATTGCCTACTCCTTCGGTATTAAATGGGGAGCTGTTTACCTTTATTGCATCTGATCCCGATCTTGATAAAGCGGCGACGGCAGCGGTTGAAAAGACTCACCAATATCTTATTTCTGAACATCAACTGGATGAGCATGTTGCGTGTCGCTGGATGAGTGTGGGTGCGGACTTAGGTGTGTCTCAGATAGTGAATCCATTAAAAACGGCGAAAGTAACGGTCAACTTATCTTGGCTTAAATAATCTTCTCTGGGGGTCAGGTCTTGAAATTTGCATGGCTTGCTCACGCAAGCCATGCAAATTTCAAGACCTGACCCCCTCTCATACTGACCCCCTCTCATACTGACCCCCTCTCATACTGACCCCCTCTCATACTGACCCCCTCTCATACTGACCCCCTCTAATAAAAAAGACAAGCGTGGCTCAAAGAATCATGCTTGTCTTTGGTTTAGCTGTGGGGGAGAGCAGCTTATCCTTTGGTTAATTGCTCAGGTTTCATGGCCTGATTCACATCGTTGGTCATTACGAAATGCAATTCACCACCTGCTTTCATCTGAGAGAAATCAAAGGTGAAGTTTTTATGCAGAGGTTTACCGTTGATGGTAACTGTCTTGATGTATTTGTTTTGCGCACTGTTATTTTCAGCAGTAATGGTGAACACACCATCACCCATTGGTACTTGTACCTCATCAAAGATCGGGCGTGCGACCGTTAATACAGGGTCTGAACCACTGACTTGATACAATCCCATTGCTGACATGACATACCAAGCCGACATTTGACCAACATCTTCGTGATTAGCTCTACATAAGGTATGCAAATTTCAAGACCTGACCCCATTACAACGAAGAACTACTACGATGGATAATGAATGCAAATAGAGGTTATGCTTCACTGTATTTCCTTTGTTGATTTTATATTCATAGTGCTGTCGTTAATAAGATAATACAAATGGATATTTATTCTTAATATTGCTGCTTAATGGATATATAAAATATATTAGCCATCATTAAATGCAATATTACATACAAATTGTATGACATAATAATGGTCTTACAAATCAATAGTTTATATTTTGATATCTGCTATTTATATAATTCCAAATCTTACTTTACAGTATTTTTCATTTACTAATTATTCTGTGATTAATATCGCATGGAAATTTAATTTATCGTGAAATGTAACATTCCATTTTTATGATCTCGTTCAAATTTAATTATGTGACTTGTTCGCCATTTTAATTCTCTATTTTCCAATAATTTAAAAAGCAATTCCTACCTACATGAAAAAATAATAAGGACTACCCTATGCTCGAAGAGTTAATAAATGTAGAGCTAATCAATGTAAATATTGTCTCTAAAAATAAACAAGACCTCTTCAAGGAACTCGCTGCACCGCTACTGAAAGAGTCGAGAATTAAAGATTTGGATGTATTTCTTAAAGGAATTGAAACTCGAGAAGCACAGTGTACAACGACAACTGATGGAATTGCGTACCCACATTGTAAAAGTGAAACCGTTATTTCGCCTGCTATATCAGTCGGTATAGCACCAGACGGTATTGAATACGATCAAGACGATGATGAGCCTCAACCCAAAGTCTTCTTTATGATTGCTTCTCCGGCAGATAGTGATTATCACATTGAAATACTGAAGGCCCTATTCGTTAAGTTTGACCCAGAATTTGTAACTAACTTGTGTAATGCAAACTCTGCACAAGATGCACTAAATATAATAAAAAAGGACTAATATCGTGACTACTCAAACTTTTTCCCGTCTGAAAGGACACTTATTATTTGGTACCTCCCACATGCTTCCATTCATTGTGGCAGGTGGGGTGTTATTATCCATCGCGGTAATGTTATCTGGTAAAGGGGCTGTGCCTGACAGTGGTATTTTGGCCGATATATCGACGATAGGTATTAAAGGATTAGTTCTATTCCCTATTATTCTTGGTGGTTACATTGCTTACTCTTTAGCGGACAAACCTGCTCTTGCTCCAGCGATGATTGCGTCTGGTTTAATGTCTGATATTGGTGGTGGTTTCTTAGGGTGTATCGTGACAGGCTTCATTGCCGGTTATGTAGTAAGACAGCTTAAAAAGATCCCAATACCGGCCAATATGAAGGCATTAGGTGGTTTCTTCCTATACCCTCTAGTCGGTACGTTAATCACCTCAGGTATCGTATTGTGGGGTATTGGTGAGCCAATCAAACTGGGTATGGGCGCGATGAACGCAGGCCTTACTAGCATGGCTGGCGCAGGTAAAGTGGCTCTTGGTGCGTTGCTTGGTGGTATGACTGCATTTGATATGGGCGGTCCAGTAAACAAAGTGGCAACTCTATTTGCACAAACTCAAGTAGGTACTCAACCATGGTTGATGGGTGGCGTTGCAATCGCTATCTGTACTCCACCACTAGGTATGGCTCTTGCGACTTTCTTGTTTCCTAAAAAATTCAACTCTGATGAAAAAGAAGCGGGTAAAGCGGCTGTCATCATGGGCTCAATTGGTATCTCTGAAGGTGCGATTCCATTTGCTGCCAACGATCCATTGCGCGTGCTACCAGCAATCGTCGCCGGTGGTATCGTAGGTAACGTGATAGGTTTCATGGCCGATGTATTGTGTCATGCTCCTTGGGGTGGATTGATTGTACTACCTGTTGTTGAAGGCCGTACCTCGTACCTAATCGGTATTATTGCCGGCTCACTAACGACTGCGTTAATTGTTGGTTTGTGGAAACCAGTGGTTACTGAAGATGATGAAACTGTTAAAGATTCTACAGCGGCTCCAAGCGTAGCTATCCCAGCAGGTAACTCAGGCCACCCTGATATCGTAGCAGTATCTTGTTGCCCATCAGGTGTAGCGCATACCTTTATGGCTGCGGCTGCTCTAGAAAAAGCGGCTAAAGCGGCGGGCATTAATATTAAAGTTGAAACTCAAGGCCAAGATGGCATTCAAAACCGTATTACTGCTGACGATATTAAACATGCTAAGAAAGTAATTTTAGCCCACGATATCCAAGTGAAAGAGCCTGAACGTTTTGCAAGCTTAGAAACAGTAGAATGTTCAACTAAAGACGCTATTAAGAACGCTGCAGGTTTATTTGCTTAGGTTTTGACCTTAATAGTCTTCAAATTACGCGTCCAATATTGAAGATTATTATTTAAAATCTGCATTGTTCTCATGGGAAGATAGCCGGAGCTCTCTTCCCATTTTTTATTTTCCTTTCTTAATATCCACAATAGTAATACTAATAGCCGTTATTCATTGGCTATATCTGTATATGAAACACTCGTTTCTGCGCAATTA
Organism: Vibrio neonatus; assembly: GCF_024346975.1. Lineage (NCBI taxonomy): Bacteria > Pseudomonadati > Pseudomonadota > Gammaproteobacteria > Vibrionales > Vibrionaceae > Vibrio > Vibrio neonatus. Next base: position 78,570 of record NZ_AP024886.1, on the reverse strand, counting down.
ATGATGTCTTAATAGTGTATTCATATAAGTTAATATGGACGCTGTGCAAATCTCATATAGAAAAGTGCTAGTCAGTCCTTATCATTTCATTGAATAATATTTCTCGTTATATAGATAATTTATCCTAATAGAACTCACCCTAGGTAAGCCATACTCTTTTAATATTACTGAGTAAGTTATATTGTTAGGATTGCTTTAAGTGTGGCTAGCTTCTAGTAAATAGATTTATTAAATATGCATCGCGTTTTAGTGCTATATCGTTTATTGATTTGTTTTTTAGAAGACACACTTCTTAGCGCATGATGTTTTACTTTCTGGTATTTGAAAGTGTCACTGTGCAAGTTAATTTCTTGGCATGGATATTTAAGGCTATAGATGTTGATTAAAGTATTCTAAAGAGCAATCAATCGTCATTCAGCCTGATAGTTTTAAAGTGTTTTCCTGCTAGGCAATAAAAAGGCCATGCAAAGGGAAAGCTTGCTGGTGGTTTATCTATCGATATCGCGTTAATACTTTTGCTGAGCTTAAGCTGCCTTTGTCTTAAGTTGCCTCTCCTTAAGCTGTAAGGAAACTGTCTGACGTTCTATCGTCAATCACAGTGAAGAGTCAGTCTGTCGGGAGTATGGGGTGGTTGTGGCTGGGATGGTATTTAAATGGCCTGCAAATAAAAAAGCTTGGCTCCGAAGAGCCAAGCTATATAGGCATTGATAACCTTAATGGGTATTAGCTTTTCGCTAATTGATCCGGTTTCATTGCTTGGCTTACATCATCTGTCATTACAAAGTGAAGTTCGCCACCTGCTTTGAACTCAGTAAAATCGAAGGTAAAGTCTTTATTTAATGGCTTACCGTTGATAGTCGCTGATTTAATGTATTTATTGGTGTCGCTGTTGTTGTCTGCGGTAATGGTAAATACCCCATCTTGCATTGGGATTTGTACTTTGTCGAACAGAGGTCGCGCTAGGGTAAATACAGGATCAGAGCCACTGACTTGATAGAAGCCCATCGCAGACATGATATACCACGCTGACATTTGACCTTCATCTTCGTTACCCGCCATGTCATCACGAGCCGTGCCATACAAGGTGTGCTGAATATTATCAACCACTTCTTGAGTGTGCCAAGGTTCAGATGTCCAGTTGTATAGGAATGGAATGTGATGCGAAGGCTCGTTACCAAACGCAACTTGTCCTAACATCCCGGTCATATCGGCGGTTGTCGTACATTGCGCAGGGTCGTCACTTGCACATTTATTGGTGAAGACTTCGTTTAGGTTACTCAAGAAGGCGTCATTACCCCCCATAGTGGCTTTTAGGCCTTCAACATCTTGCGGTACAAACCAAGTCCATTGCCATGCCGTACCTTCGGTGTAATCGCCGGTGCCGTGGTTGGTTTTATATGGGTGGAATTCCCCGTCATCAGAGGTAGACCATTCGCCGTTAGACCATACTGGACGCATAAAGCCCGTCATGTTGTATTTTTCTTTCCAGTTTTCACTTGGATTATCAGGGTTAGAGGCGTTCCAATATTTATGCCAGTACTGAGAGCGTAGCTCGAAGGTTTTCGCAATATCATCACGATGTAGAGCATTAGCTATCATTACTACAGCATGGTCGAAATTGGCCATTTCTAAGCCGTATGAGACAGACTCATTTTGACCATTTTGCTGACCTTTCGCAGGCACAAAGCCACATAAAGACTCTTTTGCTGGCGCTAATGGGTCACATTGAGTATTGCTTGGTTCGCCTAAGCTGTTGTGCGAGCCATCGACGTATTTTAAGTTTTCTTTTTGCACGCCATCATAGACTTTCCAGCCCGGATCAGTGTTAGATATTTCGGCGTAGCTCTTATAGTGCGTAGAGCGCAGCGCCGCCGCTAATGCTGTTTGTTTTTCTTTATCGGTAAATTGGTCTGGGAATTTAGTGATGGCATCGGCAATTACTGCAACCGCAGGGTAGCCCACCATAGTGCCGCTGTAGTCACCATGAAGTTCCCATTTTGGTAGCAGACCACCTTCTTGGTATTTTCTAAGAAGATCTTTGGCTAATTCAACCGCGTGTTGTGGCTCAATAATGGTTTTTAGCGGATGCAATGCACGGAATGTATCCCACAATGAGTAGACGCTATACACTTTAGAGTTAGGGTCTGTGGCGGTTTTCACAAACGAGTAATCACCGCGAGTCATACTGCGATATTGACCATCAGCATCTTGGAAGATGTGCGGCGCCATATTGGTGTGGTACAGCGCAGTATAGAAGGTTGTTAGATTCTCTGGTGTACCACCTTCAATCTTGATTTCATTCAGTTTTTTATTCCATAAGCCTTTGTTATAAGCGCGAGCTTCATCGAAAGTACGAGTACCTTCTATATCGAAGTTTTGCTCTGCACCTTGCGGGCCAGTATATGAAATTCCCACTTTGGCATTGATTTGGTGGACACTAGGATCGCCACTAAAATCAAGCTCTAGCACGCCATTTTTATCTTGGCTCCAAGATGATGTTGACGGGATTTCAATAAACTCTGGGGGCATTTTGAAGCTATGGTCAAACTTCACATAGAAGTACGTTGATTGGTGCAGAGTAAAGAACGAGGCAATAGTTTGTTTGATGCGTATGGTTTGATTATCCACAATTTGATAGTCAACAGAGTTGAATTGCTTATTGTATCGGTCAAAAACAAAACTGATTTTTGGCTTAGCGCTATCAGGGAAGGTGTATTTATGATAACCGACACGCTCGGTGGCGGTAAGTTGTACATCGATATTACCTTCTTGAATTTTCACGTGGTAATAACCCGGAGTGGCTTCTTCAGTCGATTTATCTATATGGGGGCGATAAGTCTCAATTTTAGAACCACTAGGCATACTTTCGGTGGTATACGGCAGCATTTGGAATTCGTTTAAACCGCCAATACCTGTACCACTAAGTGCGGTATGACCAAAGCCTAGAATCGCGGTGAAATCAGTATGATAACCAGAGCATCTAGTCCACCAATCAACGCCTTCATCGTCAACAATCGGTGTCATTTGTATCATCCCATTGGGTGTCACAGCGCCAGGGTGAGTATGTCCGGTGCCACCGGTACCAATGAAAGGATCAACATATTGAGTCAAGTCTTCAAGTTGTCGAGGTTGAGCTGCGGTAAGAAGTTGTTGCTCGACGTTTTGTGTCTGGGTTGGTGTCGGAGTTGGCGTTGTTTTTTCTACTGCTGGTGCATTTTTATCAACGCTGGCTGCGGTGTTATCACTATTATCATTACATGCGGTTAAGCCACCTAGTGCCACAATAATGGACAATGAGAGTAAACTAAAGTTATGTTTCACTGTAACTTCCTTTTATTAATTGTAGGGTGTTTTTATTATTTTCAGCTGTTCGAAAATGTATTTTAACTGCGTTTTATAACGTTAAATAATACAATTGCGAAAGTAATAATTATCTATATATTAAGAATAATTGGCGTACATAAATTAACTTAAAATATCTTTGTTTTTAGTGAGTTAGGTCGCAACGGGGCTTCACTTTAAATGAAATGTAAAATTCCAGTTTTCTAATATATTTAGAGATATTAATTATCCTGAATATATAATTAATAGGGCGCATAAAAAAGCTTGATTCAAAAGAACCAAGCTTTTATTTATGCATATTCACTAAATTATTGTGATTGCTATTAGCCGTTTGCTAGCTGAACAGATTTCATCGCTTTGTTGACATCATCAGTCATAACAAAGTGCAATTCGCCACCTGCTTTGAATTCTGAGAAATCAAAGGTGAAGTTTTTATCAAGCGGTTTGCCGTTAATAGTGACAGACTCAATGTATTTGTTGGCTGTGCTGTTGTTATCAGCCGTAATGGTAAATACGCCGTCTTGCATCGGAATCTGCACTTTCTCAAACAGAGGTCGTGCGACAGTAAGTACAGGGTCGGAACCACTGACTTGATAGAAACCTAATGCTGACATGACATACCATGCTGACATTTGACCTTCATCTTCGTTCCCTACTATGTCATCACGGTCAGTTCCGTATAAGGTGTGCTGAATTTTATCCACCACTTCTTGTGTGTGCCAAGGTTCTGATGTCCAGTTATATAGGAATGGAATATGGTGCGATGGCTCGTTACCAAATGCCACTTGCCCTAACATACCCGTCATATCATCGGTGGTGTCACAGGTAGAATCATTAGCACTGTCACACACATTAGAGAACACTTCGTTTAGGTTGCTCAAGAAGGCATCGTTACCCCCCATGATGGTTTTCAAGCCTTCAACATCTTGCGGTACAAACCAAGTCCATTGCCATGCAGTCCCTTCGGTATAGTTACCAGAACCATGGTTAATGAGGTAAGGGTGGAATTCACCATCATCAGAGGTAGACCATTCACCATCAGACCATACTGGACGCATAAAGCCGGTCATGTTGTATTTTTCTTTCCAGTTTTCACTTGGGTTGTCTGGGTTTGAGGCGTTCCAGTATTTGTGCCAGTATTGGGAGCGGTGCTCAAATGTTTGGGCAACGTCATCACGACCAACAGCGTTGGCAATCATTACTACGGCATGGTCAAAGTTGGCCATTTCTAAGCCGTAAGAAACAGATTCATTTTGACCATTGTCACGGCCTAACGCAGGTACAAAACCACATAACGAATCTTTGGCTGAAGCTAATGGGTCACATTCGCTGGTCATTTGTTCATTTTGGGTGTTGTAAGAGCCATCGACGTATTTTAAGTTCTCTTTTTGTACGCCGCCGTAGACTTTCCAGCCTGGGTCAAATTCTGCCACCGCACTTTGACTTTTATACACAGCAGAGCGAAGTGCAGCAGCTAGCGCGGTTTGTTTTTCTTGTTCGGTAAATTGGTCAGGGAACTTAGTGATGGCATCGGCAATTACTGACACCGCTGGGTATCCCACCATCACACCAGTATAGTCACCGTGCAATTCCCATTTTGGTAAGATGCCACCTTCGGTGTATTTTCTGAGCAAATCTTTAGCCAATTCAACCGCATGTTTAGGCTCAATGATGGTTTTAAGTGGGTGCAAGGCGCGGAATGTATCCCATATTGAGTACACACTATACACTTTAGAGTCTGGGTCGGTGGCTGTTTTAGTCACAGCAAAATTACCGCGACGCATGGAACGATATTGGCCGTCCACATCTTGGAAGATATGCGGTGCAATATTGGTATGGTAGAGCGCGGTATAGAAAGTGGTGAGATCTTCAGGTGTGCCACCTTCTACTTTGACTTCGTTTAATTCTTTATTCCATAAGCCTTTAGTGTACGCATAAGCCTCGTCAAAGGTACGATTACCCTCTACATCGTAGTTTTGTTCAGCGCCCTGACGACTGGTATAAGACAAGGCAACTTCTGCATTAACTTCATGTACATTTGGATCTTCGCTGAAATCTAACACCAGTGAACCTTGGTATCCATACCATGCTGAGACAGGGTGATAAAGTGGCCCTGTTTTAAATTTATGGTCAAACTTCACGTAGAAGTAAGTGGATTGTTGCATGGTATTGAATGAAGAAATTGTCTGCGTAATGCGTATGGTTTGATCATCGACAATGGTGTAGGCAAAGGTGCTCATGAACTTGTTAAAGTCACTAAATGATAAGGCGACTTTAGGTGAGGTACCTTCAGGGAATGTGTATTTATGGTAGCCGACACGCTCGGTTGCGGTGAGCTGAACATCAATATTACTTTCCTTGATTTTCACATGGTAGTAGCCCGGAGACGCTTCTTCGGTAGATTTATCAATGTGCGGATGATAAGCGGTAATATCGATATCTGCTGGCTTACTTTCACTGGTAAATGGCAGCATTTGGAACTCGTTTAAACCACCAATACCGGTGCCGCTTAGTGCGGTATGACCAAAACCAAGTAGTTCAGTAAAGTCGGTATGGTATCCAGAGCAGACTTTCCATCCATTGCCACCTTTGTCATGAACAATTGGCGTCATTTGTACCATACCATTGGGTGCGACGGCGCCAGGATGAGTATGCCCTGTTCCACCTGTACCGATGAAAGGGTCAACATATTGAGTTAAGTCATCCAGTTGTCTAGGCTGAGAGGCGGTCAGTAGCTGCTGCTGTTCTACTACGGGTGCTTTATGCGCAGCAGTTTTTGCTGCTGGAGTTGTTTTTGCCGTCTTCGCCGGAGTGTTATCACTGTTATCGTTACATGCAGTTAAGCCACCGAGTGCCACAATGATGGATAGTGAGAGTAAACTAAAGTTATGTTTCACAGTAACTTCCTTTTATTAATAATTGTAGGGTATGTTTGTTTTTATTTTTAATATAAATTTTACAAATTAATTCTGTTGCTTTAATTATTGCGTCCTGAAAGGGAAGTAGTATTTTTTAACCTTAAATACTACAAGTAAGTATATATCTAGAAGCAAGTTTGAATAATGTTTTTGTTGATTTATTGCTGTCTAAAGTATTGCTAAAGTGCTTATGAATCCGTGACTTATATCGCAATGACTCGCGTCACCAAATGAAAATTAACATTGCACTTTTACGTGTATGAATAATGAGTCTGAATCACTTTAAAATTAATAATGTCTTATTGTGTAAATAACCAAGAAATTACCGTTAAGGAATGATTTTTAATACTTATTGTCACTGTTTTTCATTATGTATAGATATAAAAAATAGCTTGGCTCCGAAGAACCAAGCTAACGTTTTTATTTACCTAGCGATGGATGAAAAGGGAGCTTAGCTTTTGGCTAGTTGATCCGCTTTCATTGCTTGATTAACGTCATTAGTCATCACAAAGTGCAGTTCACCACCGGCCTTCAAATCTGCAAAATCAAAAGTGAAGTTTTTGTTGAGTGGTTTGCCGTTAATAGTCACAGATTGAATGTATTTATTCGCTGTGCTGTTGTTTTCTGCGGTAATGGTAAATACGCCATCTTGCATAGGGATTTGCACTTTCTCAAACAGAGGACGTGCAACCGTCAAGACAGGATCTGAACCACTGACTTGGTATAGCCCAAGTGCAGACATCACATACCATGCCGACATTTGACCTTCATCTTCGTTACCGACTATGTCACCACGATCTGTGCCGTACATAGTGTGCTGAATTTGGTCAACCACTTCTTGAGTATGCCAAGGTTCACTCGTCCAGTTGTATAGGAATGGAATGTGTTGTGATGGTTCATTACCAAACGCTACTTGTCCCAACATACCGGTCATATCTGGTGTGGTTGCACAGGTCGAATCCTTAGCACTGTCACACACATTTGAGAACACTTCATTTAGGTTGCTTAAGAAGGCGTCATTGCCACCCATGATAGTTTTTAAGCCTTCCACATCTTGTGGCACAAACCATGTCCATTGCCATGCAGTCCCTTCAGTGTAGTTACCCGAACCGCTGTTGGTTTTGTAAGGGTGGAATTCACCATCATCAGAAGTGAACCAACTACCGTCAGACCATACAGGGCGCATAAAGCCGGTCATGTTGTATTTTTCTTTCCAGTTTTCACTTGGGTTGTCAGGGTTAGAGGCATCCCAGTATTTGTGCCAGTATTCGGAGCGGCGCTCAAATGTTTTCGCAACATCATCACGGTTTGCAGCATTAGCAATCATCACCACTGCATGGTCAAAGTTAGCCATTTCTAAGCCGTAGGATACCGATTCGTTTTGACCATGGTCATGGCCTAGCGCTGGAACAAAGCCACACAATGAATCTTTAGCCGGTGCCAATGGATCACATTCAGTGCTCATTGGTTCATCTAGGCTATTGCGAGAACCATCAACAAATTTTAAGTTCTCTTTTTGTACGCCGTCATACACTCTCCATCCTGGGTCAAATTTCATCACTTCGTTACCGCTTTTGTAAACAGCAGAGCGCAGTGCAGCAGCCAATGCGGTTTGTTTTTCTTGAGCGGTGAATTGGTCAGGGAATTTGGTAATAGAATCGGCAATAACGGCAACAGCAGGGTAGCCCACCATAGTGCCGGTATAGTCACCGTGCAGTTCCCATTTCGGTAGAATGCCACCTTCTTCATATTTTCGAATAAGGTCTTTGGCTAATTCAACGGCGTGTTTAGGCTCGATGATAGTTTTAAGTGGGTGCAAGGCACGGAATGTATCCCATAGTGAGTACACACTAAATACTTTAGAGTTAGGATCATCGGCGTGTTTGACTATGGTGTAATCGCCGCGGCGCATGGTGCGGTATTGTCCGTCAACGTCTTGGAATAGATGCGGCGCTAGCTCTGTATGATAAAGCGCGGTATAGAAAGTGGTGAGATCTTCAGGTGTACCACCTTCCACTTTGACTTCGTTTAGCTCTTTGTTCCACAAACCTTTGGTGTAGGCATGGGCTTGTTCAAATGTGCGAGTCCCTTCGACATCAAAGTTTTGCTCTGCACCTTGTAAGCTAGTGTACGAAATACCGACTTTGGCATTGATTTGATGCACATCACCATCGCCACTAAAGTCGAGCACTAAAGTGCCAGACTCAGTTGGTCCCCACCATCCTTTGATTTGGTGGAACTCTGGGTTGGCTTTAAATTTATGGTCAAACTGCACATAGAAGTAGGTATCTTGTCGCAGTGTGTAGAATGAAGAAATGGTCTGCGTCACACGTATGGTGTGATCATCGACAATAGAGTAGTCGACCTTGTTTGTTTGCTTATTGAAGTCAGTAAACACTAAGTTGATCTTAGGTTTGGCACCATCAGGATAGGTGTATTTGTGGTAGCCCACACGCTCGGTAGCGGTGAGTTGAACATCAATATTGCTTTCTTTAATTTTCACATGATAGTAGCCCGGAGACGCTTCTTCGGTGGATTTATCAATATGCGGATGGTAGGAAGTGATATCCGCATCTTTTGGCATAGTTTCAGTGGTAAATGGCAACATTTGGAACTCATTTAAACCGCTGATCCCAGTACCACTAAATGCTGTGTGCCCAAAGCCGATAAGCTCAGTTTCGTCATCATGGTAACCGGAACACACTTTCCATTTTTCCGTGCCAGTATCGTAGACAATCGGTGTCATTTGCACCATGCCACTTGGCGCTACAGCCCCCGGATGAGTATGGCCTGTGCCACCTGTACCGATGAAGGGGTCGACATATTGGGTTAAATCATCAAGCTGTCTAGGCTGAGCTTGTGTCAATAGGGTTTGCTGCTCAATGGCGGGTGTTATTTCTGCTGCTACCGTTGGCGCCGCTTTTTCAACCTTCGCTGTAGTGTTATCACTGCTATCGTTACACGCAGTTAAACCACCTAAAGCAACGATGATGGATAGCGAAAGTAAACTTAAATTATGTTTCACAGTAACTTCCTTTTATTAATTTGTAGGGGAGATGTTCTTTTTATTATTAATAAGGTAATACAATTAATCACCTGTATTGAATTTACTAATCAGTAGACATGTTAATGAAACAACAATAATGGTTGTTTCATTATTTAAATATTAACGCATTAAATAATACAATAATTAACTAGGTCTTATTTTTGTCGGTGATATTATTGTTGTGCTGATTGGTTGCTATTTAAATTATGGGTAAAGTGCTTGTGAATCCGTGACTTAGGTCGCAATCAACTTTGTGTTTGAATGGGAAGTAATATTTCATTTTTAGTGGTTAAAATAAAAAGTGTTATTAAATTCAGTATGTTTTACTTTATTTTCAATAAATGGATTTTCATTATTATTAATAATAAGAGAAGAATAAATTTAAATAATTGAAGGAAGTTTATTCACTTAATGAAAGAGGAATTAAATTCATTTTATTCATAATTTTTGAATAGTGCTTTGCTGAGGGTAACGAATTGTATAGTCATCGTAAATGACGGCAGTTTTATACAAACCTTATATTGCAACTGACACTGTTAGCAGGTGTAAAGTGCACTGATTTATGCCATGAAAGTTTAAACAAAGTCGTATATGGTAGGCAGTTCAAAGTTTGCATACAGCCTGTGATATTTCGGTAGCTATAGGGTTTTAAAAGAGGTTTTACAATGAGTTACAAGTTAGAAGTGGATTTACATACTCACACCTTAGCAAGTGATCATGCTTACAGCACCATACATGATTATGTGCGTGAAGCGCCAAAGCGCGGCATACGTTTATTTGCCAATACCGATCATGGCCCTGATATGGAAGATGCGCCTCATAAGTGGCATTTCGTAAACAGTCTGACGTTCCCTCGAGTTGTGGACGGGGTCGGTATTTTACGTGGCATAGAGAGCAATATTAAAGATCTGCAAGGCAATATCGATATTGATGAGTCTATCCGTAGCAACCTAGATATTATCCTTACTGGCTTTCATCCACCTGTGTTTGCCCCTCGAGATATCGATTCAAACACTGAGGCGATGAGTAACGTCATTAAAAGTGGCAAGGTGCATGTGGTGACGCACCCCGGCAACCCGAATTTCCCAATTCATATCGAAGAGATAGTTAAACTGGCCGCAAAAGAAAATGTCGCCCTTGAAATAAATAACAGCTCTTTTTTATATTCAAGAAAAGCCAGTTATAGCAACTGTAAAATATTGGCGACGCTAGCCAAACAATACGATGCGCCAATCAGTGTTGGCTCAGACGCGCACAATGCATGGGATTTAGGGCGTTTTGATGTCGCAAAAGCATTGATCACAGAAGTAGGTTATCCAGCGCAGCGTGTGGTGAACAATACCGTTGATTCATTGTTTGCCTATCTTGCGACAAAAGGTATTGATATTGCAGACGAATTTGAATTTTAAAGCTATTTAGTTAAGGCTATTTTGTAGTTTAATAGAGGGTAAACAATGGATATAGCCCAATAGGACTGTTGGGCTTGGTATTAACTTTTAACACCAATCACACTAAGTAAGTGATCAGAACTAGCGCCGTTATCGAGCATTTTCACAAGCTAGAATGACCCGTTATTTAGTACGATTGGTATAAGCATGCGATTGGATCATGAACCTAATAACGAAAACTGTTGCTATCTCTTATGTTGTTTTACTGTCAGTCATTATGGGCTTTGCGCTTTTCTCCGGTGTTGTTGTGGCACCTGTACTGTTTAACTCGATTACATCCCTAGGGGAGCCCATACTCAACCGCTTCCAAGAAGGCTTGTTGATGACATCGGTATTTGTCCGCTTATCTTACCCCTTAGTTGTGGTTTGTTTGGTGTCACTGGTTTATGAATTGTTCCAATATCTGAAAAAAAGTGCAGATTGGTTGGCTTTGATCAGCATGATTTTGATGGTGGTGACGGGATTATTATTCGTTTTCTATTTCGTACCTGCAATCGTTCATATGCAAGAAAGAGGCCCTTTGGTTACACAAAGCGCGGCATTTTCATCGATTCATAAAGCGTCTGAAATTTGCTTCAAAATTACGGTTATTTCCGGAATTGTTTTAGCGGTCCGTAATATTCTTAAGTTAATTCGCTAGGGTTTACTGCATTACAAGTGGCTTGCATTGCCATATTTTTGGCAGCAAGCCCCATATCTGGGTACTTATCTCTGAAAAGCAAAATGGGAAAACCCAAAACTGTCCCCTATGTTTGCAATATCCATAACTGAAACCTCATAACTGAAACCTCATAACTGAAAACCCATATTTGCAAACCCATAACTGAAAACATAGTTTGGTTTTGGGGTTTGGCTATCTTAGTTCATACTCCACCCCATTATTCAACTGAGCGCATTAGATTTGTTATTAATCATATTAATGTGCCTGTGAATACATTTATGAGTAGGGGTGTGTAATGAGTTTGAAGATGAAAAGTGTCGTATTAGTGGGTATTTCAGCTTTGGTATTAAACGGCTGTGACGTCGCTACAGTGGATCACATTCAAGATAAACTGCAAACGACGCTAGATCATGCGGGGCAGGAACTGAATAATCTGAAGGTCGAAGCGAAACTAGAAAAAACTTTTCATCTTAGCCACGATGATGCGGTTTATGTCACTGAACACCATTTTGAGCAAGCTAAATACGTATCCAAAGTTGCTAGCCCTATCTTTACCGATGTAAAGTTTAACTTTGCCACTACTGCAATTGTTGCTGATTGGGGAAACACACTTCAAACGCCACAGCAATGGGATACCCAAGCCGAAAATAACGTTCGTCGTATGCTTGGGCAAATTGCCTTTATTGTGAATACAAAAGAATTTGCAGATCGCTTTGATAGTGCAGGTTTAGAAAAAATGGATGCGAGTGCATTTCATTCAGGTAGTGGCGATGCGAGAACTATCCCATCTAATTACGTGGCATTTAAAGATGTTGTGAATGATCGCATCCAGTCTTGGAGCGATGCCACTTATCAAATGGTGGCATTTAATGTTTCTGCATCGAACAAAGGAACGGCAAATAATGGTCAGTTTGACAGTGTGCAAGGCGAGCCTAAGCTGTACGTAAGTTTAAGTGCCGCGCAAAAAACGGCTGATTTGCACAAAAATGCGGCGCAGCTGCTGCGTGAATTAACTCACACTGTTGGTTATGCGCATGATGGCGCGCTAGATACATCAACGCCGAACAACATTCCTTATTACGTTCAAGCGATTACTTCTGAAGGCGGTATGAACGATATCAACTGTGATATTTTGCTGAACAACGGCCAATTGCAAAACGGTGTGTGGGTTTCTAATTGTAATTCAAATGCATTAGATGCAGATCCTACTACGCAAACACCACCGTTAACTGCAGATGATGGCGCTCAGTATTTAAATATCAATTTATTTGCTCGACTATTTGGCCAATCAGACGTGTCAAAACGTTAAGTCACTTTATCGAGTTGCTCTTGAATGAATAGACCTTAAATAAATGGGGCTTAAATCAATGGATCTTAATGAACAGATCTGTTGCATCAGAGAATGAAAAAAGCCGACAAATCTTAATTTGTCGGCTTACTTTTATCTTTTTATCTATCTAGTTTACATTGCCGGGCTATTGCAATTCGTAGCCATAAGCGCTGCTTTTAGATTAGACGTTTCTTCTAGCGCGACCGCGGACAAAGAATCCAGATAGAATCAGCATTAAGGTCAAGAAATCAAAGCTACCACCGCTTGAACCTTGCACATCGCCACCTTCTTGTGAATCGTTGTCGTTACCGTTATCGCCTTCAGGAGTATTGTTGTCTCCATCTTCAGAACCGTCATCACCTTCAGGTAGGTTGTCATCGCCGTCTTCAGAACCTTCGTCATTGTTGTTGAATGCGAATACAACAATTGTTGGATCGTGGTCAGAAGAGCGGTATGCGTCGTTAAACTTCACTAGATCGCCAGTGTACTGGTTAGCGTATTCAAATAACGTCGATTCAACAGCGTTAATTGACCATACTTCAGCATCAACAACGAAATCTTTAAGCTCATTATCAACTAGCACGTAATCTAGCGTACCCATAGTGTCGTTGTATGAATAGCTGTAAGTCTTTGGCTTAAGCTCTTCAACAATGTCTAGGTAATCAAATGATTCTTCGATTAACGCGCCTTCTTCACCGTGCAGTAGAGTACCGTTTGTTGCATCGCCACCAATGTAAGTGTTACGCGCTGCGTGGATTTCATAGTCTGCTGGTGCATTGTCGCGGTTGGTCAATACCAAGATAGCATCTTCTTGACCGTAGCTGTTAAGGTCACCCATAACCACTTTGTAGCCGTCGATCTTGTTCAACTCTTGAGCCAGTTGGTAAGCCGCTGATACACGGAAGTGCTCACAGCTACCTTGCAGGTTCACATCGTCTTCTTGATCAGCCGTTGCTTCATCTTCCCAACACGTCGAACCTTTTGATTTGAAGTGGTTGGTCGAGATCACCAGATCTTTTTCTGCATTTTCAACAGCGAAAGAAGCAGTGAATGCATCACGCTGATACGCGCTCTTAGTGCTGCCATTTTCTGTTACGTGCTGCTGTGGCAGTTCAATCACGTAAGTGTCATTTAGCGTAGCAGTGCTAGGGCGATAAATGATTTTGTTAGTGATTGCATCTGTACCGACAAAGCCTTCACCTTCAAGGTCGTTAGGCATAGCAATTTGGTATTGGTCAGCTTCGTCTAGACGACTGTTTAGCGCTTCAACCAGAACATGGATAGCAGAGTTTTCGTCAAAACCGTTGTTTTCAATTTCAATTAGACCGTAGATGTCAGCGTCGATAGCAACCAATGCACTAACGATTTTCTCTAATTGCATATCAAATTCAGCAACGCTTTCTGCGCCACGGTTGCTGTTGGTTGGGTTATCGCGACCACCAAATGGAGAGTTGAAGAAGTTAAGCACGTTGAAGCTAGAAACCACTAAGTCTCCCTCTTCTAGGTTAGGTGCTTGTGAACGTTCGTTCTCAACAAAAGTGCTGTTGTCAGCTGTGTTGTGTACGTATAGGCGGTATTCAGAATATGAGTAACCTAGTACGCCTGTTAAACCTTCTTCGCTAAGTTGCGCGCCAACACGGATGTAGTCATCACTAGTGCCTGTGCCGTTGTCTTTTGCAAAGTTAGGGTACCAAGGTACAACGCCATCTGCTGCATCCATTGATGATTCAACAAATAGACGACGATCAGCGTTGCTTGCATCTTGCTCAGCTGCGCCATCCGTTAGTGGCGTGTTAAGTTGGTTTGGATGGTAGTTAACTGATTGATGAGCCAGTACCATGTTGTTGCGGTATGCGCTGTAATCAAAACCAAAAGTACGTGCAACGTGCATGTCAGTTTCAGCGTTTACACGCACCAACATACCTTCGTAACGCTCTAGCGTTTGTTCGAAGTTTTCATCGCTTTCAAGGGCGGTAATTGTCGTTGGCTCAATGTTTTCACCTTCGCCAAGCACTTCAACAAATGCGCGCGCTGAAGTAGAACCTAGCTGAGTCCAAGAGTAGTGCTCTTGCACTTTTGCGGTAACCGCAACTTCGTCACCGACCTTGATGTTGCTAACAGCAGCGCTAACAAAAATGCCGTTTGAAGCATTGGTAGTCGTGTCTGCTGGATCTTGCATAAAGAATCCAGTAAGAAGATCGTTATCTAGATTTGAACTTTGTACGTGAGTGACAACGCCTTTTACAACAAACGTTTCTTCTGATTCAAACTGATAGTTTGCAGGATCTGTGTACGGTGACCACTGACCTTCGCCTTGCAGCTGTGCAATAGTGGCTTCTTCACCAACGGGTGCTTCAGGCGCTTCTCCCGAATCACAACTGGCTGCGATATTACCTATGTCGCTCCAGTCATTTTGAGGGAATGTTAGCCACTGTGATTCATTCCAAGTGCCATTCGCTGAGTAGTCACAGCGAACCATAGTCCTCTCATCATTAAAATTATGATCAGACTCACCACTTGGTCCAAATAAATCAATCACTTCACCGTTCAATACGAGACGAAGTGGGTCATTACCGTTGAAGCTTACAAGGGTGTTATCTACGTCATCAAATAGTGCTTTTAAGTCCGCTACAGCACTAGAATTTCCAACAACGTAAGTTTCGAAAGGCTGTAGAGTGATTCCGTCAAGTGAAAAGCTCGATCCCCAAACGCCGTCAAGGTTGAGCTCTTTTTGCAAAAGATAGCCGTCTAGAGTAACTGCACTATCGCCAATGTTGGCAATTTCAATGGCTTTATTATTACCTGATCCTTCAACCACTTCTGAAATTATAATATTGGCATTTGCACCGCCAGCTGCTAATAAGCAGGGTAGAGTCCAAGCCATTTTTATCTTGTTCATTGTTTTCCTTGATATAGGTTGTTTTGCTTGGCCGGAATCTTAATTATTAAATATTACATTTATATTTTTTGATAAATTTATAAAAATAGTGAGTTTATTTATAAGTATATATATATTCATTTCTACATTATAAATACTCAACTTACTGTAATTTATAGTTAATTACGCCTAATAAATGCTCTTTTGCAATGTAATTAAAGTGTAACTGTCATAGTAAGTTAATATTTTAGTTCTCAATTTAAACCCCAATAAGTAATTATTCATGACAAATTAATCATTGTCATAATTCCTTAATTTATAAACTTTAGGATGCATCGCATATTCAACATCACAAGACTGAAATTGAAAAAATAGGAATTGAAATGAACAAGAAAATATTAGCTTTAGCTGTTGTAGCTGGCTTAGTAGGTTGTAATTCTTCTAGCTCAGATAATGAAGCGCAAAGCGGTGAATCATTTGACCTTCGTATTTTGCACATCAACGATCATCACTCAAAACTAGATGCAACAGGTCCAGTTGAGTTGACTCTTGGTGGTGTTGATGCTGAAGTTGAAGTAGGTGGTTTCCCACGCCTTGTAACTAAGTTTAACGAACTGCAAAACGACAACACGCTTCGTTTGCATGCGGGTGATGCAATCACAGGTACTATGTACTACAGCTTGTTCCGTGAAGAGCTTCCTGATGCACTAATGATGAACCAAGTGTGTTTTGATGCATTCGCATTAGGTAACCATGAATTTGATGATGGTAACGAGCAACTGGCTCACTTCATCGATACTTTACAAAATGGCACTGACGGATGTGGTACAGAAGTACTTGCTGCTAACATCGATGTACCTCCAACTAACCCTATTTACGATATGTATGCGCCGTACAAAATTTTTGACGTAGCAGGACAGAAAGTAGGCGTTATCGGTATTGATATCGCGGCTAAAACTCAGGTGTCATCTTCTCCTTCAGAAGACACTACTTTCCTAGACGAAGTAGAAACTTCTCAACAATACATCGATACCCTACAAGAGAAAGGCGTAGACAAGATCGTATTGCTTACGCACTACACATACGATAATGACGTTGCAATGGCCAGGCAGTTAACTGGTGTTGACGTGATTGTGGGTGGTGACAGCCACACATTGCTGGGCGATGAAGCATTCTATGATGCAATTGACTACGGTGAACCATTAGGTGAATACCCAACAGTAGTATCAAATGCTTCTGGTGAAGATGTATGTATTGTTACTGCTTGGGATAACGCGCAAGTACTTGGCGAGCTAAACATCAGCTTTGATGAAGCTGGTAACGTGACCCAATGTGCGGGTACTCCACACCTATTACTAGGCGATGAGTTCACTAACCCAGACGAGGAGAGCGACGGGACTCTAACTGCAGAGCAGATTGAAACAATCGAAACGTACATTGCAGATACTCCACAGCTAAGTATTGTTGACAAAGACGAAGTCACTTCTGAAAAACTGGCGCATTTTGCTGACCAAGTTGAAGAAAAAATGCTTGAAATTATCGGCAACAGCAACGGCTTACTATGTCATGAGCGTACGCCTGGTTCTTATCACTCTTCTGGTAGTACTTTGTGTCCTGAAGGCACCACTGAGCGTGACTTTATGAACAAGCACGGTAGCATCATAGCTAACGTAGTTGCAGAAGCATTTGTTGACATGTCTTTGCGTTCTGACCTTGCTATTCAAAACAGTGGCGGTGTACGTACGAATATCGTACCAGGTGATGTTTCTGTTGGTCACGCATTCAACGTTGTACCATTTACTAACTTTCTAGTGAACTTAGACATGACAGGCCAAGAGATTATCAACACGTTAGAAGACGCGATTGATAACGTAGCGGTAAACAACTCAAGTGGCGCATTCCCTGTGGCAGCGAACTTGCGTTTTGATGTCGATATGAACGCTACCAAAGGTGAACGTCTGAGCAATGTAGAAGCTCGTCGTAAAAACGCTGATGGTACATTTGGTGAGTGGCATGACATTGAACTAGATAATGAGTACGTGGTAGTAACAAACGACTTCATCGCCGCTGGTGGTGATAGTTATGACTCATTTGTTCAAGTATATGAAGATGCAGACCGTCGTGAAGATACTGGTCTTCTATACACAGATTCTTTGATTAACTACATCAAGAAACTAGAAGCAAACGGTCAGTCTTTAGAAATCCCTGAAGCGTCTGAAATGTCTGTACAAAACTTCACTCCTTTAAACTAAGAGTGCTGAGCTAACACAGCTTAATGCAAATTAGCGTATAAGACTTGAGGCTTATTATTGATTAATAAGCCTCATTTTTTATTTTTAATAGCGAGTAAATAAAAAGAGAGTAGTTCTGCCAAGGTATTGCGCTTTAGTCGTGCTAATACTGAACGAGCTCATCAATCTCATTTTTATGCTGCTGAGGTTTAAAGTTTGCACTTTTAATTTGTAATCAGGGTGTATTGGAAAACTTATTTATGTGCCATTGGATTAAAACGATGTTCGGAATTTGTTGACTACCACACAGCTTTATAAAATTGGGTTTGGTAAGGTTATCGTTAATGATGAGTATATGGAATGTATGGCTTTTGAAATCATATGACCTTTACCCCCCAAAAAAAAATTAACACCATGACTTTGATTCACAAAAAGTCATGAATAGCAAAAGATAAGAGTAATCCAAAATGATAGAACGCGTTTTATTTGGGATCACACTTGGTGTGGTCCTTTGGTGTTTTCTGCGCGAAGAAAAAATAGATTCAAATGTAGAAAATCACCCCTTCTTAGTAGGGATACTAGCTCTGTTCGCTATCGCGTTCATTATTTCATCTGCCAGCTTTGGGATTATATTTGCGGGTGCTGCGGTTATCGAAATAACCATAGGGTTTGCTATTGCCAATAAGGTTTTTGGTAGGCCTAGTTTCATGAGCCTTGAGCAGTATAACGCAATACATGAACAAAAAAGGCAAGAAAAACAACAAAAGGCCGAACTGAAAAGACAAGAAAAACAGCGAAAGGTCGAACTCAAAGCTATCAAGAAAGCCAAAAGAATTGAAGCCAGTAAGCGCCGAGTAAAGTGGTATTTTATCATCATCCTTATCGGTACTTTTGGGTATCAGGTAAGTTTAATTTGGGATAACCAGCCGCAAATACAAACAGAGACAGCAACAGAAACAAAAGTTGTAGCCACCAAGAAAACTGAAAATACCGGAAAACTCTCAGTCCCAATTTGGGAATACAAAGCGTGGCGTGTAGCCTCTGTTAACAACTACGTCATGATGAATGCGACAAACTCAAACAACGGTAGTTTTCTTGGTGTTCTGCGACGACTTGACGATTGTGACAGCCGAACTGTTATGTTAACCCTCAAAGCAAACCTGGCCGACCATGTAGACATCTATAGAAAAAGTGTTCAGCTACGCTTTACTAGTGAAAAAGGTGTAATAGCGTCCGCTCCTGCCAAAATCGATTTAATAAAGTCCCTATCCCAAGGTCAATATGGTCAACAAGTTGAGTATTCAATTTATCCAATCCCAGATAATCTAATCTCAGTATTTAAACACCAAAGCAGTGTAAGAGTTGATATTGACAACCTACAAAACTTCACTGGTGGAGTGAGTCTCTACGGAGCGAAATTTGATCTCTCTGGATTCACTGCAACCTACCACATGGCTGATGAGGCATGTCGCGATAAGGTAATACGTTAATTTAGTTTGATTGAACTACTAGCTTAAGCCAAATAAGCAATAAATGGGGTCAGGTCTTTCCTTTTGCACAAAAACCTTCAAAAGCAAAATTCAAGACCTGACCCTGAGATAGTTCTCGATACTTCGTGGCGAAGCCTGATCATCAAAAGGGATGTGTGGTGAAATAGGGACACCAGTGTGTTTCCATTCATCTTCATAGATGAACGAGAACTCTGTTTCGGTTCCGAATTGCTTCTCACACTGTTTTCACCTTGGGAGGTTATTTGGTTATGTGGATGAACAAATAAGTTTAAGTCGATAAGGCGTAACGACAGTCCTAAGATATCCATGAGGACAAGTACATTGGTAAAGGTGACACTGGTATCGCCTTTTTCAATCTTCATGATCGTCCTACGAGATAAATTAGCTTTTGAAGCGAGATCATCAATACGCCAGCCTCTATCGGTGCGCTTTGAGCGAATGGCGCTCCCCAGCATTTCCAAGCTAGACCAGAATTTAAACCTATATACCACCACACTTCGACCTAGAACCAAGTATCAATAAATCAGTTTGTTAGAATGCTCATATCAATTCAAGCAGATCAAAGAGAATAAAATATGATAGCTGTTATTTTTGAAGTTCAAATTGCTGAGGGTAAAACGGCAGAATACTTAGATATCGCCAATGAGATAAAGTCACAATTGTTTGAGATAGAAGGGTTTATTTCCGTTGAGCGTTTTCAAAGCCTTACCAATGAAGGCAAAGTCCTGTCTCTTTCATTTTGGGAAAATGAAGAGTCAATTCAAGAGTGGCGTGCATTAGAGTCGCACAGGTACGCACAATCTAAAGGGCGTGGTGGAGTATTTAAAGACTATCGACTGAGGGTCGCAGGTGTTATGAGGGACTATGGTATAAACCATCGCTCTGAAGCCCCTAAAGATAGCATCGAAGTTCATGGGTGATATGACGAAATTGATAATTGTCACGAGCCGATTTGTTATGCGTTGCGTTTAGTGTTTAAGTTGCTGCACGCAGACTCATTTTTCTAAGCGACTTTTGGTGCAAGGTCGCAAGCTCCCATTATTACACCAAAAGTAGCTTCGCATAACGCGCTCATGAGCAAGGCGCTATATGCCAGTAATCAGAAAGTCGATAGCGGCAATGATCTCGTCTCTAAATGTGCTGAGTTCATTGACAGGCTCACGTAGGATTTTAGTTGGTACACTTGCCATTTGGTGAGTCAAAATAACGAAGTCACCTTCATCAATATGTATCACAGGGCATAGGTGACTAGGTGCTTTCTTTTCTAACAATTCAACAGGTGTTAGTGGGATGACTAGTCGGGTGTTCAGTGTATCGAGTAATTCGCTCTGAACATCAACAAAGTAAGGGTAAGCAGTTGCAGTGCCCTTATCGTTGTTTTGGTATAGCGCAAATTGTGACATTAGAATACTCGGTAAGAGTCAGAAAATAGACCATGCTTTTCAGTGAGCTCGTTGCAAGCATTGATAGCTTCAGCATTTTGCTCTTGCCATTCAGCTTTAAGGCGTTGGCTTACTTCTTTCTCAAGGGCTTTTTCCATTGTTGCTGACAAGTTAATCTTCAGACGTTTCGCCTCTGCTAGCAGCTCGCTATTCAAACTTAAATTGGCTGCTTTCTTTGGTGCTTGTCTATCAAATGCGTTTCTCATAGTATCAACCCATGCGTATTTTGTATGCGCATTAATTATAGGTGTGCGCTAGACATATAACAAACAATTTTCCCCACGCTTGGCATTTTTGGTTTGGGTCAAGTTTAGTGTTTACGGCATCTAAATTGGGTGTTGTGCTAGTGTGGCTCACCCTTTAATTGGGCGTAATGTGAAAAAGGTACTAAATAAGTCAGTGAGTAAAATTTTACCTGTCATTTTTTGCGCTTAATGGTTTAGCTTATTTGCAACATTTACTAAGCGGAAACCCCAATCCATTTATAGTGCTTCCTATGGAACAATGGCGCCTCAGTACTACAGATCTAAAACACTGTTGTCCAACAACAAGCTAGATCTTTACGCCAAAAAATACCCCATAAAACAAATATCTATCCCAAAAAAACGCCTCAATGAGTCTGGGATGACTATCATTAAGGCGTTTGAGTGCATTTGTAAGGTTAAAGCAACAGCAAAGCGTAATGTTTGGTACTTCTGCTTTCTTTTTTGCTATTAAAAATGACTAATTAATTAACTAAAAATCTACAGCTTAACCAGTAAATGCAGGTAGGAAACCGACCATAGACATAAAGTGGAATACCGCAGTTAACACACCAAAAGCAATTACGCCGTAAACCATCGCGTTGCCGCCAGGTGCTTTAAAGGTGTTTTCATCAGTATTTGTTTTACGTGCTTTGTACACTAGAAGTGCAGGGATGATACAAGTCCATACTGTTGCTGCTGCGCCTGCGTAACCGATAGCGATCACAAAACCGAATGGGAACAGTAAAGAAAGCACTAGTGGTGGTAGGAAAGTCACAGCCCAAGTTTTACTACGGCCTTGTTTGGTGTCATCAAATTTGCACAAGTCAGCAAGGTAATCAAATACGCCCAGACCTACACCAATGAACGATGACAAGATAGCCGCCATAGAGAAGGTGTTGATTGCACTTGCTACTCGCTCAGATTCAATGACCGAACCTAAAGCGCCAAGTAGTGCGTCAATGTTACCACCTTGCTCGATGATAGGTACAAAGTCAGCACGTGGCAGGTTGCCAAAAATGCTGAATAACCATAGGAAGTACAAAGCTAATGCGATACTTGTACCAAGTAGAATCGCTTTACTGGCTCTTTTCTCATCACCGTAATAAGAACGCATAGAACCTACAGAATGGTGGTAGCCAAAAGAGGTCAATGCTACTGGTAACATAGCTAATACATAAGGAGTGTAACTGGCGTTGCTGTTTGCTGAGTCAGATAAAATAGCGAAATCAACATTGACCGCTAAACCTGATACGCCAAATACAAAACTTAAAATCATAAAAGTAATGAGAACGACCGAAATACGGTCTACAGCGCGAGTAGAGTGCCAGACAAAAATGGAGAAAACTAAAACAAATAGTATAGAGGAGATCTGACTGCTTACGCCAAGCATATCTTGCAGGATCAAACCTGAAGAAGTGATGTAAGCGTATAGCAAGATGCCGCCTACAAAATAAACAGTTAAGTTGTTAAATAGGTTAACTTTTTCCCCAAGAATGTCTTTAGTTACTGTGTTAAAAGAAGCTTTTAGATCGTAGCTTTTGTACGCTTCAAGTAACATCCAACCAGAGATGGTCATAACTGCCATCGTTAGGGAAATAGCAACGATTGACCAGAAAGTCCATGCGCCAGCTCCCGCACTAGGAAGGCCTAACATTCCCGCGCCCACACAGACGCTAGCAATGATACATGCTCCTCCAATTAAGGAAGGACCTTTCTCCTTCGCTCCCTGTTTTTCCAAGGGCATATCAATACTTTGTGCCATAGATGATCCTTTGTTTCACGTTATTAGAATTTAATACCCAAACCTATTTTTATTTATGATGGTTTTTTGGGCCTGAAATATAAAAAGGCCCCAAAAATTGAGGCCTTAAATTTTGTTGCTTATGCTGTTTCTAGTACTTTTTCTTCAGCTTTAGGAGCTACTTTTACTGGCTCAACTTCTTTTAGTCGTGCAGTGAAGTGACGCAATACTTTAGGCTCATAAGTGAACTCAAGTCCTTTCACATTGGCTGCATTCTCTTTCACTTTTTGGAATGCTTCGATAACGAAGTCCATGTGTGTTTGCGTGTAAGTTGCGCGTGGGATAGTCAAACGCAGTAGCTCTGCTGGACATGGGTGCTGCTTACCTGTTGCAGGATCGCGGCCCAGTAGTAGAGAACCAATTTCAACCGCACGGATACCGGCCACTTTGTACAGTTCACAAGCCAGTGCGTGTGCTGGGAATTGACCAGCAGGGATATGCGGAAGAAGTTTGCCTGCATCAACGAATGCTGCGTGTCCACCTGCTTGCTGACAAACAATGCCAATTTTCTCTAGGCCATCAACCAAGTATTGAACCTGACCGATACGGTACGCTAGCCACTCTTGACGCATGCCGTCATATAGACCAACCGCTAGACGCTCCATTGCGCCACCTTCAAGACCGCCGTAAGTAGGGAAGCCTTCTTGAACCACACACAAAGTACGACATTCAGTGTACGAATCTAGCATTGAGTCATCTTTGAAACACAACAAGCCGCCCATTTGTACCATTGCGTCTTTCTTAGCAGACATTGCTAGGCCGTCAGCATACTTGTAGGTTTCGCGAGTGATTTCTTGGATAGTCCAATCTTGGTAGCCTTCTTCACGTTGCTGAATAAAGTAAGCATTTTCAGCGTAGCGAGCAGAATCCATGATGACTGGGATGTCATATTTTTGTGCCATTTCGTACACAGCTTTTAGGTTAGCAATAGAAACTGGCTGACCACCTGCAGAGTTACAAGTGATGGTGCTAACAATGTAAGGTACGTTGTTAGGGCCTGCTTCTAAAATAGCTTCTTCTAGTTTTACTAAGTCGAAGTTGCCTTTAAAGTCTGCGTTTACTGAAGTATCAAATGCTTCTTCTGTATATACGTTTTTCGCAACACAGCAGTTAACTTGAGTGTGGCCTTGAGTTGTATCGAAGAAGTAGTTAGAAAGTGCAACCATCTTATTACGGTCTAGGCCTTTCTCCATTTCACGCTTCTTAATAAGAACAGGAATATAAATCTGCTCTGCACCACGTCCTTGGTGAGTTGGAATCGTGTGCTCGTAACCGAAGATGTCTTTTACGGCATTTGCTAGAGCGTAGTAGCTGCGGCTACCACTGTAGGCTTCATCACCACGTAGCATAGCGGCTTGCATTTCTTGAGTAATAGCGCCGGTGCCACTGTCTGTTAGTAGGTCAACAAATACATCTTCACTGTCCAGTAGAAACGGGTTCATTCCTGATTTGATGATAGCTTGCTCACGATACTCAAGAGTTGTACGTTTCACAGGCTCGATTACACGGATGCGGAATGGTTCTGGTAGATGCTTAAAGTTTTCCATAATAGTACCTTTGGATTTTTGGGTGTATAGAACACCACTTATATAATATAGGATGTTATTTTTTAATTACGTGTATTTATTGAATCTATTTTATTAATCACGTAAATAGTCGAACTCACTCTATTATTTAATTAGAGTTAAGCTTTATTGGTGGAGCAATATTATTAATGTTATAGATCGATATTTATATAAATAACAGTTAACTATATTGAGCTTTAATATTGTCTATATAATTTAATGTTATACTTAATTGCTCTACGGCTAAGCTAAAAGACAATGATCACAGGATAGACCTAAACAAATTAATGAGTGGATCTATGTTGTGAGTTTATGCTTGATAGCAAGTAGTAAGAACTAAAATAGCGACCTATAACAAGAGGTTATGGGGTTATTCTGACGATAGGTGAAAAGACAACTGATGATCAATATTATACCAAGCTAACAGGGTTAGCTCTTTCTCAGATTGCGATTTGTAGTACATAGACATTTGATGTCTCCGTTTTATTCTGCAATGTATAATTTGATGGAAAGAATAATAGTGCATATGAATAATGAATGAAATAGCCGTTAATTATAATTGTGACGAATGAACAAATGAAGATCACAGATAGGTTGTATTTACTATTAAAATAGAGCTGAAGTGAGTACCTGGCGATATTTAATTTGATCACTGTCAAATTTATTCTTTAGTCCTCTATTTTGTTTTAAATTGCCTGAATGTGGTTATAAAGAATATGTAAGTGGTATTGGTTTAGTATTGAATACGCTGTTCATTATTATGAAGGGTAGTTTTATCCTTGGTGAATAGTTGCTATTCCTTTTATGTGGCTTGTTGCTGGATGAAGCTAATGCTTTTCAAAGGATGTGATTAGCCATTTATTCAGAATCTGGCTTATTCTTAGTACGCTGTTCATTTTTTCTGCGAAATATGGCGTGCAAACGATTTTAGCTATTGCACACGCAAACGTTTAGCTGTATTTTTTCGCCACTGAAATTTTTACTAACACTTTTATGGAAAAAGAGCTTGTCAGCGGCTTTTCCAGCAAACACAAAGGAAACAAAATGTCCGAGAATACATCAAATCAGTCCTCAAAAACGGGACTGAATGATAATGGCACAGCGGCTACTGGCGGCTGGCTTGATACATTCTTTTTGATTTCACAGCGCGGAAGTAACGTTCGCCGTGAAGTAGTAGCAGGTTTAACTACCTTCTTAGCTATGGTGTATTCCGTTATCGTTGTACCAAGCATGCTAGGCAACGCAGGTTTTGACCAAGGTTCTGTGTTTATCGCAACCTGTTTAGTGGCGGCTTTTGGTTCACTACTTATGGGCTTTTGGGCAAATCTTCCAATGGCGATTGGTTGTGCTATCTCATTGACGGCATTTACCGCTTATAGCTTAGTGCTAGGTCAGGGCGTATCTATTCCTGTGGCTTTAGGTGCGGTATTCCTAATGGGTGTGGTCTTTACGGCTATTACCGTAACGGGTGTACGTCAGTGGATTTTAACCAACTTACCCTCAGGTATCGCGCACGGTACGGGCATTGGTATTGGTTTATTCTTGCTACTTATCGCCGCAAGTGGTGTTGGTCTTGTGATCAAAAACCCAGTTGCTGGCTTGCCTGTGACTTTGGGTGAATTCACTTCACTACCTGTAATCATGTCAATGCTAGGTCTAGCGGCGATTTTTGGCCTAGAAAAACGTCAAGTTCCTGGCGGCATTCTATTGGTTATCGTGGCTATCTCGATCTTTGGTCTTATTTTTGACCCTGCTGTGCAATACCAAGGTTTCTTCGCTCTGCCTAGTATCGGCGGTGACAGCTCTTTGATTGGCTCTATGGATATCATGGGCGCACTTAACCCAATCGTACTACCAAGTGTACTGGCATTGGTAATGACAGCGATTTTTGATGCAACGGGTACAATCCGCGCAGTAGCAGGTCAAGCTAACCTTCTTGATAAGAAAGGCAACATCATCGATGGTGGCAAAGCACTGACTTCGGATTCTATCTCTAGCATCGTATCTGGTGCTGTAGGTGGCGCGCCAGCAGCGGTTTACATTGAATCAGCAGCAGGTACAGCAGCAGGTGGTAAAACAGGTCTAACTGCGGTAACGGTTGGCGTTCTGTTCCTTCTACTATTGTTTGTGGCGCCAATTAGCTACCTTGTTCCTTCTTACGCAACTGCACCTGCACTTATGTACGTAGGTCTGTTGATGCTAGGTAACGTTCGTAAACTGGACTTTGAAGATTCAGTTGATGCACTTTCAGGCCTAGTATGTGCGGTATTTATCGTACTCACAGGCAACATCGTAACGGGCATTATGCTTGGCTTCATGTGTCTAGTGGTTGGCCGTGTGTTCGCGGGTGAGTGGAAACGTCTAAACTTCGGTATCTTATTGATCACCATTATTTTGGTTGTGTTCTACGCTGGTGGTTGGGCTATCTAAGCCTAGCTACATAGCTACACAGCTTCATTAAAGTTATTCATACAATACCCAGCCAATTGGCTGGGTATTTTTTTATCTGCTATTCGGCTTATCCTAATCCTAGCTATTATTCTGTTGTGTCATCTTGATAGCGGCGTTTTACTTGTAGAACATCCGCTTACTGGCAAGTTACGTCTTGATTTTAAACCCTTTTCTTACGCGATACTTGAGCACTTAATTTTTGTGATGGGTGTAACAATATTTTACTTATCTACAAATGATATGTTATAACATCGCAACTTGTAGCAAGTAAACATTAGGAAAAACATGCAACCCCTTTTAAGTCGTCCTCGCCAAAGCATGAGCATTGCTGGTCTTTTGTCTGCTCAAATTCTTTCTCCTCAAGTCTTTGCCGAAGAAATTGCAGTGGATGAAACTCACGTGATCACTGCTACCTCTTACGAAAAAACATTATCTAGTGCACCTGCCAGTGTTTCGGTTATTACCAATGAACAGTTGCAGGCAATGCCTTACAACAACCTTTCTGATGCTTTGGTCAACACTGTTGGCGTTAATATTGCCGATATCGGTCTAGGTCAAAAAGGCATTGAGATCCGCGGCATGGATACATCGCAAACGCTGATTCTTATCAATGGTCGTCGTACTAGTCGTGCATCGGACTTAATTGGGCATGCCAATGTGGAACTGAAAAATATTCCAGTGTCGGACATTGAAAGAATTGAAGTCATCAAAGGCCCAATGTCGGCGCTGTATGGCTCTGATGCGCTAGGTGGCGTGGTTAACGTCATTACTAAGTCTGTGAGTAATGAATGGCGGTCGATCGTTTCGGCGCATGGTGGCACGACAACCTCTGATGGTGACAACCGATTCAATGGTGAAGTACAGACCTCTGGCGCACTGGTGCAAGATAAGCTGTATATGAAGCTATCGGCTGGTAGTTATTATCAAGGTCTGATTGAAAATCGTTATGATGCGACGGAAACGGATATTTCTGGTAACCGTAATCAGTACATTGATACTCAATTCAAAGGCATTATCAGTGACTCGCAAGAGCTTGATGTTAGCCTGCGCTATGGGCAGCAGCAAACTTGGTATGACTATGTGATCAGCAGTGGCACAGGCGTAGGAGAGCTTACTCGCAGTACTTCGAGCTACGACACACTCGATTATGCGGTTACCCACTCTGGTTATTGGGATAACTTTGACACTACAGTTAGCGTTTATGGCTCTAGCGTTGATCAAACTAATAGCAAGACAGTTGGAGATGCCAATACTTCCAACAAAGTGACAGAAAATATCATCGAAGGGCAAGGTCAATTTTACGTTGGGCAACATCAAATTACCCTTGGTGGTCAGTGGCGTCATGAAGATCTCAGCAGTGCCGATTTAAGCACCGGTGGCGATTCAATGAGTCAAGGGGCATTGTTTGCGCAAGGCGATTTTAAAATCACCGAAAGCGTGTCATTTTTAGCCGGAGCTCGCATCGATGAGCACTCTGAGTTTGGTGAAAATATTTCTCCGCGCGCGTACCTAGTTTACTCGCCAACAGAAAATTGGACGATAAAAGGTGGCTATGGTGAAGGCTATAAAGCGCCAACCATTAAGCAGTTATCTCCAGATTATCTTAGCATTGGCAGTGGTCGACCGTTCGATATTATTGGCAATGCCGATTTGCAACCTGAGAAAAACCAAAGCTACGAAATCTCCGTAGAATACCAAGCAGATCGCTGGTCTACGGGCGTGACCTTGTTCCAAAATGACGTTGAAAACTTGATTGTCACGCAATGTGTTGAAAACTGCCAAGGTCGCCCAACGGCGGGTTTCACTAAATACCAATACCTGAATGTCGAAGAGGCGGATATTAAAGGCCTAGAGTGGCAAGGCCATTTAGACATTACGCAATCGGTATTCATCGATCTCAACATGACCTTACTGGATGCCAAAGAAGCGCAAACCGGTGAGAAAATTGAAAACAAACCTGAAACTCAAGCGTATGTGGGTCTGAATTGGCAAGCGACAGACACCATCACCACTTTGGTGTCAGCAAGACATGTTGGCAAGCAAACCTATGAATCAAACACGCTCCCAAGCTACCAAGTGTATAACCTAGCGGCGAAATACCATCGTGGTGATTTCTTTGGCTCAGTCGGTATTAACAATCTGCTAGATACTTACCTGCAAGATGAGTCAGCACTATTTAGTTATGCGATTCAGCCAAGAGAAGTCTACTTTAGAGCGGAGTATCAGTTCTAATCATGATGACTCGACATCTTCTCATTCGCTTTATTAGCATTGCGTGCTTGTTAGTTTTTAGTGCAAGTAGTTTTGCCGCTAATCATGCTTTAACTAAGATCGTATTGCTGCATACCGATTTTGTCTCTAGTGACAAAATTAAGCACTTGTCTGAAATTGCCAAACAGAATCAGGTGGAGCTTGTGGCGACGCATACCTTGTCTGCAAAAGTATTATCGGATGCAGACTTAGTGATTGCGGATGCACCGCGAACGCCTGACAGAATGCGTTTACAGCAGTTAATCAGTGACCTGCCTAGTGCTATGCCATGGATGTTACTGGGCAGCCAAACTCAAAGTGCTTCGCCTACTCTTGATAAAGAACTAGTGGCAAAAGCCGCTGATTATTGGCAAAACGGCACGCAAAATAACTACGCTCACCTGTTTCAAATGCTACATCAATGGCAAGCTGGTAAAAGCATTACCGCTTTTCCGGCGGCTGAGAAGGTGCCATTAAGCGCTATCTATAATGAGGGCAACTTTGTCGATACTCTTTCCTCTCGCCTTGCGCGAGAGGAGACGGCGAACAAACCCATCATTGGCTTTGTGATCAGTCGTAGCGTCTTTACTAACCAAGAATTTGAATATTTAGACCGCCTAACGCGCTTGGCAAATAATGCCAATGTGATCCCGGTATTTTATTGGTTTGACGGGCGCAAACACGGTTTAGATTGGCCTTGGAATAAGAGCGACATTAAGCCAACTGCATTGGTGAATCTGACGCACCTGCACAATGGTAAAGCGCGCATTGAGGAGATGACGGCACTTGGCGTACCTGTTATTCAAACCCTGCACTACCGAAATGGCGGTGCGCTAGATTGGCAAGACAGTGACGAGGGCGTGGATGCAGGGATAGCCTCAGTGATGTTGTCGACAACAGAAGCGTGGGGGCTGAGCGATCCGCTGGTGGTTTCAGCCAGTAGTGATGGTAAAAAGCAAGTACTGATAGGTCAAATGAACTTGCTGTTTGACAAAGTGAAAGCTTTGTATCGATTGCAAACCCAGCCTAATGCGCAGAAAATCGTGGCACTGATGTATTGGAATGCACCTGCGGGCGCAGAAAATATTTCCGCTTCAAACTTGAATATCCCAAATAGTATTCACAATATTTCTGCTGCGTTAAAAGAGCAGGGCTATCAGGTTGATGAACTACCTGAGCAACAAACCATAGACGATGCTAAACAGCTATTGTCTGGTTACTATCAACCTGACACAACATTAGATCTTTTAGACAAAGGCTATGCTGTTAGCCTCAGCTTAAAGACCTATCAACAATGGTTCCGCTCACTAACACGCGCGCAACAGCAGTTCGTTGTGAAATGGTGGGGTGCGCCTGAAAATCACAGTGCATTGCGAATGGTTGATGGTGAGCAACGTTTTGTATTTCCTGCCAAACAATACGGACATTTGTGGGTGCTACCTCAGCCGCCGCGTGCAGGCACAGTAGGTCATGCCATTCACAACACCAAAGAGCCGCCGGATCATCTGTATCTAGCGGTGTACTTGTGGCTACAACAACAGCAACGCAGTCATCAACTTGATGCGCTAATTCATCTGGGCACACACGGCTCGCAAGAGTGGACGCCGGGTAAAGCTCGCGGGTTAGCGGAAAGTGATTTTCCGTACATGACCCTTGGTGCGATTCCGGTGATTTATCCTTACATCCAAGACAATATCGCTGAAGCCTTACAGGCTAAACGACGTGGACGTGCCACCATTATCAGCCACCAAACTCCATCGTTTGGCCCTGCGGGTTTGTATGGCGATTATGTAGCGCTCAATACCATGTTAGGTGATTACTTAGGCTCGCCAGATGGCGCGGTAAAAGACAAATTACAGCAACAAATCACCGCACAAATACTGGCGTTGGGTATTGCCGCCGATATGGGGTTAACGGACGAGCGTATTCATAGCCATTTTGATGAAGCTACTAGCGCATTAGAGTCACATTTTGCCCGACTAGCCGCCGAAGTAGTGCCATTGGGTTTGCACAGCTTTGGGATGCAAAAGCCAGCACAAGAAGTCATTTACACTTTGCTATTGCAACTGGGTGATGAGTTTGTGGAGCAGTTTGAACCGTCAGCTACGGCCTATTGGCAACAATTTGACGGCGATTTATCAAGGCTAGAATCCACCGCTCCTGCGCAGTGGATTGCTGGTGTTATTAAGCATAATGGGATTAACCATGATGCGATTGATAGTAATGCCCCGCAGAAGATGCAGGATTATGCAGATTTGGTGAAGAAGCGCTATCAAAGCCTTGCCAATAACGGCGAGCTAGAATCGCTGTTATCAGCATTAAGTGGTCACTATATTACTGCGGGTTCTGGTGGCGATCCTATTCGCAATCCAAGCTCGACCAGTGGTACAAACTTGTATGGATTTGATCCTGCTAAAGTGCCTAGTCCTGCCGCGTATGCCGCGTCTGAAAAAGAATTTCAAAAGCTGTTAGATGCGCATCAGGTGGAAAACGGCGAGAACCCGAAAAAGATCGCTTTCTCTTTGTGGGCAGGCGAAACCCAGCGCCATTTCGGCATGCTTGAAGCGCAAGTATTACGAGCGCTTGGCGTGAAACCTATTTGGGATCGAGGAGGCAACCTTAAACAGTTGCAAGTCATTCCTAGCGCTGAGCTTGATCGTGAGCGTATTGATGTGGTCATTCAAGCCACATCCGTCTACCGAGATCAGTTTGATGGATTTATGCAAAAACTGTCATCGGTAATTGCACAGATTGCTGAACTTGATGATAACAATGCCATTGCGCAAAACAGTCATTCTGTCGCGGATGAGTTACGGGCAAAAGGGTATAGCCAGTTGGATGCACTGCGTCTATCGGCGATCCGCATTTTTAGTAATGCGCCCGGTGATTACGGTTCGGGTGTTAATCATAAAGCAGTGCAGTCCCAAACATGGGACAACGACGATGAGCTTGGTCAGCAGTTTGTCACTCGTTTGCAATACGCGTATGGCGGCGGTTTATGGGGTGAGAAACAGCAAGACGTCAACCTATTTGCCTCACAACTTGCTAACGTGGACACCGCTATTATGACCCGTACCAGTCGCTTACACGGCGTATTATCAACGGACCATCCTTTTGAATATTTAGGGGGACTTTCTAGCGCTATTCGCAGTGTTTCAGGTCAGTCACCTTCTCTATATATCAGTGATTTACGCCAAGCCGAAGGTCGCACAGTTTCTGCAAGTCAATTCTTAGCCGAAGAGCTAAATTCGCGCTACATGAACCCTACTTGGCTTAAAGCGATGCAAAAAGAAGGCTATTCAGGTGCGATAAATATGCTCGATGTCACCAATAATATTTTTGGCTGGCAGGTAACCGCCCCAGAAACCATTCGGGACGATCAATGGGAGCGTTTAAGCGAAGTGCTGATTGATGACAAGTATCAGCTTGATCTTAATGAGTGGTTTGAACAAAACCAACCCGCCGCGCAAATGCAAATCATTGAAAGAATGTTAGAGGCGGCTCGTAAAGAGTATTGGCAAGCGTCTGACGAAAGGCTTCGTTCACTGATTGAGCGTCATGAAGCGCTCAAACCTATGGTGGAACATCACCAAGCACATGAGGTTACCCAAGAGTATATCAACGAGCTAGCCAAAGGCTTTGGCATCACAGGCAGTGCAAGCAATGCTACTCAACCGCCAATCGTATCTGGAAATGTAATGAATGAAGTTGAAAGCTTTGAATTACCTAGCTCAGAAGATATTGAATTGCTGCTGCTCATTCTATTCACTTTTGCTTGTGTCGCCTTTGGAGCGCTAAGCCAACATAGACAATTTAAAGAGTAAACTAATGAACCAAATCGAAACCCTTGTTTATCAATTTTCAACCCTATTTATGCAACCGATTATGGTGTTGATCTTACTGATTGTACTTTATTCTCTGTATAGCCTAGGCCGCTTTATGATGGAGTCGGTGCAAAGGCGTTCTAAGACGTTTAATTCCAGTTTAGCGCGCTACGCACAAAAAACGCAGAACTACTCTAGTGGACACCTTGAGCTGAGAGTCATTAAAGAGCTAGAACCGCTGCGCCTTATCAGTCGTTCAGGCCCAATGCTGGGTTTGGTAACTACCATGATCGCCATTGGCCCTGCATTAGTTGCTATGGGTGAGGGCAATATAGAGCGTGTTGCCGAGGAGATGATCGTCGCGTTTTCCGCTTCTATCCTTGCGTTGATTGCCGCCAGTATCACCTTTAGCGTGATGACTGTACGTCGCCGTTGGTTGTTGCAAGATATGGTTCGCATAGAGGTGAAATAAAATGAGATTTTTAGAAGCAGAAGAAGCGGACGATCCTATTTTATCCATCATCAATATGGTCGATCTGTTTGCGGTAGTGATGGCGTTTCTGATGATGTTAAACGTCACTGGCGCGCAGTTGCCCGACAACAGTATCTTGGTGGAAAATCCAGGAGAAAAAGACATGCGCATTACCGTTAAAGACGGAGAAACCCTTACTCGTTATGAAAGTAGCGATGAGATTGGAGAAGGCGCAGGCACAATTGCAGGACAAACCTACCGACTTGATGACGGGCGTTTAGTGTATGTCCCTAAATAGTTAATAGTTAATAGTTAATAGTTAATAGTTAATAGTTAATAGTTAATAGTTAATAGTTAATAGTGTTTGTAATTCCAATACCCAGTCCATTGACTGGGTATTTTTATGGGAGTAACCGTGATATAGAGATGCCGCTATTCAGTCGATTTCATTTGACCATTCTTCAGGGTGAGTGAGCATGGGAGACTGTCCTAAATTCTGTGTAATTGCCTAAACTAAGCCTTAAAGGCTAAGGATAGGCAATATGAATAAGAAAGAACTTGAAGCTTTCGCTAAGGAAGCTGCTAAAGGAATTAAAACTCCTGAAGACTTAACTGAGTTCAGCCAAATGCTGAAGAAAATAACGGTTGAGGCTGCTCTCAATGCAGAGATGGATGCGCACCTTGGCTACGAAAAACATAAGCCCTCTAAGTCTAATAATTACCGCAATGGCAAGAGCAGTAAACGCGTAAAAACCGAAGATGGAGAGTTTGAACTTGATACTCCTCGGGATCGCCTTGGCTCGTTTGAACCTAAACTGGTCAAAAAACACCAATCACGATTTACCTCTATGGATGACAAAATCTTGTGGCTCTATGCCCAAGGAATGAGTACTCGCGATATCGTCAATGCTTTCGATGAATGGTATGGCGCAGATATATCACCTAGCCTCGTATCACGAGTGACAAATGCGGTAATAGAAGAAATAGTTGAGTGGCAATCTAGGCCACTTGACGCCATTTATCCCATCGTTTATCTCGATTGTATTGTGGTCAAGATCCGCCAAGACAAACGTATTATCAATAAGTCGGTCTTCCTCGCTCTAGGTATTAACACTGATGGTCAGAAAGAACTCATGGGCATGTGGATAGCAGAAAACGAGGGCGCTAAATTTTGGTTGAGTGTTTTAACTGAGCTCAATCAACGTGGTGTTGAAGACATTCTTATTGCTTGTGTGGATGGATTAAAGGGGTTTCCCGATGCCATCAACACGGTTTTCCCCCAAACGCATATTCAGCTGTGTATCGTCCATATGGTACGAAACTCATTAAAGTATGTGTCATGGAAAGATTATAAGGCCGTCACAGCTGACCTAAAGCGTGTGTATCGCTCAGCTACAGAAGATGAGGCTTTACTTGAGCTAGAGCGCTTTGGCGAAGCCTGGGATAGTCAATATCCACAAATCTCCAAGTCCTGGCGCAATCATTGGCAGAACCTCAACACGCTGTTCAACTACCCTGAAGATATTCGTAGAGCTATCTACACAACTAATGCTATTGAATCTCTCAACAGCGTGATACGTAAAGCACTAAAAAAACGAAAGATCTTCCCAAACGATGAGGCTGCAACAAAAATGGTATACCTAGCGATCAAAGACGCCAGCAAGAAATGGACGATGCCCATTCAAAACTGGCGTCAGGCTATGAGTCGGTTTATTATCGAGTTCGAGGAACGTCTCGAAAAGCACATTAACTAAATGGCAATTACACAGAATCTGTTACAGCCTCGAGCATGGTTTTGTCAGCAAATTGCTTCGCTCGAATATCTTGCGGATTATAAATCGCACACGATTCCATAGATAAACAACCGCAACCAATACAGCCACCGAGATCGTTTTGCAGTGCTTTTAACTGCTCAATACGATGTTCGAGCATGGCGTTCCAATTTAACGCCATTTGCTCCCAGTGCTGGCGATTAGGTGCTTGATGTTTGGGTAAATCTGCCAGTGACGTTGCAATCTCATCTAAGGTTAGCCCAACTATTTGCGCCGCTTTTATTACCGCAATTCTGCGTATTACGCTGCGATGATAACGTCTTTGATTGCCTTGATTTCGCCAACTGTAGATAAGCGCTTTTTGTTCATAAAAATGCAGGGTAGAGACCTTAACCCCAGTTCTTTTTGCTACCTCACCAATGGTCATTTCCATAAATTATCCCCGTATCCGTTTCGCCCTTTTGCATAATTAAATGAGAAAGCGCTTTACCTCAAGTTAACTTGAGGTATTAACCTAGCATCAAATAAGCAATAAATGGAATATAAGTATGGGATTGACCGTAAAAAATCGTACACGACCTTATCTGACAGGACGGCTCTTTGATGGCATTTCATCCGGTTTATTTATGATGGCGCTCCCTTGGATTATGCTATCTGAGCCAAACATGGGGGTATTTGTCGCGATATTAGCGCTGACATGTACCGCACTTTCTTTTTGTCTGACTCCCATTTTCTCAACCTTGATTGATAGAACCTCAAGGAAATACCTATTGATATGGGTGCAGGTATTACAAACGAGCATGGCTATTTTAGTCGCACTCGTTTATGGATTGGGGTATGAATCTCTGTGGCTGTTAGCCATTGCGCAGATAGTATTTTGGACATCCAGTAACTTAGCGTGGACCGCCAATAACGCCTTTACCCAAGAGAATTTTGAACAGCATGAATATGCGGCGCTTTCAGGAAAGCAAGAAGTGATAATGCAAGGCGCTACGTTAGGTGCAGGGGCATTAGGCGTGCTGTTACTAGAAAGGTGGGGCATGTATGAGTTTGCCTGTTTTGCAGCTAGCGCCTCAGCCATTGCAACGGTCAGTTATATATTGACGCCGTATCGCCGACAATTACGTCAATCAAGGGTAGTTTCTTTTGTCGCGCAGATGAAAGAGAGTCGCGAGATATACACTCAAAGGCCGCACTTCTATGTGTTCTTGATGCTGTCAGCACTGAGCTATCCAATCTTAACTTTTCTAACTAAGTTGGTTCCTATTTGGTTTTCCGAAATGGGAATCTCTGGTGATTGGTTTGCCGGCTATAACATTGCCTTTGGCACGGGTTCATTAATGACGGGGCTATTGGTCAGTCGTTTACTAGGCTTAGGCTCTCACCAACTGATTATGATGGGTTCTATGGGGCTTGCCGCCATCATGCTTGTGGGAATGAGTTTGTCACCATCGCCGCACTTTATATTGGTCTTCACGTTTTTATTTGGCACCTTTAACGCTTTAAATCGAATCGCTCGTACTAATTGGATGCATCATAGTATTCGCATCGATCAACGTGGACGAGCCGATGGCGGATTGCAGATGTTTGCGACATTAGCGCAAAGCATCAGCTATGTGGGCATCGCATTTTTAAGCCATTTTGGTATCACTCAACTCGGTTTTTTTGTTGCCGCTGGTGTTATGTTGTTCGCCGTCTTTATGATGATGCGTCTTAACAATAGATTGCACTACGTACATAAAATAAATCAATCACTTACCTAAGTATCTTTGATAACTACACAAAAAATCGCGCTGAAATTTTCTTCTGATAAATCGTGTCTATTATATAAGAGACAAATAGCCAAGGAGGCACAGCCATGAAGAAGAAAGCCACAGCTCGAATTAGTATGTTTATCGCAATCGGCTTGTTATTTTTTGCCAGATCTGTATTTGCATTGGATGCGGTGTACAGCGATTTTCTTGGAAAAGCGATTAAAGGCTATGATCCCGTGGCGTATTTTACGATGCAAAAGGCGCAAAAAGGGGATGATCAGTATCATTATGAATGGAAGGATGCGACTTGGTATTTTTCGTCTGAAGAAAACCGAAACTTGTTTGTAGCAAATCCAGAAAAATATGCTCCGCAATATGGGGGATATTGTGCATGGGCGGTGAGTAATGGCTATACCGCGAAGATCGATCCACAGGCTTGGTCTATTTATGAAGGCAAGCTTTACCTTAATTACAACCAATCTGTTCAGGCAAAATGGGTGAAAGATGTGCCGAATAATATTGCTAAAGCAGATGGTCACTGGCCAACATTGTTGGCGCAGTAACGCTTGTTCTGCGGTTATTTTTTAATAACAGCAGTAAAGAAAAGAGAGGCGCGCGCCTCTCTTAATCTCAGTTATTTTTTAGCGTTAAACATTTTTTCGTTACGCTTGTCTGAATCAGACCAGAAGTTGATGTTGAATTGCGCATCATCAGACATTTCAATGCGGTGCCAGTATTGCGGTGGGCTAGTTGCAAATTGACCTGCATTGATCACTACAGTGACTTCAGGTTCTGTCGCATCACCATCAGCAAAACCGTAGTAAGTTACAGTACCTTCCATTACAACAAGCTGACCAAATACTTCTGCCGCAGTGTTGTGATGAGTAAGCAAAGCTTGTGGCACGCTGTCTTTAGTGAAAAATGGAGTAGAACGTTGGATAGTCCAGTTTTTTGGGATTCTTAAATGGCTCATAATTTTTCTCCTACACACCGGTTGGTGCGATTGATGTAAAGGTAACTGTAGACTGCTTTGCGATAGAGTGTTGAGATTGATTGAGATCCTGCAACACAGTATTTTTCAGCAGCGAAGACCAGATAGAGTGCACAGCATTTTGGATGCCTTTAAAAAGCAAACTGGCAGAAGAGTTATGCTCTTTTGCGAAGCAGTGTGCGGATTGGCATTGAAGCTCCTCAATGTAAGCCTCTGCAGTTTGGTTTTCTAAAAACATCTGATACATGATGGTCTCTTATCGGTTTGATTATCTATTTGATACTTTATACATAGCAATTGCCGTGCCAAAAAATTAAACTCTTAAATTTCAGTGACTTACAAGCGCAGGGTTATTTTCATTGTCATATAGACAATCTCGTTTTGTTATCGCAAACACAAATAATTATCATTTAGATAATACAGTTCTATTTTCAGGGTAATTTCTCGCCTGTTTAAGTGAACACTTCTAATCTAAATAGAGGACAAATAAATAAGGCAGGGAATATGAGTCGAAAAAAACCAACACCTAAGCGAGTGACCGTTGTTAGTACGCAGCGCATTTCTCCTAATATGCAAAGGCTGGTGTTACAAGGCGAGGCACTGGCTAATTTCCCTGAAGATTGCGCAGCGAGCTATGTTAAGTTTCTGTTTGATGCGCAAGGCAATACCATTTCTGAGATAGCCCCTGATTCTCGCCCAATTCTGCGCACTTATAGCATTCGACGTTTCATGCCAGAGACTGCCGCTATCGAAGTCGACTTTGTGCGTCACATTACCCACGACCCAGACAGCGGTTTTGCAACTCGTTGGGCCGATGCCGCGCAAGTGGGCGATGAGATTAGTTTGATGGGGCCGGGCGCAATCGCGCCCATTAATACTGATGCCGACTGGTTTTTTATGGTGGCGGATATGACAGGTTTGCCCGCGTTATCAGCCAAGGTGCAAACATTGCCTAAGCAAGCGATAGGGTATGCGGTGATCAAAGTGACTCACCAAGACGATATTCAAACACTTTCGCTCCCGAGCAATATGCAAGTTACTTGGATTACAGATGAGCCATTAAATAAAGCAGTGCAAGCATTGCCTTGGTTGGATGGTTCTCCCTTTGTTTGGGTGGCGAGTGATTTTGATTCTATGCGTGAGCTGCGCCAATACTTTAGAAACGATAAAAATATCCCTAAGGATGACATTTATATCAGCAGTTATTGGAAAGAGGGCATTGCAGAAGACGGGCATAAAGTATTGAAAAAACAAGACGCCGAAGCGCATGAATAACGTGGGGTTGTAGTTTTATAAACAGTTAAACCAGCAAGCTCCATTTTACACACTCCATAGGTAAGGGGAGCTTGCTGATTCATTTCAGTTATCTACCTGAGTAATACACAATCACTGCATCATCATCGAGGGTGCGAGAGAAAGCGTAACCTCTGCTCTGCTTGAGATCTTTATGTACGCCGCCGCCAATTGCTGGGTGGCGCTGACGAAATTGCCCCAGTGTTTGCCAGTGTTCTAACAAATCCTCTCGCTGAGCATCGAGCTTCCACAACATATCTGAGCGTGTGCCTTGATGAAAATCGTCCGCATACGGGCCAATTTCTCTGGCTATTTCGTCGCCATAATAAATTTGAATAGCGCCCGGTGATAGCAGTAAAGCGTTGGCTGCATTGCGCTGCATCTCAAAAGATTTAAAGCGTGAAAAGAACAGCTCGGTATCGTGAGAAGACATATAGCTAACAGGCGTATACCCCGGATTTTGCTGAATTTCGGTGCTGTAATTGGCATACGTTTTACGCATATCGGAGAAACAGGTCGCCCCTCTATCCAATTGTTTTTGCATATCAAAGTTAATCAGAGCGTCAAAGCCCTCATCGGCATACGGTGAGCGATAAGCCGAGTGCGCCCATACTTCTCCCATCATCCAAAATGGTTGCTGTGGGCGTTGATTCTCTTTTTGCCATTGTGCTAATTTTTCACTGGCTTGCGCTTTTAGATCTAGCCAAACATCGCCTTCCACGTGTTTTACTGTGTCGACACGAAAAGCATCGATGCCAAAACGTTTCACCCAGTCGGTTTGCCACTCAACTAAATAGTCGGCAACGCGATAATGCTCTTTTGCCACTACATGCGTGCCGGGGTTATCTAACAACCACAGCGGCGGTGTGACAAACTTATCTGATTCGGTTTTAAAATCAGGCAGCCCAGCTAGCGTTAATGTTTTGTCACTGCTACCGGGTTTATCGTAACCCGGCAGGCCTGAGCGCACCCAATCTGCTCCCCACCATTGCGACCAATTTTGGCTCTGGTAGTCGATAAGCTCATGAGAGGAGTGCCAGTTTTTACCTGATTTTGGTTGCCATTTAGTGAGATCTTGGCCTTTGGCGGCCGCTTTGAGTACATCAATGTGATCAAATTCAAGATCGGCTAAGGTGGCGTAACCTGGGTGATTGATCACCGCATCTAACATTACCTTGATGCCGCGTTTGTGCGCTTGCTCGACCAATGTTTTTAAGTCGTTGTCATTACCAAAGTTTTCATCAATCTTGGTGAAATCTCGTGACCAATAGCCGTGATAAGCATAGAAAGGAAAAGAGCCTTTATCGCCGCCACCCACAAAGCCATGTACTTGCTCTACAATAGGGGAGAGCCAAATTGCATCGGTACCAAGGGATTGAATGTAATCGAGTTTATTAATTACACCTTGTAAGTCACCGCCATGAAAGGTGCCAATCTCTTGTTTACCATCTTGCTGACGCCCATAGCTATGATCATTACTGCTATCACCATTATTGAATCTATCTACCATCACAAAGTAGATATTAGCATTGCGCCAATCTAACGATTTTGCGGTGTGAGGTGCAGGGGAGGCTTGTTCAATGAGCATCACGCTTCCCGTGTTGCGAGTGGGGTTAAACACCACTACACCATTGTTCACTGTCGCCACTTGCCCACTAAAGGCTTCTTTTAGGCGCGTACCGTCAGCAAACGTGTCCGCAACATTAATTTGTGCTGGCATATCGCTATAAACTTCACAACCGACTTTAGGTAAAGGACGGACAAAGGTTTGTTTTTTCGATTGTGTTGGTTGGCGTTTGATCAGCAGAGTGTGTTGCTGATTGTCATAAAAAATGGCGTAGTCACCAGAAAATCGAATATTAAACGGCAGTTCAGTTTGCGTATGACAATTGAGCGCAAGCGGGGTATTAAACCGTATTTTCTGCGATGAGTCAGATGCACAATCTCCGTTTAATCCAGTGACCGTGAAGGTATATTGGTTCTTATTTAAGGTAACGATCAAAGGCTCACTGGCGCTAAGAGGGAAATCTCGCGCTGTGGTTGAAGTGGCGATAGAGATATTCGGGCCTGCGGCGTAGGCGAGCTGCGTACTTAATGCGAGCGTGCTTATAGTAATGGCACTTAAAGCCAGTGTATTTAAAGTAAGTGCATTTAAAGTAAAAGAGCTGAGTACGGCGCTATAAGCGAGGCTTTTTCTTATCGTCATAAAGGTTCCCTTGGTCGTAAATAAACTCACTTTAGAATGACCAAACTCAGCATGTAGCTCAAATAGCTTGATGGGAATTTGCAGTGCAGATCATCAACTGCGCAAAGCTAATGGAGTACAGTAAGCACTATGTTTTATTTGATTCTTCAACACCTTATGTCGCAGAGATCACAGATATGATGCCTTGGAAAAAGTGGCTTTTAGTTGGTGGATTGATGCTGTTGGCTCTGTTGCCCACTAAACTTT
The DNA here is from genome assembly GCF_024346975.1 of Vibrio neonatus. Taxonomy (NCBI): domain Bacteria; kingdom Pseudomonadati; phylum Pseudomonadota; class Gammaproteobacteria; order Vibrionales; family Vibrionaceae; genus Vibrio; species Vibrio neonatus. The sequence goes on along the minus strand of NZ_AP024886.1, from coordinate 36,893 downwards.
TTGCCGCTGCTCACCCGCTGTGGTTTGCGCCTTTTATTTCGTCACAATTTGCGCTGTGGTCAGCAAAAGAGTTTGCTCAATCGGGTGATTGGTTTGATTGTGCGGAAGATGATGCCGCAGATGACGGCGAAAATAATGCGCCACTATTTTGCAGGGATCAAATAGTGATACACCGAACGCCTATGTATGCACTAGTATCATTTGCGAGCAATCACAGCCCCCCACTCAGCCCCGTCCTGACATTAAGCAGTGACTTTAGTTTGGTGCACTTTAATCAGTTGCAATTGGGTTTAAGAAGCGATGGCTTTCAGTTGGTCAATATTGAGCTAGGGGGTGAGTCACTGAATATAGAAAAAGCATTAAGCAAAACCCCAGCTAATTTGGTTGATAAACAAGTCCAGCAGCTTTTGCAGCAATATCGAGCCAGTGAGCCAAGAGTATTGCTGTGGCAAACTGCCGACCGGCAACGCTTTGTACAATGGACAAGTGATAAAAACGGCATTCAACTGGTCTATTCGCTCACAAAGCAAACATTCAATTCTCACTAACAAGGCGATAAACGGTTATGCCTTGCCCTGCAATGTGTGCCGAGTCTCGCAGTTTTAAGCTTTAGCGGCGCAATTTAAATACTCGCTAATTGAGCAATGCCAACCCAGCACATAGGATGATGACTTACTCGACCGACAAAAACTTGGAGTAGTTAATGGTACAGAAAGTGATTCTCGCCCCACAGGGACCGCAGTTATCAGAGTTAGTACAAGGATATTGGCGTGTTGCTGATTGGCATATGACCCCAGAGCAACGTCTTGCATTTTTGCGTCAGCACGTAGAGCTAGGCGTAACCACCGTCGATCACGCTGATATCTATGGCAACTACGAGTGTGAGCGCTTGTTTGGTGAAGCACTGGCATTAGATAAAAGCATTCGCCAGCAAATTCAAATTGTCACTAAGTGCAATATCATGCTCTGCGGCGACAAAACCCCGCAACGCAAAATCAATCACTACAACTCATCACAGCAACACATCATCGCTTCGGTAGAGAACTCGCTGCGTAACCTGCAAGTGGACAATATCGATGTATTGTTGCTCCACCGCGCAGATGCCTTGATGGACGCAGATGAAGTGGCGCAAGCTTTTGCAACTTTAAAAGCGTCAGGTAAGGTTTCGCATTTTGGCGTATCAAACTTTACTCCGCGCGGCTTTGAGTTACTGCAATCGCGCCTAGATGTGCCTTTGGTGACCAACCAAGTTGAAATTAACCCATTAAACTTTGATGTCGCCGATGACGGCACACTCGATCTCATGCAAACCTTACGCACTCGCCCTATGGCATGGTCGTGTCTAGCAGGTGGCGCTATTTTTGGTGGTGATACCGAGCAAGCACAGCGCGTTCGAGGCGAACTAGAAGCATTAAAAGAAGAGTTAGGGGCATGCAGTATTGATCAAGTGATTTACGCTTGGGTCAGAAAACTGCCATCAAAACCACTGCCAATTATCGGTTCAGGCAAGATAGAGCGCGTAACCTCAGCGGTAGAGGCACTTAAACTGGATATGACCAACGAACAATGGTATCGAGTGTGGGTAGCGTCGAAAGGCCATGGTGTGCCATAGACAAAACATAAAAAGCAAAATACTTAATGAGAAATGGCTTAGTTGCGAACAACTAAGCCATTTTTGTTTATTTCAGATGCTTATAGAAAAGTCGATGCGCTATTTAAATTAGGCATTGCGAGCCGTATAGACATAAGCACAAGTTGCCCCTAACGCGCACAGCGCCATGCTTAATACCAAGGTGAAAGTCGGATTATGCGGGGAACCTGCCACAATGGAGCCTAGTACGGCACTCATACCAAAGCGGATGGTCCCTGCCAGTGCTGATGCGGTACCTGCTAAAGAAGAGTAGTTGTTGAGTAACAGCGCCATGCAATTGCTGTTAATCAGTCCAATTGACCCCACATATACCATGATGCAAGGAACCAATCCGATAATACCTAAATCAAAGTACCACACATTAACTAAACCAATGCTTGCCAGAACGATGAGCGCCAAGCCTGCGCGCAATAAACTGTGTACGCCAATGCTCACCACCCATCTTGCATTGACCATAGTTAATAAGGTCATGGTAATTACGTTCAGACCAAACAGGTAGCCAAAGTGTTCAACCTTCACTCCAAAAATATCGATATAAACAAACGAACCTACGGTTAAGAACGAAAACATTCCGGTAAAGGCAAGTGAGTCACAAGCGATGAGCCCAAGGGATTTCTTATTGCGCAAAACTTGTATGTAATTTAGGAAGATGGCACGAAACCTGAGAGGTTGACGTTTTTCTACGGGCAGTGTTTCTGGAAGCTGCTTAGCAATAAGCAGGATCATCACTACTGATAAGCTGGCTAATAATATAAAGATTGAGCGCCATCCAAACCACACGGTAAGGTAGCCGCCAATTAAAGGAGCAACGAGTGGGGCTATGGTCATGATCAAACTGACTAGAGACATCACTCGAGAAAACGCCTCGCGATTAAACATGTCGCGAATCAACGCCATCAGCACAACCGCGCCTGTGGCGCCGCTCAGTCCCTGACACAAACGAGAAAGTGTCAATGCAAAAACCGAATCGACAAATACGCTGGTTAGTGACGAGATGCCAAACAGCGCGATACCTATCATCAATACCGATTTACGGCCATAACTGTCGGAAAGCGGTCCATGGATAATTTGTCCTATCGCAAAGCCTGCCATATAGATGGTTAAAGTGAATTGGATACTGTTGATACTGGTGGCGAGATCGGTTGCCATGATTGGCATTGCCGGCAAGTACATATCCATAGAAAGAGGCGTTAGCCCTGAGATAGCGCCAAGGGTGAGCATCATCGCTAGCGTTAGGTGAAATATGGGCTTCGAGTTTTTGGCTGTCATTATTTAGTCACATGCTTTGAGGTACAAAATTGCAGAAACGGCTTTGTACTTTTGAGAGTAGAACCCAAATTATGCGCTAAATAATGTGATGCAGGTATTCACAATAGACCGGAGTGTTAGCACTATTTGAACATTTTTAATCGATAGTCGGTGGGTGAGCAACCCTCTTGGTTTTTAAATAAGCGGCTAAAATAGGAACTGTCTTCATAACCCAATTGCTGAGCGATGGTTTGCACAGATTTAGTGGTAAAAGTTAGCTCTCGCTTTGCTTCTAAACAGACCCGATTAATGATGCTGGTGGTGACGGTTCTGCCTCGGCTATTTCTCATCAACTCATTGGTGCGTTTGGCGGTGAGGTTGATGGTTGCCGCGTAAAAATCGCAACGTTTATAGTTCCGATAATGTTGCTCGATAAGCGATTCTATCTTTAACACCCGAGGGTCAAGGGCGCGGGGTTCGGATGATAAGCTCGTATCTTGTTTATAACGGCATAAGTATCGCAAGTAACTAGACAGTAACGATTCCAATAGCGCGCTATTTTGTTCTTGATCCGCTTCTTCAAGTAGTTGCCACAGTTTGTTGAGTTGCTGCGCACCTTGTTCATCTAAATCTAAATAAGGTACTTGAAAGGCTTTATCAAAACCCAAAGTAAACATAGTTGCTTGCTGGCGAGTTGTGTGTTCAAAAAGCTCACTTTTGAAGGCGACAACACGCAATCCTCCCTTTAACTGCCGAGCATCGTGTACCTGATCGGGAGAGATAAGAAAGACGCGATTTTTGGCTAATGGGTATTGGATAAAGTCGATGCAATGGTGCCCGCGACTTTCTAGCGACCACATCACTTCATAGTAATCGTGGCGGTGCGGTAGCCAAATTCCATCCGGCTCATGGCCTTGGATATTGAGCACTTTTGCAGTGCGGCCTCTGGGAATAATTTTACTTGGCACCATAACAACATCGACCTGAGTTAATTGTACATTTGGTCAGCGGGCAGTTAGCGCTGTTCTATTTGTTGTCGAATGGCAAAGCTCGGTCTTGCCTCAAGACGCTGTTGATGAGACAGCAGCGCGGGGAATGAATCTAAAGCGAATCCTCCTCGCAGAGCGCGGGTATAACACCAATGCAAATAGGTATCAAAAATAGACCACTGCTCGCCATACCACCATGTCGAGTTTTGTAAACGCTGATTAGCCATAGTGAAGTAAAGGGTCAGTTGTTTGATTCCTTTAGTAACAACATCGTAGGTATCACTACTCTGGGTATAATACGACGGCATACACACATGTCGCACCGATGGGTGTACCGAGCTAGACAGCCACATGAGATCGGAATAGTACAGCGAGCGCTGTAAAGCACAGTCAGTATCGGGCATTAACTTCGATGACGTTGCTAGTGAATTCAGGTAGATCAAAATGGCAGGATTTTCTGTTAGGAGTTGTCCGTCTACCGTCACCGCAGGCACTTTACCGTATGGGTTAATCTGCTGATAAGCCGGTGTTTTTTGCTCGCCAGATGCTAAATCGACTTTTTTAAACTCACATTCAAGTCCTAACTCAATCATCGCTGTGATAGTCACGCCAGAACATGCGCCGGGTGCGTAGTACAACACTAAAGACATTCTAATAACTCCTTTTATACGTCTCCAATGGGTCATGAGAGACGTTATGTAGACACAGCGTGACATAGGTAAGAGTGTTTACCCAATATCGGTAATCGCTGTATCAAGATGAGGGTGTAAATCCATTGCTCTAACTAAAACAGATTATCATTCGCGCTATACAGGGGCTATTTATTTTTAGCAGTATGAGTACGTTATCTTTAAAGAGAGCATCGCTCATTAGTATTACTATTTTTTGTATTTCGATTCGCCATTTTCATCTGATTCTACAATACTTTGCATGGACAGAGGATATTAAAATCAATCATTGAATTACTGCTATTGGTATCAGTTAAGGATGACAATACACATGCGCATGATAAGACTGCAATTAGACGGTTTTTTGGCACCTAAGCGATGGCGATTAAAAAGCGTAATCTTGGGGGCACTATTACTGACGTTAACGGCGTGTACCGCAAAGATGGTCTATCGCAATTTAGATTGGGTGGTGCTTGAGTATGTGGAAGATTACGTCACTTTAACGGGGATACAAGAAGATATACTCGATCAGCGTTTACAACAATTGGCGCTGTGGCACAAAACCGAAGAGCTGCCTCACTACCAAGCGCAATTACAAACCTTATATGATGCCGAACTCTCTGCCGTGGATGTGGCGTTTTTACAGCAACAGCAAGAGGTGTTTCGGTCGCATATTCGGCGCTTATCTAACAAGGCCACGCCAGACGTGTATTTGTTGTCTCGCTCCCTTAGCAAAGGGCAAATTGACGAATTTATCGAGAATTTGACTCTAAAGCATGAGATGTTCACAAAAAAATTCGCCAGTAAAAGCGATCAGCAAGCCAAGCGTTACTACCAAGAACGAATTGAGAAAAATTTACATCGCTGGCTAGGCTCTGTATCCGATGAACAGCAAGTGATTGTCGAAACCTGGGCTAATAACATAGAGCGTTCACATAATGAGTGGGCCCTGTATCGAATTACTATGCGCGATCGCATTCACACTATGTTTGCGCGCCGTGACGATCCGTTCTTTTATCAAAAAGAGCTGACCTTTTTAGTCAATGAACCAGAGCAGGTGTACCCAGAGCAGCTTACCCTCAAACTAGAGCGCAATCGCCAGCTCGCTAATCAAAGCATTGTCAGCATACTTGGCATTGTTTCTGATGCACAAAAGCAACACTTCCGTGAAGAAATCAAAGATTGGATGGAGTTAGTTAAAGAGCTGCAAATTGAGTGAGGGAAGATGTCATAGCAAGGTCAATATGCAACACAATTAGGTGTTTTTAGATTGAATTAGCTTTTGTGATTGTCATACTTTGGCGAATACCTGTTATGAAACTAGTTTTGTAAATTTTAGTTACATTTGTTTTATTAATACTGCTGATTTTCACGAATACACTTATTGATTATCCATCTCTTGCGAGGGCGAAAAACGCGCCTTTGTGCAAGAGAGTTTTGATTTTTAAAAGGTGTATTAATGAAGAAGTCGTTACAAGTAGTGAGTCTGGTGAGTGCTTTGATGCTTACAGGTTGTGGGGAGTCGCAAAAGCCACAACAAACCGCAGTCGCTCCTACTGTTATCGTCGAACCTGTTGCCATTGTCGCGTATCAGCCTAGCAAAGCTTATGTGGGTCGCATTGAGGCAGTGGAAGATGTTGATATCACTGCGCAAGTGACGGGTTATCTTAAACAACGTCATTTTAAAGAAGGTCAAATTGTCGAAAAAGGGCAACTACTTTACACGATAGAGCCTTCTTCTTTTGAAGCTCAAGTTGCCAGCGCCAAAGCCTCTGTTGCCCAAGCAAGTGCGCACTTAAAACGTGCAGAAAACGATTATCTGCGTGCGAAAAACTTGCTTCCTAGAGGCAGTATTTCTCAGTCTGAATTTGATACCAAACAAGCCGAGAAATTGGGCGCTGATGCGCAATTGCAAGCGGCCAATGCGCAGTTATTGCTAGCGCAAGTAAACCTCTCATATACCCAAATTAGCGCGCCGTTTACTGGCCGTATTTCCGATACTAAAGTCAGTACAGGCGATCTACTTTCGCCGTCATCGGGCACATTGACCACTTTAGTCAGCCTTGATCCTGTGCACGCGTCATTTCAGCTTAGCGAAAGAGAGCGTCTTGCGTTTGGCTTTGATAAATACCAAGGCGATGGCGAATCTAATAGTGGTGAGTCGAATAGTGGCGGCGTTGAAGTGACGTTGGAGCTAGAAAATGGTCAGCAACATCCACAAAAAGGCACTTTAGACTTTGTGGGCAACCGCATTGATTTAACCACAGGCACATTAGCCATTCGCGCTTTAGTGCCGAATGAACAGCATACTTTATTGCCGGGCCAACACATCAATGTAGTGATCGCTTCAACCAATACTCAAGATGCGGTGGCAATCCCTCGTCGTGCGGTGCAAACCGATGTCGCGGGTGATTTCGTGATGCTAATGAGTGAGGGCAACGTGGCGGAGCGACGTAACGTTGAGCTAGGTGCGCAGACTGAAAATGGAGTGATTGTGCACACTGGATTAGGCGAGGGCGATAAAATCATCGTCGGCGGATTACAGCGTGTGCGCAATGGCTTACCTGTGCAGGTAGCGCCAGCCAAAGCCGAATCTAAACCAGAAGCGGCGGAGTAATCATATGCTAAGTCGATTCTTTATCCAGCGCCCCAAATTTGCGCTGGTGATTTCTATTATTTTGACCTTGGCAGGTGTGATTTCTTTGGCGGTCTTGCCTGTTTCAGAATACCCACGAATCAGTCCGCCATCGGTGAGTGTAACTGCTTACTACACAGGCGCTAGCGCCGAAACCGTCGAGCAGGCGATTGCCGATCCAATAGAAACCTCGGTCAATGGCGTTGAAGGCATGATTTACATGTCGTCTAAAAGTGCCAATGACGGTTCGTATAATTTGAACGTGACCTTTGAGGTAGGCACTGATCCTGATATGGCTCAGGTCAACGTACAAAACCGCGTTACGCAAATAGAATCTAAGCTGCCGCCAGAGGTGCGCTCTGTTGGGGTGACGGTGAAAAAACGTTCGCCTGATATGTTGATGGTATTGAACTTCTATTCGCCTGACGGACGCTATGACGATCAGTTCTTGGTCAATTACGTTAACTTAAATATTAAAGATCAGCTCACTCGCGTACGCGGCATTAGTGAAGTCAACGTGGTCGGCGGCGGTGAATTTGCCATGCGCGTATGGCTTGATCCGGAAAAGCTCGCCAGCCTAGGACTGACCACCTCCGATGTGTATGCCGCGTTAAGTGAACAGAACATTCAGGTCGCCGCTGGTAAAGTGGGCGCTCCGCCGTATGATGCGGCGACTGACGTGACCTTTAACCTAGTGACTAAAGGGCGTTTAGACAGCGTTGAAGAATTTGAAAACGTTATGCTGCGCGCCAATCACAATGGTTCGGCGGTCTATCTAAAAGACGTGGCTCGGGTTGAGCTTGGTAAAAAATTCTACGACGGTACGGGTCAGTTTCGCGGCGAAGATGCGTCGATTGTTATCTTAAATTTGCAATCCGATGCGAATGCCCTAGAAAGTGGCGAGTTGGTGATGAGCACCTTAGAGAAGTTAAGCGTTAACTTCCCTGATGGTCTGGCCTATGAGAGCAGTTACGACACCACTTTGTTTGTTGAGGAATCAATAAAAGGGGTGGTCAAAACGCTGATTGAAGCTATCTTATTGGTGATTGCCGTGACTTACCTATTTTTAGGCAGTGCGCGCGCCACGTTAATTCCTGTGGTGGCAATTCCTGTATCGTTAATTGGCACCTTTGCAGTGATGCAAATCACGGGCTTTACCATTAATACGGTTACGCTATTTGGCTTGATCCTTGCCATAGGTATTGTGGTGGATGATGCGATTTTGGTTATCGAAAACGTCGATACCACTATGGCGAAAAACCCATCGCTGACACCAAGAAAAGCCACCTTAATTGCGATGAAAGAGGTGACGGGTCCAATTGTTACTTCAACATTGGTATTGCTGGCGGTATTTTTGCCCGTGGCGATGTTGCCGGGCATTACGGGGATCATGTATCGCCAATTTGCCTTAACCATCTGTATTTCAGTTGTGATTTCATCCATTAACGCACTGACCTTATCTCCTGCGCTGTGTTCGCTGGTGCTAAAACAAGGTGGAGGCAATACCACAGGTTGGTTTAAAGCCTTTAACCGAGGTTTGGATAAAGTGACTTCAGGTTATGGACGCTTGGCGGGTTTCTTGGTTAAGAAAGGTCTGTTGTTAGTGGCGTTCTTCCTTGTGGCAGTAGCAATGGTGACTTACTTTGGCAAAACCACATCTACCGCATTTGTACCGCAAGAAGACAAAGGCATTTTGCTGACCAATGTGCAGCTTCCTGACTCAGCATCGCTGTCTCGCACCGAAGCTGTGGTGGAAGATCTGGTTGGGCTGTTTGAGAATGAACCCGGAGTCGAAGGCGTTACTGTAGCGACTGGCTATGCCTTTATGACAGGCGCGGCGGCATCAAACGGTGCTTCACTGTTCGTAAAATTAAAAACTTGGGATGAACGCGCCCAGCTGGATGGCGATCATTCATCGTTTGCCATTTCAAATCGAATTAACGGCGCAGCAGCGGCGCAAATTCCAGACGCTATGGTATTTGCCATGGGGCCGCCAGCGGTGCCGGGCATGGGCTCAGCTTCAGGTTTTGAGTTTGTATTAGAAGATACCTTAGGTCGTAATCGCACCGATTTGGCGCAATTGATGAACGATGTGATTCAAGAGGCCAATAAACAGCCAGAGATTGCCTACACCTTTAGTACCTTCCGCGCCAATGTGCCGCACTATTATGTGGACATTGATAGAACTAAAGCCAAACAATTAGGTATTTCGCTCACGGATATTTTCCAAACCCTACAAGGCAACTTGGGCTCAATGTACGTGAATGATTTCACTATGCTGGGTAAAAACTTTAGGGTGACTATGCAAGCGGATAGCGAATACCGCTCGTCGATGGACGATCTGGAACGCTTCTTTGTGCGCAGTAATGAAGGGGTTATGGTGCCGTTAAGCACCTTGATTACCTACGAGCAAGTATTTGAACCTGATGTGGCGTGGCGTTACAACATGTATCGCTCAGCGGTCATTCAAGGACAACCTGCACCGGGATTCTCTAGTGGCGATGCGATTGAGGCGATGGAACGAGTTGCGGCCGAAATACTGCCGCAAGGCTATCAGTATGAGTGGACAGGTATGGCGTATCAAGAAAAGATGGCGGGTAATCAGGCAATCTTTGCTTTTGCCCTTGCGCTTATCTTTATCTACCTGTTTATGGTGGCGCAATACGAGAGTTGGACTATTCCTATTGCCATTATCTTAGTGGTGCCAATTGCCACGTTAGGTTCTTTCTTAGCGCTGAACTTAGCCGGTATTCCGTTAAATTTGTATGCGCAGATAGGCTTGGTTCTGCTGATAGCATTGGCGGCAAAAAATGCGATTTTGATTGTAGAGTTTGCCAAAAATGAACGTGAAGAGAACGAGCTAGAACTGGATAAAGCGGCGGTAATGGGCGGTAAATTACGCTTTAGAGCGGTGAACATGACCTCATGGTCGTTTATCTTAGGTATTTTCCCATTAGTGTTTGCCTCGGGGGCGGGTCATATTAGCCAGAACTCATTAGGTATTTCACTGATTGGTGGCCTGCTATGTGTGCTACTAGCCGGTACGTTATTGATTCCGGGCTTTTATGCCATGATTCAAAGACTACGTGAAAAAGCACACGGCGGCAGTACTAAGCTGGTGGATCTTGATGATGAATAGTACCTGCTAGGTGTTGATTAAAATCTAGATAAACAAAGGGTCATGCGCGAATGTGCATGACCCTTTCTATTAAAGGAGCTGATAAAAGCTAATTATTTAGCGACAGCCACCTCATCCAACAAATACAAGATAGATTGATAGGGAATACCACTGTGGTGCGACAGCCCAATCTCACAGGTTTTACTGTTACTAAAGCCGCGAGAGCACCCTGCTGGCACTTGCTCTTTTAGCGGATGCACCGCCGCTTCATTGAGCTCAGGGGTGGTGAAACCTTTATCGCCTGCCCAGCCGCAACACTGTATGTGCTCTGGAACAATCACTTGTGAGGTACAGGCTTTGGCAATGTTTTGCATGGTTTGCTCAAGGCCCATACGTCTTGAACTGCACGTGATGTGTAGCATGACTGGTTCATCAAGAGGGGCAAGAGTTAAATGCTCTAGTAAATAGGCTTCGGCAAATCCTGTTGGTTCGAGAACTTCTAAAGGTTTAGTGAATTGCTCAATGCTGCGTTTCGCACACGGGCTAGTGTCCATCAGCACAGGGTATTTACCTTGCTCACTGGCTTGCCAAAGCACCGCTTCTAACTGCTGGGCTTTCGATTGCGCTAGCTCATTCATGCCTTTGCTATCGTAAGGCATTCCGCAACATTGCTCGTTAAGTTGCGATGGCATAATCACTTCAAAGCCGGCTTTTTCTAGCAGAGATAAAGTGACTTCGGTAAGAGGTCTTTGATCAGGCGCATCATTTTGCTGTCCCATACTGCGACTGGCGCACGAGGGCATGTAAACCACTTTTTTTAGTGCATCGGCGTGCGAAGTGGCATTGATTGATGCGTGTTTCTCAACATCAAAACGGTTTGCTTGCGGATACTCTTTAAGCCAAATCGGCGTGCGATTTTTGCTGATTTTACGCAAACCATTGGTCAATTTACCCACGCCATTATTGCCTATCACTTTAGTGGCGACTTGATTGGCGGACAAGCCCGCTTTAGTCAGCGTAGTGGTGGTGGCAAAGTGATTGGCTGTCCATTTCGCAATGGGGATGAACTTTTGATATTTTGCTGTACGCAATTGTTTGACCAGGTCGCCGGTGTTGATCCCAACCGGGCAGCGGTCGGCGCACAAGCCGGTAGCGGCGCAGGTATCAATGCCTTGGTAGTTGAAAATCTCTTCCAGTTCAGAGGCTTGTGTTTGCTCGCCCGCAGCGCGTCTACGTTGTAATTCTCTATAAAGCACTATACGTTGTCGTGGTGACAAGGTAAGAGTGCGAGAAGGGCACACAGGCTCACAGAAGCCACATTCGATGCAGCGGTCGACAATGGAATCTGCCGCAGGCATTGGTTTTAGATTTTCGATGTGCGAGTGCGGGTTATCGTTGATGATAACGCCGGGGTTAAATAAATAGTTCGGATCAAACAGCGCTTTGATTTGTTGCATTAAGGCGTAGCCTTCTTTACCCCATTCTAGCTCGACATACGGCGCCATATTGCGCCCAGTGCCGTGCTCTGCTTTGAGTGAGCCTTGGTATTTTACCGCCACCAAATCTGCCACTTCGTCCATAAACTTGCCGTAGCGATCAATTTCCGTTTGCTGATCAAAGCCTTGGGTAAAAACAAAGTGCAAGTTACCCTCTAGTGCGTGCCCAAAAATGATTGCTTCGCTGTAGTGGTATTTATCAAACAAGGCTTGCAGATCGCGAATGCCGTTAGCGAGATTTTCTACCGGAAAAGCCACATCTTCAATGATTACTGTCGTGCCTACTTCACGCACCGCGCCAACGGCTGGGAACATGCCTTTACGAATGCCCCATAGTGTGGCAACGGTTTTGGTGTCGCTAGTAAACGGAATGGAATGGGTAATGGTGTAGTCGGTGAGTGCATTCATCACCACAGTGCATTGTTCATCGAGCGTGCTTTGACTGCAGGCGTGTGACTCAATCAAAATTGCCGTAGCATCTAAATCCAGCTCTTTAATGAACTCGGGCATTCCGGCTTTGTCTGCCACCGAGCGCATTGCGCGTCCGTCCATTAATTCAACCGCCGCAACAGGCAGTTTAGACAAAGCTGTGACCGCGAGGCTGGCTTCTTCAATGGTGGAGAACACCAATAGAGCAGAAGCTTTATTGGCGTGTTCAATGACAGTGTTGTAAGTGATTTCCGCAATAAACCCGAGAGTGCCTTCAGAGCCCACCATCAAGTGTTGAATGACATCTATTGGATCGTGATAGTCCACTAAAGCATTCAGTGCGTAACCTGTGGTGTTTTTCAAACGGTACTTATGTTTGATCTTTTGTGATAGCTCAGGGTTTTGTGCCACGCTTGCGCACAAGTCTTTCACCCCTTGAATTAGCTCAGGTTTAGCGGCAATAAAGGCATCAATGCTTTGCTGTGAGCCTGTATCAAGGTGCGCACCGTCGCTGAAAATCAGCTTCATGCTATCAACGGTTTTATAGGAGTTTTGCGCCGTACCACAGCACATGCCACTGGCGTTATTGGCCGCAATACCGCCAATTTTACAGGTGTTGATTGAAGCCGGATCTGGGCCGATTTTACGCTGATAGGGGGCAAGATATTTATTGGCATCCGCGCCAATGACGCCCGGTTGCAGAATGATCTTATTGCCGCCATCGACAATTTCATGATCGCGCCAATCGTCGGTTAAGGTAATCAATACTGAATCGGACAGCGCTTGCCCTGATAAGCTAGTACCGGCGGCGCGAAAAGTGCAGTGCACATTAAATTCGCGACAGCAATTGATGGCAAAGGTCACTTCTTCGAGATTTTTTAATCGCAGAACAATTTTGGGAACCAGTCGGTAAAAGCTGGCATCGGTACCGTAGGCGAGTCGCTTTGCTTCTTGGGTGACAATGCGCTCAGCATCGATCTTCGACGCCAGTCGCGTTTCAAGTTGTTGATAGGTGGCTGATGAAAGAGTCTTGGCCATGAATGCTTCCTAATTAAAAAAAATGATGACGGTGCGCTGTTAAGGTGTTCGTCTACAGCGGACTAATCAGAGAATCGCGCGACAGATCGCTGATGGATTTTGCGCCAGTTAAGGTCATAGCAACGCGCATCTCTTTGTCATAAAGGTCTAATAAGTTTTCCACTCCAGCGCCGCCTTCAGCCGCCAATGCATAAACAAATGAACGACCTAGCAAAGTACAATCCGCGCCGAGCGCCAACATGCGAACCACATCCAGTCCGGTGCGAATGCCTGAATCGACCAAAATTTTAAGATCGCCCTTAACTGCATCCGCAATTGAAGGTAGTGCTTTCGCCGTTGATAGCACGCCGTCTAACTGTCGGCCGCCGTGGTTGGAAACCACAATGCCGTCCGCGCCAAATCGCACTGCGTCTTTCGCATCTTCTTCATCAAGGATGCCTTTGATGATCATCGAGCCATCCCAACTGTCTCTGATCCACTCCAGATCTTTCCATGAAATGGAAGGGTCGAAGTTGGCGCCTAGCCAGCCGATATAGTCTTCAAGTTTAGTCGGTTCGCCGCGATAGGTAGAGATGTTGCCCAGATCGTGCGGTTTACCCAATACGCCCACATCGAGCGCCCAACTTGGGTGACACATAGATTGTGCGATGCGACGAATATTGGCATAAGGCCCGCTCATGCCTGAGTGCATGTCACGATAGCGCGCACCGGGAACCGGCATATCTACAGTGAAAACGAGTGTTTTTACGCCCGCTTCTTTAGCGCGCTGCAAAACGTTCTTCATAAAGCCGCGGTCTTTTAGCACGTACAGTTGAAACCACATTGGTCTATCAATTGCCGGCGCTACTTCTTCTATTGGGCAAACCGAAACCGTAGAAAGGGTAAATGGAATGCCTTTGTTGGCCGCCGCTTTCGCCGCTTGCACTTCGCCTCTGCGAGCGTACATGCCTGTTAAGCCAACGGGAGCAAGGGCAATAGGCATCGTCAGTTTTTCGCCGAACAGCTCTGTTTCCAGATTAAGATCGGACATGTTATTGAGTACGCGCTGCCTTAGGGCGACATCGCCAAGATCTTGAGTGTTATTTTTGAGAGTGCGCTCGTCGTAAGAGCCGCCGTCAATGTAGTGAAACAAAAAAGGAGGGAGCTTCTTTTTTGCGACAGCGCGATAATCGTTTGATGAAGAGATGATCATAATTGGAATACCCGTATCTTCGTGTTGAGAAAATGGAAGATTGATTGTCAGAAGAGTGGATTTAAAGAGCGCCATTTACGGCGCTCTTGCTTACAGGGTGTTACTTCATTAATACATCGCTGAAGCCAAAACCATATACCACTATTAACCCGATGATGCCGGTCATCACCAAGTAGTAGAATGTCGGGATGATGGTCTTACGTAGCACAGCACCTTCACGCCCTAGCAGTCCCACTGTTGCCGAAGCCGCTACCACGTTATGAATAGCAATCATGTTACCGGCTGCTGCGCCAACTGCTTGCAACGCCACTACAATCACACTTGAGATGTTTAAGGTCTGCGCCACTTCAAACTGGAACTGACTGAACATCATGTTTGATACTGTGTTTGAACCTGCAATAAAGGCGCCTAACGCGCCCACTGTGGCACTGAGCATAGGGAAGGCCGCACCCACAATGTCAGAGGCAAAGTTTGCGGTTGTAACGGGCATACTGGCAAGGTCGGCGCCGTTGATACCTGAGTTGATAAAGATACGTACCATAGGGATGGTAAACAGCAGTACAAAGCCCGCGCCAATTAAGGTTTTACTGGATTCTCCAAAGGCATTACGCAGTGGTTTTAGCCCGCCGCCTTGCAAGATAACCGCAAGTAAAGCAACAAACACTAAGATGCCACCTGGCAAGTAGAGCGGTTGGAACGCTGTGCTGATGCCCACTTCGCCAAGAATGTTGGCAAACGACACCTTAACGTCAGTGAGCATGCCTTTAAATGCAGGGCTAACGCGGCTTGCCACTAGCACAACGGCTAGCATCACATATGGCGCCCACGCTTTGGTTAAGCTCATTGGCTTACCGGTAGTTTTCTCTTTTAGATCAATCTTTAGTGAACCTAACCATTCGGCTGGCCACTTATCTTCGCTTTCAAAATCCCACTTAGTTTTTGGTACTAGGAAGCCTTTTTTCGCCGCTGTCACTACAATGGCAAGACCAATCATGCCACCAATTAGAGATGGGAATTCAGGGCCAAGAAAAACACCGGTTAGCGCGTAAGGAATAGTGAAAGAAAGACCGGCAAATAGCGCAAATGGCAGAATATCTAAGCCTTCTTTCCAACTGCGGTTTTTACCAAAGAAGCGAGTCAGCATCACCGCCATAAGCACAGGAATTAGCGTACCGACAATGGCGTGAACAATCGCAACACTAGAAGTGATTTGCTGTAGGTAAATGTCCCATGTTGAGCCATTGGCAAGCAGTGATTCACCGATATTGTGGGTATCTAAACCGCGGTTTACCCCGACAATAATCGGTGTACCGACCGCGCCAAAAGAAACCGGCGTGGATTGAATCATCATTCCCATTAATACCGCGGCTAATGCAGGGAAGCCGATAGCGACTAATAGAGGCGCAGCGATGGCCGCTGGCGTACCAAAGCCTGATGCACCTTCAATGAACGAGCCGAAACACCATGCAATAATGATGGCTTGGATGCGGCGGTCACTGGAAATATCGGTAAAGCCGTTACGAATAACGGTGATGGCTCCGGTGTGCTTGAGAGTGTTCAATAAGAAGATGGCACCGAATACAATCCAAAGTACCGAGACAGTTATGCCTAGACCTTGGAATACAGAGGCGATGACGCGGTTGGCCGACATGTCCCAAAACACCAGTGCGATGACGACAGTTAAGGCAAACGCCACAGGCATTGCTTTTTTTGCTGGCCAGTTAAGGCCAACCAGTAAGATTGCTGCGACGACAATCGGGGAGAAGGCCACTAAGGCCAGTAGGGTTTCACTCATAGGTATACTTCCTCGTACGTTTGCACTTTATGAAAGAGCCTTCTCGTCATAAAGCGAAAGTATCTTGTAATGTTTTTGTTAATCGGCAGTGAATTTATCTCTTTATTTTTTGTTGATATAGGGAAATAATGAAAATGATTATTTCCAAAAATGACGGAATGATATGAAAGCAGATGACTTAATTTTATTTTCTCAAGTGATAGAACTGGGCAGTTTTAGCAAGGTCGCAGAAAAAAATAACCTTACAAATTCGGTAGTTAGCAAAAGAATTGCCAGATTAGAGCAAAACGCAGGCACTCAATTATTGTATCGAACCACCCGTAAACTGAGCCTTACGGAAGCCGGTAAGATATTGTTAATAAAAGCGAAAAATGTGACACAAGCCACCGAGGAAGCAAAGGATGCGGTTTCTGGATTTGGTGAAAACATCACAGGACACATCAAAATGTCGGTGCCGACCATCTCTGGTGAGCTCGTTTTAGCCGATGCCGTTGCAGAATTTTGTAATGAAAATAAAGGCTTATCTATCGATATGTCGCTAAACAATCGATTCGTAGATTTGATTAGTGACGGCTATGATCTGGTCATTCGAACGGGATATTTGGAAGATTCGAGCTTAATTGCCCGTCATATTATCGATTCGCAGTGGGTGGTATGCGCATCGCCAACTTATATCGCCAAAAACGGCAAGCTTACCCATCCCTATGAGCTGATCAATCACAACTGTCTGCAATATGCGTATCAAACCACAGGTGCTAGTGAGTGGGAGTTTAAAGGCGATAGGGGCAATTACACCATTAAAGTATCGGGCGGTTTCTCCACTAACAATGCATCTGCACTGCGCCGCTCAGCCATCGGCGGACATGGTATAGCTTATGTGCCAAGATGTTTGGTGTATCAAGATTTTATCAATGGTGACTTAATTGATATTTTCCCCGATCAAGTGGGCAAAAAACTGGGGATTTATGCAGTGTATCCGTTTACCCGTCAACCGCCAAACAAAGTTAGACTGCTGATTGAGCATATTCGTCAGCGCTATTTAGAGATAGGGCACTGCTTTTAATTGATATTTAGCCTAAACCTTATTACATTCGCCAGCGAATAAAAGACTTGCCAAACATTGGACGTGGGAGAAAGTATGTCACTGACCGCACAATTAGCACTTTTTCGAGACGTGGTGCAACAAGGATCGTTTTCCAAGGCGGCAACCTTGCACGATATGGATAATTCGTCACTATCTAAGCAGATCAAAAAACTAGAAGCGAGCTTAGAAGTGCAATTGCTCAATCGCTCAACGCGTTCTATCTCTTTAACGTCGGCAGGCGAAGAGATACTTGAGCAAACCCATATCTTGCTTGATACCTTAACTCATATTCAAAGCATCGCTGATTCTTATCACTCTGAGCCAAAAGGCTCACTGCGCATTACCTCACCGATATTTTTTGGTCAGGAATACCTGCAACCCGTAGTGACGCGCTTTATGAAGCAATACCCGGATGTGCAGGTTAATCTCTCGTTGGATGATAAACGGGTCGACATTATTGCTGATCACTTTGATCTCGCGTTTCGCGTGGGTAAATTAAAAGAATCCAACCTGATTGCCAAACAGATAGCCAAAACCAACTTTGCGCTAGTGGCCTCAGAGCAATTTATTCAGCAACACGGCATGCCGCAAACCCCGCAACAACTATTAGAGTTACCTGCGGTGGTGTACAGCAACGGCAATGTCACCTTAGATAGAGTGAGAATTAGTGAAAGCGCCCACTCTTCGAATATGGTGACGCTACGCATGCAGGGTAATTATAAAATCAGTGATGTGCGCACTATGATGGGCGCGGTAAAAGACGGTTTAGGCTATGCGTTAATTGATTTGTTTAACTTAGACAGACCCATTTCACAGTCAAAACTGGTGCCGCTACTGACTGACTATCAATTATCGACTATGGATACCGGCATTTATGCGATTTACCCGCACCGCAAGAAAACCTTATTGGTCAGCGAATTTATCGATTTTGTACAACAGCACATCGGCAGTCCTGCTATTTGGGAGAGCCATATTCCAAATTACAATGAGATGTATAAAGCCTAATCAACCAATTCTATGTTCAAGCTTTCGAGCAAGTTTAGCGCTTCAAAGCGGGAGAATTTAGCGCCGGATAAGCGGTTATTATTAAGGTCGATAGCCAAGTTGCTCGATTCGGTAAAGTCTACTCGCTCTAAGTTGGTGCGCATAAAGAGGCTGTGAGTAAAATCGCAATAGGTCATGCTTGAGCCTGAAAAGTCGCCTTCTCTTAAATCCGCGTCATGCAGTTTACACTCTTCAAATTTGAGCTGTTGCAGGGTTAGGCCAAACCAAGAGCAATCATTAAGAATACACTGCTTAAATTCCAATTCACAATCTACATGAAAGCTGGGCCAGTAGGCTGTGGTCCAGTCGATGCCCACCAATTTACTTTCAGTAAAAGAGATTTGATACCAACGGCTGTTGGGGATTTTTAGCAGGCTTAAATTACAACGTACAAACGAGCAATTGATGAAGCGACAGTTTGCAAACTTAGCTTCGGAGAAGTCGCAGTCAACAAACTCACACTCTTCAAACTCGATGTCATCAAATTCATCATAAGCGGCTGAAAGTTTATTAAAAGAGGTGTCGTAATATTGTTGGTTGCTTTTCAAGGTGCAGGTCCATAACGGGAATGAATAGACTGAGTGCCGAGGTGCCTATAGGCGTTGGCACTCAGTTTTTACCACTTATTTTTTACCGTTTGCTTGCTTATCTACTTCAGTAAGTTCACGGATTTTACGGCTTAGATCGCGACGAGTTTTCGAGATTTCAGCACTAGTGATGATGTGATCATCAACGCGGTCTTCGTAATCTGCTTTCATGTTTTTCACGATGCCGATGATTTCATCATGGCTCATGTCAGGCTTAATGTAATCCATTAGATTGTCTAAAAGATCTGCACGCTTGCGGTTGTCACGAATTTTCTTTTCGTGATCAAGAATTTCACGTTTAAGTTTATTTTTTTGACGAGCCAAATTTACAATTTCGTATACGTTGTTCATTTTATATCCTTTAGACGAAAATTAACTGAGGAAATTAAACCACAAGCTTTGACAAACATACAGTGGGAAGAGTCAGCTATTTTAACTGTTGCGTGCTTTTTTTACATTCAGCGCAAAACGCACATAAATTGCTAGATTAGCTATCGCAACCTCTTCAATACTTGCATACAATCTTAGTAAATAAAATATGAAGATGGAATTTGAGAATGTTATTGCAATTATCTCCCCTTGAAGCTCGCATTATTGGTTGTCTAATCGAAAAAGAAGTGACTACACCAGATTATTATCCTTTGAGCCTCAACAGTTTGACCACTGCTTGCAATCAAAAAAGTAATCGTGATCCAGTTATGGAACTCACCGATGCAGAGGTGCTCGACGGGATAAATGCACTCATTGAACGTCATCTCGTTAGCGACGAGAGCACTTTTAACAGTCGCACCGCCAAATATCGCCATCGATTCTGCAACACCGAGTTTGGCGATCTGCAGTTTACTGCGCAAGATAAAGCCATTGTTTGTGTAATGCTTCTGCGCGGCGCACAAACGCCGGGCGAAATACGCACTCGCACCAATCGTCTCGCGCAATTTACCGACGTAAAAGAGGTGGAAGCGACACTGGATAAGCTAGCAACGCTTGATTCGCCAATTGTGGTTAAACTGGCAAGAGAGCCGGGTAAACGTGAGTCTCGTTATCAGCATTTGTTCTGTGGCGAAGTGGACGTACAAGCTATAGCTAGTACCGCTCCTGCCGCGCCCGTCAGCACACCTACAACTGAAAAAATCAATGCTCTTGAAAAGCAAGTTCATGAATTGAAAGAAGAAGTGGCAGAGTTAAGAGCTTTGATTGAATCTGTGTTATAACGGATACCACGAGAATGCTATCGGACAGCTTGTGGTCTGTTTATCTTATTCGTACTCGCCACAATGCATTATATTGTGGTGTCACTAATAACTTGCAGCGACGCTTTGCTCAACACGTCAAAGGAACTGGCGCAAAAGCGTTGCGGGGTAAAGGGCCACTAATATTAGAGTGGTCAACTAAGGTCGAGAGTAAATCTCTGGCGCTCAAGTTAGAATATAAGATCAAGCAGTTAAGCAAGAAACAAAAGGAAAGTTTGGTGTTGGATAACAGTACCTTACAGTTGGAGTCTATGCTATGCGATATACCCTGACAGCACTGTTGCTGTTGTTATACACCAGTTCATGTTTTGCCAATGATCTGCTACTTGATTACTGGCAATACGATAAGTATTTAGCCCAGCATCCCACACAAAGTGCGCTGACTCAGGCAATGCATCAGCGTATTTATCAAGCCCCAGTCCCTCTTAACGTTAGCCAAGATAAACCGATTGAAATCGATATCGTTTATCCGGGCACTCAGCTGTCTGATTATTGGTGGCGCAATATTAAAGCATTGGAGTTGAGACTAAACGAGCTCGGTGTGGATTATCGACTGCGCAAGTATTCATCTCGTCCAAATATGGATTACCGCCGTGAAGCTGAAAGCTTGCAAACTGCGCTTAAAAACGCCCCTGATTATCTCGTTTTCACCCTAGATACCAGTCGTCATAAAAAGTTCGCGGAGAATTTATTGGCTAACGGCAATGGCAAAACTAAACTCATTTTGATCAATATCACCACCCCGATAAAACACTGGAAAGATCATCAACCTCTGCTGTACGTTGGCTTTGATCATGTGCTTGGCACTAAGTTACTCGCCAATGAATATATGAAAGCGTTTCCTGAGCAAGCCAACTTTGGAATGATGTATTTTTCACCGGGTCATATCAGCGAAGCGCGGGGTGATACTTTTATTAAATACATGAAAACCCAAGGGGATTACGCATTAAAACGCGCTTATTTTACCAACGCTAATAGAAAATCGGCTTATGAAGCCACCTTGTCGATGATACAAAAAGAGCCTGATTTAGATTTCATTTACGCCTGCTCAACGGACGTCGCATTTGGCGTCACTCAAGCGCTAACAAAACTCGATAGACATGATGTAATGGTCAATGGTTGGGGTGGCGGCTCCGAAATTGAGGCGGTTGCAGATGGCATCATTGATTTTACGGTAGTGCGTATGACTGACGATACGGGGGTAGCGATAGCTGAGGCGATAAAGCTGGATTTGCAAAATGAGCCAGTGCCACAAGTGTATTCTGGCGATTATGAAGTGCTTACCAAATACGATGACGAGCAAACAATAGAGGCGTTAAAAAGCAAAGCGTTCCGCTATTCAGATCGTTAACGTCATATTTTACAGGCCATTATGAAATCCATGCATAAACAAGATTTGTCACAGAAACAATCAAATAGAAAAGAGTCTCTGGCAGGACAGATCATCCGCACGGCTTGGATGTCTTGGTTTGCGGTGATTATTGGCTTTTTCTTATATAACTATCATCTAAGCACTAAGACTTTTGAAGCGGAATTAGAGAGAAACTTTAACCAAACTGCGCGCATTGCAAAGCAGTTGATGGAAAACCGTTTACAAACCATTCAAGTTACCCAAGACATTACCTCTCGCTCCCGCACCCTAATCGATTTGTTTGATGCTGGTGATTATCAAGCCATTGATAACTATATGTTTGAACTGGAAGAGGTGGATCCGCATGGCGTGTCAGATTTTCGCTTTATGTTCCGATATGGCAGTTTGGTTTGGGATGATGGACACGCTACTTTTTATGGCCTGACTCATCAGCAGTTGTCGGCATTAGAAGGAGAGGTTGATTATAACAATAAATGGTACTTCTTAGCGCCGTCAAAAGAGCTAGGTAATAAGCATATTATGATTCGCCGCTCGTCATTGATTAACTCTAAAAATGGTGAGTTAGTGGGTTATTACTACGTTGGTTTGGTAATGGATAATAATCTGAGCCTGCTACAAGACGTAATTGCGGACGCCAATATTAGCGAAATTATGCTAGTGGAAGGGGGCGATATTATCGCTTCATCCTCTGCGGAAGTGAGCCAAAAATTGCAGCAGCAACAAGAGTTAAAGCTGACCGATCATAGCTATTTTGGCTCAGAGATCATCAACCAAGTAGATGTAGTGATAGGCGGGGTTAAAACACCAATTAAAGCAGTTTTCTTGCAAGATACCAGCAAATTAGAGCGAGTTGAGTACAGTTTTGCCGCTTCTTTGTTATTTGCATTGCTGACGGTTTCAATTTTAGCGGTGATCATCACCAAGTCTGTACAGCGGCGAGTAGAGCGCGAAATTGAAGGGGTGATGCATCTTGCCGATAGCTTTGATAGCGCGAAAAAGAGCGTCGATTTTAAAGGCTCAAATATTGCTGAATTTGACCGATTAGGCAAAACCTTATTAACCAGTATTCAGCGCGAACAACAAAAAGAAACCTCGTTTAAAAACTTGTTCGACTTTTCGGTATTACCCACCGTGCTGTTAAACAATGAGAAAAAGCTTTTAGAGTTAAATCCGGCTGCCATTGAGGCATTTGCCAATGATCGCGGTGCGAAAACCTTAAAAAGGCACTTAGATAAACACCTAGATTTAGTGCTAGAAACGCAAAAAATTGCCGAAGTGGATAGCTATGTGGGCGATCAGATTTATCGCTGGAGTATTGCCCCTATTTTGGTGGATGGCGCCGCGCCAACTTTGGTTATTCAAGGTCGTAGTATCACTCAGTTTATTGAAGCAGAGCGTCAAAGTGAGCGAGCGCGTAAGGAAGCAGAGCAAACGGCGGTGGCGCGCGCCGAATTTTTGGCTAAGGTGAGTCATGAAATCCGCACCCCTTTAAATGGCATTTTGGGCATGGCGCAACTGCTTAAAGACAACGCCAATTCTGATGAACAAAAACAGCAAACGCAGGTGCTTTATCAAAGTAGTGAACACTTACTTAATCTGCTCAATGATATTTTGGATTTTTCTCGCATAGATAAGGGCGGGGAGATCATCGAGTACAGTAACTTCTCTCTTAATCAGGTATTAGAGACGGTAACCTCTTTTGCTAAACCAAGTTGTCAGCAAAAATCGTTAAACTTTGTGGTCAATAAGCACTTTGATGGCGAAATAATGGTGAAAAGTGACCAAATGCGTCTGACGCAAATCTTTTTAAATTTATTGACCAATGCCATTAAATTTACTGCCAAAGGGGCGGTGGTGGTCGATGTTGAACTGCGCAATCAATTGGGAAATAGAGCACTGTTGTGCTTTATGGTGACCGATACCGGTATTGGTATTGCGCAAGATAAACTTGAATCGGTGTTTTCATCCTTTACTCAGGCGGATGTCAATATTAGCCGAGAATATGGCGGTAGTGGTTTGGGGTTAAGTATCGTAAAAAGCTTGGTTAGCCACTTAAATGGCAGTATTAAGGTCGACAGTCAGTTAGGCAATGGCAGCTGTTTTTCTGTGGTGCTCCCTATCGAAATGTTACCGAATAAAGCCCTGCCCGATATAGCATCCTCGTTGCCAGCACACGCTACTCAACCTAGCCTAATCAATCGTAATTTACGCATTTTGCTGGTGGAAGATAACAAAACCAATGCGTTTGTTGTACAAGCATTAGGTAAAAAGCATGGCTTAGAGTTTGATTGGGTTACTGATGGCTTGCAAGCGATCGCCAAGGTACAATCGCAGCGTTATGATTTGATACTCATGGACAATCAAATGCCGAAAATGGACGGCATTGAAGTGACCAAAAAGCTGCGCGAAGAACTCAATATTACTACGCCAGTGGTGGCGTGTACCGCCGATGGTTATCAATCTACCGAGCAGGCATTTATGTCTGCGGGCGCCAACGCTGTGCTAGTTAAACCCATAATAGAAGATAAATTTTTGCAAGTATTACAACTGGTTCTGGAATCTTCAACATGCTAAATTATGAAGCCATCGATATCCCTTTTAATTATCGACATACTTGTTGGTTTTGCGGTGAGCCTAGCAATGTGGCTGTTAATTTCCCTACTAGACCTTCGGCTGTGCTGGCGCATACACCATTGCAATTACCGGCTTGCCAAGAGTGTAAAACCATCGCTAGCAGTTGTGTGACCGATTCGGTGTGGGATTTACAGCTGCAAGTGACCAACGCCTTGATGAAGCGTTACGCTAAGCATTTAGGCATAGGCATAAACTGGACCAAACAAGAGCTTGCTGAAACTCAGTTAGAAGGCACTTCATTTAAAGGCTTCACTGATAGCGCTTGGATGATGTATGAAATAGCCAAAGGGCGAGTGGATTTTTCGGGCTGGCCTTTGGCGCTCAATGGTGTGCCACTGGATATTATTGATGATAGCTACGGATTTGAATTTGACGGTGCGCGTTTTATCAATTTTCAAACCGCCGTGGATTTTTATCAAAAGTCAGAATCACTTAACAAGCACTTATTTGATGAGTTAGTGGCGCTATTAGGTCAAAAGCAACTGGCATACGCACTGCGCATTGCCCGTTTATATCCCTCCATTACTAAGAGGCAAGCAGAGCAAGTGCTAGCCGAAATTGCCCTGCAACAGTCCGATAAAGACACTATTTTCCGTGATAACAGCCAAACATCGCCATTATTGGCAGTAAAAGCTGTTTCTGTGGAGGATGTGCGCGAAGTGAACATTCAAGGTGAAACGGCTCAGCCAGAAGCGATTGTATGGGTGATGAGTCGCAACATTCGCACTCTTGCTCAGTTGCAACAATGCGAAGATGCGTTTTTTGATGAGCATGAACATTTAGGCGGCGTACTTGCCTTTCAGCTTTATCATGGGGTGCAACTGTATTTAGAAGCAAGACAAGATATTAGCTGGTGCGAGCAAGACGATCCTAATCAGCAGTTATGGATGGGTGAATAACTAGCTCGACCTGTAATCAATCGCTTTTTACCAATAGCTTATCGAGCCACGCCACGGGCAAAACACGGCGCAGAAAACCAAATATATAGGTAGGCTGAGTGACGTAATAGCGCGCTTTAGGTTTGGCACTGTTTAGTATTTTTTGTACCGGTTTAAGCACCGCCTCTGGAGGCAGAGTAAAGCGATTACTCGGTGATGCTTTGCCCAACCTATCAATGGTATTTTGATAGTTTTTCTGATGGCGAGAGTGGGCAATATCAATAGTATTTTCAAAAGCATGCAGCGCATTTTCTCGAAATTTACTGACAATTGGCCCCGGCTCTATCAAACTTACTGAAATAGGTGTATCCATCAACTCCAAACGCAGAGTATCGGTATAACCTTCCAAAGCAAATTTGCTGGTGTTATAAGCGCCGCGATATTTCATTGCCACTAAGCCGAGCACAGAACTGTTTTGAATGATTTTGCCACCGCCTTGCGCCAGCATCAGCGGAATAATCGCCTTGGTCAGTTCGTGCCAGCCAAACAAATTAGTTTCCAATTGCGCACGCAGTGCCTGAGTCGGCAGATCTTCCAACGCGCCACATTGACCATAAGCCGCGTTGTTAAACAGCACATCAATTTTGCCATCACATAAGGTTAGCGCCTGAGCAATAGCCTGATGAATGGAAGCGCTGTCAGTCACATCAAGCTGTACACAGTGCAGTCCTTGCTCTTGCAAGCGCGCCACATCCGCCAGATTGCGACAACTGGCAATCACCTTATAACCCGCCTGATGCAACTGCACCGCGCAATGATAACCAATGCCACTACTGCAACCTGTGATTAAGATGGATTCTTTCATGGAGACCTTTAATGATTTTAGTAATCAGATACTTATTGTTGTGGCTATGGTAGCAGAGTCTAGAAAGAAGTGGGGCGGGTGTGAGTGATATCCACCTTAGTAATTAATTTGAGGAAAAATTGCGCTTTATTCATAGGCGTTTTCCTACGCTACTCCTAAAAACTCAAATAATACGACGCTTTGTTTTTCGAATATTTCGAATATTGACTTTCAGTTGATTGTTTCCGATACTATTGTCATATACAGATTTGTATAGTTTGAAATCAAAGACTAGAGAGAAATAGGATGAATACTGCTACAAAATTGCCAAGCGCTGAAGAAATTGCACTGGCTAAGCTTGGTAGTCAAGAGTTGTCTGCCGTTATAGAAGCGAATGGTGAGGCTCAAAGAATTAATGTGGTCGACAAGTCAGGTAAGACTCATGAAGTCACCATTCCATCAAGTGCGTTAAACATGATGATAGAAGTGCTTACTCAATTAGGGCAAGGGAACTCTGTCAGCATTACTCCTATTCATGCAGAACTTACAACACAAGAAGGTGCGGATATGCTAAATATGTCTAGACCTACATTCATTAAGCTTCTTGATGCAAAACAAATTCCGTTTAGCCGCACTGGCAATCGTAGGAAGGTCGCGTACGCCGATCTTATGGAATATAAAAACCGTTTAGAAGAAAACAGACTCACGAGTCTTGCAGAATTATCCGAACTAGATCAAGAAATGGATATGGGATATTAATGACTTCGTACACGGTAATTTTGGACGCATGCGTTATGTATCCGGCTCCACTTCGTAGTTATCTAATGTATCTATCTAATACTGGGTTATTTAGAGCACGATGGACAGAACAAATACATAATGAATGGATTCGAAATCTGCTCAAGAATAACCCAAATGCAGATCCGGTAAAGATACAAAGAACTAAAGAGTTAATGAACGCACATGTTCCTGATTGTCTAGTGGAAGGATATGAAGCGTTAATTGACGGATTAACTTTACCTGATGTCGACGATAGGCACGTTGTTGCCGCTGCTATCAAAGGGCAAGCGGAGTCTATCATTACCTTCAATCTAAAAGACTTTCCTATAAGTGAATTGGAACCGCTAGGTTTAACTGCAATACACCCAGATGAGTTCCTATGTGACATGTTTGAGCTAGATAGTAGTGCTTGCTAAAGCTGCCCAACAACAAAGAGGCTCATTGAAACTGCCACCAATGAGTCAGGATGAGTTTTTAGCTTGTTTGCAAAAACAAAGACTTCCAAGTTTTATCTCTAAATTGAAGAGTTTTAAGTTAATGATTTAATTTGTGAGGGAAAGCTCATCCACTGCCAGTAAAGCAGTGGAGGAATTTGGAATTTATCAATTATTGGTGTGAGCCAAAACCTTAGTGCGCTGGCGCGCCACCTGCTTTACCAATAGTTTGCTTAGGAATTTTAAGTAAGAACAGCAAAGGTATGATCAACACAAACATTGCCGTAATAAAGGTAAAGGTGTGCACGAAAGCGATGATCTCTGCTTGTTTGTGCACCTGTTCTTGCAAGATGGTTTGCGTCATTGGGTCTGTGATTTTTTGTCCCGTTTCTGCCAACCACTGTTGTAGGTTTGGGTTATACGGGTTAATCGCCTGACCCAGAGAGTTCCACTCTTCTTGTGAGCTTCTAAACTGATAGGTAGTGGCAATCGAAATACCAAACGAGCTACCTATGGTTCTAAATAGGTTAAAGATACTCGCTCCTGCCACGCCTTGATCGGGTTTCAAAGTAGTATAAGCAATCGACGATAGGCTAGAGAACACTAGTCCCATGCCACAACCTTGAATTAATGCCGGTAAAATCAGCCAGTAAAAGTCGATGTTTTCTGAGTATGCCGACATGATTAGCCCAGCAATACCACATAATATAGCGCCAGAGGCGACCATCCATTTTAAACGGCCGTTATTCATAAACTTAGCTGTAGCAATCAAGGTAATTGCTGCCGCAATGCCTCGCGGTGCCATCAACAAGCCGGTAGTGTCTACTGGGTAGTTAAGCACCCCTTCTAACATCATCGGCAGTTGCGCGGTGAGACCAAATAGGGCGCTGGCAAAGATGGCCATCATCAATGAGCCTAAGGCTAAATTTCGATTGCTCAGTATCCAAATTGGCGCAACTGGGCTACGGGTTTTAAAGCTGCGATGCACAAAGTAGGCAATCCCCACAAAGGCGATGATAATGCTGGCTTGAATGGTGCGTGATTCAAACCAATCCAGTTGGTT
Source organism: Vibrio neonatus (assembly GCF_024346975.1). NCBI lineage: Bacteria > Pseudomonadati > Pseudomonadota > Gammaproteobacteria > Vibrionales > Vibrionaceae > Vibrio > Vibrio neonatus. The sequence continues at coordinate 8,664 of NZ_AP024886.1, read as the reverse complement.
ACCTTGGTCTAATACCATTTGTAGCATGCCGATACCGACTGCCATTGAAATCATGGTAGGCCAGTCAATAACCGCTTCGCGTTTGTTGGAGGTTTTTACAAACAGGTAGATCATGGTTAAACAAAACAGACCGACTGGGACGTTGACGTAAAACACCCAACGCCAGTTCATATTTTGTGTAATCAAACCGCCTAGTGTTGGGCCTAAAATAGGGCCAAGCAAGATACCAATACTAAAGATCGACATGGCTTTGCCACGCTCATGGCTAGGAAAAACCGCAATCAGCAGTGATTGTGACAATGGAATAACCACCGCGCCAAACATACCCTGAATGATACGAAACAGCACCATAGCTTCAATGGATTGCGCCTGACCACATAAAATGGACGACACCATAAAGCCCGATACTGCTACAATAAGCAGACGTCGCTCGCCCAGTTTGCTGGAAAAGTAGCTCGTCAGAGGGATGAAAATGGCTTCTGCCATGGTATAGGCAGTTAACACCCAAGTGATGGTATCGGAGGTTGCGCCAAGTGCGCCTTGCATTTGTGGCAAGGCAACGTTGGCAATCGTCATGTCTAGCAGCACCATGATTGCGGAGGTCATTACCGCAATCACGATCATAGTGCGCTTAAAAGGCGTGATGTTTTCCACGACTATTCTCCAGCCGTCGTATCCACTGTGACTTGGGTACTAGAGCCGATTCTTAAAATAGGTTTGTTGGTTAAATCGTCGGTAATTTCAATTTTTATTGGGAAACGTTGACCTATTTTCACCCAGTTGCCAGTGGCATTTTCTGGAGGAAGTAGAGAAAAACTGCTGCCGCTTGCTGGTGATATTTTCACTAGCTTGCCATGCCAAACTTCATCAGGGTACATATCGACCGTGATTTCAACCAATTGGCCTTCAGCAAGACGTGGCATTTGTGATTCTTTAAAGTTGGCTTGGATCCACTGACTGTATTGTTTCACGATAGGAAATAGTGGCTGTCCCGTTGAGACAAATGTGCCTAGGTGCGTTTTCACATCGCCCACGTAGCCATCAAATGGTGCGCTAATTTCAGTGTAACTTAAGTCAAGTTCCGCTTTTGCTAGATGCGCGGCAGCTTGTTGCACTGCGGCAGATTCCTCGCCTTTACCACCTTGAGTATCAATAGCTTGTTGTAACGAAGCTTGCGCGGCATGCAAACGAGCTTGAGCATCAGCAAGTTTAGTGCGGTCCGTATCCGCTTGCTGAATTGGCACTAAGTGCTTTTTAACCAGCACTTGAGTTCGTTTATAGGTTTTTTGTGCGTTCAATAGGTTCGCTTTTGCTTCGTTAAGTTGAGCAATAGCGGCATTAACGCCAGATTCTTGAGATTTATTTTGCTGTAGCGCTGCTTGATAAGTCGCTTGCGCTTCTTTTACCGCAATTTGATAAGGCTGTGAATCGACAGAAATTAAATTATCGCCCATATGCACAAACTGGAAGTCATCCACTGAAATTTTAGTGATGCGACCTTGTACAAGGGGAGCAACAGAGACGGTTTTACCGTGAACGTAGGCATTTTCTGTGGAAGGGTGAAGATCACTGTAATGCCAGTAATATGCCAGTCCACCTGCAACGGCAAGCAAAATGATAGCGGTAATATAACCTTTAATATATTTCTTCATGACCATCCAGTTGAATAACGTTTATATCGATGAGAATTTAAGGGGCTAGACTATAAGCTCTATTTTCAAGGTTTCATATGCGAAAAAGTGCACACTTACTTTTAATTTCTGTACGGAAAATTAAAGGGGCATTTTCTTGACTATAAGCGTGATCAGTGAACAGCCTAACTACTGGTGAATAGCTATGCTAATCAATGCTTAGTGCTTGATGCATATAGATATTTCCATTTGTTGCACATAGAAAATCTATCTTGTAAATAGCCCTTTTAGGGTATAAAAGGGCGTGGGTTTGAGCATTTAGTGGGCAAGAAGAAGTATTGCAAGTGTTGCAATAAGATCAAGTTGAGGAGCAACTACCTGTTGCTAGTTATAGTGTTCATTTTGCAGATAACGTTCCAGTGCTTTGATTTCATCAGCGCTCATTTCTAGATACAGTTTAGTACGTCGATAGAGGATGTCGTCACTATTTAAGGCAAACTCATGTGCAATTAAGTAGTCAACTTCAGCTGCAAATAACTGCTTAGCAAAGCGCTGTCCCAGTTCAGGAGTTTGCTCACCAATCATAAGCGCTCGTGAGCCATAACTACTTATCCAACGCTTTAGCATGCTTTGCTGAGCATTTGGCCATTTTTGCTGTAATTGCGTCAAAAGTGTCTGATTGTCGAAGTCTTCTGCGCCGGGCAGTAAGCTAGTTTTGGTAGTGCTGTTGGTCATTTCTGGGAAGAATGGCGCTAGCTTCTCTAATGCGGCATTGGCGAGTTTTCGATAGGTAGTCAGTTTGCCACCAAATACCGACAATAGCGGCGCGCTAAACGGCGCATTGCTTTGGCTGTTATCTAGAGAGGCATGTTGCACGGTCAAAGTGTAATCACGGGTGATGGCTTGTGGCGAGTCCGACTCGTCATCACACAAAGGCCTCACGCCGCTAAAGGTGGCTAAAATATCTTGTTTGTGTGGGGCATTGATAAAGTGCTCGCGCACCACATTCAACAAATAGTCTATTTCGCCATCGTTGATGGCAACGTGGCGCGGGTCGCCTTTATATTCTTCATCGGTAGTGCCAATCAAAGTGTATTTATCCAAATAAGGAATGGTAAATACAATGCGTCCATCTTGGTTTTGTAAAATATAAGCGTGATCTTGCGGGTAGATTTTAGGCACTATGATGTGCGAACCTTTGATTAAGCGAATCCCCATTGGCGATTCACTGTGCAAACTTTCAGTGATGAAACTTTTCACCCAAGGCCCAGTAGCATTAACTAACGCTCGGCTGTGACGGGTGAAGGTTTGCCCCGTTCTATGATCCAATAATTGCACTGTCCAAATGCCATCTTGTTGTGAGGCAGAGACAGCGGTGCAGTAGTTGTTAATTTCAGCGCCATTTTGCTGTGCTTGCATCGCATTTAACAGCACCAGTCGTGCATCATCCACCCAGCAATCAGAATATTCAAAGCCGACGCTAAAGTCGTTGTGCAAGACATCTTCGTTAGCAAAGGAGATTTTACGCGATGCAGGCAGAGAGTTTCGTTTGCCAAGATAGTCATAAAGATACATGCCAGCACGTATCATCCAAGCAGGGCGCAAATACGGGCGATGGGGTAGACGAAAGCGCATTGGCTTGGCAATGTGTGGCGCTTTTTTAAGAATCACTTCACGTTCAGCAAGGGCTTCAGAGACCAAGCGAAACTCATAATGCTCTAGATAGCGCAAACCGCCGTGAATAAGTTTAGAGCTGGCCGATGACGTAGCACTGGCAAAATCTTTGGCTTCAAATAGGGCGGTAGACAAACCTCGGCTGACTGCATCTGTGGCAATACCCACGCCGTTGATGCCACCTCCCACAACAATAAGGTCTAAAATGGGGGAGGCTTGGTGAGTTTGTTTATCTACAACTGTTTTTATTGAGTCCATTCTCAATTTACCCTATAAGATCATTAACTTATCAAAAATACAAAACCAATAATTTGGCGTATTTGTTAGGGTAATATTAAGATATTTCAATAAGATGAAGGTAGAGAGATAAGGTGAAATTTAACGGTTTAGTTAAATTTCACCTTGAAGTGCGAGAGTGGTCTCTATTTTTGGCTATTTACGTAAGCTTTGAAGCGCGCTTTAGTGGCGTCGTCTGCTTTGTTGTACCAAAACATTAGCATTTCTTCTTCAGTGGTCGCTGATGCTGCGTTTGCCGTGCTAGCGGTTGCGTTGTTAGTTTTGCTAGCCACAGGCACTACTGCAACTTCTGTACCTGAAGCTTGCGCTGCGGTAACTGCGGCATACGCTAGGCTGTTGCTGGTGGCAATGGCGGCTGCACTGTCGGTGGTATTGAACTTCATGACTTCAGTGGCAAAATCACGACCAAACTGCACGCCATGGTGAATCAGCTTATCTTGAGCAAACGCCACTTTATTGCCAGACTCATCAATTAATGCCCAGTCAGGGTGTTTATCAAATTTCTTTGCTTCACGAATGTTGCGATATTTCGGGAACTGGAAGGTCAACTCTTGGTTCTCAGCGGTAAATTTTGCCACGATCACGTCAGAGCTCATTTTTTCAAACTCTTGGCCTTGTTTAAACGTTGGCTCGTAACGAAACACGATTTGGTTTTCGCCGTCTGGCAAAATAGCGCTTGAGCTTGAAGAGAAAAAGCCACCATCCACATTCGGTTCTGCTCCATTTACAAGCAGTAAATCTACGTGTTCTGGTAGGTCGATTTTAACGTCGGCTAGCACAGGTGCCGTAAATGACAGCGCTAGTCCAGTTAGCAAAATTTTCTTGTACATAGAGCTTCTCTATAGTTTTAGGTATCTAACCTATTTGGATTTTGAAAATGTTTGGCTGAGAGTTTTGATCTCTGGCAACATTCTGTGGATCAAATGCAATTGTTGCAAGATCATCTGTGCAGATGTGCCGTCGCTCTCACGCCATTGTGACAATTTGTGTTGAATATGATTGGTATCGAACACTTGAGGGTCATATGCTTCATCCCTGAGCGCCTTATCAATGGCATCGAGCTTAACATGAATTTCTTGATATGCATCAATCACCAATTTATGGGTGACGGCATCGTTAATTAAAGTGCGGTGCGCGCCAAGGGCGGAGACATAGCTCAGCAGTGCGTGACTAAGAGTTAAGAAACGAAAGCTCTCATCAACGGCATAGCGATGTTTTCCCGGCTCTGCCAACATATCACTAATAGCCGCACTAAGGTTTGCATCGTGACTGTGAGCGGCGCGCCTTGCGATGCGATAAGTCAGATCATCCGTTTTACCTACTCGATACTGGGCAATAATCTGCCCTAAATATCGGTCATTGGCGGCAATGGAATTCGCCATTAGCGATGGAATTTTCTTCGCTTGCCAATCCGGCATAATAAAATACACCGCGCCCACCGCCAGAATACTGCCAATTAAGGTATCCACTAAGCGCGGCAGAATAACCGCATAACCCGCCCCCAGTTGTGAGAACAAAAACAGCACCAGTACCGTGATAACCGCGGTTGCGTAGGCGTAGTTTTGTAAGCGGAACGCAAAAAACAGCACGCTGGATAACACAATGACAAATAACTGTCCTTGCACGTCTGGGATAAAGGTCAGCATGATGACGCCAATAATTAACCCAGCAAAAGTGCCGCTGATGCGATGAAATAGCTTTTGCTTAGTGGAGCTAAAATTAGGCTGACAAACAAACAAAGTGGTTAGCAAAATCCAAAAGCCGTGATCAATAGAAAACAATTCAATAATGGTGTAGCCCAAAGTCAAGGCAATGGACATACGCGCTGCATGTCGAAACAGTATCGACGAAGGTGAGATGTTATCGCGAATGCGCTGCCACATTTGTTTGGCGGTATAAGCGGTTTTATCATCCAATACATTGTCATTAGGCTGTGCATTAGGGTTATTGATGTTGTTCAACAGGCGATCAACGGTGCACAAGTTATCAAATAAATATTGCAGTTGTCTTAATGGCTGTTGCCAATTGGGATTATTTTGCTGTTTAAGGTGAGTCATCGCACCTTGCAATTCATCTAAGGCAAAGACTGAGTTTTCGCTGCGCACATAAGGCTGATTTAAGCGTGTAGCTTCCGCTATTTGTTGGCATTCTTGAGCATAGGTTTGCAACAAGTGCTTAAAACGAAACAACACATCTGAGCGTTCAAAGTGTGCGGCAAAATCATGATAACGATAATGGCTAGAGCTTAAGCGTTCATGGATGTCTTGCGCCAAAAAGTAGATGCGCAAAAATCGATCATTTGGGCCGTTTACATGCCCTTTTTTGGAACGTTTTATAAAGGTATGACGACACAATTCCAACGCTTCAACAATGTTGGCGTTTAAGCGTGCTTCTTCAAGGCGCATTGGCTGTGAGTGATTGCCAATCGAAGGGTGGAAACGACTGCTCTTAGCGTTTAAATAAAATGAAAGTTGCTGAAAAGTTTGCGCTAAGCTCAGTTGCACCGGTTGCATGGGCCAAAAGCTTTGCCAGAGCAGTGATAAGAAGTAATACCAAGCTGCGCCCGTTAACAGCATGATCGGTTGGGTGAAAATACTACTGCTTTCGCTTGCGCCGAGCATAGTATAAATTGCAATTAACAAAGAGCCGAACGCGATGCTAGCATAACGAGAACCAATTGCGCCCAGCATAATAAAGCCGAAGGTTGAGAAAAATAGCCCAATGCCAAAAAATAATGGGTAAGGGTAGAGTATTTCAATAGATAAACTGGCAATGGCAAAACAGATAAAGGTCAGCACTAAGGCTTTAAATCGACCCCAAAAGTTATCATCGGTCTCTGCCAATGCGGCGGCAATCACCCCTAATACCAAGGGCGTAATCGCCGTATATTGTTCCATATACCAACAAGGCACTACGACACCCAACATAGTGACTAAAATCAGTAGGCTGTAATTGATGGTTTTACTCGCCCATATTTGGCGAAAAGTGAGTAGCGTATTTGCTGACATTCAGGCTAACCTTTTGTTATATAGGCGTACTTTACACAGGCTTTGGCAATTTTGCACCCGACAAAGTGGCTTCTATGTAGCAACTTCTAGTACCTATACTAACCGGCAAGATAATAGAACCTAGTTTGCAATCCAGTATCTCTCTGGATAAGTATCGCAGAAACATAGTAAACTGGAACGGTTCAACCCATTCTCAAGGACAAGAAAGTTCACATGCAGTTGCAAGCGACCCCATCAGCTCAGTTTTTTCTACAAGATGAATACTTTGATATCAAGCTCGAAAAAGATCAGTTAATTCTGACCTCTTCAGAGAATCAAACATCTATCCCTTTTTCTGAATGGAGCGGTAAAACCGCAATCGAACGTGGCGTGGTATGGGGAAGCATTACCTTCTTTGGCCATAAACAAGAGGATGCCGATGGTGAAACTTGGCAAAGTGCTTGGCAAATCCAAGGGTTGCCTTGGGGCAAAGCCAAAGCATTTGGTCGCACCGCAGTGCAATACTACGAAAAATGGCACCGCCTGCAATGCCGTCAACTTAATCTTTATTTGCCTAAATGGCATCAAAAACTGCAACTGCTATTAAAACAGCCTGCCTATTTAGCCAACTCGCAATGGTTAGCATGGCAAGAGATGGTGCGTAACGATTTAGTGGAAATGGACATTAGCCTTACTGACGCAACCCAGCGTATGGCTGACGGCATGCAAGAGATCAATGCATGGCTAGCCCCTGATGGCGACGCGGTAAAAGAGCGCAATCAGCATTGGCTAGTTAATGAAGTGAAAAACTGGCAAGTGCTGTTTAATCAAATTGAAAGCTCGCCACTGAATGAATCGCAACAAATCTCTGTGCTGTTAAATAACGATCATAACTTGGTATTAGCCGGCGCGGGTACCGGTAAAACGAGCGTATTAATGGCAAGGGTGGCGTATTTACTGCAAAGCCATCAAGCACAAGCCGAAGAAATTGCCTTACTGGCCTTTGGTAAAGATGCCGCCACTGAAATCGCCGAGCGTTTATCCGATAAAATTGGCGTAACTTCGCAAAAAGTGAACGTCAGCACTTTCCATAAAATGGCCTTGCAGATCATCGAGCAAGTTGAAGGTCAGCCAGCTAAAGTGACCTCTTTGGCGTATGAAGCCAATCAAAAACAGCAGTGGTGCGCGATGTGGCTTAAAGAGCACTGGACTAATAGCACCAACTTCAATCGCTGGAAAAAGCACTTATCCTTGTGGCCTATCGCCTTCTTAAAAGGCGATGTTGAGCTAAACAGCCAGTTTGAAAACCCTAAATTAATCTCTTGGCTTGATCAACAAGTGGATCAGCTGTGCGCCATGAGCGTGACCAAGAAAACCATTCAACAACAGCTGGTGGAACACCCAGAATATTCGCGCCTTAACAGTGAATTACAATTAGTGTGGCCGTGTTATCAAGCGTGGAAGCAATACTTGAAAGACCAAGGTGAGCTTGATTTCCATTCTATGATTGAAAAAGCCACGAGCTATGTGAGCAAAAAACGCTTTAAAGCGCCGTGGCGTTATTTGATGGTTGATGAATACCAAGATATTTCGCCTGCACGTTTGGCGTTGGTTGAAGCTATAGTGAATCAGCCTTGTGAAGAGGGGCGCCGCTCTTTGTTTGCAGTTGGTGATGATTGGCAGTCGATTTATCAATTTGCTGGCTCTGATGTTGATTTAACCACTCGCTTTAGTGAGCGTTTCCCACACGCTACGACGCATTATTTAGATACCACGTATCGCTTTAACTCGCAGATTGCTGATGTGGCAGGTGAGTTTGTCGTACAAAACCCGCAGCAGTTGACGAAAACGTTAACCGCGCACAAACAGCAAAAACAAAAAGCGGTGTCGGTGATTGCCGAAGCTAAGCTTGAGAAAACTCTGCAACGCATCAACAACACCCACAAACCGTTGTCGGTATTGGTGCTAGGGCGCACTCATAAAGATAAACCTGCGCTATTTGAGCAATGGCAGAGCCACTACGACAATTTGCAACTGACCTTCATGACTTGCCATGCCAGTAAAGGCAAAGAAGC